>JAHIWP010000033.1 GCA_018816095.1 Gammaproteobacteria bacterium
CTGCGTAGCTGCCTGCCTGGAAAGTGTCCGGATGGCCGTGGAATCGGTGTCCGGATGCTCGTGGAATGAGTGTCCGGATCAGCGTGGAATCACTGTCCGGATGTGCGTGGAATGGGTGTCCGAGTCAGCGTGGAATCCGCAGCTGGATCGCACATTCATCTACACAGCTGTTACTAGGGCGCAGGTACAGGTCATCTTGGTTGGCAATGAGGATGCGGTGAAGAAAGCCGTTGCGCTCCCGCCGAAGGCTTTTGGCCGGCAGGTAGCGTTACGCTCAATGCTTATTGCGTGATTTATGGAGTTGACCACTCATTTGCATTCGTATTGAGTGGTCGTGATCCATAGTGACGACCGGCAGAGAACGGCCAAAAGCGGCCAGTCGTAACGGGCAATCATCGGCCAACTAATTAGTGCTTTACAATCACCCAGCGCTAAAATAGAGTAATGATTATTACCTAATTGGTATTTTACTCTACATGAATAGTTGGTTATCCCTGATCATCGCCTTGCCGACCGCTAACGCCACAGAGCGTATGCGTGCCTGGCGTGCCCTCAAGAGCAGTGGCGCTGCGGTACTGCGCGATGGGGTCTATTTGCTGCCCGACACTCCCGCCTGCCGAGAAGCATTGGAGGCTGTTGAGCGCGACATCCTGGGTAGCAATGGCACAGCCTTTCTGCTGCCCATCAATGATCCGCAAGGCGAGCGTTTTATCGAGCTATTCGACCGTAGCGAGGACTACGCCAAGCTGCGCGTCGATATCGAGGCGTGCCAGGCTCAGCTGACTTCGGATAGCGCCCTCGCCAGCACCAAGCAGGTACGCAAGCTGCGCAAGGCGTTTGCGCAGGTGGCGGCCATCGATTTCTTCCCTGCGGCAGCGCGGCAACAGACCGATACGGCCCTCAAAACACTCGAAACGGCCATCAGCCGGGCACTGTCGCAGGATGAACCTAGCAGTCACGATCAGCCTATCGAACAGCTTGATCGTCGCGACTACCAAGGCCGCCTCTGGGCTACGCGCAAGCGGCCCTGGGTTGACCGATTGGCCAGCGCCTGGCTGATCCGGCGCTGCATCGATCCGAGTGCTCGCATTCTCTGGCTGGACACGCCAAGTGATTGCCCTGCTGAGGCGCTGGGTTTCGATTTCGACGGCGCGACCTTTAGCCATGTAGGCAGTCGCGTCACATTCGAAACCCTGCAATCCAGCTTTACGCTGGCCGAGCCAGGCCTAAGCCGCATCGCGGCTCTGGTGCATTACCTGGATGTCGGTGGCGTTCAACCCGCCGAGGCGGTCGGCATCGAGCGTGTATTGGCCGGGCTGCGCGAAACCATCCTCAATGACGACCACCTGCTAACGGCTGCTTGCGCCATCTTCGATGGGTTGCTGGCGGCATTCGTGAAAGAAGAGACCTCTGATGAATGAGACCACACTGCCGCCTGTAGAGCAGGATCTGCCACGTGCCGAGCCTGTCAGTTTGCTCCAGGCTTTTCTGTTCTGGCTCAAGCTCGGTTTCATCAGCTTCGGTGGCCCAGCCGGACAGATCTCGATCATGCACCAGGAGCTGGTGGAGCGTCGGCGCTGGATCTCCGAGCGGCGTTTTCTGCATGCCCTGAACTACTGCATGCTGCTGCCCGGCCCGGAGGCCCAGCAGTTGGCCACCTATATCGGCTGGCTGATGCACCGCACCTGGGGCGGTGTGATTGCAGGGGTGCTATTCGTGTTGCCCTCACTGTTTATCCTGATCGCGCTGTCGTGGGTCTATATCGCCTTCGGCGATGTGCCGGTGGTGGCCGGACTGTTCTATGGGATCAAGCCCGCCGTGACCGCTATTGTGGTACAGGCCGCTCACCGCATCGGCTCCCGTGCATTGAAGAACAACTGGCTGTGGGCAATAGCTGCTGCTTCATTCGTGGCGATATTCGCCCTCAACCTGCCGTTCCCACTAATCGTGCTGGGGGCCGCCGTGATCGGTTATTTCGGTGGGCGTTTCGCCCCAGAGAAGTTCAGCGTTGGCGGTGGTCATGGCGCTGCCAAGCAGTCTTATGGCCCGGCGCTGATTGATGACGACACCCCAACACCGGAACATGCACGCTTCCGCTGGCCACGCCTGGTTTTGCTGGCGGCAATAGGCGCGGCGCTGTGGGCATTGCCCATGGGGCTGTTGACCGCGCTGTTCGGCTGGGAAGGTACGCTGACGCAGATGGGCTGGTTCTTCACCAAAGCAGCACTGCTGACCTTCGGCGGTGCCTATGCGGTGCTCCCCTATGTCTACCAGGGCGCAGTCGGCCACTACGGCTGGCTGACTCCGACACAGATGATCGACGGTCTGGCTCTGGGTGAAACTACGCCAGGGCCACTGATCATGGTGGTGGCTTTTGTAGGTTTCGTCGGCGGCTACGTGCAACAGGTGTTCGGGGCAGATCAGGCCTTCCTAGCCGGTGCCGTGGCCGCCAGCCTGGTCACCTGGTTCACCTTCCTGCCGTCATTCCTGATCATTCTCGCCGGCGGCCCGCTGGTGGAATCGACCCACAACGAACTGAAGTTCACCGCACCGCTGACGGCCATCACCGCCGCCGTAGTCGGGGTGATTCTCAACTTGGCGTTGTTCTTCGGCTATCACGTGCTCTGGCCGCAAGGCTTCGCGGGGACTTTCGACTGGCCTTCGGCACTCATTGCTGTGGCGGCGGCGGTGGCCTTGTTTCGCTTCAAACGCGGCGTCATCCAAGTGCTGATGGCCTGTGCGTTGGCCGGGCTGGTGGTACACCTGCTGCAAAATTGAGAGGTAGAAGATGAGCAGAATCTCGATATGCGAACTGGCGGAATGGCAGGCAGCAGATCGGACGTTCACTTTGCTGGATGTGCGCCGTACGAGCGTCCGGCTTGCCGATGCCCAAGAAATCGCCGGCGCACACTGGCGTGATCCTGAGGATGTCTTCACTTGGAAAGATCAGGTTACACGGGACAGGCCAGTGATTGTCTATTGCGCCAAAGGGCATGAAATCAGCCAGGGCATCGCCGCTACTCTGGAGGCCATGGGCCTGGATGCGCGCTACCTGATCGATGGCTTTGCTGGCTGGCACGGCGCTGGCCGGCCCACCCGGAGTTTATCCCGGTAGGCAGGAGGTGCTGCATAAAATGGATCACCCGCGAGCGCCCGAGAATCGACCGAGTCACATGCCCTTTAACGTTTACGCAGACAATGGGCGATGTACTTACTTTGCCTTATAGCAGTTCGATGCCAAAACGGCGGACGCATAAGGCAAACAAACCGAAACAAGCTGCGGTAGCGACGATGTAGATCAGCAGAGCTGGCCAGAAGCCGAAGCGGGTCAGAAGCATGGGAAACGCGAGTAGCGTCGGCAAGGTGGGCAACACGTACCAGAAGGTGTACCACGCATGGTTAGCGATCTTTTCTGCTGGCTGGTTTTCAACGTTTAGCCAGATAAGCGTCAGTACGGTGATCAGGGGCAGCGCCGCAATAAGGCCCCCAAATTTGTCACTACGCTTCGCGATCTCCGAGACCACAACGACCACGATTGCTGTCAGGAAATATTTGCTGATAACCCAAGCCATCTTGCATCTCCTTGAACGCTATTGTGGATGCCTTTTACTTAGAGGTACTTGGTGATTTGCTTGAAGTCTTCGAGTGATGCGCGCTCGCCTATCGCCAGTGCTTCGACCGTATGTTCCAGGCAGTGGTCGATATGGTCTTGGATAAGCACACGCTTGGCCTGGCAGACGGCTTTTTCCACGGCATGCAGCTGCTGAGCGATGTCGACGCAGGCCCGGCTTTCTTCGATCATGGTGACGATGCTGCGCAGGTGGCCCTCCGCACGCTTCAACCTTTTGATGATGTCGCCATGACTTTGGTGCTGGTGGCCGTGTTCGTGATCGCTCATGCCTTGAGTCTCGTGCGTCGATGAATTACGCTCGCATGCTATCCCCCCGGGGGGGATATGGTCAAACCGGCTACCTCCACAGAAAAGCCACCCGCTTAGGCATCGAAAGAACCACAACATGCTCAGCAATCCCATCAGCACCAAGGTGATTTTTGCCCTTGCTCTCGCCATCTTGATGGCCTGGGCCGGGCATACCTCTGCGCTGTTTATGGGGTCGAGCCAGCCTGCCTTGGGTGGCAATGACGGTGCTCATTCGCATTCACATTCGCATGGTGACGAGAAGCTGGCCTGTGCTGCGTATGGGGATCACTGCCACTCGCCGCTGACCGCCGACCATCTGCATGAAACACCGCACCTGACCGCGCTGCTGAGCATCAGCACGCTGCCAGAACGTGCGCAGCCGATACCAGCCCCTCATTACTCCATTCCTCCAAGCCCGATCTTCCTGATCGAGCGGCCACCGCGCGCCACATTCGTGATCTGACACAGGCCGCTGTGCGGCCCAAGACCCCTTTAATTTAGGACTCAACCATGCATTCGCTATCTATGGGCGCAATGGACGCATCTGTCGTGCGCCCGAATCGCTCGTTACTACTGTTGCTGCTGTTCACGGCATTGCTGTTTCTCGGCATGCCTGACGCACTGGCCCACGCTGTCGCCGAGGGCGACAAGGGCTTTATCCAGGAAAGCTCCGGGGTGATGGTGCTGCCGTTTATCTACATGGGCGCTAAGCACATGATCACCGGCTACGACCACCTACTGTTCCTCTTCGGGGTGATCTTCTTTCTCTACCGCCTGAAGGACGTGGGGCTCTACGTCACGCTGTTCGCCGTGGGTCACACCGTGACGCTGCTGTTGGGCGTACTGGCGGAAATCAACATCAGCTCCTATGTGATCGACGCCATCATCGGTTTCTCGGTGGTGTACAAGTCACTGGATAAACTAGGCGCATTCCAGCGCTGGTTCGGCCACCAGCCGAACACCAAAGCGGCCACGCTGATATTTGGCTTGCTGCATGGCTTCGGTCTGGCGACCAAGATTCAGGAATACGAGATCTCGGCTGACGGCCTGATCACCAACCTGATCGCCTTCAATGTCGGCGTCGAAATCGGCCAGCTCCTGGCCCTGAGCGCCATCCTGATTGTCATGGGCTACTGGCGACGCACCGCCAGCTTCTGGCGCCATGCCTACACCGTCAACGTCGCCATGATGAGCGCCGGTTTCCTCTTGATGGGTTACCAGCTCACCGGCCTGATCGTCTCTCAGTAAGGAATTTTCAGCATGTTCAATACCAAGCTCCCGACCCAAAGCGAATTGCCTACCAGCCGCCAACTGCTGCGCTCCACCGTAATTGCCGTGGGCGTTGCCGCCGCCTTGCTGGTCACCGTGGTGATGCCTTCGGAGTACGCCATCGACCCAACGGGCGTTGGTCGCGTACTCGGCCTGACCCAGATGGGCGAAATGAAGATAACCCTGGCCGAAGAAGCGGCAGCGGATGCAGCGGTTCAGCCAGTCGCGGCTCCAGTCGCTCAAGCTCCCGCGCCTGTTCAGCCGGTAGTTCAAGAGCCTGTTGCAGCAGCACCTGTGGCCGAGCCCGTAGCTGAGCCTGAGCCAGCCCTGAAGTCGGATGAAGTGACCGTCACGCTGAAGCCGGGCGAGGCCAGTGAAATCAAACTGGAGATGCTGGACAAGGCCACGGTCAGCTACGAGTGGACAACCAATGGTATTCCGGTCAACCACGACACCCACGGCGAACCCTACAACGGCCCCAAGGGCTACTACCACAGCTACAGCAAGGGTAAGCAGATCAAGGGCGATAAGGGTGAATTCACCGCCATCTTTGACGGCACCCACGGCTGGTTCTGGCGCAACCGCAGCAACAGCGACGTGACCATCACGCTGAAGACCAAGGGCGAGTACCTGAGCGTCAAACGAGTTATCTAAGGCAAAGCGCCCCAGCGTCATCAGGCGCAGGGGCTTCTACATACCTGATCGAAATTGAAAGGAATACACAATGAAAACCACAACTACCCTGACTCGCTCCCTGCTGTTGGTTTGTCTGCTTGGCCTACTGTCAGCCTGTGGTGGCAGCGAGCCGGAAACCCAGTCCGAAGTCGAAAGCCACGGTCATGCTCACGACTAAGAACTGAAACGCTGTGATGTCACGCGCGAGGAGAGCTACTTGCGCGTGACAATCAGCAATTTCCTTTTCTTCTCGGCTACCGCTACATCATGCAGCTGAAGTGTTGAATGGCTGCTTTTGGCCGGTTTGAGTCATTCGCGAGCGGCTGCAATGGGTCGTTTGCAGTCGGTCAAGATGCATACCACCTGGCCGGTCAGTGCAATTACTCACTTTAACTCTTGGAATGAGCTAAGATGTCTTTCCTAGAAAATACCCAATAAAAAACCCTTATGAATCAATGACACTCACTCACTCACTCGCACTTTTGGATAAAAGTGGGGTAACTACTCCGAAAATGTACACCCAGGAACAGAAGAAATTTCGCGCCCGTGACGAGGCGCAGGTGCTTGAAGAAATTCGCCTGACCGGCGAGCGGATGATCGTCCAGCGGGTATTCCTGGCGGACGGTGATGCGCTGGTCATGCCTACGCGGCGCTTGCTGACCATCCTGACGGCTATTCGTGAGCACATGCCCGAGGTTTCGCGGGTGTCGAGCTACTGCCTGCCGCGCAACTTGCGCAAGAAATCGGTGGATGAGCTCAAGGAACTGGCTGATGCCGGGCTGGGTATGGCGTATGTCGGCTGTGAGTCGGGGGATGACGAAGTGCTGGCGCGGGTGAACAAAGGCGAGACCTATGCGTCCAGCCTAAGTGCATTGGATAAGCTCGGCCAGGCGGGTATCACCCGCTCGGTGATGATCCTTAATGGTTTGGGCGGCACGGTGTTGAGTGATCAGCATGCTGATAATTCGGCGCGCTTGATGAACGAGACTCAGCCAGAGTTTCTTTCGACCCTGGTGATGAGCTTCCCTCAGGGTGAGGCGCGCTTCCGAGCAAACTTTGCTGACTTCCAAGCGCTGAATCAGCAGCAGCTGTTTGTCGAGGTGGAGCGTTTGCTGCAGGGGCTTGAGCTGCGCGATACGGTCTTTCGCAGTGACCATGCCTCTAACTATCTGGTGCTCAAGGGCACGCTCGGTGCAGATAAGCAGCGCTTGCTGGCGCAAGTGCGAGAAGCCATAGAAAAGCCGCAGCAGGCCCGTCTGCGTCAGGAGTGGCAGCGCGGTCTTTAAGCGGCAGGGCTGGCGTGAAACCTGCATCTAGGCCCTATCTGCCGGTTTTCTGTCGCCGGCTGCAGGAGAAGTGTGATGCGTAGCCTGTTCTTAATTGTGGGTGTGTTGCTGCTGGGCGGTTGCATGAAGGTCAGTGATCTGGCCGATGGCGCGATTTATCAGCTGCGCGATGTCGGTGTGCTCGACCACAGTCAGACTCGCCGTGCCAGCCCCTGGCGCTTGCAAGCAGACTCGTTCATCTACATTGCTCAGGGCCACTTTGTGCCGCCGGGCGGTGCTTATCCGCGGCCTAATGTGGTGGCTGAGGAGGCCTATAAAGGCTTCGTTGAATATTTCCCGATGGTGCGTCGCGCCAAGTCGCCGCGTGGGCTTGAAGAGGCGATGGCCGAGGCACGCGAGGCTGGGGCCCATTATCTGCTGTACAGCCGCTTTGCTTATGCTGATGACCGCATCGGCACCGTGGAGGAGTGGGAGGATCAGGAAGCGCTGGATCGTCTGGGCACCGATCGCGGGGTGATTCAGCTGATGCTGATCGAAACCAATACCCGCTATTTGGTTGACACGGCGCGCATTCGTAGTCGCGGAGGGTTCTTGACGCTTTATGATGCCAAACCAGAAGACTTGATCGGGCCGGCGCTGCAGGACTATGCGCGGCGCTTGTTGGGTTTGGGCTATTGAGGAGGACCGATGACTGACGCAGACAAAGCCGGCAATTTGCTGGCGCAAATACCTAAAGGTGAGGGCAAAGCGCCACCGCCAGTGCATCTGTGGAACCCGGATTTCTGCGGCGATATCGACATGCGTATCGCCCGTGATGGCACCTGGTATTACATGGGCACACCGATTGGCCGTAAGCCGATGGTGAAGCTGTTCTCCACCATTATTCGTCGCGACGGCGATAAGTATGTGCTGGTAACGCCGGTGGAAATGGTCGGCATTCAGGTTGATGACGCGCCTTTTGTGGCGGTCAGCCTGCAGGTTGAAGGTGCGGGCGAGGCGCAGGTGCTGCGCTTTGTCACTAATGTCGAGGATGAGGTGGTGGCAGGTCGCGAGCACCCGTTGCGGGTCGAGTTGGACGCGCTGACTGAGGAGCCTGCGCCGTACCTGCTTGTGCGAACCAATCTGGAGGCGCTGGTGCACCGCAATGTGTTCTACCAATTGGTCGAGCTGGCGGTTGTGCGGGAGATTGAGGGTAAAGCGTGGCTGGGTGTGTGGAGCAGTGGCGAATTTTTCCCGATTGGTCCGCAACCAGACTGACTGTTTGTGTGCTTTTCAGCCCACATAAAAAAGGCTCCCGAGGGAGCCTTTTTTAGTGCCTTACATGTTGGGGTAGTTAGGCCCGCCTGTACCTTCAGGGGCCACCCAATTGATGTTCTGGGCGGGGTCCTTGATGTCACAGGTTTTGCAGTGCACGCAGTTCTGCGCGTTGATCTGGAACTTCTTCTCGCCGTCTTCCTGCGTGACAATTTCATAAACGCCAGCAGGGCAGTAGCGCTGCGCCGGCTCGTCATACATCGGCAGGTTTTTGCTCAACGGAATGCTCGGGTCGGTGAGCTTCAAGTGGCAGGGCTGTTCCTCTTCATGGTTAGTGTTGGAGAGGAATACCGAGCTGAGCTTGTCGAAGCTGAGCTTGCCGTCTGGTTTCGGGTAGCTGATTTTTTCGCAGTCAGCCGCCAGTTTCAGGCACGCGTAATCCGGCTTGGTGTCGTGCAGGGTGAAGGGCATCTTGCCGCCGAAAATGTTCTGGTCAACCCAGTTGAAACCACCGCCGAGCAGCGGGCCGAACTTATGGATGGCCGGGCCGAAGTTACGGCTGCGGAACAGTTCGTCATACAGCCAGCTGGCCTTGAAGCCGTCAACATAACCGGTCAGCTGATCGCCGCCTTCGCTGCCGGCAAACAGTGCGTCCGCTACTGCGTCGGCTGCAAGCATGCCGGACTTCATTGCAGTGTGGCTGCCCTTGATCTTGGCGAAGTTGAGGGTGCCGAGGTCGCAACCGATCAGCGCGCCGCCGTTGAAGACCATCTTCGGTAGGGAGTTGAGGCCGCCCTTGGCGATCGCGCGAGCGCCGTAAGCAACACGCTTACCGCCTTCCAGGTACTGGGCAACCACTGGGTGGTGCTTGTAGCGCTGGAACTCATCGAATGGCGACAGGTGTGGGTTGCTGTACGACAGATCAACGATCAGGCCAACGACTACCTGATTATTTTCCAGGTGATAGAGGAACGAGCCACCGGTGTTTTCGGTGCCAGCGATATCCAGCGGCCAGCCGGCGGTGTGCACCACCAGGCCTTGCTCGTGCTTGGCTGGGTCGATGTCCCAGATTTCCTTGATGCCAATGCCGTAGTGCTGAGCATCGGCTTCGGAGTCGAGGTTGAATTGCTTGATCAGCTGCTTGCCAATGTGGCCGCGGCAGCCTTCGGCGAACAGGGTGTACTTGGCACGCAGTTCCATGCCCGGGGTGTAGTAACCCTCTTTCGGGTTGCCTTCGCGGTCAACGCCGAGGTCGCCGGTTAGAATCCCGTAGACCGAGCCGTTCTCGTTGATCAGCGCTTCTTGGGCAGCAAAGCCTGGGTAGATTTCTACACCGAGGTTCTCTGCCTGCTGCGCCAGCCAGCGGCACAGGTTGCCGAGAGAAATAATGTAGTTGCCATGGTTGTGCATGGTCTTGGGAACGAACAGATCAGGCACGCGAGTGGATTTATCTGCACCGGTCAGTACGTAGATGTCATCACGCTTGACGGGCGTGTTGAGCGGCGCACCAAGCTCTTTCCAGTCAGGGAACAGCTCGTTCAGGGCGCGGGGCTCAAATACGGCACCGGACAGAATGTGCGCGCCGACTTCGGAGCCTTTTTCGACCACGCAGACGCTGATTTCTTTACCGGCTTCGGCTGCTTTCTGCTTCAGTCGGCAGGCGGCGGACAAACCAGCAGGGCCGGCGCCGACGATGACGACGTCGAATTCCATAAACTCGCGTTCCACAGGCTATCTCCTTCTCAAGGCACTCTAATTTTATTTGGTGATCGAGCTCGTTCCGTGAGCGATGCTGGCGCATTATATCCGCAGCCTCCCGATGCTCCAATACAAACGTTTGTTTGAATTTTCTGTAGGGTTGTTAGAATCTTACTACATCGCTTGCGATTGGCTGCCTCGTTGTATTGACCCGCCTAGGTCGTGCGTTCAAGATACGAGCGGTTTTTGTCTGCCGTTACTGGTCGACTCCCGGTTCCGGCCGGTTTGCAGTTCCCGCCATGTTCGCTTCTGGCGACATTCTTATTCACCGGAGAGTAACGAGGAATCCATGAAGGTTCTTGTAGCTGTCAAACGAGTGGTCGACTACAACGTCAAAGTTCGCGTCAAAGCGGACAACAGCGGCGTTGATCTTGCCAACGTCAAGATGTCGATGAACCCTTTCTGCGAAATCGCCGTGGAAGAAGCTGTACGCCTGAAAGAGAAGGGCGTAGCGAGCGAAATCGTTGTTGTAACCATCGGCCCGACCACTGCTCAAGAGCAGCTGCGTACCGCGCTGGCGCTGGGTGCTGACCGTGCAATTCTGGTTGAATCGGCGGATGAGCTGAACTCCCTGGCCGTCGCCAAACTGTTGAAAGCGGTTGTCGATAAAGAGCAGCCACAGCTGGTCATCATGGGCAAGCAGGCCATCGACAGCGACAACAACCAGACCGGCCAAATGCTCGGTGCTCTCACTGGTTTCGCTCAAGGCACCTTCGCTTCCAAAGTGGAAGTGGCGGGCGACAAGGTCAACGTAACCCGTGAGATCGACGGCGGTCTGCAGACTGTTGCGTTGAGCCTGCCGGCCATTGTGACCACCGACCTGCGCCTCAATGAGCCGCGTTACGCGTCGCTGCCGAACATCATGAAAGCTAAGAAGAAGCCGCTGGAAACTGTAACCCCGGCTGATCTGGGCGTTTCCACCGCTTCCACCGTCAAGACCATCAAAGTCGAAGCGCCTGCTACCCGCAGCGCCGGCATCAAGGTCAAGTCTGTGGCTGAACTGGTCGAGAAATTGAAGAACGAGGCGAAGGTAATCTAAATGACTATCCTGGTTATCGCTGAACACACCAATGCCGCCCTGGCGCCTGCCACGCTGAACACTGTTGCAGCTGCAGCGAAGATCGGTGGTGACATCCACGTGCTGGTTGCCGGTGCCGCTTGCGGCGCAGCTGCCGAAGCCGCCGCCAAAATTGCTGGCGTGGCTAAGGTGCTGGTTGCTGACGACGCTGCTTTCGCTCACCAGCTGCCGGAAAACGTTGCGCCGTTGGTTGCCGAGCTGGGTAAGGGCTACAGCCACATCCTGGCTGCTGCCACCAGCAACGGTAAAAACATCCTGCCGCGCGTTGCCGCTGCCCTGGACGTTGATCAGATCTCGGAAATCATCGCGGTTGAAAGCGCTGATACCTTCAAGCGTCCGATCTACGCCGGTAATGCTATTGCCACTGTGCAATCGTCCGCTGCCGTTAAAGTCATCACCGTTCGCGCTACCGGTTTCGACCCGGTTGCGGCTGAAGGCGGTAGTGCTGCTGTTGAAGCCGTTAGCGGTGCAGCGGATGCAGGCAAATCGACGTTTGTCGGTGAAGAGCTGGCCAAGTCCGATCGTCCGGAACTGACCGCTGCCAAGATCGTCGTTTCCGGCGGCCGTGGCATGCAAAACGGCGACAACTTCAAGCACCTCTATGCCCTGGCTGACAAGCTGGGCGCTGCTGTAGGTGCCTCGCGCGCCGCTGTTGACGCCGGTTTCGTACCCAACGACATGCAGGTCGGTCAGACCGGCAAGATCGTTGCACCACAGCTGTACATCGCCGTTGGTATTTCCGGCGCGATCCAGCATCTGGCCGGCATGAAAGACTCCAAAGTGATCGTTGCGATCAACAAGGACGAAGAAGCGCCGATCTTCCAGGTGGCTGATTACGGCCTGGTAGCTGATCTGTTCGACGCAGTACCTGAGCTGGAGCAGCTGGTTTAAACCAGCTTTTCCCAGTTAACAAAAAACCCGCTCATTGAGCAAGCCGTTGGGTTAATCTGTTGAAAAAATGAAGCGCATGGTCTTGAATGAGGCTGTGCGCTTCGTCTTTTCAGGGGTTGGCTGTGCAGAAAAAATCTTCTGCTGATGGGGGCGACGTCCAAAAGCCCTCAACCGCCCCCTCTCCAGCTAGCAAAGGGGATCTACACCCCGAGCATCCTCGGCGTCACAAGCGCCGCACCCCGGATGAATTCCATGGGATCCAGGTCAACTACTGCAAGAACCCGCAATGCTCCAACTTCGGCGTGCCCATTGGCAAGAGAATGGCCACCGGGACAAATGACTACCAGATCGTAGCCTCAGCTAAAGGCTTTCCCCAGGGCCGCTGCAATGGCTGTGGTGAGCACTTCCCGCTAAAGAGCAACCAGGGCATCTTCGAGGAGCTTTCTCGGATGATGAGCGCCCTGGAGCCTACTGGGCCAGCACCTTCTTGCCCAGACACCTCATGCCGGAACCATGGCACAGAGGTCTCCAAGGGAAAAGCCTTCTACTCGTCGTTTGGCGTCACCTGCACGGGTAGTCAGCGCTACAAATGCAAAGCCTGCCAGAAGACCTTCTCCGTAAGTTCCAGGCCGCAGACTCGGCAACGCCTATCGCATAAAAACAAAAACCTGTTCAAGCTGATCGTCAACAAAACGCCGATCAGGCGAATGGCTGAAATCGCCGACATGGACGTTAAGACCGTCTATGCCAAGATCGATTTCATTCACCGTCAGTGCATGGCGTTTGCGCAAAGCCGGGAATCTAAGCTGCCTGGGATGAACTTTCCGCGCCTATATGTAAGCGTTGACCATCAGGATTATGTGATCAATTGGGTTAAGCGCGAAGACAAGCGGAACACTGTTCTAACCGCCGTCGCGACCGCAGAAAACACGACCCAATACATCTTTGCCATGCATCTCAACTTTGACCCCTCTGTTGATGCCATGGCGACAGAGGAAGATGCTGTTCAACGCTGTGACCATGAACTGCCGGCACCTTACAGGCGCTATGCAAGACTATGGACGCAGGCCGACTATGAAAAAACGGTTAAAATCTCAAAGGCCGCCAAGAACAAGAAAAGCCTTTCGGGCTCCATTGAGTCTACTTATCAGGCGGCTGAGCAGCGTGATGATATTGAAAGCCCGGATGAAATAACTTCAACCGAGAAACTGCCTGAAATGGGTATGCAGGTGCACTCGGAGTACACGCTGTATGCGCACTTCATGTACCTGAATCACCTTTTTCAGGGTGCCGAGAAAGTCAGGCTCTTCATGGATCAGGATTCTGGCATTCGAGCGGCTTGCCTAGCGGCCTTCAAAGAACGCATTAAGGAACGAACTGCGGACTCCTTCTATGTGAGCATCAACAAGGAATTTACGGTCGATGAGAAGCGCCGCGCTGTAGCTGAGGCCAAGAAGGCCATCACCAAGCTTATGAAAGATGAAAGCATTGAGAATAAGCAGGATGCCATCCTGACGCTACTCAAGCGAAGAATTTCAGAAGCGCAGATTCTGGGGAAGTGGAAAGATCGCTGGGTATTTCATCCACTAGCAACGATGAGTGAGCCCGAGAAGGCTATGTGCCATCTTACTGATCTCGGCGCCTGAATTCATAGAATAAGTGCAACGTTTGAAACGATAGGCAGAGAGTCAGCCACCGGTAGAATCCAGGCTCTCACACCGAAGGATTCAAGCGCAGATGACTACGCATTACCGGCAGCTGACTCAGGGCCAACGTTACCA
>JAHIWP010000002.1 GCA_018816095.1 Gammaproteobacteria bacterium
GAACCTACGACCAATTGGTTAAAAGCCAACTGCTCTACCAACTGAGCTAACGACCCAAAAATGGTCGGGGTAGGGGGATTCGAACTCCCGACATCCTGCTCCCAAAGCAGGCGCGCTACCGGACTGCGCTATACCCCGATGAAAGATTGGCTCCGCGACCAGGACTCGAACCTGGGACCCAATGATTAACAGTCATTTGCTCTACCGACTGAGCTATCGCGGAACTACTTGCTTCCTTTCTCAGAAATTTGAACCGCTTGTTAATTCGTTTCGCTTGTCTGAGGCGCGCCATTTTACGGTTTATCGCGAAGCTGTCAACCCCTAAAATTGCTTTTAGTACAATGATTTGCAGCTGCGTGATGGGCTGCTATATCTTCCCTATGTCTGTGTTCATTGCAGGACGCATCTGCCGCAAGGCCTCAGTCAGGAAAGTCCATGAGTAACCAGGGCACACCGCCAACTCCACCCTCATCTATACAGACCCTTGCCAATCGCGGTATCCAGCCGCGCTTCGGGGAGCTGGTGCAAAGCTGCCGCAAGCTGGTGATGAATCGCCTGGCCGAGCACCTGACAGGCGTCTTCGCCCAGGTCGACGACACGCTATTTGAATGCGCCGAAAAAGCCGAGAACAATCAGGTGCAAACATTGTTCTTCGACAATATGCGTGAGATCCGTAAGCAGCGCCCACAAATAGAACGCAGCTACCATAAGCAGATCGCACAGAACCTCGCCGACTTCCTCGACGGCAAGCTCAAGCCACTGCCCAGCGTCAGCAACCTGGATGTCGAGCACATGGCCCTGGTGCAAAACGAGGACTATGAAGAAAGCCTGCAAGTCACCAACATGGTCAGCCGCGTCAAGGCTCGCTGTGCACAGCCGCTATTTGCCCTGGAGCAACGCCTGGCCTTGCTGAACAATGGCCAAAAGCTGGGCGAAGACAACAACCCCTTCGGTCCACAGATGATTGCCCAGGCGTTCCGTGACGCCCTTGCCCCCTGCCCGTTCCCGCTGCGTATAAAGGTCATCCTCTATACGCTGTTTGACACCCACGTCATGCAAAGCCTGGACAGCCTCTATAGCGCACTGAATCAACGCCTGATCGAAGCCGGCGTACTGCCGAACCTCAAATACAGCGCACAACGCAACAGCCAGCCCGCACGCCAGAAGACAACGCCCGCCGCCCCTACCGAGCAAGCGGCCGAGAGCAACGCCAGCACTAACAGACACACCAGCGCAGGTAGCAGCAACGGGCAACAGCCCAGCGCAGGCAACACCGACCTCAGCGGGCCGCCCCCCAGCGACCCACTGGAATTACTGGGCAACCTGGCCACCTTGCTGAGCGAACATCGCCAGCGCGACATTGATGCCCCCTTGCTCGGCGGCACCCGCAGCATTGCCAGCTTTACTCCACGCGAAGCGACCAGCACCTACAGCGCTTCCGCACTGCTGGATGCACTCAATCGTATGCAGCAACACTCAGCCAGCGACCTGTCACAGCGCCTGCATCGCCCACAGCCAGTTGAAGGCCTGAAAGCCGATTTGCAGCAACAGCTGGAGGCTCATAGCGCGTTTCCCGGCCAACAGAAGGTTTCTGACCAAGAAGCGGATGTGATCGACCTGGTCGGCATGCTGTTCGACTTTATTCTTGACGACGACAACCTCCCCGACACCTGCAAGACCATCCTCTCGCACCTGCACACGCCCTATCTAAAGGTGGCACTGCAAGACAAGGCACTGTTCACCCAGCATCACCACCCTGCCCGCCGCCTGCTCAACAGCATGGCCCAGGCCGGCGTACTGTATGGCGGTGAAGGCGATGAGCGCGGCCTACTGGCCAAGATGCAATGGGTGGTCGAGCGGGTGATTAATGATTTCTCGGGCGACGTACAGCTGTTTGACGGTCTGCTGGCGGAGTTTAATGAGTTCGTCGGCACCCTCAGGCACAAGGTCGAACTGCGTGAACGCCGCGCAGTGGAAGCCGCCAAAGGTCGCGACAAACTGCTCGGCGCTCGCCAGCTTGCCGTCGAGGTCATCGCCAATAGCCTGAACAATCGCCAGCCACCCAGCATTATTCGTAACTTCCTCGAACTGACGTGGGCGGACGTGCTGGTATTCGTACTGCTGCGCAATGGCGAGCGCAGCCCCGAATGGCAGCGCGCCTGCGAGGCGGCCGAGCAATTGGCATGGAGCGGCACCTTGCTCGACGAAGCCGGAAGCGAGCGACTACAGAAGCTGCGCGTGCCGCTGCTCGAAGACTTGCGTAAAGGTCTTGAGCTGCTCGGCGGTTACCACGAAGCGGGCATTCGCCGCCTGCTGCAGGATTTGGTGGCCTGCCAGCATGCCGTACAAGCCAAACAACCACAGGTGGCCGCCAAGCTCCAACCCAGCCTGCCAGACAGTCCGCTGGCCGCCATGCTCGGCGAAGATGCAGCCCTGGCGACCCTGGCACCACGCGAGTCAACCCTCTCGACGCGCGCTCAGGCACTGGCCAAAGAGCTTGGCCATATCGAGTTCGGCACCTGGTTCGAATTTGTCACGGGCGAGCAGGTGCGCCTGCTCAAGCTGTCTTGGTTCAGCCCAACAACGCGCAACTACATGTTTGTCGACCAGAGCGGCCAACGCGTGGCAATCAAGCCACTCACTCAACTGGCCACTGAAATGGAACAAGGACTCGCACGCATCGTTACCCCCGAACGAGGTGCTCCACTGGTGGACCGCGCCCTTACCGCTATTTACCGCGTGCTGCAGCGTTTTACCGGCCGCACGGCTGAGCCCCAAGAATAAGGAACTCGCATGAATGACGAACGTCGCCTGCATAACCGGCATAGCGCCGACGTGCAGCTGGAGGTCTTTGACCTGCACTCAGGCCAACGCCTGGGCCGCATAGTCGACCTGTCTGCTGATGGCTTTATGTTATTTAGCGACACACCGCTGACTGCAGATGAGCTGGTGGAATGCCGCCTGGTCAGCGAGCAGCTGATTGATGGCGTAGGTGAAATAACCCTGGGGGCTGACTGCCTGTGGAGCCGTCCAGGTGCTGACGGCCAACACTGCTGGGCCGGGTTTCATATCATTGACCTGGCCGAGGACCAGGCAGCCGCCCTGGAAATTCTGCTCAAGCACCTGTAATCCAGGCAAAAAAACACCCCGGTCAGCGCATGCTGAACCGGGGTGTTTTTATCTGGCGAGGTTATTAATGCCGCTAACCAGGATCAGTCGAAGACGATCTCTTCGCCCTCTACCCGACCGGTGACGCTGCTGCCCGGCGCGAACTTGCCGGCCAAGATCAACTGCGCCAAGGGGTTTTCGATCCAGCGCTGCACGGCACGCTTGAGCGGACGCGCGCCATACACAGGGTCGTAACCAATGGCAATCAGCTTGTCCATCGCCTCAGCCGAGAGATCAAGGTTCAGCTCACGCTCAGCCAGACGCTCACGCAAGCGCCCCAGCTGGATTTGCGCGATACCGGCAATTTGATCACGGGCCAGCGGCTCGAAAATCACCACTTCATCAATACGGTTGATGAATTCCGGACGGAAATGCACACCGACCGCATCCATCACCGCTGCGCGCTGCGCTTCACGATCACCCACCAACTCCTGAATCTGTGCGGACCCCAGGTTGGAGGTCATCACGATCACGGTGTTCTTGAAGTCCACAGTGCGACCGTGACTGTCCGTCAGACGACCATCTTCCAGCACCTGCAACAGCACGTTGAAGACATCCGGGTGAGCCTTCTCCACCTCATCCAGCAAAATCACTGAATAAGGCTTACGGCGCACGGCCTCGGTCAAATAACCGCCCTCTTCATAACCGACATAGCCTGGCGGCGCGCCGATCAGCCGCGCCACGGAGTGTTTCTCCATAAACTCGGACATATCGATACGCACCAGCGCGTCTTCGGTGTCGAACAGGAACTCCGCCAGCGCCTTGCACAACTCGGTCTTACCGACACCGGTCGGGCCAAGGAACAGGAACGAGCCGCTCGGCCGATTAGGATCAGACAGCCCTGCACGGGAGCGCCGCACCGCATTGGCAACCGCCACCACGGCTTCATCTTGACCGATCACGCGCTGATGCAGCAGACCTTCCATTTTCAGCAGTTTGTCACGCTCGCCTTCAAGCATCTTGCTGACCGGAATACCGGTCCACTTCGACACCACTTCGGCAATCTCTTCCTCGGTGACCTTGCTGCGCAGCAACTGATTATCTTTTTTGCCGTGCTGGTCGACCATTAGCAGGCTGCGCTCCAGATCTGGAATAACGCTGTACTGCAACTTGGCCATTTGTTCCAAGTCACTCTTGCGCCGCGCCGTTTCGAGCTCCTGCCGAGCCTGCTCAATTTTCTGCTGGATCTGCGCAGAGCCTTGCACCTCGGCCTTTTCCGACTTCCAGATTTCCTCCAGATCGGCGTATTCACGCTCCAGACGGGCGATGTCTTCCTTGAGTTTTTCCAGGCGCTTCAACGCCGCCTCATCATCTTCTTTCTTCAACGCCTGACGCTCAACTTTGAGCTGAATCAAGCGGCGTTCCAGACGGTCCAGCACCTCTGGCTTGGAGTCGATTTCCATACGGATACGGCTGGCCGCCTCGTCAATCAAGTCGATGGCTTTATCCGGCAACTGGCGGTCGGTGATATAGCGATGGCTAAGCTTGGCCGCCGCGATAATTGCGCCGTCGGTAATGGCCACCTTGTGGTGCACCTCGTAGCGCTCTTTAAGGCCACGCAGGATGGCGATGGTGTCCTCTTCACTCGGCTCATCCACCAGTACTTTCTGGAAACGCCGCTCCAACGCGGCATCCTTTTCGATGTACTGACGGTACTCGTCGAGGGTGGTCGCGCCCACACAATGCAGCTCACCGCGAGCCAGAGCCGGCTTGAGCATATTGCCGGCGTCCATTGAGCCCTCGCCTTTACCGGCGCCGACCATGGTGTGCAGCTCGTCGATAAACAGGATGATGCGGCCTTCCTGCTTGCCCAACTCATTGAGCACCGCTTTCAGGCGTTCTTCAAACTCACCACGGAACTTGGCACCGGCGATCAGCGCGCCCATGTCCAGCGACAGCACGCGCTTGTCCTTCAGGCTATCCGGCACTTCGCCATTAACAATGCGCTGGGCGAGCCCCTCAACAATCGCGGTTTTACCCACGCCCGGCTCACCGATCAACACCGGATTGTTCTTGGTACGACGCTGCAATACTTGGATGGTGCGGCGGATTTCATCATCACGACCGATCACCGGATCCAGCTTGCCGTCTTCGGCGCGCTTGGTTAGGTCGACGGTGAACTTATCCAGCGCCTGGCGATTTTCTTCGACATTCGGGTCATTCACCGCATCGCCGCCGCGCAGGTTCGCCACGGCGTTTTCCAGCGCTTTACGGCTGACGCCCTGGCCGAGCAGCAGCTTGCCCAGCTTGGTGCTGTCATCCATCGCCGCCAACAGCACCAACTCGCTGGAGATAAACTGATCGCCCTTCTGCTGCGACAAGCGATCGGCCTGATTGAGCAAACGCGCCAAATCCTGCGACAGATTTACGTCACCGGATGGGTTCTGAATTTTGCCTAGCTGATCCAGCTCCTTGGCCAAGGCCAGGCGCAGGCTATTCACATCAAAGCCGACCTGCATCAACAGGGGCTTAATCGAGCCGCCCTGCTGTTCGAGCAGCGCTTGCATCAAATGCAGCGGCTCAATGGCCGCATGGTCGAGGCCAACGGCCATGGATTGCGCATCGGATAGCGCGAGTTGCAGCTTGCTAGTTAAACGATCAATACGCATATCAATCAACCCTCTTAGTGGTGGCAGGCCGGCGCACTGAATCGCACCCAGACAAAGAAACCTGCGGATGAAGAGTAGATGAGGTCGATTGTGCGCGTTTCAAGTCGCGCGGCGTTGATGAGGGTCAGTAAAACAGCACCGCGAGCCACTGCAAGCCCGCGGCGATGCACGCGCTCAGTTACCTAGCCAGATCAGGCTGGCAAAGCGCCCGGTTTGCGCCGAACGGCGGTAAGAGAAGAAACGTGGGTCGGTAACGGTACAGAAATCACCGCCATACACCGCCTCGACACCACAGGCCGCCAGACGGATGCGTGCCAGCTGGTAAATATCGGCCATAAACTTGCCTGGGTTAACGCTCGGCTGGAATGCAGCCGCCGCTTGCGCCTGCTGGCCGACAAAGGCCTCGCGCACTTCCGCTCCCACCTCAAAGGCTTGTGGCCCAATCGCCGGGCCTAACCAGACCAACACCTGATCCGCCGGCACGGCCAGCTCATTCAGAGTGGCCTCCAGCACGCCGCCGGCCAGTCCACGCCAGCCCGCATGAGCGGCCGCCACGCGCGTGCCCGCGCGATCACAGAATAAAACCGGCAAACAGTCGGCGGTCATCACCGTGCAGGCAACGCCCGGGGTTTCGGTCCAGCTAGCATCAGCTTCAAGCACTGCCGCTGGATTAGCTTCGACAACCGCAACACCGTGCACCTGCTGCAACCAGGCGGGCTTACAGCCCAACAGACTGACCAGGCGCTGACGGTTTTTAGCGACGGCCTGCGGATCATCGGCAACATGCTCACCGACGTTAAGGCTGTCATACGGCGCAACGCTGACACCCCCACTGCGGGTGGTGACACAGGTTTTGACCTTGGCCGGCGCGGGCCACTGCGGCATCAGCCAGTCGTGCATCTTGTCACCCAATAAATGCCTCGCGGTCCTGGCGCAACAGCGTCAGCAACCAGACAAAGTCATCCGGCAATGGCGACTGCCACTTCATCCGCTCGCCAGTGATCGGATGGTCCAGTTCGAGGAAACGCGCATGCAACGCCTGGCGCGGGAACTCCTTGAGGGTCTGCACCATGCTTGGGTTGGCGGCCGGCGGAATGCGGAAGCGTCCGCCGTAAACCGGATCACCCACCAGCGGATAACCGATATGACTCATGTGCACACGGATCTGGTGCGTGCGCCCGGTTTCCAGCTTGACCCGCGCATGGGTATGCGAGCGATAGCGCTCTAGCACCCGGTAATGACTCACCGCCGGCTTACCACCATCGCTAACCGCCATACGCTGACGCTGCGACGAGCTACGACCGATCGGTGCATTGATCTTGCCGCCTGCGGTGATCACGCCGATCACGATGCACTCATAGATGCGGCTAACCGAGCGCTTCTGCAACTGGTCAACCAGACGGGTCTGCGCCTCAATGGTCTTGGCCACGACCATTAAACCGGTGGTGTCCTTGTCCAGACGGTGCACGATGCCCGCACGCGGCACATTAATGATGTCCGGCACGTGGTGCAGCAAGGCGTTGAGCAAGGTGCCATCGGCATGCCCGGCGGCCGGATGCACCACCAGGCCGGCAGGTTTGTCGATGACCAGAATCTGCTCATCTTCGTAGACGATGTTCAGCGGGATGTCCTGGGCAACCCACTCACCCTGGGCCTCCTGCTCGGCCTTGAGCGCCAGCAGCGAACCGCCGTGGACGATATCGCGCGGGCGCAGGACCGCACCATCGACGGTCAGCAGACCCTCTTTGATCCAGGCAGACAGACGCGAACGCGAGTGCTCGGCGAACAGGAGTGCGGCGACTTGATCGAGGCGTTGACCACCCATGTCATAGGGCACCTCGGCGTTCAGTTCAATAATCTGCTTATTAATAGAGGGCATGCTCGGCAACGGCGGGAAAGTCTGAAAGGTCTAGCCTTTGGTTTCGGCTACACGCTTGTGGTTAAATACGGCGTCTTTGCCCCAGGGGTACCGGGGGCGCTCATCATAACAGGACGGCTTTGCTCAAGACAGCCGCCGTCACAGGGACGCAAGCCGCCATGCAAGTGAAACACCTGCTGCTGATCGCAATCCTCGCCCTCACCGCCGCCTGCTCATCAAAACAGGTGGTTGACGAAAACCTGAGCGAGGCCGAACTCTACCAGCAGGCACAAGCCGACCTGGACAACAGTAGCTACACCACTGCGGTGGCCAAGCTCAAGGCGCTGGAGTCGCGCTACCCGTTCGGCCGCTACGCCGAGCAGGCTCAGCTGGAGCTGATTTACGCCTACTACAAGAACGTTGAGCCGGAAGCGGCAAAGTCCGCCGCCGATCGTTTTATCCGCCTACACCCGCAGCACGCCAACGTTGATTACGCCTATTACCTTAAGGGCCTCGCCTCTTTCGACCAGGACCGCGGCCTAATTGCCCGCTTCGTCCCGCTGGACATGACCAAGCGCGACCCAGGTGCCGCCCGCGACTCTTACAACGAGTTTGCCCAACTCACCAGCCGCTTCCCGACCAGCCGCTACGCGCCAGACGCCAAGCAGCGCATGATCTACCTGCGCAACCTGCTGGCCGCTTACGAAATCCACGTGGCGCACTACTACCTGACCCGCAACGCCTACGTGGCTGCCGCCAACCGCGGCCGCTACGTGGTGGAAAACTTCCAGGAAACCCCGGCAGTCGGTGACGGCCTGGCGGTGATGACCGAAGCCTACCAGCGCCTGACTCTGGATGACCTGGCTGCCACTAGCCTGGAAGCCCTTAAACTCAACTACCCAGATCACCCAAGCCTGGTCGACGGCCAATTCGTACCGCGCGAAGAAGAAGCCGATACACGCTCCTGGATGGCCAAGGCTACCCTGGGCCTGATCGAAACCGATACGCCGCTGCCGCCAGGCGAAACCCGCGCCAGCCAGGACGTTATCCGCCAGTACGAAGATGCCGAAGAACTGATCCCGGATGAACTCAAAGCCGAAGAAGCCGAAGCACCGAGCCGCTCCTGGTTCAGCTACCTGACCTTTGGCCTGTTCGACTGAGCAAGCGCAACACCGCAAAAGGGAGGCTTCGGCCTCCCTTTTTCATACCTGCGTGAACCGGAGAGTTCGGCGACCCCATCAGCAATCAACCGGCGTGCAAAGCTGACCAGCGCCAACATACGCCCCACAATCTGCCTGCAACCTATATGTGGCACATGCCCCGGCGTTAACCGAATTGGCTCACCTGCTCACCTGCCAATACGCATAACAACGCCTGGGTCACTGTTTGAACGCTGGGCGCGTGCGAACGGGTTAGCTAAACTGCGCGCCTGCCAAATAAAAAGAGAGCGCCATGGGCCTGTTCCGCTTGCTGTTCTGGATTGCCATCATTGCTGCCGCCTTCTGGCTGTGGCGGCGCCTTACCCGGCCAACAACCACGCGCCCGCAACGCCCTGACGCGACAGCAAAGCCAGCGCCAATGGTGCGCTGCCAGCAGTGCGGTATTCATGTACCCCGCGATAACGCACTGGCAAAGGGCGAACAGTGGTTCTGCAGCCAGGATCATCTAGACCAAGACACCAAGTCCCGTGAACACTGACTTCCCCCTGAGCGGGGAGCAAAGCTGGCGCATCCTGCGGCTCTATCACCTTTACCGCCTCATTATCGGCATTACCTTAGCGACGCTGGTCTCCAGCAACCTTGACGCACAACTGCTGGACATGGCGCACCCGGCACTGTTCCGCAATGGCAGCTGGCTGTACCTGGCGCTCAACGTCCTGATCATCGCCACCGTGCGCCACCCCAAACGCCTGGCGCAGGTTTTCAGCCTGGCGCTGGTCGATGTGATTTTGCTCTCCGGCCTGTTCTATGCAGCCGGCGGCACGCCCAGCGGCATCGGCAACCTATTAATTGTCGCTGTAGCCATCGCCAATATTCTCTTGCGCGGACGTATAGGCCTGCTGATTGCAGCCGTCGCGGCAATTGGCATGATCTACCTGACGTTCTACCTCAGCCTTACCCGGCCAGCTGCTTCCGCACAGTACGTGCAAGTCGGTGCGTTTGGCGCGCTGTGCTTCGCGGCTGCACTGTTTGTGCAAGGCTTGACCCGCCGCCTGCAAGTCAGCGAAAACCTGGCTGAGCAGCGTGCTGCCGACGTGGCTAACCTGGAAGCGCTCAACGCGCTGATCCTGCAACGCATGCGCACCGGCATTCTGGTGCTGGATGAAGTGCATCGCGTACTGCTGGCCAATCAGGGCGCCAACCACCTGCTGGGGAAAAGCGACCTGACCGGCAAGATCCTAGACCCACATTGCCCGGAGCTGATCAAACGCATGCAGCAGTGGTCGCACAACCCCAGCCTGCGCCCTGCCAGCCTGCAAGCAGCGGCTGACGGCCGCGTGCTACAGCCCAGCTTTATCGCCCTGCAACGCGGCAAGCACAAACACACACTGATCTTCCTTGACGACATCTCACAGATCGCCCAGCAAGCGCAGCAACTCAAGCTTGCCTCGCTGGGCCGCCTGACCGCCGGCATCGCCCACGAGATTCGCAACCCACTGGGCGCGATCAGCCATGCGGCCCAGCTGTTACAAGAATCGGATGAGCTGCAAGGGCACGACCTGCGCCTGGCGCAGATTATTCAGGATCATTCGCGACGCATGAACTTGGTAATCGAGAACGTCCTGCAACTCTCGCGGCGGCGCCAGGCCGAACCGCAATTGCTCGACCTAAAATACTGGCTGCACCGTTTTGCCAGTGAGTTCCGCAGCAGTGCCACACCTCAGCAGACGCTACACTTGGAAACCAGCAGCGGCAGCATCCAGACCCGCATGGACCCGCACCAACTCACCCAGGTATTAAGCAACCTGGTGGAGAACGGCCTGCGCTACAGCGCGAAAAAGCACAAGCAAGGGCAAGTCTGGCTGAACCTGTTCCGCGACCCGAACAGCGAACTCCCTGTACTCGAGATATTGGACGACGGCCCAGGTGTCGCCGAAGAACAACTGCACCACCTGTTCGAGCCCTTCTACACCACGGAAAACAAAGGCACCGGCCTGGGCCTGTATATTTCCCGCGAGCTGTGTGAAAGCAACCAGGCCCGCCTCGACTACAAACCTCGCGAAAGTGGCGGCAGCTGCCTACGCATCACCTTCGCCCACCCGCGCAAACTGAGCTGACCATGACCCGCCAGAGAGCCTTGATCGTCGATGACGAACCCGATATTCGCGAACTTCTGGAAATCACCCTGGGGCGAATGAAGCTCGACACCCGCAGCGCACGCAACGTTAAAGAGGCGCGCGAATGGCTGGCCAAAGAGCCCTTCGACCTCTGCCTGACCGACATGCGCCTGCCTGACGGAACAGGCCTGGAGCTGGTGCAGCACATCTTGCAGCGCCACCCGCAAGTGCCCGTGGCGATGATCACCGCCTACGGCAGCCTGGACACCGCGATCAATGCACTTAAGGCCGGCGCCTTCGACTTCCTGACCAAGCCGGTCGACCTCGGTCGCCTGCGCGAGCTGGTCGCTGCGGCCTTGCGCCTGCGCGGCGCCGATGGCAAAGAGCTGCCCGTCGACAGCCGCCTGCTTGGCGACTCGCCCCCCATGCAGACCTTGCGCAAACAGATTCTTAAACTGGCCCGCAGCCAAGCACCGGTGTACATCAGCGGCGAATCCGGCAGCGGTAAAGAACTGGTGGCTCGCCTGATCCATGAGCAAGGCTCGCGCAGCGAGCACCCCTTCGTACCGGTCAACTGCGGCGCGATCCCCACCGAGCTGATGGAGAGCGAGTTTTTCGGCCACAAGAAAGGCAGCTTTACTGGCGCCATCGAAGACAAACAGGGCTTATTCCAAGCCGCCAACGGCGGCACCTTGTTCCTCGACGAAGTGGCAGACCTGCCACTGCCGATGCAGGTCAAACTGCTGCGTGCCATTCAGGAAAAAGCCGTGCGCGCAGTGGGCGGCCAGCAAGAGTTGGTCGTCGACGTGCGCATCCTTTGTGCCACCCACAAGGATCTGGCCGGCGAAGTCGCCGCCGAGCGCTTCCGCCAGGATCTTTACTACCGCCTCAACGTGATTGAACTGCGCGTTCCCGCCCTGCGCGAACGCCGCGAAGACATCAGCCTACTGGCCGACAGCATGCTCAAGCGCCTAGCCGAAGGCACCGGCATAAGCGCCGCCAAGCTGGATGAGGACGCACTGGGAAAACTCAAGAGCTACCGCTTCCCCGGCAACGTGCGCGAGTTAGAGAACATGCTCGAACGCGCCTATACGCTGTGTGAAGACGATCGCATCACCGCCAGCGACCTGCGCCTGGCCGACTGCAGCCCCAGCAGTGAAAACGGCGAAAGCAATCTCGCCCAGATCGACAACCTGGAAGACCACCTCGAAATCATCGAGCGAAAATTAATCATGCAGGCCCTGGAAGAAACCCGCTGGAACCGCACCGCCGCTGCGCAGCGCCTGGGGCTTAGCTTCCGTTCAATGCGCTACCGGCTGAAAAAGCTCGGCATCGACTGAACCGCACATAAGCTGTAGGAGGGGCTTTAGCCGCGAGCCCCTCCCAGTGAAACACTCAACCAACCGTAGCCAACCGCCCAGCCGGCGCATATGGGGCCGGGTCAACAATCGGCTCACGCCCCAGCATCAAGTCCGCGAGTAATTGGCAGGACGCCGGCGCCAGCACCAAACCATTGCGGTAATGCCCACAATTCAGCCATAAGCCCTCATACCCAGGCACCGGCCCGATATACGGAATGCCTTCAGGCGAACCCGGCCGCAACCCCGCCCAATGCCCCACCACCTCTGCATTAGCCAAAGCCGGTAACAGCTCAACCGCCGAGGCCTTCAGACTGGCCAACGCCTCTTCGGTCGTGGTTTTGTCGAACCCGGCATGCTCCAGCGTGCTGCCAATCAGAATATGGCCATCACGTCGCGGAATCGCATAACGCCCTTTGGCCAGCACCATGGCGGGCAAAAAGTCTTCGGCGCATTTGTACAAAATCATCTGCCCCTTGACCGGCACCACCGGTAATTCGATGCCAAGCGTCTTCATCAACTCACCGCTCCACGCGCCGGCCGCGAGCACCACCTGATCGGCGTGCATATCACCCTGCGCAGTCTGCACACCCGTGATACGCCCACCGTCGCGGATAAAACCGCTTACCGCACACTGCTCATGCACGGTGACATTCGGCATCTGCTGCAGCGCTGCACGCAGCGCCTTGACCAGACGGGGATTGCGCACATTGGCCACGTCGGCCATCTGCAGCGCACGACCAAAGCCCACGGCCAACGCCGGCACTGCGCGTTGCACGGCCGCTATATCGACCGACTGCAGCGCCCGCCCTTCCCGCTGCGCCCAAGCCAACGCCTCGGCGTCATCGTCAAGGTCCAACCAGTACAACCCGGTGACATACACCTCAGGGTCAATCTGCGTTTGCTCCAGTAACTGCTCAGCCAAGCGCGGATAAAAATCCTGCGACCAATGCGCCAGCGCGGTGACGGCAGGGCTGTAACGCCAGGGATACAAAGGCGAAACGATGCCGCCCCCTGCCCAAGAGGATTCTTGGCCAATAAATCCTGCCTCAACCAGAACAACGGTTTTCCCCGCGACGGCTAACTGAAAAGCCGACAGCAAACCAACCACCCCGGCCCCAAGAACCAGAACATCCGTCACATTCATCACCTTAAAATTTGCTGCTTTTACCAACAGCGTCTAAACAAAAAGGGCCATGGAGGCTCGATCGATCACACAAGGATGAAACGATGCTCAATTTATCTCAGCGAGGCACAACCCTACTTGAGTTACTCATAGTACTTTCACTTTTGGCCTTACTAGCGGTCATTGGTATACCTAACTTCGTCAATCTAATAGACAGAAATCGCATCACAGCGACTTTTGATGAATTGCATGACACCTTGCAAGCAGCTCGCACCCAAGCCATCACTCAAGGTAAAACGATCGAAGTCTGCGCTTACGCCCAAGGAGCTGAATGCGGTACGGACTGGAGTAAGGGATGGACATTACGGGCCGCTGGTACGCAAGAAATCCTTCGCCTCAATACCTCATCACACACAAAAGGCTCCACACACTGGAGTGGCTACAGCAAAACAATACGTTTCCGATCAAATGGCAGCAGCCCGACGAGCAATGGCCGGCTCATCGTTTGCGGGCAAAAAGAACTTATTGGTCAGCTGATCATTAACCGTCAGGGGCGTATCCGTGAAGGTTCTAGTGAAGAGAACCGCACTGAAAGAAATCGCTGTCCTTAGCCCCCCCTAGATTGTGAGCCAGCGCTCGTCATAGCGCATCGTACAACCGGTCATCTCCCCTTGCCGGCCGGTTGTCAAAGAGCGCAGGACTCTTGTTCTGTGCTGAGCGATGATAAGAGTAGATTTCTAAATGGAGTAAATCATGTCCAGCACAACAGACATGCGCGGGTTCACCTTAATAGAACTGATGATAACGCTTGTGCTGCTGGCGATCCTCGTAGCGATTGCCGTACCCAATTTCACTAACCTGATCAATCAAAACCGAACACAGGCGCAAGCTGACGAGCTCAAGGGCTTCCTGCTTTACGCACGCAGCGAAGCAGTGAGTAAGAACGCTGTTATTACGTTAAAAATCAAAGATGAAAGTCCGTGGCTTCTTCAATACAGAGGCGAAACTATCCGCCAGTTCGAAGACACAGTCGGCACAGTACTTGTCCGTACAGCAGACGACGAAGTCAAGTTCAGAGGCAATGGCACTGCGTCTGCGGCTACTTTTACCGTATGTGAAGGCACTGACAACGAGAATGGTTACTACCTAGAAATACAAGCAAGTGGCGCAACAAACCTGTTTGCGAGAGGTAAAAAGGACGCCGCCACCCCAGCCACTGCCCTAGGCAATTGCACACTGTGAGTAAGCGCACATGAGCCACAACAAAGGTTTCAGTCTAATTGAGGTGTTGGTGGCTCTGCTGCTCACCACTATTGGTGTACTGGGCATGGTCGCTCTACAAGGGCGAAGCATTCAATACACACAAGACTCGGTTCAACGCAACACAGCTGTAGAGCTGGCCAACGACCTGATTGAAATCATGCGGGCAAACCCAGGTGAACTGTTCGAAATGACACCACCTAAATTCCCCATGAACAGCGGCATTAAAGGCAGCTCTATTTTCTTCAAAGAAGACGGTCAGGCGCTCGACAGTCGCGATGCGTGCGTCACGGACGCCAATACCATTCCCAAAACAGCCGAAGAACTCCGGGACTGCTGGGCTGATAGTGTTGAGGCCAAATTACCTGGCGGCGTTGACGTCTTTGAAAGCGATGTACACATATGCCGCAGTTCATCACCAGGCACATGCGATGACAAAGGATCAATGATTGAGGTGCAACTGGCCTGGCAAACACGTGAAGGCGCCTGTCTTGATGCTGCAGATACTGACGCCACAGTGTGCACCTACACCGTTAGGGTGGAACTATGAATATTAGAAATAAACAAATTGGTTTATCAATGATTGAATTACTGATTGCACTGGCAATCAGCAGCTTCTTAATTCTCGGCATTACTCAAATCTTTATTGACAACAAACGCAATTATGTATTTCAGCAAACCCAAGCATCCAACCTAGATAATGGTCGATTCGCAGCATTGATACTGAATGAGTACTTGGGTAAGGCTGGTTATCGGCGTTCACCTTCGCAACTCCTTGACACAGCATTTCCACAAAGAGCCGAGGACAGTGATTGCCTACAGTTCACTGCTGGAAGCGCTATCACGGGTCTAAAAACAAATAGTGGATTCTGTATCCGCTATCAACCCATGACTATTGGCGAGCTAGATTGCCAAGGCACCCAAAGTACAGCTGCTACTGACGCCGCTATATTCGATACTGCTTTTACTGCTCCAAAAAGCAGCATGATTGTATTGGCCTTTAAATATGAGCCAGACGCGAACAATAAATTTCAGGAAGGTAGCTTACGCTGTAAAAGTCTAAATGCCACTGCACCTCAATATGTAGAGTTAATCAAGGGCGTAGCTGCATTTCGTCTTAATTTTGGCGTAGGAAAAACAGATCTACTTGAGAAAGAAATCAATACTTATATCCCTCAGAAAGATTGGACAGTGGCTAGTGGAGCTATACGTAGCGTTCGTTACTCGATGCTACTTGCTAGCCGCGAAAATCAACGCGACGGTAATGATTCGAAAATCCTCACCGACTGGTTGGCCCGTTCAACTGCAGCGGAGAAAACCCTTATCAATAGCAATGATAAAAACCGCTTATATCAAGTAGCGGGTAGCACTCAAACACTTAGGAACTTGATGCCATGACAGTGACCTTACCCAAAGCACAGCAAGGCGCAGTACTTCTGGTTGCCCTTGTGATGCTACTAATTCTGACTCTACTCGCCGTCAGCAATATGCGCGGTGTAACACTGGAGTCTCGCATTACTGCCAACAGGGCCCACGAAACTCAAGCTAAAAGCGCTGCAGACTCTGCATTACGCGAGGCTGAGTTTCGTTTTTATGGCCCAAGCAACCTTGCTGACAAACTTGAACCTAACGCCGCGAACTGTGCAAAGGCTAACAAATTAGTCGTCACCGGCAATAATAAACCCTGCCTGCTAGGCATCATAGATGCAGACACTCTACTTTCATTTGTTAATGAGCCCTACACATTAACGGAGAGCAGTAAGTCTTCGATGCTAGCAGCAACTTCAAGTGGTGGCCTTGCTTGGATGCCCTACCGAGGGCTAGATCCTCAAGACGAAACTGAGGCGAGTGATATTTATGATGTTCAGTGGAACAGTACTCGCGCCGCTGAAGCCAGCAACTCGGCAGTCAACGCAGAATACGGCATGGTAGGCCAAGGAGAGGGCATATATTTTTACTTAAACAACGGTAAAGCGGGCGACAACCTGTATTTGCAATCCACAAACGCCAATATTTACCTCGGCCTTAACAATTGAGAGCTGAAGTCATGAAAAAAAATATCGTCAACTCTTACAGTAAAACATTGGCTAGCTCGCTTATAGCCATCGTTTTACTTAGCTCTGCAAATTCTTACGCCACGGTATCTCAGAGCCCCTTGAGCCTAACCGTTGGCGTCCCCCCCAACATGTTGCTAACTCTTGATGATTCGGGAAGTATGCGCTGGGCATTTGCGCCGGACAACAAGAATGGGCTATCTACTACCCGCAGGGCAAAGTCTAGTACGTTCAACCCAATCTACTACAACCCCTCAGCAAACTACAGCGCCCCGATCGTTTTCGATACTTCTGGAAATGAAAGCCAACTATCAACAACATTTAGCAGCGCTAAGGTAAACGGTTATAACAGCGGCCGCGGCAATTTAAATCTTTCCAGCAACTACAAAGTTTCCTGGACCTATGTGCTCGAAGAAGAACTTAACAGCTCCTACGGCTATAGCTCTACCAACAATCGTCTCGCGGAAAACCCCTCCAGGGACTTTTCCTGCTTTGTTACAAGCCTCAGCAATAATGGAACAAAAACATGTGAAACCGATACTGGAAAACTCATAACCATTCGCCGTAATAACTCCGGCACCGGCTGCACAGCGAAAACTAACGACTGGGCAGATGGAACATGTGCCTATAACAACACTACTGGCCGCTATACAGGTAGCTGGGCACGAATTGGTGTACCTGCTTATTATTACGCCTACGACGCAACCCAGGCACCGAGTTGCTCCGCTGACAACGATGACTGCTATACGTTGACATTTGTTCCTGCGGATCAGCAGCAGAACTTTGCCAACTGGTATTCCTTCTATCGAAACCGTGGTCTTGCAACCATATCGGCAGCCGCACTAGCTTTCTATGATCTATCGCCGGCCGTTCGCCTGACGTGGCAAGGGCTGGGTCGCTGCAAGACATTCGACGGCAGTGAGGCCGCTTGCAAAGATAACGCCTTCAACGCCTACACACCTGAGCACAAAGGGCAACTCTACTCTTGGCTGCAGAATATCGATTTTGATCAGAGCACCTACTTGCCAGCAGCAATGAAACGGGCAGGAGAGTATTTTTCAACCACCACACCATGGCAAAAAACACCATCCGGCAGCGACAACACAACTCAAAACACTTATGCCTGCCGAGCTAGTTATCACATCATGATGACTGATGGCATATGGAACGAAGCCGTTACTGCGCCTAGCAACTTCCGTGATGACGCTAGCACTTTTGAGTTGCCAGACAGCCTGCGCACATACTCCAATAAAGCTCCTTATTACGATAACCAGAATGACACATTAGCTGACCTGGCCATGCACTACTGGGCCACCGACCTGAGGCCCGGCCTTGACAATGAGCTAACCCCGTTTTTACCGTTCAAAAGTGGCGACGCCACAACTGATTATTGGGACCCTCGCAACGACCCGGCAAGCTGGCAGCACATGGTCAACTTTATGATGGGCCTGGGGCTAACCGAGGCTCTAAATATGCCAGCTATCCCATGGGAAGGCAGCACCCACAAAGGCGCGGGCTACAATGCTCTGGCAGCCGGCACGGCTACCTGGCCGGCAGCAAGCGCAACGGGTGGAGACAGCAATGTTTACGATCTTTGGCATGCTGCAATTAACTCACGCGGTGATTTTTTTAGCGTAGACAGTCCTGAAGCAATGGTTCAAGCATTCGCTGACATTCTTTCGCGTATTGCTGATCGCAAGTCGACTGCAGCAAAGCCTGCAATTAATTCTGGTCAAGTCAGTGAGGACGAGAATGATCTAGGGACTATCAAAACGGTCTCCTATCAAACGTCTTACGCAAGTGACGACAACTGGTCCGGTGACGTTAAACGCTTTGAGAAAAAATATAATCCTGTAACCAGTACCTTTGAGTCTTCCGAAATATGGAGTGCTAAAAATAAAGTACCCGGATGGGAGTCTCGCACCATAAAAATGGCTGGCAACGGTAATAACGGGCTGACTGACTTTACGTGGGCTAACGCTGGCGTTGCTAACAATACGGGTACATTGGCAAATTTTTTGAGCAAGGACCCTGAGAATAGCAATTCAGTTGATGCTCGCGGTCAGGCACGCCTCGAGTTTTTAAGGGGTAACCGTGCAGGTGAAGGCACAACATACCGTCAACGCAGCACAGTGCTGGGAGATTTTTACTCGTCGAGCCCCGCAGTCGTTTCCGGCCCTCGGTATTTAGTTGGCTTTTCCAATCGCCTTGAAGGCAATGAAGCCTACTCGACTTTTGCAACAGCTATTGCCGAGCGTACACCACGTGTATACGTGGGTGGTAATGCGGGTATGTTGCATGGCTTCAATGCCAAGACCGGTGTTGAAGAATTTGCTTTTGTACCAAGTGCTGTATTCCCTAAACTTAATAAGTTGACTGGCACTAACTACAGCCATGAATACTATGTAGACGGAACGCCTACAGTTGCTGACGTATATGACGGAAGCGAGTGGCGCACTGTACTTGTTGGTACGCTTAAGGGCGGTGGTAAATCCATTTTCGCGCTGGACGTCACAACACCCGGCCAAGAGAAACTATTGTGGCAGTTTGATGCAAACAGCATCACTGAAGCCAATGCAGTGAAAATGGGTTTCAGCTTCTCTCAACCGACCATCGCACGACTCCATACTGGCAAATGGGCTGTTGTATTCGGTAACGGCTATGAAAGCGCAGGCAGCACCAACGGGAAAGCTGCACTCTTTGTGCTGGATGCAATTGAAGGTACTTTGCTCAAAAGCCTTGAAGTACAAGGTGTGGATGGTGTGGCTAACGGACTTTCAACACCAAAGCTAGGTGATTACAACGCAGACGGTGTGGCCGACTATGCCTACGCGGGCGACTTGCAAGGTAACGTCTGGCGCTTCGACCTGCTGCGTAATAGCCGTGACGCAAGCAACCCATTCATCACATCTGATGATGGTGAAAATGCGATAAACTCGTTCGAAGTCTCGTATGGTGGCGAGCCGTTGTTTAGTGCACTTGCTGATGATGGAACAAGCCGACAAACAATTACTTCCGCCCCAAGCCTTGTACGCCACTCCACAGGTATTGGTTACTTAGTGATATTTGGTACGGGGAGATTTTATGAAACTGGCGATAAAGCTGGCGATAAAAGTATCGCGCAAACGGTTTATGGCATCTGGGATAAAGAAACAGTAGGCCAGAACAGCAGCAACCCCAACATCAACCGAAGCAGCCTGCAGCAACAAACTTTTGTGACGGAAACATCGGTCACAGACGGTACGAACACACGCCAAGGCCGCGTGCTCAGTGATAACGCTGTGCGCTGGCAGGCTGCGAGTGGCCTACCGGCACAGAATGGCTGGTACTTGAATCTCAAGCAAACTGACGGCGAAATGGTTGTTGAGAACATGTCCCAACTGGGACGTACCGTGTTCTTTCAATCATTAGTACCTAATGATGACCCTTGCGGTGATGGTGCTGGCAACTGGACATATGCTGTCAACCCGTTTACCGGTGGTAGAACACCACAGAATGCATTTGATTACGTCCCTTCATCAGATATTGGCACTACCAACGTTTCGGTAATCCGCCAGAACGGTGAAGGCGGTACAACCATCTCGCAAAACTCTGATGGTAGATTCCAGCTAAGCACCGGACAAGAAACAGTAAACATTAACCCTGACCCTTCAAGCTTGGGTCGTCAGTCTTGGCGCAAAGTCGAAGAGGTGGAGTGATATGAACTCTAAACTACTGCTGACTTTATGGAGTTTTTTATGAGGATGAAACAACGCGGGTTCACGCTTATAGAGATGATGATCGTCGTTGCCATTATCGGTATTCTTGCGGCGATCGCATATCCAAGTTATGACGAATACGTCAAGCGTGGTAACCGCACAGAGGGGCAGGCATTGTTGAGCGATGCCTCTGCTCGCCAAGAGCGTTACTTTGCACAAAACAATGTTTACATCACCACAGACGGCAATATTGCCAAACTTGGCCTGAAGAACGGCAACAAATCTGAAACCAACAAGTACACCCTGACTATAAGTAAGGTCAAGGGGGATGGTGGCTACACCCTTACCGCCGAACAAGCATTCAATGATGCCAAGTGCGGAAACCTGACCCTGGACGCCTTAGGGAAAAAAGACCGCACAGGAAGCGACAAAAGCATAAGCGACTGCTGGCGCTGATCTGCATGCAAAAAAGCCGGCTAACTCAGCCGGCTTTTTATTTTGATGTCGAAAAAATTAATTGCACCAGGCCCAATCTATAGAGTGCGATTTACAACGATTTAACCCGCAACTCCTTCGGCATCGAGAACGTCACATTCTCCGGCCGTCCTTCCAGCTCTTGCGCATTCGTTGCGCCCCACATTCCGAGCTGCTGAATCACGCCCTGCACCAATACTTCCGGGGCTGACGCGCCGGCAGTGATTCCAATGCCGGCTACACCCGCAAACCACTCCTGCTTTAGGTCCTCGGCGCCATCGATCAGGTAGGCTGGCGTCCCCATTCGCTCGGCCAGTTCGCGCAGGCGGTTGGAGTTGGAGCTGTTAGGACTGCCAACGACCAGCAGCACGTCGCACTCCGCGGCGAGCTGTTTGACGGCATCCTGGCGGTTTTGGGTGGCGTAGCAGATGTCGTCCTTGCGTGGGCCACCGATTGCGGGGTACTTGCTGCGCAGGGCGTCGATGACCTTACTGGTGTCGTCCATCGACAGCGTAGTCTGGGTAACGAAGGCCAGGGCTTCTGGGTGGCGCACCTGCAGCGCAGCCACATCATCTTCGTCCTCGACCAAGTAAATAGTGCCGCCGTTGCCGGCGTCGTACTGGCCCATGGTGCCTTCGACTTCCGGGTGGCCTTCATGGCCGATAAGGATGCATTCGCGCCCCTCGCGGCTGTAGCGCACCACTTCCATATGCACCTTGGTGACCAGCGGGCAGGTGGCGTCGAATATCTTCAAACCACGGCGTTCGGCTTCGCTGCGCACGGCCTGCGAGACGCCATGAGCGCTGAAGATCACGATGACATCGTCAGGAATCTGATCCAGTTCTTCAACGAAAACGGCGCCACGTGAACGCAGGTCTTCCACCACAAATTTGTTATGGACCACTTCGTGGCGCACATAAATAGGCGGACCGAAGACTTCCAGGGCGCGATTGACGATCTCAATGGCGCGGTCTACACCGGCACAGAAGCCACGGGGGTTGGCGAGTTTGATATGCATGCGGGTTATCTCGGCGCGCGTAAACGGAAGTTGCCGCGGGTTGGGTTGGCGGCAGCACATTGCGGCATAAGCCACGAATACCGCGCAGCCCAACAGCACGGTACCTGACATACGAACCATGGCGGGTTACGGCGCGCCAAATAATCTGCTCCAGGCTCAAGCTCAGCCTGTGCGTCTAACCCGCCCTACAACGATAGTGCGCCGATCAGAGCGCTTTAACCTCGATGATTTCTACATCGAAGCTCAGCGCCTTGCCGGCCAGCGGGTGATTGAAGTCGATGGTGACTTGGCTGTCATCAAAAGCTTTGACCACGCCAGGCAGCTCAGCATTGGCAGCATCATTGAAAATCACCAGCAAGCCCTCAGACAGCTCCATGTCCTGAAACTGGCTGCGCGGCATGACTTGGATATTTTGCGGATTGCCCTGGCCAAAACCCTGCTCGGGGCTGATCTCGAGGCTGCGTTTGTCGCCCGCCTTCAACCCGTAAATGGCCTGTTCGAAACCAGGCAATAAATTACCGTCGCCGACCTTAAAGGTCGCGGGGCTTTTATCGAAGGTGCTGTCGACCACATCACCATTACCCAATTTGAGGGCGAAATGCAGGGTAACTTCCTTGTCCGGGCCGATACGCTGCTCTTGGATGACAGACTCAGTCATGGGCTACTTCTCCGGACTTATCACTTTTAAACATATCCAGCGCCAACAGGATGGCACCGCCTGTAATCGCCATATCCGCCACATTGAAGGCAGGAAAGTACCAACGGTGTTGCCAGTGCACCAAGATGAAGTCGACCACATGGCCAAACACCACGCGGTCCACCAAATTGCCCAGTGCGCCACCCAGCACCAAGGCCAAGGCAACGGCTAGCCAGGTTTCGCTTGGCTTCAGACGCTTGAGCCACACCACCAGTACCACGCTCACTACCAGCGCAATCGCAGCAAAGAACCAGCGCTGCCAGCCCGCCGCATCCGCCAGGAAGCTGAAGGCCGCGCCAGTGTTGTAGGCCAGGGTCCAGCTGAAGTAATCCGGGATGATCACAATTTGCTGGTACATGCTCAGGCTGTTGTCGAAATAGAACTTGCTCGCCTGATCGACCACAAACACCAGCAGGCTCAGCCACAGCCAGGCCAAATGCCCAAAGCGACTGGCGTTAGGCCGACCGTTGTTAAGCATAGTGACGCACCTCGCCTGCGCCTTCGATATTGTCCACACAGCGGCCGCAGATGAGCGGATGAGCCGGGTTTACTCCGACATCCTCACGGTGATGCCAGCAACGGCCGCACTTGGCATGGCCGGACTTCAACACTTTCAGTTTAAGGCCGGCAACCTCGGTCACCACGACATCTGCTGGCGCAGCGCTGAACGGCGCGAGGCTGGCGGTGGAGGTAATCAGCACGAAGCGCAGTTCGTTACCGAGCTTATTCAGATCCGCAATCAAGCTGTCTTCGGCATACAGGGTGACTTCGGCCTGCAGGTTACCGCCGATGGCCTTGGCCGCCCGCAGGTTTTCCATTTCCTTGTTCACTGCGACCTTGACCGCCATGATCCGCTCCCAGAACTCGCGACTCAGCTCGAAGTCTTGTGGCATTTCGCTAAGGCCCTGGTACCAACCATTGAGCATTACCGACTCATTACGCTCACCCGGCAGGTACTGCCAAAGCTCATCCGCCGTGAACGACAACACCGGCGCAATCCAGCGCACCAACGCTTCAACGATATGGAACATGGCGGTCTGGCAGGAACGACGCGCCACGCTGTCGGCGGCGGTGGTGTACTGACGGTCCTTGATGATGTCGAGGTAGAAGCCGCCCAGCTCCTGCACACAGAAGTTGTGCACCTTCTGGTAGACGTTCCAGAAACGGTAGCTGTCGTAGGCCTCTTCAATTTCACGCTGCAGCAGCAACGCACGGTCCACAGCCCAGCGATCCAGTGCCAACATCTCATCAACCGGCAGTAGGTGCTCTTTAGGGTCGAAGCCACTGAGGTTGGAAAGCAGGAAGCGCGCGGTGTTGCGGATACGCCGGTAGGCGTCAGCACTGCGCTGCAGAATTAGGTCAGAGACGGCCATCTCGCCCGAGTAATCGGTGGACGAGACCCAAAGGCGCAAGATGTCGGCCCCCAAACTGTCGATAACCTTTTGTGGCGCGACAACGTTGCCAAGGGACTTGGATTGCTTACGGCCCTGTTCGTCGACAGTAAAGCCGTGGGTCAGCAGCTCTTTGTATGGTGCGTGGCCGTCAATCGCGCAGCCGGTCAGCAGTGAGGAATGGAACCAGCCACGGTGCTGGTCAGAACCCTCGAGGTACAAATCGGCAACGGGGCCATTGGCATGCGCCAACTCGGCATGCGAGCCACGCAGTACGTGCCAGTGAGTGGTGCCCGAGTCGAACCACACGTCCAGGGTGTCGCGGCTCTTGTCGTACTGCCCGGCTTCATCACCCAGCAACTCGGCAGCGTCGAGCTTGAACCAGGCTTCGATGCCCTCCTGCTCAACACGCTGCGCCACCACTTCCATCAATTCAACGGTACGTGGGTGCAGCTCACCGCTTTCTTTGTGGGTGAAGAACGGGATCGGCACACCCCAGTTACGCTGACGCGAGATACACCAGTCAGGACGGCCGGCAATCATACTGTGCAGGCGCGCCTGGCCCCACGCTGGAACGAATTGGGTTTCTTCGATAGCAGCCAGCGAACGCTCACGCAGGGTGGCGCCCTCATTCGGCTGCTTATCCATGCCGATAAACCACTGCGCGGTCGCACGGTAGATCAGCGGCGTCTTGTGGCGCCAGCAGTGCATGTAGCTGTGCTGGATGGCTTCGTGCTTGAGCAGCGCGCCGACTTCTTCCAGCTTGGCAACGATATTCGGATTGGCCTTCCAAATGAACTGACCGCCGAAGAACGGCAGCGACTCGACATACACACCGTTGCTCTGCACCGGATTGAAGATATCATCGTTGCTCATGCCGTACTGCTTGCAGGTACGGAAGTCGTCCTCACCATAGGCCGGCGCCGAGTGAACCACGCCAGTACCGGCGCCCAACTCGACATATTCCGCCAGGTAGACTGGCGAGAGACGCTCGTAGAACGGGTGACGGAAATTGATCAGGTCCAGCGCAGCACCCGCCGCAGTGGCAATCACCTCACCCTGCAGGCCATAACGTTGCAGGCTGCTTTCGACCATTTCTTCAGCCAGCAGCAGCAGACGATCGCCGACATCCACCAGGGCGTAATTGAACTCTGGATGCACGTTCAGCGCCTGGTTGGCGGGGATCGTCCAGGGCGTGGTGGTCCAAATGACGATGCTGGCGGGCTTGCTCAAGCTGACCAGACCGAAAGCGGCGGCCAGCTTGTCGGCATCCACGACGGGGAAGGCTACGTCGATGGCATCGGACTTCTTGTCCTGGTATTCGACCTCCGCCTCAGCCAGTGCCGAACCGCAATCGAAGCAGAAGTTAACCGGCTTCAGGCCCTTGAACACGAAGCCCTTCTTGACGATTTCCGCCAAGGCGCGGATCTCACCGGCCTCGTTGGCGAAGTTCATGGTCAGGTAAGGATTGTCCCACTCGCCCAGCACGCCCAAGCGGATGAAGTTGGCCTTCTGCTCTTCAACCTGCTCGCCGGCATACGTGCGGCAGCGTTCGCGGGTCAGATCAGCAGGCTGATTCTTGCCAAAAGTGGTTTCGACCTTGTGCTCGATCGGCAGACCATGGCAATCCCAACCCGGCACGTAAGGCGCATCGTAGCCGGCCAGGGTCTTGGAGCGGGTGATGATGTCTTTGAGAATTTTGTTCAGCGCATGACCGATGTGAATGCTGCCGTTCGCATAAGGCGGGCCGTCATGCAGAACGAATTTCGGCCGACCTTCGCCCTGAGCACGTAGCTTCTGATACAGGCCAATATCATTCCAACGCTGCAGAATCTGTGGCTCGCGCTGCGGCAGACCGGCTTTCATCGGGAATTGGGTATCAGGCAGATTCAGCGTGGCTTTGTAGTCGGTCATTTCAGGCTCTTCTAAGCGGTTGGCGCTATGTGTTTAAGCGCACCAATAGGCGCGGGCGGCGACAATATCGGCAGCAATTGCCGTCTTCAGTGCCTCAAGCGAGGCGAAACGCTGCTCATCACGCAGCTTGCGGTGGAAAGCCACCGTTAAACGCCGGCCATATAAATCACCGGCAAAGTCCAGCACGTGCACTTCCAGGTGGGCACTGCCATCACCTGCAACACTCGGTCGCACACCGATGTTGGCGACACCCGGCCAGGTCTTACCGTCGATTTCGGTACTGACCAGATACACCCCACGCAGCGGTACACGCTTGCGTTTGAGCTGCACGTTGGCCGTTGGCGCATCCAGCTGACGCCCCAACTTCTGTCCATGCAACACCCGCCCGGCGATCTGGAAGGGCCGCCCGAGCAGGTGCTGCGCTAGGGCAAAATCACCGGCATCGAGCGCTTCACGCACGCGCGTACTGCTAACGCGAATACCGTCCAATTCAACCGTGCTGGCGGCCTCAACGCTAAAGCCTTCACGCTCACCGGCCTCGGCCAGAAAGGCGAAATCGCCAGCACGGTCACAGCCAAACCGGAAGTCATCACCCACTTCCAGATGCTGCACACCGAGGCCGTCCACCAGCACACGCTGGACAAACTCAGCAGCACTCAGCTCCCGCAGGCGACGGTTGAAACTCAGGCACAGCACTCGGTCGACGCCTTCAGCGGCCAGCAACGCCAGCTTGTCACGCAAGCGCGCCAAGCGTGCCGGGGCACTCTCGGGGGCAAAGAACTCACGCGGCTGCGGCTCGAAAATCAACACGCAACTGGGCACGCCAAGCTCGGCGGCGCGCTCACGCAAACGCGCCAAGATGGCCTGATGACCACGATGGACGCCGTCGAAATTACCAATGGTGGCAACACAGCCCCGATGCTGGGGCCGCAGATTATGTAGGCCTCGAACCAGCTGCATAACGCGCTTCTTGCTCATAAAGTGGTCGATTATACGCACACCGGGCAGCAGACAACAGGCGGCAAATCAGCCGCCATCAGAGCGCACTGCGCCGGGCAAAATCACGCAAACGAAAGCCCAGCAGCGCTAGCACGGCAAAATAGGCAAGCAACCCTGCACTAACCAGCCCACCCAAACGCAGTAAACGCCAGAGCATGCTGTCGTCCGCCCAGCCAGGTAGCTGCTGCATGGTTAACAACAGCGCTGCCGCCATCGCCAGCAACGCCAGTAACAGTTTGCCGGCAAACAATGCCCAGCCAGGCTGCGGGGTAAACATGTCGTGCTTGCGCAGCTGCCAATACAGCAGGCCCGCGTTCAAGCAGGCGGCCAGACCGATAGACAAGGCCAGGCCGGCATGTGCCAGGGGAATAACGAAGACAAACAGCAGGTTCATCGCCTGGGTTGCCAGCAACGTCACCAGCCCGATACGCACTGGCGTCTTGATGTTTTGCTGGGCGTAAAAGGCGGGTGCGAGAATCTTCACCAGAATTATCCCGACCAGACCAAATGAATAAGCAATCAGCGCACGCTGGGTCATGGCCGTGTCACCTGCGCTGAACTTGCCGTACTGAAACAGCGAGGCAATTAACGGCTCAGAAATAATCGCCAATGCCACCGCACTCGGCAGCGCTAACACCAGACACAGGCGCAACCCCCAGTCGAGCAACTTGGAGTAATCCTCGCGACTGGCCCCGGCATGGGTTTTCGACAAAACCGGCAGCAAAATAGTGCCCAACGCCACACCAAGCACCCCTGCAGGCAATTCCATCAAGCGGTCAGCGTAATACATCCATGACACGGAGCCTGCGACCAGAAAAGACGCGAACACCGTGTTGATTATCAGCGAAATTTGGCTGACCGAGACCCCGAAGATCGCCGGCCCCATTTGCTTGACCACCCGCCACACGCCGGTGTCTTTCAGGTTCAGCCGCGGCAACACCAGCATGCCGATCTTATGCAGGTGCGGCAGCTGAAATAACAACTGCAGCAGACCGCCCATCAGCACTGCCCAGCCCAGTGCCATGATCGGCGGATCAAAATAGGGCGTCAGGAACAGCGCAAAGACGATCATGCTGAGGTTTAGCAAGGTGGGCACAAAGGCCGGCACCGAAAACCGGTTCCAGGTATTGAGCACCGCCCCCGCCAGCGACGACAGCGAGATCAGCAAAATATAAGGAAAAGTAATTCGCAGCAGATCAGTGGTCAGCGCAAAACGCTCCGCCTCATCGGCAAATCCCGGCGCGGAGGCCCAGACGATCCAGGGCGCAGCCAGAACCCCGACAAACGTGACAAGCGCCAGCACCAGGGTCAACAGCCCCGTTACATAGGCGATAAACGTGCGCGTCGCCTCGTCACCTTGCTGGGTTTTATATTCGGCCAGAATTGGCACAAAAGCCTGGGAGAATGCGCCCTCGGCAAAAATACGGCGCAACAGATTCGGCAGCTTGAACGCCACCACAAAGGCATCCGACGCCACGCCAGCACCGAAGGTGCGCGCGATGATGGTGTCGCGCACAAAGCCCAACACACGCGAAAGCATGGTCATGGAGCTGACAGCGGCCAACGACTTGAGCAAATTCATGTAATAATTCGATTTCCGCAAACAAGCACAGCCGCGGAAAACCCGCCGTCGCGCAAAGGCGACGAGTGTAGCGCCCAGCCGCTGGTCAGGCCAGCACAGGGAAACGCCCACAGGGTTGACAGCACGCCCTCATATCGGCATGATTCGCGGCCTTATTTGTTTGTAACCCCCAGAATTTTTTCGAGGAGCTTGACGGTGGCCAATACACCTTCTGCCAAAAAACGCGCAAAACAGGCTGAGAAGCGTCGTAGCCATAACGCCAGCCAGCGCTCGATGGTCCGCACTTATATCAAGAACGTAATCAAGGCTATTGAAGCCAAAGACGTCGCTCTTGCAACGACCGCTTACACCCTGGCTGTGCCGGTAATCGACCGTATGGCCGATAAAGGCATCATCCACAAGAACAAAGCAGCTCGTCATAAGAGCCGCCTGAATGGCCACATCAAAGCACTGAGCGAAGTTGCAGCTGCCTAAGCTGCTAGCAACTCACTGCTAGATGTTAAAAAACCGGCTTTGGCCGGTTTTTTATTGCCCAGAGAAAAGCACCGACCACCCCCGCGAGCCCAAACAAACCTATAACCGACACACAATAAAAAGCCCGAATCGCTTCGGGCTTTTTATTTAGGGCTTTTGCGGCCAAGGCAGAATCGGGATCGCGGTCACCGCATTTTGCGGACTGCCCTCGATCACCCGGTCGCTGTAGACCAGATAAACCAGGGTATTGCGCTTGCGATCGAAGAAACGCACCACCTGCATGGTTTTGAACACCAGCGAGGTACGCTCACGAAACACCTCTTCACCCTCTTTGAGCTTGTCGAGAAAGCTGATCGGCCCAACCTGACGACAAGCAATCGACGCTTCAGCACGATCCTCAGCCAAACCCAGCCCACCTTTGACGCCACCAGTCTTGGCTCGCGACAGGTAGCACGTCACACCTGCCACTTTAGGATCATCGAACGCCTCAACCACGATCTTGTCGTTTGGCCCCATAAACTTGAAAACCGTCGACACCTCACCCACCTGCTCCGCCACCGCCAACCCAGGCAGCACCAGCAGCGCAGCGAGCAATCCTTTTACGATTTGCATCAGCTCCACCTCAGACCAGAATCAAATTATCCCGATGCACCAACTCAGGCTCATCCACATAACCGAGCAACTGTTCAATCGCATCCGACGGCCGACCAATGATCTTTTGCGCCTCAAGCGCACTGTAATTCGCCAGGCCTCGCGCAATCTCGCGACCATCGACAGCCACACAGACGACCATTTCACCGCGCCGAAAACTACCCTGCACAGCCTTAACACCAACCGGCAGCAAACTCCGAGTACCGCTCACCAGCGCCTTAACCGCACCATCATCCAGCACCAGTGTGCCACGAGTCTGCAGATGCCCAGCCAACCACTGCTTGCGCGCCGCCAACATGCCACGCTCAGGCGCAAGCAGGGTACCCAGACGCTCGCCCGCTCTGAGCCGAGCCAGCACCTGCTCGATGGCGCCACCCACAATCACCGTATGCGCACCAGAACGCGCCGCCAAACGCGCCGCACGCAGCTTGGTCTGCATGCCGCCACGCCCCAACGCACCGCCTACACCGCCCGCCACGGCATCCAAAGCCGGATCATCGGCGCGCGCTTCGAAAATCAGCTCGGCATCAGGGTTATGCCGCGGGTCAGCGTTATACATGCCATCGCGATCGGTCAGAATCACCAATAGATCAGCCTCGACCAGGTTAGCTACCAGCGCCGCCAGGGTGTCGTTATCACCGAAGCGAATCTCATCGGTGACCACCGTGTCGTTTTCATTGATCACCGGCACCACATCCAGATCCACCAGCGTGCGTAGCGTGCTGCGTGCATTGAGGTAGCGCTTGCGGTCTGACAGATCATCATGGGTTAGCAGGATCTGCGCCGTGCGCCGACCATGCTCAGCAAAACTCGACTCCCACGCCTGGATCAGCACCATCTGGCCAATTGCCGCCGCCGCCTGCAACTCGTGCATCGCACTCGGCCGCGCCACCCAACCCAGACGACTCATACCCGCCGCCACTGCACCGGAAGACACCAACACCAACTCAACACCCTGCTCACGCAGCGCCACCATCTGCTTGACCCACACCGCCATCGCCGCACGATCCAAGCCACGCCCATCAGCAGTCAGCAGCGCACTGCCAATCTTCACCACCCAGCGCTGCGCACCGGTTACCTTGTCACGCATGATCATCCAACCCCAGCAGCGACCTGTGATTACAAAAACGCCGCAATTAAGCGGCGTTTTTGTAGTTGCTTAATCCCGGACGTAAATGATTTCCGGGCCATCGTCTTCGTCTTCTTGATCCCAGAAGCCGTCATCTTCCTCAACGTCACTGACCGCCCGAACCCCGGAGCGACGCAGCGCACGCTTATCATCCAGCGCCTGCAACTGGGCACGCGCCTCATCTTCGATACGCGTATCCAGCTCAGCCAATTCAGCGGCGAACTCGGGATTCTCCTGAATACGCTCAGCACGCGCCTCAAGGAAATCCATGATGTCATAACACAGCTGCTCAGTCCCTTCGCGGGCCAGGGCAGAAATCACATACACCGGCCCCTTCCATTCGATCCGCTCGACGATTTCAGCGATGCGCGCCTCTTGCTCCTCTTCGAGGATCTGATCCGCCTTGTTCAGCACCAGCCAGCGCTCGCGCTCAGCCAGCGACGGACTGAACTTGGTCAGCTCATCAATAATGGTGGCTGCCGACTCAGCAGGATCGGTCAGATCCAACGGCGCCATATCCACGAGGTGCAGCAACAAGCGGGTACGCGACAAGTGTTTGAGAAAGCGAATACCCAGACCCGCGCCCTCGGACGCACCCTCGATCAACCCCGGAATATCGGCAACAACAAAACTCTTGTAGCGATCTACACTGACCACGCCCAGATTGGGGATCAGGGTAGTAAACGGATAATCTGCCACTTTCGGCTTGGCCGCAGAGACCGAGCGGATAAAGGTGCTCTTGCCGGCATTTGGCAAGCCCAGCAGACCCACATCCGCCAGCACCTTCAATTCCATCTTCAGGTCGCGCGCATCACCCGGCTTGCCCGGCGTAGTCTGCCGCGGCGCTCGGTTGGTACTCGACTTGAAGCGCGTATTACCCAACCCGTGCCAGCCACCCTGCGCCACCAGCAAGCGCTGACCCGCACGAGTCAGGTCACCAATGACTTCCTGCGTGCCGGCATCAATCACCGTGGTACCAATCGGCACCGGCAGGATCAAATCCTCACCCTTGGCACCTGTGCAGTCGGTACTGCCACCCTTCTCACCATTCGGCGCCTGGAAGCGGCGCGTGTAGCGGTAGTCGACCAGGGTATTGAGGTTGGCAAACGCTTCGATATAGATCGAGCCGCCATCACCACCATCACCGCCGTTAGGGCCGCCATTTTCAATGAACTTCTCACGACGGAAGCTCATCATGCCGTTGCCACCATCACCGGCCTTTACAGAAATCGATACTTCATCGACGAATTTCATAGGTACGCCTCCCGCAACAAGGCGGGTTATCTAAAACGAGAAACACCAGGTTCTTGCAAAATTGACCTGCATTCAATTTGAACGCTAGCACCCAGGACAGTTTGGCAAGAACCCCAATAATACAGAAACAAAAAAGCCCCGTCGCAAGGACGGGGCTTTCCCAGCAGTCGCGCAATTAAGCCGCAACGACGCTCACGTAACGGCGGTTGAACGCGCCTTTTACTTCAAACTTGATCACGCCTTCGATTTTCGCGAAGAGGGTGTGATCCTTACCCATGCCAACGCCGTAACCGGCGTGGAACTGGGTGCCGCGCTGACGCACGATGATGTTGCCAGGAATGATTTTCTGGCCGCCATACATCTTCACGCCAAGGCGTTTGGCTTCTGAGTCGCGACCGTTGCGGGTACTACCGCCAGCTTTTTTGTGTGCCATGAGTTCAATACTCCTATAAAGGGATCAGACTGAAACGAGTTAAGCCTGGATACCGGTGATTTTGATCTCGGTGTACCACTGACGGTGGCCCTGGCGCTTCATGTGGTGCTTACGACGACGGAACTTGATGATGGTGACCTTGTCGTGACGGCCTTGAGCGATCACTTCAGCTACAACCTTGGCACCTTCAACAACCGGCGCGCCGATTTTAACGTCGTCGCCATTGCCGACCAACAGAACACGATCAAAAGTCACGGCTTCGCCAGTGGCCAGCTCGAGTTTTTCGATCTTGAGGAATTCGCCTTCGGCGACTTTGTATTGCTTGCCACCGGTAACAATTACTGCGTACATGGTAAATCTCCGTTAATCCTGCTCACCCAGCGCTTTATAGGAATAAGTGTCGGCTGGCATGGCTGCTCGGGGCCGTAAGGACACCCTTGCAATTGCGTAAGGCAGGGAAATACCCAGGGGGAAGTTCAGGGTGCGCGATTGTACGCAAGCCGCAAGCCCGACGCAAGACCGCAAGGCACTTGCCTTGACAGCCCCTACCCTGCCCCATAGCATGCCGCGCAACCCATGAACAGCAGGTGTAAGCAATGCAACCCCAGGCTTTCTACCGCGTGGTGGCGGATGACTTTACCGCCGTCGACGGCATCATCCGCGCCCAACTGGTGTCGCGCGTACCGCTGGTAGAGAAGATCGGCGACTACATTATTTCCGCAGGCGGCAAACGTTTGCGCCCCTTGCTGGTTCTGCTTAGCGGTAAAGCGCTGGGTCTGGACGGCGACAAGCTGCGCCTGCTTGCTGCCACCATCGAGTTCCTGCATACCGCCACTCTGCTGCACGACGACGTGGTAGACATGTCCGACATGCGCCGCGGCCGCAGCACGGCTAATGCGCAGTGGGGCAATGCGCCAAGCGTGCTGGTTGGCGACTTCCTTTATTCGCGCTCGTTCGAAATGATGGTCGAACTGGGCTCCATGCCCGTGATGAAGATCCTGTCCAAGGCCACCCGGGTGATTGCCGAAGGCGAAGTGCTGCAACTGTCGAAGATCCGCGACGCCAGCACCACGGAAGAGACCTATATGGAGGTCATCCGCGGCAAGACGGCGATGCTCTTCGAGGCCTCGACCCACAGCGCCGCCGCCCTGGCCAACGCCAACAGCGCGCAAACTGAAGCTCTGCGCACCTTCGGCGACCACCTCGGCGTGGCCTTCCAACTGGTCGATGACCTGCTCGACTACCGCGGTGACGCGACTGCACTCGGCAAAAACGTCGGCGACGACCTGGCTGAAGGCAAGCCAACCTTGCCGCTGATCTACACCATGCGCGAAGGTACGCCTGAACAAGCGGCCTTGGTACGCCAGGCCATTCAGAAAGGCGGCATCGAAGACCTGGAGAGCATCCGCAACGCAGTGGAAGCCGCCGGCGCCCTGGACTACACCGCCCAACAAGCGCGCAATTATGCCGACCGCGCGATCACGTGCCTGGATGCGCTACCTACCAGCGAATACCGTGACGCTCTCATTGAGCTTTGCCGCTTTGCAGTAGCCCGCACGCACTAGCAACCTGCCTGCAATCAAGAGCCCGTCCCTGTGACGGGCTTTTTATGGCCTGCCATCTATGGCGGCGCCCCTGTGGGCCGTGGCTGCGCGAGGTTAAAAATCGCAGCGGCAGTTTTCAGCTCGCGCGACGAAAGGCAGCAATTAAGCCTTGCTATAAACATAATAGGAATTATTCTCATCCAACCATTTAAGGGAGATGAGTGATGACCTACCTAATCGATGCCTGGCTGGACCGCCCGCAGCCGTATCTGCGCATTCTTAATCGCAACACCGGCGAAGTTTGCGCACTGCTTAAGGAAGATGCACTGGATGAGCTGCGTGATCAGGGCGATCTGGATTTGCACGAGCTGAACTCCAGCGAGCCGTTAGTGCTCAAGGAGCTGGTCCGTAATCTGTTTCTGTACTGCTACGCCCGGGCGTTGCGCCCCTGAAACGCATCGCGGGCGTGGCCCGCTCCTACTAAGTCGTAGGAACCAGCCACGCCCGCGAAGGGAAGCGCCAGAGACGTTAGAGAACGTCCAGCAGCTCTACGTCAAACACCAGCACGCTGTGCGGCGGGATGCTGCCAACGCCTTGCTCGCCATAGGCCAGCTCGCTTGGCACATACAGACGCCATTTGCTGCCGGCATTCATCAGCTGCAGGGCTTCGGTCCAACCAGCGATCACGCCGCCGACCGGAAACTCAGCAGGCTCGCCACGATCGTAGGAGCTGTCAAATACAGTGCCGTCGATCAGGGTGCCGTGGTAATGAGCACGAATGGTGTCTTCACGGGTCGGCATCGCGCCAGCACCGCTGCTCAGCACTTCGTACTGCAGGCCAGACGCCAATACAGTAATGCCATCGCGCTTGGCGTTTTCTGCCAAGAAAGCCAGGCCAGCACCAGCAGCGGCCTCAGCCTTGGCTGCAGCTTCCGCTTGCATGATGTCGCGGATCACCTTGAAGCTGGCAGTCATATCGGCTTCGCTCACGCGGCTCGGCTGACCGTTGAACGCGTCAGTCAGACCCGCCAGGATAGCCTCCAGGCTTACACCCGGCGGCGGGTTGTCGCTCAGTTGACCGCCCAGTTGGCGGCCGATGCCGTAGCTGACGCGAGTTTCATCAGTCGAGAGATTGATTTCGGACATAGCACTGCTCCGCTAGGGGCTGAAAAAAGGTAGACCAGCCTAGCACAAACCGCCTGCCCGCCCTACCCGCCTGCAGCGCCTTGGCGATTGCGCCGGCAGCGCTCGGAGCAGTACTTCACCTCATCCCAGCAACGTGCCCATTTCTTGCGCCAGGTGAACGGCAAGCCGCATTTCTGACAGGTCTTTACCGGCAAGTCGGCTTTTTTCACAACGCCTCACCGGCATCCAGCCGCGCCAACAGTTGTTCACCGCGCTGCCAGAGCCCCTGCTGCTTGGCCTCAGTCATCTTATCCAGGTTCCGGTAAATCATGCCCAAGCGGTGATTTGCACCGAGTTGCTCACGGTGGCGCATTAAAAAGTGCCAGTACAGAGCATTGAACGGGCAAGCCTGCTCACCCACGCTCTCGCTGACTTTGTACGCGCAGTCGCCACAGTAATTGGACATCCGCTTGATGTACTGCCCGCTCGAACAATACGGCTTGGAGCCCAGATAGCCGCCATCAGCATGCATGACCATGCCCAGGGTGTTGGGCAGCTCGACCCAGTCGAAGGCATCCATATACACCGCCAAGTACCAGTCACACACCTGACTGGGCTGGATCCCGGCCAGTAAGGCGAAGTTGCCTGTGACCATCAGCCGTTGGATATGGTGGGCATAGGCGTGCTCCAGCGTCTGGCCGATGGCCTGGTTCATGCACTTCATGCGGGTTTTACCGGTCCAGTAGAACTCGGGCAGCGGCCGGGTATTGCCGAAGGCATTGCGCTCGGCGTACTCGGGCATGTGCAGCCAATAGATGCCGCGCACGTATTCACGCCAACCGATCAACTGACGGATAAAGCCCTCGGCAGCGTTCAGCGGCACCTGGCCACGCCAATAGGCGGCTTCGACATCAGCACATAGGCGGCGCACATCCAGCAGACCGATGTTAAGCGCCGCACTGATTCGCGCATGAAACAGAAACGGCTCACCGACCGCCATGGCGTCTTGATAATCGCCGAAAGCTGGCAGGGCGAAATCAAGAAAGTGCTGCCACAGCGCCTCGGCCTCGGCGTGGGTCACCGGGTAATCGAAGGACGCCAGGCTGCCGTAGTGATGACTGAAGCGCTCAGCCACCAGCGCCAGCACTTCCTGGGTAATAGCATCCGCTGGGAAGCGCGCGGTCATCGGCGCCTTTACCTGTTTGGGCAGCGCCTTGCGGTTTTCCGCATCGAAGTTCCACGCACCGCCTACCGGCGTGCCGTCGCCATTCATTAACAACCCGGTCTTACGGCGCATCTCGCGGTAAAAGAACTCCATACGCAGTTGCTTGCGCCCTTCGGCCCAAAGGGCGAACTCATCGCGGCCACAGACAAAGCGATGATCGGCATGCCAGGTGATCGGCACGTCGCAGTGCTGCAACTGATCCTCCAGGCGCCATTCACCGCACTCAGTCAGGTGCACCTCGGCGGCTTGCAACTGCGCTGCCCAGCGCTGCAACTCGCCAGGCAGCGAACCGCTGTTATCGGAGTCATCGAGTTTGACGTAATACACGCGCCAGCCGCGCTCACACAGGGCCTCGGCGAAGTGGCGCATGGCACTGAAGATCAGGGCGATTTTCTGCGGGTGGTGCGGCACATAATCGGTTTCCGCCGCCACCTCGGCGAGCAGCACGGCATCGCGCTGCGGATCCAGCGCTTGCAGGCTGGGTAAGTCGAACGACAGCTGGTCACCCAGCACCAGGGCAAGACGGCGAACACTCATAAAACAACGACCTCGGTGTGCGGAAAGCGCCTTAAATGGCTGCGCAGGATGTGATACGCGTCGAGGCTGAATGCCTGAGCGGGGTGCTGCCGGGCCGCATCAATCAGCGCGGGATCATCGACGGTGGCCACGTGTCGCCACTGATCGAGCACATGCCATTGGCACACGCGCTGTTCTAGATCGCGCTCAACTAGGGCAACTGGGCCCGGCCATGGCCATGTGGCAATGCGTAACTGCTCACAGCCCGCAAGCAAGCGGGCATCGTGTATTTCGCGCGGCTCACGCCCGCAGCACGCCCCCCGACACCCGCCAAGCTGCGTGGCAAAACACGCACCGTCACCGCGTTCCAGGCCTAACACGCGCAAGCACAATTGGCTGCGCCCGGCCTCACTGCGCAGCCACGCATGGGCCTGACGCCGTGAGCGAAACAGCCCCACGCTGCTGACCTCGGCAGCGCCCTGCCCCACAGCTTGCAACTCAGGCCGCAAGCCATCTGCGGCGGCGATAAGCGCCCAGGTCAATAGGTCGCGCTGACGGCGAAGCTGGCGGTTATACAGCGGCAGCAGGCGCTTTACTTCAGCGGACTCCAGCAGCAGCGCCCCCAACTCTCCAGCCGTCGGCTGCACGCGGATATCACGCACCTGCTGAGCCATCTGCAGGCTGCGGCGGCTGTGATGATCATTCTGGAAGTGCGACTGCACCCGCTGGCGCACATTGCGGCTTTTGCCGATATACAGCAGGGCCTGATTCTCACCGTAGAAGTAGTAAACCCCGGGGCTGGCGGGTAAGGCCTGCAGCCGCTCAGCCGTCATAAACCGCGGCACGGCGGCTTTGCGCAGCTGCCGTCCGACCTGCTGACTCAAGACATCGTGCGGCACCTGCGCCACCAGCTTTAACAGCAACTGCCAAACAGCCTCGGCGTCTGGCAATGCGCGGTGTTGAAAAAAACGGTTAATGCCCTGCGCCACGCAAAGCGCATCAAGAGAATGGTTGGGCAAGTCAGGCCAAGCAGCGCGGGCTAACTGCAAGGTGCATAACTGGCGATAGCGCACAGGCTGCCCAGCAATAGCAAAGCCACGCCGTAAGAAGGCATGGGCGACGCGCAAGTTGTGGCCAACCACAACCCGCCCCTGCAAGCAGCGCGCAAGTTCAGCGGCAATCTGGCTAAACCGCGGCTGGTCGAGCAACTCTGCCGGCAGCACGCCTGATGTGCGCGAGACGCTGGCTGGCAAACCACCGGCAGGGTTGATTAACCAGCTGTGCCGCGCCGTGACCGCGCCGCCATCAACCTGCAACACCGCCGCTTCCCAGATGCCATCCTTGTCGGGGTGCATACCTGTGATCTGCACATCCACGATGGCAAGCGCACGGGCAAACAGTGAGGCCGCTGCGGTCACATCACTACCACGAGGAAATAAAGGAAATCGGCACGCGCAGGACATCTTGAGTGCCGTCTTGCATACCGCACATCTCGTCATGCACCACGGCATGCACCAAGTGGAACGGGATCGGCGGCATGTCGGTGAGCATATCGCGCGCGTGTTCAACCGAGCGCAGGTGCAGGGTTTTACCGTTGCCATCGCGCAGCGGGTGGACACGCCCATCCATGTGCGCTTCGAGCAAGTAGATACCGCCCTCAATGGAAATAAGATTGAGCGCGTCGATATGCCCGGCATGGGCGTGCTGCGACAGGTTTTGCAGATTCATGGCGATTACCTCAGGCGAGCGAAGTTATACAAAAAATCATACAAATACAATTCTTGTACAACACAGCAAAAGCACAAGGCCAAACGCAAACCGCCCGTCCGTTTTGCAACGGCCGGGCGGCGGGTGACTCGCTCAGAAAAATCAGTGCTTGGTCAGCTTATCCAGGTAACCCATGGCGAAGGCCGACAGCACAAACGCCATGTGAATGATCACGTACCACATCAGCTTGCTGTCAGGGATGTTCTGCGCATTCATAAACACCTTGAGCAGGTGGATAGAGGAAATCGCCACGATGGATGCCGCCACCTTCATTTTCAGCGAGCTGGAGTCCATCTTGCCCAGCCAGCTGAGTTTTTCGGTGCCCTCGGCGATATCCAGCTGGGAAACAAAATTCTCGTAGCCGGAAATCATCACCATCACCAGCAAGCCGCCAACCAGGGCCATGTCGATCAGCGACAACAGCACCAGAATCAGATCCGCCTCGGCCATGGCAAAGACATTGGGCAGGATATGAAAGACTTCCTGAAAGAACTTCAACGCCAATGCCAGCAACGCCAGCGACAGGCCAAAATAAATAGGCGCCAGCAGCCAGCGCGAGGCATACATGGCGTTTTCGATAAAGCGTTCCATAGGGGCTCTCTCAGGGTTTAAAACTGGCGGCGAGTATACCCAGCGCCCTCACTCAAACAACCCTGGAGTGTGGCAATAGATGACAAGCCCGGTTATCCCCGGCAACTGTGGATAACCTTGTGCGTAGGCTCAGGATCAATGGCTGTAAGCCAACTATTTCTAAGGCTGGCGAAGCCTGATCAAATACTCACCACATGCGCGCTCAGGTATCCGGCTGGGACTGAAAATCCCCAACAGGGTGACCCCGCTCGGCGTTCAAGCGGCGTAACGCGGCCTGGATATGCAGCCGCCAGATCGGTACATCGCTGCAGGGTTGATACCCCATGACACACAGGTTTTCGGCGATATCAACGAGGATGCGTTCGGCCGACAAAGCCCCGCGGAATGGGCCCTGCGCCTTGATTGCAGAAGGTTGAGCGCCCGCCATGCCCGCGGCGCAGATTAGCGCCCAGAGCCCCTCGTTGCCGGCCAGCGGCAGCACCATGCATTCGATGCGTGTATCCAGGCCCAGACAATGACGGGTGAGATTGAGGCTGCGCGACATGGCGACGACCCTCTCGGTAGCAAGCATTCAGCCTACACCCGAGTAAGCGCCAGAGGGAAGCCAACAGTTACCCCCATACACTGTGGATAACTGTGTGGATGAATTGAGGAAAAACAGGTCTGAGGCAGATGCACTGGGCGCTACGCTTATTCGCTCAGTGACTGACCAGCCACCGAGCGAACTGTCACAGCCAAGCGGTCACTCGGCCACTGGCTTTTTCACCCGCGGCTTCTTCTCTTTTACTGGCGCGGCGGGGGCCTCTTCCTTTTTCGGCTCGTCCTTGTCGTCGTCTTCCATGCCCATGGCAGCGATGTCACGCAGACGCTCGACCACCCGCGCATTGACGCTGCCCGCGGGGAACTGCCCCTGCTCATTCGGCGTACCCGCGTCGGTGCCGACCAGCAGGCTCAGCGCTTCATCAACCTGACGCACCGCGTAGATATGGAACTGCCCGGCACGCACGGCCTGCAGCACTCGCTCGTCGAGCATCAAGGTGGTGACGTTGGAATGCGGAATGATCGCGCCCTGCTCGCCCGTCAGGCCACGGGCCTCACACAAGCGGAAGAAGCCTTCGATCTTCTCGTTGACCCCACCCACCGCCTGCACTTCGCCGAACTGGTTGATCGAGCCGGTAATCGCAAAACACTGCTTGAGCGGGGTACGCGACAGGGCCGAGATCAACGTACACACCTCGCCCAGTGACGCACTGTCACCGTCGACGTAACCGTAGGACTGCTCCAGGGCGATACTCGCGGAGATTTCCAGTGGGAATTCCTGAGCATAACGACTGCCCAGATAACCGGTGAGGATCATCACGCCCTTGGAGTGGATGGGCTGACCGAGGTTAACTTCGCGCTCAATATCGACGATGCCGCTGCCGCCCGGATAGACCGTGGCAGAAATCCGCGCGGGCACGCCGAAGGCCGAGTCACCGACCTCCAGCACGGTCAGGCCGTTGCACTTGCCCACGGCGGCACCAGCGGTGTCGATCAGGATGATCCCGGCGAGCATGTCATCGATAATCCGCGCCGAGACGCGCCCGGTGCGGGTGGCCTTGGCTTTTAGCGCCCGCTCGATATGCCCGGCGTCGGTCACTTCATCACCCGCCAGGCTGCGGATAAAGTCGGCTTCGCTGACCAATTGAAACAGGTCGCCAATGCGCGCCGACAAACGCCCCTGGTGTTCGGCCAAGCGCGCACTGTAGGTCGCCACCCGCGCGACGGCGGCGGCCGTCAGCGGCGCCATGCCCTCTTCTGAGGTGCGGGTTTTCATCAACTGAGCGAACTGCTCCAGGCTGTCGTCGGCCAACGGGATGTCTTCGTCGAAGTCGACCAGCACGCGGAACATTTCCTGGAAGTCCGGATCGAGGTCCTGCAGCGTGTAATACAGCTGACGCGAACCGATGATCACCACCTTGAGGTGCAGCGGAATCACCTCCGGGGTCAGGGTCACGGTGGCGATTCGGCCGAGATCGCCCAGCGGCGACTCCATTTTCAGCTGGCGCGATTGCAGGGCGCGCTTGAGCGCATCCCAGACAAACGGCTCACCGAGCATTTTCTCGGCTTCAAGAATCAGGAAACCGCCGTTGGCGCGGTGCAATGCGCCGGGGCGCAGCTGGCGGTAGCTGGTGTAGAGCGCGCCTTGGTCGGTGTTGTATTCGATACGGCCAAACAGGTTGTCGTAAGTCGGGTGCGGCTCGAACACCACCGGCGCACCGCCTTGGGCGTGATGGCCGACCACCAGGCTTGGGCAGTACTGCTCTTCGAGCAGCTTGCGGGTTTGCGCATCGATCTTATCCACCTCGACCAACTGCTCGACCACAGTCTTCAGCAGATTGACCTGCACGGCCTGCAAGTAGGCGCATACCCCGGCATTCTCTGCGTACTTCTGCGACAGCGGCGCCAGCAACGGCTGCAAGGCTATGGTGATGGTTTCTTCATTGAGCTGGCGCAGCAGGTTGCTCGACTCACGCTTCCACTGCGGCAGGCTGGCCAGCTCCTCATTCAGACGCTCTTCGAGGTTGGCGATATCGGCATGGAAGCGCTCACGATCGGCCTCCGGCAACTGAGCGAACTCGGCCTCATCCAACGCCTTGCCTTCCAGCATCGGGGTAAAGGCGATATTGCTGCTGTCGCGGTACAGGGCAATGCTCTTTTCCAGCGACAAGCGCTCGATGATATCCAGCGCCTGGTCGTAGCGTTTGTTGAAGGCGCGGTCGATGGCGTTCTTCTTTTGCTGGAACGAGGGGTGCTCGAACACTGCAGGGAAGGTCGCTAGCAGGTTGTCGACCAGGCCGTTGATGTCCGCAAGAAATTCCGCAGAGTGGCCGGACGGCAGCTCCAGCGCGCGCGGTTCGCGCGGCTCATCGAAATGATTGACGTAAAACCGGTCAGCCGGGGTTTCCAAGCGCTTGGCTTCGGCCTTGAGGTAGCGCTTAACAAACGAGAAGCGGCCGGTACCCGGCTCGCCCATGACAAACACGTTATAGCCTGGGCGCGGCATCGCCACGCCGAACTGCAGCGCCTCGACGGCGCGCTCCTGGCCCAACACGCCGCGAAACGGTTCGAGGTCTTCGGTATTGGTAAAGTTGAATTGCTCAGGTGAAAAGGGACGCGTAAGTGCTTCGGGAGCCAAGCGCAAATGAGCTGCGGCAGAGTCTGGCATTGGAAATCCTTAACAGGCGGCAACGGCCGCGGAACGATGGGCCATTCTCGCGCCGCGCAGCGCGCACTGGCAAGGCATCAGCGCGGTTTCCGCTCAGCAAAAACAGGCCAAACCGGGCTGCACACCCCGCTCAGCTCTGATGCATCGTTCGGTAAAACCGGCAAAAGCCCCGGCGCGAACAACCCGACACGTGCCCACAACGCGGCACCCATAAAGCACTGCGCGCGACAGTAATTGGCAAATACCACGCGGCAAACCATTCCTCGCGGGAGTTCTTTTCGGCTGCGTGCTTGACAGCACGCCGACATTGCAAAATGCTCAAGTCGAGACCAGTGAGTAGTCGGTCGACGTTCCTTCACTTGAAAGAGCACTCCCTATGAAACGGATTCTGATCGGCACCCTACTCACCGTGACCTCCCTGTCGGCACTTGCCGAAGCACCTGGCGGCCCAAATTGCGGCTGGGGCAATATGTTGTTTGAAGGCCAGCGCGGCACGCCTTCGCACTTTGTAGCCTCGACCACCAACGGCACTTCGGGCAACGCCACCTTCGGTATGACCTCCGGCACCAACGGTTGCTCGACCGACGGCACCCTGACCTATGGCGGCCGATCACTGCTGGCCATCAATGGCATGCTCGACGAACTGTCCGAAGACATGGCCAAAGGCCAAGGTGAGGCCTTGACCACTTACGCCGTACTGCTGGGCGTCGAAGAACAAGACCGCGCCTATTTCGCGACCGTGACCCATCAACATTTCAGTGAAATCTTCAGCTCGGCCGACATCACTGGCGAGCAGATGCATGCTGCGACCTTAAACGTCATCAAGCGTGACAGCCGCCTGGCCAAATACGCGCAGCCTGCTTAACCCGCAACCGCCTGCCGGCTGCATGCAGCCGGCAACAACCGCTACACCGCCTTGCGTCACCTGAGCGCTTTTGGCGCTTGCCCTCGCCATTAGTAGGTGACTATGCCCAAACACCTGTTATTGAGTTTGTTACTCGCGGCCAGTACGCCCCTGTTTGCCGCCACGGCGGCAACGCCGCAAGCACTCAACATACTCGCCAACGACCCTTACTGGATTGCCCTCGGCCATTACGAAACCGGCAAGTTCGGCGGCTGGCGCAGCTATGTTGATGACAGCGGTTTCTTCCTTGCGCAGGACGGCGACAGCGACCCTTCTGCCGAACTCAAGGCCACCTTACAGGCGCTCTACCAGCCTGCCGACGCAGGCGACAGTCACCCGCAATGCGTGTTCCCTGCGCGCACCCGCTGGCTGCGCGAACGCTTGCAGTTAGACGACCTGCCCAGCCCAACATGCACGGAGTACCAACGCTGGTTCGATGACATAAAGCCGCATCGAACCGTGCTTATTTTCCCGGCGGCCTACTTGAACAGCCCGTCGTCGATGTTCGGCCATACCTTGCTGCGCATCGACCAGGCCGACGTGGATGCCAGTGGTACAGCGCTGCTCAGTTACGCGCTGAACTTTGGCGCCTACATCGAAGGCATGGACAACAGCATGCTGTATGCCTGGAAAGGCCTGATGGGCGGCTATCCAGGGCTGTTTTCACTGGTGTCCTACCGCGCCAAACTGGCCGAATACAGCCGCTTGGAAAATCGTGACCTGTGGGAGTACCAGCTCAACCTGACACCGGCTGAAACCGCACGCATGGTCGAGCATGTGTGGGAACTCAAGCAGGTACGCTTCGATTATTTCTTCTTCGACGAGAACTGCTCGTTCCGCCTGCTTGAACTGCTGGAAATCGCCCGCCCCGGTGTGACGTTAACCGAGCAATTCCCGCTGACTGCCATCCCCACCGATACCGTGCGCGCCGTCAAACAGGCCGGCCTGGTTGAGCGCATTGACTACCGCCCCTCGCGGGAAAAAGAGTTGCTCGCCCGCGCCAGCCAACTCCACGACAACGAGCAAGACTGGGTACTGGCCCTGGCTGACGACAGCCGCCTGGTGAATGACCCGGTCTTCCTCGGTTTAGCGCCTGCGCGCCGCGCGCTGATCCAAGATGCTGCCTATCGTTTGGTGCGCTACCACGCCACCGGTGCTGAACGTGACAGTGTGCAGGCAAAGCGCAGCTTTGAGCTGTTGCAGGCGATCAATCGCAACCCACCTGGCGAACTTTCGATAGAGCGCCCCGAACTGCCAGAAAATGGCCATCAGTCGCGCACCTGGCAACTGGGCGCAGGCAGCCTTGGCGAACGCAGCTTCGCCGAATACGGGCTGCGCATGGCGTACCACGACCTGAATGACAACTTGGCAGGCTTTCCGCTGGGCGCACAAATCGAAATCCTGCAACTCAAGTTACGTCAGTACGAAGGCAATCACTGGCAACTCGAGCGCCTTGATTTGGCCACCATTCGCTCGCTGACCCCACGCAACCGCCTGCTGCAACCGCTTTCATGGCAGGTTGCCGCGGGCCTTGAGCGCGTACCAGGGAAAAATGAGCGCCGTGAGCTGGTCAGCCAGATTAACGGTGGTGCGGGCGGCACCTGGCAATTGGGCAGCGACACCTTGGCCTACGCCATGGCCACCGCACGCGTTGAGCACAACAGTGACTTCGCCGCATTTATCGCACCGGCTGCGGGCTTCAACACAGGGCTGATCTGGAGCAACCGACTGGGAAACCTGAGCCTAGAAGCCAAAGCCGACTACTTTCAGCAAGGCGAAGTACGCCGCAGTGTGGCGCTCAACCAGCAATGGGAACTGTCAGATAACCTCGGTTTACGCATGAGTGCCAGCCGTCAGTTCAGCCATCTGCAAACACCGGAAAACGAGCTGATGCTGTCGCTGCGCTGGTATTACTACTGAATAAACGCGCACAAACAAAAACGGAGCCTTGCGGCTCCGTTTCTATTTTCAGCCTGGCTTACTGCGCCAGCTTCTTGTAACGCACGCGGTGCGGCTGCGCGGCAGCATCACCCAGGCGTTTCTTACGGTCGGCTTCGTACTCGGTGTAGTTACCTTCGAAGAACTCGATGTGCGAGTCATCTTCGTACGCCAGGATGTGGGTCGCCACGCGATCGAGGAACCAGCGATCGTGAGAGATCACGATGGCAGCGCCTGGGAAGTCGAGCAGCGCCTCTTCTAGCGAACGCAGGGTTTCCACGTCGAGGTCGTTGGACGGTTCGTCGAGCAGCAGTACGTTGGCTCCCTCTTTCAGGGTCAACGCCAGGTGCAGACGACCGCGCTCACCACCGGAGAGGTCCTTGACGAACTTCTGCTGGTCGCCGCCCTTGAAGTTGAAGCGCCCTACATAGGTACGCGACGGCACTTCATAGTTACCGATCTTGATCATGTCGGCGCCATCGGAAACGGCCTCCCACACGCTCTTGCTACCGTCGAGGTCGTCGCGGCTCTGGTCGACACAGGCCATTTGCACGGTTTCACCGATCTCGATGCTGCCCGAGTCCGGCTGTTCCTTGCCCATCAGCATGCGGAACAGGGTCGACTTACCGGCGCCGTTACCGCCGATCACGCCGACGATGGCGCCCTTGGGCATGCTGAACGACAGGTTGTCGATCAGCATACGGTCGCCATAGCCCTTACTGACGTTGACGAAGTCGATGACCTTGTCGCCCAGACGCGGGCCGACCGGGATATAGATTTCGTTGGTTTCGCTGCGCTTCTGGAATTCCTGCGACTGCATTTCCTCGAAGCGCTGCAAACGTGCCTTGGACTTGGACTGGCGGGCCTTGGCGCCTTTGCGCACCCACTCCAGCTCTTCCTTCATGGCTTTTTCGTGAGCCGACTGCTGCTTGGATTCCTGCGCCAGACGGTTCGACTTGGCTTCCAACCAACCGGAATAGTTACCCTCGTAAGGGATACCGGCGCCGCGGTCGAGTTCGAGAATCCAACCCGCGACGTTATCCAGGAAGTAACGGTCGTGGGTGATCGCCACCACGGTACCCGGGAAGTCGTGGAGGAAGTGCTCCAACCAGGCCACCGAGTCGGCGTCCAGGTGGTTGGTCGGTTCGTCGAGCAGCAGCATGTCTGGGGCCGACAGCAGCAGGCGGCACAGGGCTACGCGGCGCTTCTCACCACCGGAAAGCACAGCCACCTTGGCGTCCCAGGCCGGCAGGCGCAGGGCGTCGGCGGCAACTTCCAGCTGACGCTCCAGGTTGTGGCCGTCGCTGGTTTGCAGAATGGCTTCCAGCTTGGCTTGCTCGGCGGCCAGCTTGTCGAAGTCGGCGTCCGGCTCGGCGTAAGCGGCGTAAACCTGATCCAGACGCGCCTGGGCGTCCTTGATCTGGCTGACGGCCTCTTCCACCACTTCACGCACGGTCTTGCTCGGGTCGAGCTGCGGTTCCTGCGGCAGGTAACCGATATTCAGCTCGGGCATTGGCCGCGCCTCGCCATTGAACTCGGTATCGACGCCGGCCATGATTTTCAGCAGGGTGGATTTACCCGAACCGTTGAGGCCGAGTACGCCGATCTTCGCGCCAGGGAAGAACGACAGGGAGATGTTCTTGAGGATTTCCCGCTTCGGTGGCACTACTTTGCCGAGCCGATGCATGGTGTAAACGTATTGAGCCATGATGACCTTGATTCTGGAATGAAACGAAAGAGAGTCGCCAACTAATGCGTGCAGCGTGAAACTGCACGGCGGGGACGCAGCCGCCAGGCGACGCCAACGCACTGAACGTAATAATAGTCGCGCGCGCGTCGGGCAAAGCTACCGGAATGCGCGATGCAGGGCAAACCACGCTCGTCGGGGGCGCTGGCACTTCGCCACAGTTATGGCATGCTAGCCGCCCCGTATTGGCCGGCCAAACTACGCCCAGCCAGGGACTCGCCCATCGCCACCCAGCCTTCAGGATGCAACGCGTTGCCGACAGTTACGCCCCCTACCACAGCGCACTCCCCCGGCGCGGCACCGGTCAAGGTGATGCGCGGCACGATGCGTGGCGCATTGGTGGTGTTGGTATTGAGCATGCTGGTGCTACTGATTTGGCAGCTACGCCAGGAGTCCCGCCAGCTGCTGGAGAACCAGCGCCAACTGACATTGGCCTATAGCGGCCAGCTGGCCAACCACATCAGCCTGAACATGGACCTCAAAGCCCGCGCTGGTCAGGCCTTGTTGCATCAGCATGTTCGCCCCCCGAGCAACCCTGATGAGTGGGCGGAATTGCTGCACATTCTGCGCGGTGTATTCCCGACGTTACGCAGCCTGGTCTGGCTAAATAACCAAGGCCAGATCATCGCCGACAGCCATGCCCCCAGTGAAGATGCGCTGTACATCAAAGAACTGCTGCAACGTGGCCGCGACGAAGGGTTTTTCTATACCTTCAGCGCTAACGACAATGGGCGCATCTACCTGCTCATTCGGCATAAGCCCGACAGCCCTGCGAGCGGCTTCTGGGTGCTGCGCCTAACCAACCAGGCACTCAGCAGTTGGCTGCATGAACATCATCAAGACTCTCACCGGTGGCTACTTGAAGACCGCACTGCGCAGCGCGTGATTGTCAGCAGCGACAAGCAGATATCTGATAAATCCTGGATTGCACCGCCCGTGACGGCGGAAAACCTGAGCCAGAGCATTCTCGAAACGCCGCTCAAGGGCAGTGATTGGCAGCTGCGCGCGCTGTTCAATGAACGCAAAGTGCGCGCCCAGCAACTGCCGCAACAGACCAGCAAGCTGCTGCTGTTCATCCTCTGCGCCACCTTGACCCTGCTGGCGCTGTATCGCTTGCTGCATGAGCAACGCACACTGCACGCACTCAACACCGCTTCGCGGCGCTCGCTGCAACAAGCCGCCAGCGTGCTGGGCGCCATCGAGGAGCGCGTGTTGGTCACCGACACGCATGGCCAGCTGCAGTACCTCAACCCGCAAGCTGAAGCCATGTTCGGCCTGAGCAACGACCAGGCACGCGACTGGCACCTGCTTAAACTGTTGCCACGCCTTGACCCTCTGCTGTTGCACGACACCGGGCTGCACAATGACCATGGCCCGGACTTGGTGGAAGTCCAGCAAAACGGCACGCCCCATCTGTACGACATCAGCCGCAGCGACCTCAGCGAAGACAATCGACGCACCGGGTTTGTCTGGGTGCTGCGCGATGTCACCGAAGAACAGCACGCCTCTCAGGTGCTGCAGGAAACCCGCCGGCGTTACCAGGATATCTTTGACGGCACGGGCACGGCTTTGTGCGTGCTTGACCTCCGCGAGCTGCATCACTTCCTGCACACCCAACAGCTGCAGGACATCACCGCGCTAGAGCGCTGGCTGGCCAGCGACCTACAGCACCATAACCAGCTGTCACAGCTTATGCGCCTGACTGAGACCAACCAGGTGGTGTTGCAGCTGCTGGGCGTCAATTCCAGCAAGCAGGCCTGGGAATACTTGTTCAGCAGCGGGCAACTGCGCCCGAACGGCTTCCGCCTGCAGCTGATCAAGACCCTGCTCAGCGGCGGCGGGCAACTGGAAATGGAACGCCAGATCGTCACCGCGCAAGGCCAAGAGCGCCACCTGTGGCTATTGCTGCGCGTACCGGCCAGCAGTGACGACCTGCAAGCCGTGACCCTGAGCATTAGCGATATCACCAACCGCAAGCGCATCGAAACCTCCCTGCTCGAACGCGAGCGTTTCTGGTCCGATGTGGTCAGCGCGGTACCCGACACCATTTATGTGCACGACATCACTGCCAAGCGGGTGATGTACAGCAACAACCACCTCGGCCCGCAACTCGGTTACAGCAAGGCGGAGATGCACCAGCTCGGCGAACGCCTGTGGGAAAAGCTCTTGCACCCCGACGATGTCGAGCTGTACCAGCGCATGCGTAACATCCAGCAGGTGCTGGGCGATGGCATGCTGATGCAATTCGAGCTGCGCTGGCGCCACCGCGATGGCAACTGGCACTGGTTTGATATTCGCGAACAAGCCCTGGCTCGCGATGACAAAGGCCGGGTCAGTCGCCTGATCGGCGTGGCCAAGGACATCACCGAACAAATCACCCGCAGTGAATCCCTAATATCCAGCGAACAGCGCTACCGCCTGCTCGCGGAAAGTATCAGCGACGTGATTTTCTCCACTGATAACCGCCTACAGCTCAATTACGTCAGCCCCTCGATAAAACCCGTGCTCGGTTATGACAGTGAGTGGGCCCTGAGCAACGGCTTCCTCAGCCTGGCCACCAACCCAAACCAACTGAGCGGCTTCTATGCGCTGCTTGAGCGCGTGCGCAACGCCCTGGGTGACCCGCTGCGAATGGCCGAACTGCGCAGCCATTTTGTCCCGCAGCTGTTCGTCTTTGATGCCCTGCGCGCCGACGGTCGGAAAATCCCCGTGGAGCTGCGCCTGGTGCCCATGTGGGATGACAGCGGGCGCTTCGAGGGCTTGCTCGGCGTCGGCCGCGACATCAGCCTGCAGCGCCGCGCGGAGAAAGACCTGCGCATGGCCGCAACGGTATTCGAACACTCCACGGCGGCGATTCTGGTCACCGACCCGGCGGGTTATATCGTTCAGGTCAACCATGCCTTCAGCCGAGTCAGCGGCTACAGCCCCAAGCAAATCCTCGACCAGCTGCCGAGCCTACTCACCGCCGACACCCAACAAGCCAGCCACCTGGGTTTTGTGATCAAGCAGCTCAACCAACAGGGCAGCTGGGAAGGTGAGGTATGGCTCAAGCGCAAGAACGGCGAGAAATTCCCAGCCTGGGTCGGCATTACCGCGGTTAAGGATGATGAAGGCGACCTGGTCAGCTATGTGTGCTTCTTCAGCGACATCAGCGAGCGCAAGGCCAGCGAGCAGCGCATCCACCGCCTGGCTTACTACGACGCCCTGACTCAGCTGCCCAACCGCACGCTGTTCCAGGACCGTCTGCACAGCGCCCTGCAGCACGGTGAACGGCACCAGGAATGGGTGGTGCTGATGTTCCTCGACCTCGACCGTTTTAAGCCGATCAACGACTCCCTCGGCCACGCCGCCGGCGACCGCATGCTCAAGGAAGTCGCCATGCGCCTGTGCGCCTGCGTCGACAGCGACGACACCGTCGCGCGCATGGGCGGCGATGAGTTCACCTTGTTGCTGCAGTCCGAGGCCCGGCGCGAGGGCGCGATGACTCGGGCGATTCATGTCGGCGAGCAGATTCTCGCCAGCCTCGCGCAGCCATTTATCCTCGAAGGCCGCGAATTCTTTGTCACCGCCAGCATCGGCATCGCCCTGAGCCCGCAGGATGGCAACGAGCTGAGCCAACTGATGAAAAACGCCGACACGGCGATGTACCACGCCAAGGAGCGCGGTAAAAACAACTTCCAGTTCTACCAAGCCGACATGAACGCCAGCGCCCTGCAGCGCCTGGAGCTGGAAAGCGACCTGCGCCACGCCCTCGAACAGGGTCAATTCAAGCTGTATTACCAACCGCAATTCTCCGGCGACGGCAAGCGCCTGACCGGCGCCGAAGCGCTGCTGCGCTGGCAGCACCCGCAGCGCGGCCTGGTCCCGCCCGATGATTTTATTCCGGTACTAGAAGAGCTGGGGTTAGTGGTCCAGGTCGGCGACTGGGTGCTACGTGAAGCCTGCCGCCAGCTGGCTGAATGGCGGCAGGCAAACATTCGCGTCCCGAAGATTTCGGTCAACCTGTCTGCGCGTCAATTTGCCGAGGGCGACCTGCATCAACGGATTGCGCAAATCCTTAAGCAGAGCGACATTCCTGCCGCGTGCCTGGAACTGGAGCTGACCGAAAGCATCCTCATGGAAGACGTGGCCAACGCCATGCAAACCCTCAGCAGCCTGAAGCAACTGGGCGTGTTTATCGCCATCGATGATTTCGGCACCGGCTATTCCTCGCTGAACTACCTCAAGCAATTCCCCATCGACGTGCTGAAGATTGATCGCAGCTTTGTCGACGGCCTGCCCCACGGCGAACAAGACGGTCAGATAGCCCGTGCGATCATCGCCATGGCCCACAGCCTCAACCTCACGGTGATCGCCGAAGGCGTGGAAACCCTGGCCCAGCTGGACTTCCTGCGCGGCCATGATTGTGACGAAGTGCAAGGCTTCCTGCTTGGCCGGCCGATGCCGGCGCACCAGTTCACCGCGCTGTTTACCGGCACCGCGCTGTTTATGCTGGGCTGACAGCCTGGCTGCATGAGCCCCGCTTGTCCGCCAGATGACCACGCTTCATATGCCTGTTTAGGATGGATGGGGTAGAATTCGCCCCCTCTTTCTACCGCCCAGCTGATTTTCTCAGGGGAATGCCATGTTCAGCCGTGATTTGACTATCGCCCGTTATGACGCCGAATTGTTTGCCGCGATGGAGCAAGAAGCCCAGCGCCAGGAACATCACATCGAGCTGATAGCCTCGGAAAACTACACCAGCCCAGCGGTGATGGAAGCCCAAGGCTCGGTACTGACCAACAAGTACGCCGAAGGCTACCCAGGCAAGCGTTACTACGGCGGTTGCGAACACGTCGACATCGTCGAGCAGCTGGCCATCGACCGCGCCAAAGAACTCTTCGGCGCCGACTACGCCAACGTCCAGCCGCACTCCGGCAGCCAGGCCAACAGCGCGGTTTACCTGGCACTGCTGAACGCCGGCGACACCGTACTGGGCATGAGCCTGGCCCACGGCGGCCATCTGACCCACGGCGCCAGCGTCAGCTTCTCCGGCAAGGTGTATAACGCCGTGCAGTACGGTATCGATACCGTCACTGGCCTAATCGACTACGACGAAGTTGAGCGCCTGGCCGTTGAGCACAAGCCGAAGATGATCATCGCCGGCTTCAGCGCCTACTCGCAGGTGCTCGACTTCCCACGCTTCCGCGCCATCGCGGACAAAGTCGGTGCCTACCTGTTCGTCGACATGGCTCACGTGGCCGGTTTGGTTGCTGCTGGCGTGTACCCGAACCCAGTACCGTTTGCTGACGTGGTCACCACCACCACCCACAAAACCCTGCGCGGCCCGCGCGGCGGCCTGATCCTGGCCCGTGCCAACGAAGCGCTGGAGAAGAAATTCAACTCCGCCGTATTCCCAGGCGGCCAGGGTGGCCCACTGGAGCACGTGATCGCCGGTAAAGCAGTGTGCTTCAAAGAAGCCCTGCAGCCTGAGTTCAAGACTTACCAGCAGCAAGTGATCAAAAACGCCCAGGCCATGGCCAGCGTGTTTATTGAGAAGGGCTACGACGTTATCTCCGGCGGCACTGAGAACCACCTGTTCCTGCTCAGCCTGATCAAGCAAGACATCACCGGTAAAGATGCCGACGCCGCCCTGGGTCGCGCCTTTATCACCGTGAACAAGAACAGCGTACCGAACGACCCACGTTCGCCGTTCGTCACCTCCGGCCTGCGTATCGGCACCCCAGCCGTAACCACTCGCGGCTTCAAGGAAGACGAGTGCCGCGCACTGGCCGGCTGGATCTGCGAGATCCTCGCCAACTTGGGCGACGAAGCCGTTGAAGCGCGTATCCGCGAGCAAGTTAAAGCGGTTTGCGCCAAGTTCCCGGTTTACGGTAACTAAGGCTTAACGCCTGCAACAAAAAGCCCGCCAATCGGCGGGCTTTTTGTTGGCTGAAGGCAACACCTTCAGTACCTGTCGCCACTTACGGCGTACCCATCCCCGCCGCTTGCATAAACAACCGCAGCACATAAGACACCGCGCCCAACGCCAACACGCTGCCAGCCCAGATCGCTACCAGCCAGCCGAGCCGCTGCCACAGCGGCTTTTTCTCTTCTATGTCGTTCATTTTGCGCCCTCATTACTGACCTGAGGTCTCGCGAGCTAGAGTCCTGCAAGGCGCTACGTTAGTAACAGCCTCCGGCTGGTCAAAGCAGGCGAGAGCTTTTGCACATGAGCATTACTCGTTTCACTCGCCCTGCGGGCCGCGCTGAAGTGCGTTAGCCGCAAGCGGCTTTCCGAGCTTGTTTTTAACGCCACAGAGCCGACGCGCAGCAGACCGGAGCCGAGCCTCAGTGGTAACCATCGTCTTCCGTAACCTTGCCGCGGAACACGTAATAGCTCCAGGCGGTGTACATCAGGATAAACGGGATGATGAACAGCGCCCCGACCAGAATGAACCCCTGGCTCTGCGGCGGTGCAGCGGCTTCCCAGATGCTGATCGACGGCGGGATGATATTTGGCCACAGACTGATGCCCAGGCCGCTGTAGCCGAGGAAGATCAGCGTCAGGGTCAGCAGAAACGGCGCGTAGTTGGCGTTACGCGCCACCGCACGCAGCAGCGCCCAGGTGCACAGCAGCACCAGCAGCGGCACGGGCATAAACCAGAAGATATTCGGCAGGCTAAACCAGCGTTCGGCGATGTCGGCGTGGGCCAGTGGCGTCCATAGGCTGACGATGCCGGTGACGCCTAGCAGAACAAACACCAGCGGCCGCGCCATGTTGTGCATCTGCTCCTGCAAGCGCCCCTCCGTCTTCATGATCAGCCAGGTGCAGCCGAGCAAGGCATAAGCGGCAATCAGCGCCAGACCGCAGAACAGCGAGAACGGCGTAAGCCAGTCCAGCGCGCCACCGGCATAGGCCCGACCAACCACCTCGAAGCCATCGATATAGGCACCCAGCGCCACTCCTTGAAAGAAGGTCGCGGTCAGCGAGCCGCCGATAAACGCCTTGTCCCAGAGATGCCGCTTGGCCGCCTTGGCCTTGAAACGGAACTCAAACGCCACGCCACGGAAGATCAGCCCCAGCAGCATAACAATCAGCGGAAGGTAAAGCGCATTGAGCACCACAGCATAGGCCAGCGGAAACGCGCCGAACAACGCCGCGCCACCCAGCACCAGCCAGGTTTCGTTACCGTCCCAGACGGGCGCCACGGTGTTCATCATGACATCACGTTCGCCTTCACTTTTGACAAAGGGAAAGAGGATGCCGATGCCTAAGTCGAAACCGTCCATGACCACATACATCATCACCCCGAAGGCAATGATCACGGCCCAGATCAGCGAGAGATCAATACCCATGTTCAATTCCTCTCAGCCAGTGAGTCGCTTCCGCCTTCGTCGAAGCCTTCTTCGGCCGCAGAGAGTGGCCGTGACGGCGTACGCTTCTGGCCTGGACCGCCCTCGGCAACTTCCTTGCCTTCATCGGTAACCGGACCTTTACGCACCAGACGCATCATGTAGCCGAGGCCCGCGCCAAACAGGGCGAAGTACACCACCACAAACAACGCCAAGGTCAGGCTCATCTGCGCAAAGCTGTGCCCAGAGGAGGCGTCGGCGGTGCGCATCAACCCCTGGACCACCCAAGGCTGGCGGCCAATTTCGGTGGTGTACCAGCCGGCAAGCAGGGCGATGATGCCCGACGGCCCCATCCACACCGCCAGGTGCAGGAACGGCCGCGCCTGGAAGAGCTTACCGCGCGCGCGCAGCCACAAAGCCCAGAGGCCCGTGAGAATCATCAGCATGCCGATGCCAACCATGACCCGGAAGGTCCAGAACACCACGGTCGAATTAGGCCGATCTTCTTTGGCAAACTCCTTGAGCGCCGGCACCTGCTTATCCAGGCTGTGGGTCAGGATCAGGCTACCCAGCGCGGGAATCTCGATCTTGAAGCGGGTTTCCTCGCGCTGCATATCTGGCCAGCCGAACAGAATCAGCGGAGTCGGCTCGTCACCGTGGTTTTCCCAGTGGCCTTCGATGGCGGCGATTTTCGCCGGCTGATACTTCAGCGTGTTGAGGCCGTGGAAGTCGCCTATCACCGCCTGAATCGGCGCCACGATCAAGGCCATCCACATGGCCATCGAGAGCATCTTGCGAATTGCCGGGTTATCGCGCCCGCGCAGCAAGTGCCAGGCCGCCGAAGCACCGACAAAAAACGCCGTGGAGAGGAACGCTGCCGTCGCAGTATGCGCCAGCCGGTAGGGGAATGAGGGGTTGAACACCACCGCAAACCAGTCCACCGGGATCACCCGCCCGTCGATAATCTCGAAGCCCTGCGGGGTGTGCATCCAGCTGTTGGAGGCAAGAATCCAGAAAGTCGAGATCAGCGTACCGACCGCCACCATCACCGTGGAAAAGAAGTGCAGGCCAGGGCCGACGCGGTTCCAGCCAAACAGCATGACACCCAGGAAGCCCGCCTCAAGGAAGAATGCGGTGAGCACTTCATACGTCAGCAACGGCCCGGTGACCGCCCCGGCAAAGTCGGAAAAGGCGCTCCAGTTAGTGCCGAACTGGTAGGCCATGACCAAGCCAGAGACCACGCCCATGCCGAAGTTGACCGCAAATATCTTCGCCCAGAAGTGGTACAGGTCGCGGTACACCTCCTGCCCAGTTTTCAGCCAGAGCCCTTCAAGCACCGCCAAGTAACTGGCCAAGCCAATGGTGATGGCCGGAAAAATGATGTGAAAAGAGATGGTGAAAGCAAACTGGATACGGGCGAGGTCGAGTGCCTCTAATCCGAACATGGTGCGTCCTCAGTCAGGTAAAACAGCCAGCTGCCCAGCGGATAGGCTACGGGCAACCGTCGGACAGAGCGCCTTACGCCGAAAACAGCTCGGCCACATGACGAATCCGACAGCCTTGATCCAGGTCAAGGCTTAGTTGAAGAGTATCCCCAGCACGGGCAAGTTCCGCTGTGGTTGATTGTCGCGTGACAGCCTGCCACAAGGGATTTGGCGCCTTTTACAGACGTTGTTCTGCCTCGCGGCGACAGGCCACCGCAGGCGCGGATAGCTATCTGTGCAGGGCGCGGCTCACCAGCATTCGCACCGCCACCCGCCACGTTTGCATACAGCCATAAGCTGCCTGATCGGTCATAAATTCACCGCACCCAGACGAGCTGATATGATGCGCGCCTTTTTCCAGATCGCCAGCAAAAACATGCACAACCATGTGGATGTGCTTTGCTTTCGGTTTGCATAAACACGGCACAGAACGCCGTTATCGGGGAGCTGCACATGCTGGAAAGATTGTTCCAACTCAAAGCCCACAACACCACGGTGCGCACCGAGATGCTGGCGGGGCTGACCACCTTCCTGACGATGGCCTACATCCTCTTCGTCAACCCCAACATCCTCGCCGAAGCCGGCATGGATAAAGGCGCGGTGTTTGTCGCCACGTGCCTGGCGGCCGCCATCGGCTCGGCCATCATGGGCCTGATCGCCAACTACCCGATCGCCCTGGCGCCGGGCATGGGCCTCAACGCCTTCTTTACCTACACCGTGGTGCTGACCATGGGTCACACTTGGCAGGTGGCATTGGGCGCGGTCTTCCTCTCCGGGGTGATCTTCTTTTTGCTGTCGATCTTCAAGATTCGCGAGTGGATCATCAACAGCATCCCGATGGCGTTGCGGGCCGGCGTTGCTGCCGGTATTGGCTTGTTCCTGGCGATCATCGCGCTGAAAAACGCCGGTATCGTGGTCGACAACCCGGCCACCCTGGTGGGCCTAGGTGACCTCAGCCAAGGCGCCCCACTGCTGGCCTGCCTGGGCTTCTTCGTGATCGCTGCACTGGCTTACCGCCGCGTCACCGGTGCGGTGATGATCGGTATTTTGCTGGTCACTGGCCTGTCGATTGTGTTCGGTCTGTCGCAGCTCGACAGCGTGGTCTCGATGCCGCCGTCGCTGATGCCGACGCTGCTGCAACTGGACATCATGGGCGCGCTGGATATCGGCCTGCTCAGCGTTATTTTCGCCTTCCTCTTCGTTGACCTGTTCGACACCTCCGGCACCCTGGTCGGCGTCGCGCAAAAAGCCAACCTGCTGGATAAAGACGGCAAAATGCCCAAGCTCGGCCGCGCTCTGCTGGCCGACAGCACCGCGACCATGGCCGGCGCCGCAATGGGCACCTCGACCACCACCAGCTATATCGAATCCGCGGCGGGCATCAGCGCCGGCGGCCGCACTGGCCTGACCGCTTGCGTGGTGGCTGCACTGTTTTTGCTGAGCCTGTTCTTCGCACCACTGGCCGGCGCCGTACCAGCCTTCGCCACCGCCCCGGCGCTGATGTTTGTCGCCGTGCTGATGATGAGCAGCCTGGCGCAGATCGACTGGGACGACCTCACCGTCGCCGCCCCGGTGGTCATCGCCGCCCTGGCCATGCCACTGACCTTCTCGATTGCCAACGGCATTGCCTTTGGCTTTATCGCCTGGACCGTGATCAAGCTGCTGGCCGGCCGCTGGCGCGACCTCAACCCCGCCTTGGTGGTGTTGTCGGCATTGTTTGTGATCAAACTGGCGTACTTCGCCTGATACCTTGCGGGTGGCCATGGTTCACCCGCGCCTTTTTTGAAAAGAGTCTTGCATGAGCCGTTCCCAGTTCGATCCCGCCAGCTACGCCGTCCAGCTGGCTGAAAAGCAGCAGCGCCTGATCGAGCTGCTGGCGCCTTTTAATGCCCCCGCCCCCGAAGTGTTCGAGTCTGCTCGCGAGCACTATCGCTTGCGTGCCGAATTTCGCCTGTGGCGTGAGGGTGAAGACCGCCACTACGCCATGTTCGAAGCAGGTGATAAGCACACGCCGATTTTCTTTGAAGACTTCCCCATTGCCAGCACGCAGATCAATGCGCTGATGCCGCGCCTGAAAGCGGCGTGGCAGGCCAGCAGTGCGCTGAGCTTCAAGCTGTTTCAGGTCGAATTCCTCACCACCCTGGCCGGCGACGGGCTGATAACCCTGTGCTACCACCGCCCACTGGATGACGCCTGGCAAGCCGCAGCCGAGCAACTCGCCGGCGAACTGCAGGTAAGCATTATCGGCCGCTCCAAGGGCAAGCGCATCGTCATCGGTAAGGATTATGTTGAGGAGAAACTCAACGTCGCCGGTCGCACCTTCAGCTATCGCCAACCAGAAGGCGCCTTCACCCAGCCCAACGGCGAAGTGAACCAGAAGATGCTGAATTGGGCCTATGAAGCGCTCGGTGAACGCCAGGATGACTTGCTGGAGCTGTACTGCGGCAACGGCAACTTCACCCTGCCGCTGGCCACCCGCGTACGCAAAGTGCTGGCCACCGAGATCAGCAAGTCCTCGGTGAATGCCGCCTTGGCCAACCTGGAAGACAACGGCGTAGACAACATCACCCTGGTGCGTCTGTCCGCCGAAGAACTGACCGAAGCGCTGAATGAAGTGCGCCCGTTCCGCCGCCTGGCCGGTATCGACCTGAAAAGCTATGACTTTGGCTGCGTGTTTGTCGACCCGCCGCGTGCCGGCATGGACCCGGACACCTGCGAGCTGACCCGGCGCTTTGAGCGCATTCTGTATATCTCCTGCAACCCGGAGACCCTGGCCGCCAACATCGCGCAACTCAGCGACACCCACAAAGTGACGCGCTGCGCGCTGTTCGACCAGTTCCCCTACACCCACCACATGGAGTCAGGTGTGCTGCTGGAGCGCCGCTAGCTTTACTGGCGCGGCAACCCACGCAGCGCCCAGAAGCAAAGCCCCACAGACACCACTTCCAGCAGCAGCGCGTAGAAGTTAAAGGTCTGCTGCGCGCCGCCATCCAGCCACAGTCCGCCGATGCGCGCCAACGCCAGCGAGCTGTAAAGCAGCACCAGCAGGGTCAAGGCGGCGCGGGTCAGGTCCAGGCGGCTGAGTGACAGCCCGATAAACGCCGCTAGGCCGATCTGCAAACCGCCGTAAAACGCGCGCATGTCGGTCGCCGCCGCGGGCGACATCAGCAGCATGCCGCTGAGATTGGCCATTTCATGGGGGTTGATGAAATAAGCCAGCCCCAAGCCAGCCAATGCCAGCAATTGAATCAGCAGAATTACGCGTGCAAATAGCATGAACAGCATCCTTAGCCCGGGGATCGGCTTTGCAGCATAAGCGCACTTCGGGCGTTTCGGAAATCCACTGTGGTTGCTGTGCAGATTGAGCGGTAAGCTTCCAGCATTGACTCTAGGAGCCCACTTATGCGCCCGCTTATTCTTCTCGCCGGCCTACTCAGCAGCCTCAGCGTTGTTGCCGAACCGCTGACCATCGACGTCCACCGCGACCCCAATTGCGGCTGCTGCAAAGCCTGGATCAGCCACTTGCAAGACAACGGCTTTACCGTCAACGACCATGTCGAGAATGACATGAGCGCGGTCAAACAGCGCCTGGGCGTGCCACCCCGCCTCGCGTCCTGCCACACCGGGGTCATTGACGGCCAGTTTATCGAAGGCCATGTGCCGGCCGCCGACATCCTCAAATTGCGTAAACAACCTGACCTGCTCGGCGCCGCCGTACCGGGCATGCCGACCGGCTCGCCGGGCATGGAATACGGTAATGTGCGCGATGCTTACCAGGTGATCGGCCTGGACAAGCAAGGTGCAGAGAAGATTATTAGCGACTATCCGGCCAACTGAGCCACGGATAACAGGCCTACGGCGAGCCAGCCCACACGCCCACCACTTATTACAGGACGACAACCATGCGCTGGAAACGTGGAAGACGCAGTGACAACGTGGTGGACGCACGCGGCAGCAGCTCACGAATGGGCGGCGGCAAAGGACTGACCTTGGGCGGCGTGGCCATTGTGGTGGTCATTGGCCTGCTCAGCGGCCAGGACCCGATGCAGATCCTCGGCCAGTTGGCCGGACAAGCCATGCAGGGCGGCTCGGTCAGCGCGCCGCAAAGCTCCGCGCCAGCAAGCAATGACGAGCAGTCGGAATTTGTGCGCGCGGTACTGGGCGACACCGAGGACACCTGGCGGGAAATCTTCCAGGGCGCCAATCGGCAGTACCGCGATCCCACGCTGGTGTTGTTTCGCGGCGGCGTCAACTCGGCCTGCGGCTTCGCTAACTCAGCGGTCGGGCCGTTCTACTGCCCGGGTGATCAGCGGGTGTATATCGACCTGGCGTTTTTCCGCGAGCTGGAACAACGCTTTGGCGCTGCCGGTGACTTTGCTCAGGCTTATGTGATTGCTCACGAAGTCGGCCACCACGTGCAAACCCTGCTCGGCGTCTCGGCCAAGGTCAACGCGGCGCGGCAACGGGGCGAGCGGGTGGAAGGTGCCAGCGGCCTACTGGTGCGCCAGGAGTTGCAGGCCGACTGCCTGGCAGGCGTATGGGCTTACCACGGCCAGCGCCGCAATGACTGGCTGGAACCAGGGGATATTGAAGAAGCGCTGAACGCCGCCAATGCCATCGGCGATGACCGCCTGCAGAAGCAGGCGCGCGGCCAAGTGGTGCCGGACTCCTTCACCCACGGCACCTCTGAGCAACGCGTGCGCTGGTTTAAAACCGGCTTTGCCCAAGGCAATGTTGGCAGCTGCGATACCTTCAAGGCTGCGCGGCTATAGCCTTAGGCTCATGGCGCGGCCCCGTAGGGTGGATGTTGCCCACCCATCCGCCCTACAGACTGAACGCTGCCGGTGATGGATAACTGGGATAAAAAATGCCGCTTCCCTGATCAGGTAAGCGGCATTTTTATCAGCAGCACTCTGTGCCTATTGCGCCCAAGGCGGTGGCGGCTCTTCACCCTTTGGCGCGTCTTCGGCATTCAGCAACGCCTGGCGCCGTTCCTCATCAGCCAGTGCGGCCTTGATTTCGCGCATCACTGCGTCGATATCGGCTTCTTCTTCCGGGTCATCAAACTCACCGGTCAGCGGGGTTTCCGGAGTCAGTTCACCGGCCTCATACAGCGCCCACATCTCCTTGGCGTACTTGGTAAAGCGTAGCTCCGGGGCGAACTGACCGAAATAGGCGGACATATTGCCGACATCACGCTCAAGCATCTTGAACGCATGGTTATTGCCGGCCGCATCCACCGCCTGGGGCAGGTCGATAATCACCGGGCCACCTGGATCGAGCAGTACGTTGAATTCAGACAAGTCGCCATGCACCAGACCGGCGCAGAGCATTTTCACCACTTCCTGAATCATGAAAGCATGGAATTCGCGGGCATCGTCCGGGTGCAGATCAACATCGTTGAGGCGCGGCGCAGCATCGCCCTCGCCGTCATCGACCAGTTCCATCAGCAGCACGCCTTCGAGGAAGTCATACGGTTTGGGGACGCGCACGCCGGCATTGGCCAGGCGGAACAGCGCCGCCACTTCAGCATTCTGCCAGGCGTCTTCCTGGCCCTTGCGGCCGTACTTCGAGCCCTTGGCCATGGCCCGGGCATCACGGCTGTTACGCACCTTGCGGCCTTCCTGGTACTCGGCGGCCTGACGGAAGCTGCGTTTGTTGGCTTCTTTATAGACCTTGGCGACGCGCAGTTCTTCGCCACAGCGCACCACATAGACCGCAGCTTCTTTACCGCTCATCAGCGGGCGTATCACTTCATCGACCAGCCCGGCTTCAACCAGGGGCTCAATACGTTTTGGCGTCTTCATCAGCTTTAATCAGGGGTCCTGTGTTGCCCAAGTCGGCTCTGCCGCCCCTTATACGTCAATCCAAGCCAAGCGCCCACCCTCGTGAGCGCAGCTGAGGCTTAACGGATGCATAAATATGGCGTTAAGCCGCGCGGATCAATAGCCGTAGCCGGGCTGCGCCGCCGGACGCGTAAGAAAAACCTGCGTACTGATCGTGCACTCAGCGCTGTTTGAAAGTCACAAGTGGATTGGCAGCTCAGCCGCCGCAGCCGACAATCCACAAGACCTCAGGGAGATTCGCTGATGCTCGACACCGAACACTGCTGGCACGCCATATGTAACCGCGACGCCGCTCAGGATGGCGCCTTTGTATTCGCCGTGCACAGCACGGGAATATATTGCCGGCCCAGTTGCCCGGCACGGCGGCCCAAGCGTGACAACGTCAGCTTTTATGCCGACCCGGGCAGCGCGGCAACAGCCGGTTTCCGCCCGTGCAAACGCTGCTCACCGCAAGGGCAAAGCCCGGCGGAGCAACTCGACGCGCTGGTGATTGCCGCCTGCCAGCGACTGGCAGACAGCGAGCAACACCTGACACTTGCCCAACTGTCAGCACAGATCGGCCTGTCCGCCTCTCACCTAGCCCGCGCCTTCAAACTGCGCACCGGCATGACCCCGCACGCCTGGAGCGCCGCCTACCGCCAGCAGCAATTAGAGCAGCACTTGCCCCACGCACACAGCGTGCTGGATGCCGCCTTAACAGCTGGCTACACCAGCACCCGCGACTTGTATCAGCACGCTAGCGCCTTGAGCCCAGCTCAGCGCCGCAAACAAGCGGCCGGTGAACACCTGCGCTACACCATTGCGCCCTGCCCGCTTGGCCAGATACTCCTGGCCAGCAGCGCTGGCGGTGTTTGCGCCGTGCTCCTGGCTGACGAGCCGGCCACCTTGCAGGCAGAACTGCAACAACGCTTTGCCGCTGCGGTTATTCAGCGTGATGACCTGGGGCTGGGCGAGTGGCTGGGCCAGCTACTCGCACAGATCTGCGAGCCACAGCGCGCCGCCCACCTGCCGCTGGATATGCGTGGCACGGTATTTCAGCAGCAGGTGTGGCGCGCGTTGCAGCAAATCCCCACAGGGCAGACGCGCAGCTACGCCGAACTGGCTGCGCAACTCGACAGCCACCCGCGTGCCGTGGCGCGGGCCTGCGCCAGCAACCCGCTGGGGCTGCTCATCCCTTGCCACCGGGTCATTGCCAGCAACGGCAGCCTCGGCGGTTACCGCTGGGGCCTGGAGCGCAAGGCCGCGCTGCTTAAGCGTGAAGCCGCGCCATAGCAAAAGGCCCCGCATTGCGGGGCCTGTGCATTCAGCAGGTGCGTATTACGACAGGTAGGACGAACGAGTCAGGCCCAAACGCAGCGCATCGAGGAACTGGGTACGCTCACGCGGGGTGATCTTGGCGCTGGCCACCTTGTCGCGGTAGTGGGTCATCAACTCCTCCGGCGACAGGTGCACGTAGCGCAGCATGTCCTCGATGGTGTCGTGGGTCTCGATACCGGCGTGGTACGCGCTGCCATCGGCGTTCTGGTAGATGTTTACCGAATCGGTGTCGCCGAACAGGTTGTGCATATCGCCCAAGATTTCTTGATAAGCACCGACCAGGAAGATGCCCAGCAGGTAGTCCTCGCCCTCGCGCACTTCGTGCACCGGCAGGCTGGTCTCGATGCTCTGCTCGTCGACGTACTGGCGGATCTTGCCGTCGGAATCGCAGGTCAGATCCTGCAGTACGGCGCGGCGCAGAGGCTCTTCGTCGAGACGATTGAGCGGCAGGATCGGCAGCACCTGGCCGATGGCCCAGGTGTCCGGCAGGCTCTGGAATACCGAGAAGTTGCAGATGTACTTGTCGGCCAGCTTGTCGTTGAGCTCATCCAGCACCTGACGGTGCGAACGTTGACGGGCTTTGAGCGAGTTGTGCAGGCGGCGGCAGACGGCGAAGTAGCACTGCTCGGCCAAAGCCTTTTCGGTCAGGCTGAGTTTACCGTCGGCGTACTGGCTGGCCACATCGCTCATGTAGTGAGTGGCGCGCCAGTAGGTTTCGGTGACCATCTCGATATCGGTCGGGCCCAACAGCTCGACTAGGTAGCGCACGGTTTCCGGCAGGCTGGTGACGTCTTCGATCTTGGGGATCTCGTCGTTGTGTTTTTCCACGTCCGTGACCTGCACCACCAGCATGGCGTGGTGCGCGGTCAGCGAGCGGCCGCTCTCGGAGAAGATGTGCGGATGCGGCAGCTCTTGCGCGTCACAGAACTCTTTGAGCATGCCGACCACGACACCGGCGTAGTCATCCATGTCGTAGTTGATCGAGCTGGCGTTGCGCGAATGGGTACCATCGTAATCCACACCCAGGCCACCGCCGACGTCGATATGGTCAACCGGCAGGCCCAGACCACGCAGCTCGCCGTAGTAGCGGATGGCTTCCTTGAAACCGTGCTGGTAGTCGGACAGGTTGGCGATCTGCGAACCCATGTGGAAGTGCAGCAAACGGATGCCCTGATCCAGACCCGCCGCGCGGAAGCGCTCAACCACCGAGAGCAACTGCGCCGCCGACAGGCCGAACTTGGACTTCTCGCCGCCGGTGTCAGCCCACTTGCTCGACGCCAGCGAGGACAGACGCACGCGCAGACCGATCTGCGGCGCAACCTTGAGCTCGGCCGCCTCCTCGATCACCAGCTGCACTTCAGACTCTTTCTCGATCACGATAAATACGTTGTGGCCGAGCTTCTGCCCCATCAGCGCCAGCTTGATAAATTCACGGTCCTTGTAACCGTTGCAGACTATGGTGCCGCCCTTTGGTGCCAGCGCCAGCACGGCCATCAGCTCCGGCTTGGAACCGGCTTCCAGGCCAATGGAAACGTTCTGCGTGGCGATGATGTTTTCCACCACCGCTTCCTGCTGGTTGACCTTGATCGGGTACAGCGCGGTATACGGGCTCTGGTATTCCAGGCGGGCGATATTGGCGTCGAAGGCGCCGGTCAGCTGGCGTACGCGGTCTTGCAAAATATCCGGGAAACGCACCAGCAACGGCAGCGACAGGCCGCTGGAGCGCAGCTCATCAAGCTGCTCGTAGAGATCGATCGGGGTGCTCTGCGGGCCATTGGGGCGCACTTCGACACGACCCTTTTCATTGATCGCGAAATAACCCGCGCCCCAATGACGAATACCATAAACGCTGCGACTGTCCGCAACCGTCCACTGGCTGCCGTCATCTTTGCGTGTGCGTCGTGCAGACATCGAAGTCTCCCTTACTGGCGATAGTGGCCCTGGCATGGCCAAGGCGCGTACAGATTAACGTCTGGATATGACGATAGCCGGGCAATTGACAGTGCAACCGCCCGGCAAGTTTAGAAAAATGATCAGCCGCCGGACTTCTTGGCCTTGAAGCCACGCTTGATTAGCTCGGCAATCAGCAGCTCGACGTGATCACCCTGAATCTCGATCACCCCGTCTTTAAGCGAGCCGCCGCAGCCGCAGCGCTTTTTAAGCGCCGCGACCAGCTCTTTCAGCGGCTCTTCGGCCAACGGCACACCGCTGATGCTGGTTACGGTTTTGCCGCCACGACCTTTGGTTTCACGGCGCACGCGGGCAATGCCATCGCCTTGGGGAATTTGGGTCTGTTTGCAGGTGCAGGCGCCCACCGGCTGGCTGCAGTCAGGGCAATGCCGACCGCTATCAGTGCAATACACCAGGCCGCTAAGGGCGGCAAATGAGGAAGCTTTCTTGACCACCGGTTTGTCCTCGAAGGGGTCCGGATAGCGACTGGCCGACTGAATACCGGTTAAGGCGTCGACCGCGAAGCCCCACTCTGGCAGGGGCAGCGCACCTAGGCTTTACGGCCAAGGCTTGAAGGCGGCGCAGTGTAACGGCAAAAAACGCTGCTGCTAAGTGTAAAAATGCGCCATTACTCGGCGCATAAGCGACGCTGTGCAGGATGCCGAACAAAACGCCCACATATCCTGCACAAAGCCTTAAACGGCGCGGGATTACCCTGCCAGAGCTGGTCGTAGGATGGGTTGAGCGCAGCGATACCCATGCTCGCGAAACGATGGGTTACGCCTACGGCTAACCTACGCGGCCCGACCCATCCTACGCAGTGGCTGCCAGATAACGCTGCAAGGCGGCCAGCGAATCGGGGCAATAGGGCAAATGCTGGGTCTCCGCCAAGGCCTGTTCGATGGTGATAAATCGCGCCTCCACGACTTCCTCAGGCTGCAACACCAGCGGCGCGTCGGAGACCGCCGAATAGGCCATGCACCACAGGCGACTTTCCGGCGAGTCGTAACGAAAATGCGCGTGCTCAACCAGCACCGCATCAACGATGCCCAGCTCTTCCGCCAGTTCGCGGTCGGCGGACTCGGCATAGCTTTCATTCACCAGCACCATGCCGCCGGCGGCCACATCCCAGTAGCCCGGATACAGCGCCTTACTCAGGGTACGCCGGTGCACGCAGAGCAGGCCGGCACTGTTGAACAGCAGGATATAGGTGCCCCGGCCGCGCAAATGACGCTGACGCAGTTCGCTGCGCAGCACGCCACCCAGCAACTGGTCATCCTCGTCGACCCAGGCGATGCGCTCACTATCCGAGGCAGCGCGGTGCGCCACCTCAGCGTCAGACCAGGCCACCGATCAGCCCTGCGACAGCAGTTGGCGTAGATCGATCAGGCCAGCATTGGCCCGCGAAATATAGTTGGCCATTACCAGCGAGTGGTTAGCCAGCAAACCATAACCGCTGCCATTGAGGATCATCGGGCTCCACAGGGGTTCCTGCGCGGCCTCCAGCTCACGGATGATCTGACGCACACTGACGGTGGCGTTCTTCTTCGCCAGCACATCGGCGAAATCCACTTCGATGGCGCGCAGCAGGTGCGCCAGCGCCCAGGCCTGACCACGGGCTTCGTAGAACACGTTGTCGATCTGCAACCATGGTGTTTCGTAGTTCACGCCTTCAACAAAGTCGGCCTGAGCCACGCTTTCGGCCAGCGCCGGATCAACCACCGCGGTATTCAGACGTACCTGACCCACGCTGGCCGACAGACGCTGCGACAGCGAACCCAAACGCGTGGCGGCATCGCCCAGCCAGTTGTTGAGGTTATCTGCGCGGGTATAGAACTGCGCATTGGACTGACTGGGATCGGCAAGGCGAGCCAGGTAGCGATCAAGCGACTTGATGCCTTCGGCATACTCTGCCTCGGAGGCCGGCAGCGCCCAGCTCTTGTTGTCGAAGTGAAAGCGCGGCTCGGCCTTGGCCAGATCCGGGTCTTCGGTGGATTGCGATTGCGAACGGGTGAAGTCCTTGCGCAGCGCGCGGGACATATCACGCACCTGCACCAGCACGCCAAACTCCCAGCTCGGCATGTTGTCGAGCCATAGGCCCGGCGGCGCAAGGTCGTTGGACAGGTAGCCGCCCGGCTTATCGAGCAAGGTGGTGGCCACCTGCTTTAGGGTTTCGGCAGTGGTGTAACCATTCACCAGCTTATGCCCGCGCGCCTGGGAAGTCGCCTCGGCGCGTTGCTGCACAGAAAACTGCGCCGGCTCCTGACTCCAGTACCAGCCGACGACCAGCGCCAACAGCAGGAAAAGCCCGAGCAATCCACCCACGGTGCGTACAACCCAGTTGGCGGAGGACTTGTTGGGGGTACTGTCAGCTGAGCCGGTGGCGCCAGCAGACGCAGCGGCAGTTCGATTCTTCCAATCCAGCATGGCGTTGTCCTTTTTTACTCAAGTAGCGAGGCCACAGCGGAGCGTGCTGCGCTGTGGCAGCGCCGCCCGCAGGCTCTCGTTCGACCACAATCCCCTCGCAGGGTTGCGCGACTGGCTTTAACTATAAGTGAAGCGCGGCGTGCTGCGCAGCGAAGATCGGCAAACTTAGCGCGTCTGAGTCAATCTGCCACCTGTGACGGGGTCGACAGAAGGTCGACGCCAATAGATCGACGGCGCGAACAAAACCGTTCGCCAGTGGTACGATTGCTAGCAATAAGCCATCACTTTCCCTGCATAAGCCGACCCAATCGAACCCGCGCCATGATCGAGCACGAAGACCCCAGCAGCGACCGCCTCAAGCAGCACTTCGCCCAGCGCGTCATCAATCAGGCACGCCAAGTACTGGAAGTCTGGCAGCGCCTGCAACGCAGTGAATGGAACGACACTGGCATGGCTGAGTTACGCGAAGCCACGCAGCTGCTGCAACGCTACGCCGAACGCTTCGACCAGGCCGAGCACCGCCAGCTGGCCGAGGAGATAGATAACAGCCTGCAACAGGTTGCTGACAATCGCGGCCGCCTCAATAGCCAACTGATCAGCCAACTCAACCTGCTGCTGCAGCGCCTATCGCGCACCGGCCTGCGCCACGGCGACCGTTTCGAGCAAACCGTGCTACCGCCGCTGCGCAAACCGGTGTACCTGGCGTTGCAACATATCGAGCGTGCCGAGCAACTGGTCCAGCGCCTGGAGTTCTTCGGCATGACGGCCATTGCCTTGGACACAGCCAACGCGTTTCGCAACGCCATACTGGAACGCCACCCCGCCGCGATCCTGATGGAAGTCGACTTCTCCGGCCCCGGCTGCGGCCTACAGCTTGCACAGAGCGTGCAGGAAGGCCTCAAACATAAGATCCCACTGCTGTTCTTCAGCGCTGAAGACACCGACACCCTGACCCGCCTGAAGGCTGTACGCGCCGGTGGCCAGGAGTTCTTCACCGGCAGCCTGGACGCCTCTAACCTGTTCGAACGCATCGAGGTGCTGACGCATGTCTCGCAGTACGAACCCTACAAGGTGCTGGTCATCGACGACTCGCGGGCGCAGGTCACACACACCGAGCGTGTACTCAACAGCGCCGGCATCGTCACCCGCACCCTGGTCGAGCCGATTCAGGCAATGAGCCAGCTGGCCGATTTCCAGCCCGACCTGATCATCCTCGACATGTACATGCCCGAGTGCAACGGCCCGGAACTGGCTCAGGTGATCCGCCACAACGACCGTTATGTCAGCGTGCCGATCATCTACCTGTCCGCCGAAGACGACCTCGACAAACAACTCGATGCCATGAGTGAAGGCGGCGATGACTTCCTCACCAAACCGATCAAGCCGCGCCACCTGATCGCCACCGTGCGCAACCGCGCCGCCCGTGCACGCAGCCTCAAGGCACGCATGGTGCGCGACAGCCTGACCGGCCTGTACAACCACACCCACACCCTGCAACTGCTCGAAGACGCGCGCTTTCGTGCCGAACGCGACGGCCAGCCGCTGAGCTTTGCGATGATCGACATCGATTTTTTCAAGAAGGTCAACGACACCTACGGCCACCCCATGGGCGATCGGGTGATCAAAAGCCTGGCGCTGTTTCTCAAGCAACGCCTGCGCAAGACCGACCATATTGGTCGCTACGGCGGTGAAGAGTTCGCCGTGGTCATGCCCAACACCGACGCCGAGTCGGCCAAGCGCGTGCTGGATGACATCCGCCAGCGCTTTGCGGAAATCCAATACTCGGCGCAGCCGCATGACCTGTCCTGCACCTTCAGCGGCGGCATCGCCCAGCTGGCCCCGAACCTGGATGGCAAACTGCTCTCGCAACAGGCCGACCAAGCGCTGTATGTGGCCAAGCACAGCGGGCGTAACCAGGTCGCGATCTATCAGGGCGACTGAACCGCAGATAAGCGGTTATAGGCGTCAGCGCGCGATAGAAAACTGTGACGCGGCTCGCACCGTCATATTACGGTCATGAAAGAGCAATAAATTCTGAGGCTTAGTGGCTGCCTGACGCCAAACGTCGGTAGCCCGCACCGTTCTTCAGCCGGTCGAGCCCTATGCGTCTTAAATTCCTGACTAATTTCAATACCCTGCTACTGGTTACCGTGTGCGCCGCCTTGGCTGCCACGCTCTGGTGGTCGCAGCGCGCCCTCGAACGCCCGTATCTGCTGATGACGCAATACCTCAGCCTGTCGCAACAATTCCAGAACGATGCGGCCCTGAATATCAATGCCTACCTGAAAACGGGCGACGCCCTGCGCCACAGCGCGGCGCTGCAGGCGCTGGCGACACTGGAACAATCGATTACCGAGCTGCCCGAACAGCTGGCCAACGACGCTCTCCCGAGCATCAAAGCCCTCACGGCCTTTAGCGCCCACGAATTGCTGGCCGCCGGCAAGCTCTCCGCAGACCCACAAGGCTTGCTCGTGCAGGCCGAGCGCGAAATAGAGGCGAGCCTCGAACAACTGGCGGACTATGCCGACAGTGCAGATACAGCCGACGCTGCGAGCTATCGCCGGCCGCTGTTCAACGCCGCTCGCCACCTCACGCGCCTGGCCCATGCCCGCGACAAACTGGTGCGCAGCGGCCGCAGCGAGCTGGCGAGTGAAGTCGAGCGCGAGCTGGCGGCACTGGGCAAACAAACGCAGCAGCTCAGCGACCTGCCGTTACTCGGCGTGGCCGACGCCAACCAAGCGCCCAGTAACGCCTTTGCTGACTTGCTGGGACTGGACGCCGGCGCTGAAAGCAGCCAGGCCGAAGACCGCGGCATCGCCCTCAAGCGCGACCTGCTGTCGCTGCTCAAACGCTACCCCGCCGAACTGCAGCGCACCCGTGAGCTGATCGAGGCACGCGCAGCCCTTGCCAGCAGCACCCGCGTGCAGGTCGATCAGGTACAACAGGCGCTCGCCGCGCTGGAGCCTCAAGTGCGCGCCGAGCATGGGCGTATTCAGGGCGAAGTGCAGTTGATACTGGGCCTGATGATCGGCCTGATCCTGCTGATTGCCTTGATTATCGACACCCTGCAGCGCCGCCTTACCCGCGTCCTTTCCCGCCTGGCACCAGCCTTGTCGACCTGGGCCCAGGGTGACTTCGCGACCGACATTCATCTCGACTCACGCACGCAGGAGTTGCGCGATATCGAAGAATCGCTCAACCGCTTGCGGGTTTATCTGGTTGACCTGGTGGGCACCATTCGCCAAAACGCCGAGCAGGTGGTCAGTTCCAGTCACACCCTGGCACACCTCAATGGCGGCCTGCATGAGGGCGCTGAGCGCCAGGCCGGGGATACTGCGCAGATTCGCGATGCATTGGGCGAATTGCAGGCCACCATTCAGCAGGTAGCGGGCGACGCCAGCCAGGCCGCCGACGCCAGCCGCGATGCCAACAGCGCCCTGGAGCAGGGCCAGCAGGTGATTGGCCAGAGCCTTACCGGCCTGCATTCGCTGGTCGACGAAGTACAGGGTAACGCCCAGGCCATCGAACGCCTGGCCGAAGAAACCGCCACCATCGGTAATGTGCTGACGGTCATTCGCGGCATCGCCGAACAGACCAACCTGCTGGCCCTGAACGCGGCCATCGAAGCGGCGCGCGCCGGAGAGCTGGGCCGCGGCTTTGCAGTGGTGGCCGACGAGGTGCGCTCGCTGTCGCAACGCACCAGCGGCGCGACCGCCGAGATTCAGGAGCTGATCGGCCGCCTGCAACAGGCGGCCCGGCAGTCGGTGCAAGCCATGCGCACCCAGGTCGAACACGCCGAAGCCACAGCCAGCCAAGCCGAAGCGGCTGACGGTGCGCTGGATGAAATCGTTGCCGCGATCCGCACCATCGCCAGCATGGCCGAGCGCATCGCCGATGCCACGGCGCAGCAGGGTGAAGCCGTCAGCGACATTCGCGGACACAGCGAGCGCATCCACACGCTGGGCGGCGACAACCTGCAGCGTATCGGCGAGGGGCGCAATCAGGGCGAACACCTGTTGCAACTCGGCGGGCAACTGCACACCGCGGTGCAGGCGTTTCGGGTGTAACGCGGCAATCTGTCGCGGCCATTTAGCCGGCAGACAACAGCGCTTACAGCCTTGACCGTGCCCTGAGTCACCCGCCTCCGTTATGATGCGGCGACTCCCGTATCACGAGCCTGCCATGCACCGTTTACTCTGCCTGCTTCTGCTTTTGGTCGCACTGCCTGCCAGCGCCGGCCTGTTCGATAAGCCACCCGCGCCCGCACAACTGGGCACGCCGCTAAACAACAGCGCCGACTTCCTGCCGGTCAGCGAGGCGTTCAAGCTGAGCCTGATCGACAGCTCCAGCACCTCGGTCAAATTGCGCTTTGTCGCTGCAGAAGGTTATTACCTGTATCGGCACCGCTTCAGCTTCAGCAGCGAACCGGCTGATATCAGCCTAGGCCAGGCGATTCTGCCGCCAGGCAAAGCCAAGCATGATGAGTTCTTCGGCGATGTGGAGGTGTACTACGAGGTGCTGGATGTCGAGGTGCCGGTCAGTAACCCGGACAATCGCCCCTTCAGCCTCAATGTCAGCTACCAGGGCTGCGCCGACAAAGGCCTGTGCTATCCACCGGAAACCAACGTGCTGACCATTGGCGGCGGCGCAGCGGCCAACAGTGCCGCACCTGATGCGGCAACGCCGTGGCGCTGGAGCGACCTGGCGCTGTTCTTCCTTGGAGGCCTGGCGCTGACCTTCACCCCCTGCGTGCTGCCGATGCTGCCGATTCTCACCGGCGTTGTATTACGCGGCCAGCCGGGTGGGCTGCGCAGCCTGGTGCTGTCGCTGGCCTATGTGCTGCCGATGGCCCTGAGCTTTGCCATCCTCGGCGCATTGATGGGCCTGTTCGGCGCGGAGCTCAATCTGCAAGCGCGCCTGCAGTCGCCCTGGATACTGGTGCCCTTTGCGATTTTCTTCGCCCTGTTCGGCGCGGCCAGCCTGGGCTTCCTCGAACTGCGCCTACCGGCTGCCATCGATGGCCCGCTGCAGCGCCTGAGCCAACGCCTGCAGGGCGGTACGGTAGTCAGCGCAGCCGCGCTGGGCGTGCTCTCCAGCGTGCTGGTGTCGCCGTGCGTCTCCGCGCCATTAGCCGGCGCGCTGTTATATATCAGCGCCAGCGGCGACGCCCTCGGTGGCGGCCTCAAACTGCTGGCCCTGGGCCTGGGCATGGGTGCGCCACTGGTGCTGTTCGCCGTCGGCGGCGGCGCCTTACTGCCAAAATCCGGCACCTGGATGATTACCGTACGCAACCTGTTCGGCGCACTGCTGATGGCCGTGGCCATCTGGCTGCTGGAACGCGTGTTGCCCGGTCCGGTCAGCCTGGCGCTCTGGGGCTTGCTGGCCGCCGGCGTGGCGCTCTGGCTCGGCGTACTGGAACTGACGCCGAAAACCCATCACCAAAAACTCGCGCAACTGCTTGGCCTACCCCTGCTGTTGTATGCCTTGGTCGCCTGGGTCGGTGCATTACAGGGCCAGGATGACCCGCTGCGACCACTCGGACGCACGCTGCTGAGCAGCGCCGAAGCAACCCAGCAGGTGCAATCAGGCCAGTGGCAAACCGTTACGACTCCGGCCCAGCTGGATGCAGCCCTACTGGCCGCCCAGAGCAGCGGCCAACCGCTGCTGCTCGACTGGTACGCCGACTGGTGCATCAGCTGCAAAGTCATTGAGCGCGAGGTGCTCGCCGCCCCCGAGGTCGGCCGCCAGCTGGGTGACTACACGTTAGTGCGCTTCGACATCACCGAGAGCAACCCGGCGCAGCGTGCGCTGCTTGACCGCTACCAGCTGTTCGGGCCCCCGGCGATCCTGTTATTCGACGGCAAGGGTGACGAATGGCGCGACCTGCGAGTCGTAGGTGAGGTGGATGCCGCAACCTTCGCCGCCCGTTTGAGTGCAGCACGCGAACGTTTTTAGCATCCGCAGTCATATATTTGCCGCAATCTGCAGCCATCGTGCTGACTATTGCAGAGAACTAGACAGCCCGACGCTGTCGCGGCATAGTCCAGCGCAGTAGAAAAACAAGGAAGCACCGCCATGGCGACCCTACTGGTATTGCACGGCCCTAACCTCAACTTGCTCGGCACCCGCGAGCCTGGGGTTTATGGCGCCGCCACCCTGGAGCAGATCAACCTCGACTTGGAGTGCCGCGCCCGCGAGGCCGGCCACCATTTGCTCTACCTGCAGAGCAATGCCGAATATGAGTTGATCGAGCGCATTCACGCCGCTCAAGGCGAAGGGGTCGACTTTATTCTGATCAATCCTGCCGCTTTTACGCACACCAGCGTCGCATTACGTGACGCGTTGCTGGCGGTGAGCATCCCATTCATCGAAGTGCATCTGTCCAACGTGCACAAACGCGAAGCTTTCCGCCATCACTCCTACTTTTCCGATGTTGCTGTAGGGGTGATCTGCGGCCTTGGCGCCAGCGGTTATAAGCTGGCCCTGGAGGCTGCACTCGAACAACTTGAACTTAAGCGCCCCTGACCTCACCGGGAGTTGAACCACTATGGATATTCGTAAAGTCAAAAAACTGATCGAGCTGCTGGAAGAGTCCGGCATCGACGAGCTGGAGATTCGCGAAGGCGAAGAGTCCGTGCGCATCAGCCGCCACAGCAAGCAGCCGGCCTTTATGCAACAGCCGATGTACGCTCCGGCGCCAGCCCCAGCAGCCGCACCGGTTGCCGCAGCACCCGCCGCCGAAGCCGCCGCCCCGGCAGCCGCCAAGCTGAACGGCACCGTCGTGCGTTCACCAATGGTCGGCACCTTCTACCGCGCATCCGGCCCAACCTCGGCGAATTTCGTCGAAGTCGGTTCGAGCGTGAAGAAAGGCGACATCCTCTGCATCGTTGAAGCGATGAAGATGATGAACCACATCGAAGCTGAAACCAGCGGCGTGATCGAATCCATCCTGGGCGAGAACGGTCAGCCGGTGGAATACGACCAGCCTCTGTTCACCATCGTTTGAACCGAGGAGAGCCAGCGATGTTGGAAAAAGTTCTGATCGCCAACCGCGGCGAGATTGCCTTGCGCATCCTGCGCGCCTGTAAAGAACTGGGCATCAAGACCGTCGCGGTGCACTCCACCGCCGATCGCGAGTTGATGCACCTGGGCCTGGCCGACGAGTCGGTGTGCATCGGCCCCGCCTCTGGCGCGCTGTCGTACTTGCAGATTCCGGCGATCATCGCCGCTGCCGAAGTGACTGGCGCAACGGCCATTCACCCCGGCTACGGCTTCCTTGCGGAAAACGCCGATTTCGCCGAACAGGTGGAAAACTCCGGCTTCGCCTTTGTCGGCCCAACCGCTGAAACCATCCGCCTGATGGGCGACAAGGTGTCCGCCAAGCACGCCATGATCAAGGCCGGCGTACCCGTGGTACCCGGCTCCGATGGCCCGCTGCCGGAAGACGAAGAAACCGCCCTGCAGATTGCCCGCGAAGTGGGTTACCCGGTGATAATCAAAGCCGCTGGCGGCGGCGGCGGTCGCGGCATGCGCGTGGTGTACAAGGAAGAAGACCTGATCAAGTCGGCCAAGCTGACCCGCAGCGAAGCGGGCTCGGTGTTCGGCAACCCGATGGTCTATCTGGAAAAATTCCTCGGCAACCCGCGCCACGTCGAAGTCCAAGTCCTCTCCGACGGCCAGGGCAACGCCATCCACCTGGGTGATCGCGACTGCTCGCTGCAGCGCCGCCACCAGAAGGTATTGGAAGAAGCGCCAGCACCGGGCATTGATGAAAAAGCCCGCGCCGAAGTGCTGCAACGCTGCGTCGATGCCTGCATCGAGATCGGCTATCGCGGCGCTGGCACCTTCGAGTTTCTCTACGAAGACGGTCGCTTCTACTTTATCGAGATGAACACGCGCGTACAGGTTGAGCATCCGGTATCGGAAATGGTCACTGGCATCGACATCGTCAAGGAGATGCTCAGCATCGCCGCTGGCAACAAGCTGTCGTTTACCCAGGACGACGTGGTGATTCGCGGCCACTCGCTGGAATGCCGAATCAACGCCGAAGACCCGGACAACTTCATGCCCTGCCCCGGCAAGGTCAAGCACTTCCATGCTCCTGGTGGCAATGGCGTGCGGGTTGATTCGCACCTGTACAGCGGCTACACCGTACCGCCGCATTACGACTCGCTGATCGGCAAGGTCATCACCTACGGCGCCACCCGCGACGAGGCCCTGGCCCGTATGCGCAACGCTCTGGACGAGATCGTGGTTGACGGCATCAAGACCAACGTCCCGCTGCACCGTGACCTGGTCCGCGACAAAGGCTTCTGCAAAGGCGGCGTGAATATCCATTACCTGGAGAAAAAACTGGGTATGGATAAGCACTAAGCCCCATGACCTGCTGCGCGTCGGCGGTACTGCGTTAAAAACGGCCGAGGAATGCTCATTTACAGACGTAAACTCCGCTTCCTCGGCCGTTTTTGCCCTGTCCCGCTCTAGCTCGCGATGTCATGAATGAAATGCTAAACAAGGGCTGCCATTCGGTGGCCCTTGTCGTTTCTGCCGTCCGCAAGCGGTGGCAGCCGCACCACCGCTTCAAGTAAGCTGCGCGCCAATTTGCGCCATCCCGCCACAACGCTCACGAGGTTTCCCATGCCCTGGTTACAAGTCCGTCTCGCCATCACTCCTGAGCAGGCGGAAACCTACGAAGATGCCCTTCTGGAAGTCGGCGCCGTATCGGTGACCTTTATGGACGCTGAAGACCAGCCGATTTTCGAGCCGGACCTGGGCACCACGCCGCTGTGGTCGCATACCCACCTGCTCGCCCTGTTCGAAGCCGATACCGACGCCAACGCAGTCTTTGCCCACCTGCAACTGCTGACCGGCGCCGACCTGCCGGAACACCAGGCCGAAGTGATTGCCGACCAGGACTGGGAACGCAGCTGGATGGACGGCTTTCAGCCGATGCGTTTTGGCCAGCGCCTGTGGATCGTGCCGAGCTGGCATGCCGCACCCGAGCCCGACGCGGTCAACCTGCTGCTCGATCCGGGCCTGGCCTTCGGCACCGGCACCCACCCCACCACCGCGCTGTGCCTGGAATGGCTGGATGGGCAAGACCTGCATGATTGCAGCGTGATCGACTTCGGCTGCGGCTCGGGCATCCTCGCCATTGCCGCCCTGCTGCTTGGCGCACCACAGGCCGTTGGCACCGACATCGACATCCAGGCCATCGAAGCCTCGCGCGATAACGCCGGACGCAACAACATCGACCCGGCGCGTTTCCCGCTCTACCTGCCCGAGGACATGCCTCAGGCGCCCGCGGACGTGGTGGTCGCCAACATCCTCGCCGGCCCGCTGGTGGCACTGGCGCCGCAGATCACCCGCCTAGTTAAAGCCGGCGGCCGCCTGGCGCTGTCAGGCATTCTCGCCGAACAGGCCGAAGAAGTGCGCGCCGCCTATGCCGACGCCTTTGACCTCGACCCAACAGCCGACAAAGATGGCTGGGTACGCATCAGCGGCGTGCGCCGTTAGGCAGCGCTGCATTGCCGAGCGCTTGCGTTAGACTAACCGCCTTGTTTATTCGGATTGCCGCATGACCCAGAGCTTCGTCACCCAGTGCCCCCATTGCCGCACCAGCTTTCGCGTGAACCTCACGCAGCTGGGCGCAGCCCATGGTGCCGTGCGCTGCGGAGCCTGCCTGCATGTGTTCAACGCCGCGCAACAGCTGCGCGAACAAGGCCAGCAGCTACCCGCCAGCGCGCCAGCGCAGGCGCCCGACATAAAACCGCAGCCCCTGCCCGCAACGCCCGCACCACAAGCGGTCGAGCCTAGCGCAGCAGCCCCGGCACCAGCCAGCAACACCGCCAGCGACACCTTGTGGATTCACGACGACCTGGACCTCGACAGCCTCGACCTGGATGAAGAGCTGGCCAAGCTCGAAGCCCAGGAACAGCAGATGTCCAAGCAGTTTCTGGCGATTGATAGCGCCCCAAAATACGCCGAAACCTTTCTGGCCCCCGAACCCGTTGAGCACGACCCGCACGACGAGCGCTGGGCCGAAGCCCTATTGCATGACGAGCTGCGCACGCCAGCCGCCAGCCAGCAGCCGACGCCACCCGAGCCGCTCAGCACGATTGAGGACGAACCTGCGCTCAACATCAGCGCCAGCGAACGCCATCTAGAACCTGAAATCGAACACATTGAACTGCATGCCCAGCGCGACAGCTTTTCCGCGCACGCAGACAACCCCGCCGATGAAGAGCCGGACTTGGCCGCGCCGAAAAAAGCCGAGCGCAACGAGCCGCAATTGCTTGACGAGCACCTGTTCGAGCTGGATGACGAGCCATTACAGCTGGACTGGCAGCCGCCGAAGAAGCCCTGGGGCCGCTGGATTGGCTGGACCGTGCTGAACCTGCTTGGCGCCAGCGCCTTGGCCGGCCAATACGTGATCTATCACTTCGACGAACTGGCGCGCCAGGATCAGTACCGTCCCTGGTTTGAACAGTTGTGCCCGGCGCTCGGCTGCCAGCTGCCATCCAAAGTCGACATCAGCCAAATCAAAAGCAGCAACCTGGTGGTGCGTAGCCACCCCGAGTTCAGCGGCGCACTGGTGGTCGATGCCATCCTTTACAACCGCGCGCCCTTCTCGCAGCCCTTCCCACTGCTGGAAATACGCTTTGCCGACATCAATGGCCAGCTGCTCGCCAGCCGCCGCTTCAAACCCAGCGAATACCTCGCCGGTGAACTGGCCGGCAACGTCGAAATGCCACCGCAGACGCCGATTCACATCTCCCTGGACATCCTCGACCCAGGCACCCAGGCGGTGAATTACAGCCTGAGCTTCCACTCGCCGGAATAGCCAAGATAGCGAGGTTTGGTTGCGCATCCGCCACAACCAAACCCATCGCGATAAGCTCAGAGCTGTTCATAATTTGTTCAAAACAGCCTTTCTCCGGTCATCCAGAGCGGGTATCATGCCCACCCTTTTTCGCACTCTCCTATTGGCCTCAACAGCACGTCTCTTGAGCAGGGAAGCCCTATGTCGGCGCTACGCATCGGCCCCTATACATTGCCCAACTCGCTGATCCTCGCCCCTATGGCGGGCGTCACGGATCAGCCGTTTCGACAGCTGTGCAAGCGCATGGGCGCTGGTTTAGTGGTGTCGGAAATGGTCACCAGCGACATGCGCCTGTGGCACACCCGCAAGTCGAGCCTGCGCATGGTGCACGCCGGTGATCCCGAGCCGCGTTCGGTGCAGATCGCCGGCGGTGATCCGCAGATGCTTGCCGAGGCGGCGCGCAAGAACGTCGAATTGGGTGCACAGATTATCGACATCAACATGGGCTGCCCGGCCAAGAAAGTCTGCAACAAGGCTGCCGGCTCCGCCCTGCTGAAAGATGAAGCCTTGGTTCGCGAGATTGTTCAGGCCGTGGTCGCCGCCGTCGATGTGCCGGTGACCCTGAAAATCCGCACCGGCTGGGACCGCGAGAACAAGAACGGCGTCACCGTCGCGAAAATCGCCGAAGACGCCGGTATTGTCGCGCTGGCCGTACATGGCCGCACCCGCGCTGACCTGTACATGGGCGAGGCTGAGTACGACACCATCGCTGCAATCAAGCAGGCGGTGTCGATTCCGGTGCTGGCCAATGGCGATATCGACTCGCCCGAAAAAGCCAAGGCCGTGTTAATGGCCACCGGCGCCGACGGCCTGTTGATCGGCCGAGCCGCGCAAGGGCGGCCGTGGATATTCCGTGAAATCGAGCACTACCTGCGTACCGGTGAACACCTCCCGGCGCTTGGCCTGCTCGAAGTGGAACACATTCTGCTTGAACACCTGGCTGCACTGCACGCCTTCTACGGCGATGTAATGGGCGTGCGTATCGCCCGCAAGCATGTCAGCTGGTATCTCGCAACCTTGCCGGGCGCCAAGGAGTTTCGCGCCCAATTCAATCGTCTGGACAGTAAGGACGCGCAGTGCGCCAACGTTCGCGAGTTCTTCAGCGAACGGTATAACAATGGAGAAGGGGTGGCCGCATGACGATGTTGACTGAAACTTTAGGAAGTGAAATGGCTCCTGCGAGTGACAACAGTAGTTTGAAGCAGCACCTCAATACGCCAAGCGAAGAAGGGCAAACCCTGCGTGGCAGCGTTGAGAAGGCCTTGCATAACTACTTCGCCCATCTTGAGGGCGCCGACGTCTGTGACGTCTACAACTTGGTGCTGACCGAAGTGGAAGCGCCACTGCTGGAAACCGTGATGAATTACGTCAAGGGCAACCAGACCAAGGCCTCCGAGCTGCTCGGCCTGAATCGCGGCACCCTGCGTAAGAAACTCAAGCAATACGACCTGCTGTAACCCCCAACTCCCGAAAAGGGCGGCCCACATGAGCCGCCCTTTTTGCTGAAACTACCGCCCTGATGGACTCTGAAATGACCGACCAGACCACCCGCCTCCCCGTTCGCCGTGCCTTGATCAGTGTTTCCGACAAGACCGGCATCCTTGAGTTTGCCCGTGAGCTCGTCGCCCTCAATGTGGAGATTCTGTCCACCGGTGGCACCTACAAACTGCTCAAAGACAACGGCGTCGCCGCCGTGGAAGTTGCCGACTACACCGGCTTCCCGGAAATGATGGACGGTCGCGTCAAGACCCTGCACCCGAAAATTCACGGCGGCATCCTTGGCCGTCGCGCCCTCGACGGCGCAGTCATGGACGAGCACGGCATCAAACCGATCGACCTGGTCGCGGTCAACCTCTACCCCTTCGCCGCCACCGTGGCCAAGCCGGGCTGTGACCTGGCCGACGCCATCGAGAACATCGACATCGGCGGCCCGACCATGGTCCGCTCCGCGGCGAAGAACCATAAAGACGTGGCCATCGTGGTCAACGCGGGCGATTACGCCGGCATCGTCGAATCCCTGAAAGCCGGCGGCCTGAGCTACGCCCAGCGCTTCGACCTGGCTCTCAAAGCCTTCGAGCACACCGCTGCTTACGACGGCATGATCGCCAACTACTTGGGCACCATCGAGCAGAGCCGCGACACCCTGTCGACTGCCGAGCGCAACCTGTTCCCGCGCACCTTCAATACCCAGTTCATCAAGGCGCAAGACATGCGCTACGGTGAAAACCCGCACCAGAAAGCCGCGTTCTACGTCGAGCATGCCGACGAAGCCTGCGTGGCGACCGCCGTGCAGCTGCAGGGTAAAGAGCTGTCGTTCAACAACGTGGCCGACACCGACGCCGCGCTGGAATGCGTGAAGAGCTTCGTCAAGCCAGCCTGCGTGATCGTCAAGCACGCTAACCCGTGCGGCGTGGCCGTGGCCCTGGACAGCGAAGGCGGCATTCGCCAGGCCTATGAACTGGCCTACGCCACCGACACCGAGTCGGCCTTCGGCGGCATCATCGCCTTCAACCGCGAGCTGGACGGTGCCACCGCCCAAGCCATCGTTGAGCGTCAGTTTGTCGAAGTGATCATCGCGCCAAAAATCAGCGCTGAAGCCCGTGCCGTAGTGGCTGCCAAGGCCAACGTGCGCCTGCTCGAGTGCGGCGAATGGCCGGCCGAGCGCAGCGCGGGCTGGGACTTCAAACGCGTGAATGGCGGCCTGCTGGTACAGAGCCGCGACATCGGCATGATCACCGCCGACGACCTGAAGATCGTCACCCAACGCGCGCCGAGCGAGCAGGAAGTGCACGACCTGATCTTCGCCTGGAAAGTGGCCAAGTTCGTTAAATCCAACGCCATCGTCTACGCCAAGGGCCGCCAGACCATCGGTGTCGGCGCCGGCCAGATGAGCCGCGTCAACTCCGCGCGCATTGCTGCAATCAAAGCCGAGCATGCTGGCCTGCAGGTCGCCGGTTCGGTCATGGCCAGTGATGCCTTCTTCCCGTTCCGCGACGGTTTGGATAACGCTGCCGCCAATGGCGTCACCGCTGTGATCCAGCCAGGTGGCTCGATGCGCGATGCCGAAGTGATTGCCGCTGCTGATGAAGCCGGGATTGCCATGGTGTTTACCGGCATGCGTCATTTCCGCCATTAATTTGATGGGTATCGCTGCGCTCCACCCGTCCTACGACTTCGATAGAATTGCACGTTTTGCACCGTAGGTTGGGTTGAGTACAGCGATACCCAACATCGCTTTTGTAGGGTGGATAACGCTTTCTTATCCACCTAACGGGCCTAGGCCCGCCTCCACTGGGAGAGAAACATGAATGTATTGATCATCGGCAGCGGCGGTCGTGAACACGCCCTGGCCTGGAAAGTCGCGCAAGATCCGCGCGTCGAGAAAGTTTTCGTCGCCCCCGGCAACGCCGGCACCGCCACTGAAGCCAAGTGCGAGAACGTCGCCATCGACGTGCTGGATATCCAAGCGCTGGCCAACTTCGCAGAGCAGAATGTGCAGCTGACCATCGTCGGCCCAGAAGCGCCGCTGGTAGCGGGCGTGGTTGACCTGTTCCGCACACGTAAACTGGATATCTTCGGCCCCACCGCTGCCGCCGCGCAGCTGGAAGGTTCCAAGGCCTTCACCAAGGACTTCCTCGCCCGTCATGCGATCCCGACGGCCGATTACCAGAACTTCACCGAAGTTGAGCCGGCCCTGGCTTACCTGCAAAAGGTCGGTGCCCCCATCGTGATCAAGGCCGACGGCCTCGCGGCAGGTAAAGGCGTAATCGTCGCCATGACCCTGCAAGAAGCCGAAGACGCCGTGCGTGACATGCTCGCTGGCAATGCGTTTGGCGAAGCCGGCTCACGCGTGGTGATCGAAGAGTTCCTCGACGGCGAAGAAGCCAGCTTTATCGTCATGGTCGATGGCGAGAATGTGCTGCCAATGGCCACCAGCCAGGACCACAAGCGCGTCGGCGACGCCGATACCGGCCCGAACACCGGCGGCATGGGCGCTTACTCGCCAGCGCCAGTGGTCACTGCCGACGTGCACCAGCGGGTGATGGATGAAGTGATCTACCCGACCGTGCGCGGCATGGCCAGCGAAGGCAACGTCTACACCGGCTTCCTTTACGCCGGGCTGATGATCGACCAGGCCGGCAAGCCGAAGGTGATCGAATTCAACTGCCGCTTCGGCGACCCGGAAACCCAGCCAATCATGTGCCGCCTGGAATCTTCCCTGGTGTTGCTGGTCGAAGCTGCACTGGCCAAGGCCCTGGACAAGGTCGAAGCCACCTGGGACCCACGCCCGACAGTAGGCGTGGTCATCGCGGCCGGCGGCTACCCCGCCGATTACGCCAAAGGTGATGTGATCGAAGGCCTGGAGGATGCCGCGCAACTGGACGGCAAAGTCTTCCACGCCGGTACCGCACTGAAGGACGGTCAGGTCGTCACTGCGGGCGGTCGCGTGCTGTGTGCCACCGCCATCGGCCGTACCGTGGAAGAGGCTCAGCAGCAGGCCTACCGCCTGGCCGAGAAGATCCGCTGGAACGGTAGTTTCTACCGCACCGACATCGGTTACCGCGCGATTGCCCGCGAACACGCAGAAAAGTAACGCTAAAGACGACAATGGTGGCTAATTGGCCATCATTGTCATATTACCCAGACAAACAGCTTGGCTATAATCTGCCCACTTAATATTGAAGGGAACTCATTGTGCGCCGGCTGAGGATTGCCACCTACCTGCTACTCAGCACCCTGCTGATCGCGCTCACCGTAGCGTCAGCTCAAGCAGACGCACAGGTTGCCTGGTCAAGCCTCAGCGACCCGGGCGCCGAGCTACAACTCAATGACGTGCGCAGCGCCGAACGCCAAGCGCAGTTTCAGCCCACTGACCTTACCCAGCTCTACACCCCAGGCGGGGACAGCGCACTGTGGCTGCACCATCGCCTCGCGGCGAATACCGATGCGCAGATGCTGCGGTTGTTCGCACCCTACCTGGCCTACCTTGACCTCTATGTGCTGCAAAACGATGAGCTCATCGCGCAGGCCCATACCGGTAGCAACCTGCCGCTCTCCAGCCGACCGCTGGCCAGTCGCGACTTTCTCCTGCCGCTGCCAATCAGCGAGCAACCGCTGGACCTTTATCTACGCCTAGCCTCGGATCATGCCCTGCGCCCCACCATCACCCTGCAGAGTGCCCAAGCCTTAGCGGCCGATGATAATCGCCCGTTGCTCTTCGGGCTGTTAATCGGCTGCCTGGCCATGTTGGTGGCGTATAACCTTGTGCGTTATGCGTACATTCGCGCCAACAGCAACCTCTGGCTGGCCGCGATGCAAACCTGCCAAGTGATAGTGGCGGTGAGCCTGCTGGGCATCAGCACGCCCTGGCTCGGTGAGTGGCAAATCCTGCAACCGCAGATCGTCAACCTGTCGATGCTGCTGGTGGCAATCTGCGCACTGTGTTTTACCGCCAGCTTCTTCCACAAGGTCTGCCCTAACACGCCACTGAACTATCTGCTTGGCGGCGAGGTGGCGCTGATCGCCGTGGTTTGCATGGTTCTTCTGGTCGCCACCAACCTGCAGTTCAACCAGCTGGTCTATGTGCTCAACGCAATTGCCGGCTTGAGCATCCTGCTGGTCGCGCTCACCCACTGGCGGCATGGCTACCAACCTGCGCGATTGTTCAGCATCGCGGCGCTGGTGTTCTGCGTGGCCTTTATCTGCGCTTTACCGATTTTCTTCGGCTACTGGTCAGTGCAGAGCGAATCGATCGCCTACGCCCTGCTGGGCACTACTGTCATCAGCGGCTTTATCCTCAGCATGGCCATGAGCGAACGCCAACGACGCATCCTGCAGGAGCACTTCAGCACCAGCAGCGCCCTCGCGGCCAGCACGGCCGAACTGAAAGCCAAAGCCGAATTCCTCGCCAAGATCAGCCACGAAATCCGCACCCCGATGAATGGCGTGCTGGGCATGACTGAGCTACTGCTCGGCACGCCGCTGTCCGCCAAGCAGCGCGACTATGTACAAACCATCCACAGCTCGGGCAATGAGCTGCTGACCCTGATCAACGAGATTCTCGACATCTCCAAGCTGGAGTCCGGGCAGATTGAACTGGATGATGTGCAGTTCGACCTTAACGCGCTGATTGAAGATTGCCTGGACATCTTCCGCGCCAAGGCTGAGCAGCAGAAGGTTGAGCTGATCAGTTTTATCCAGCCGCAAGTGCCACGCGTGATCAGCGGCGACCCCACGCGTCTGCGCCAGACCCTGCTAAGCCTGCTGGACAACGCCTTCAAGCAGACCGATGAAGGCGAAATTTTGCTGGTGGTGGCGCTCGACACCAACAGCGAGCAGTCGCGCCTACGGATAGCCGTACAGGACAGCGGCAAGCCGCTGGATGCTAGCGAACGCGACGCCCTCCTCAATGCCGAACTGCACAGCAAAGACTTCCTCGCGGCCACCAAGCTGGGCGGTCGCCTTGGCTTGATCATCGCCCGCCAGCTGATCCGCCTGATGGGCGGCGAGTTTGGCATCCAGGGTGGCAACAGCCGGGGCTCAACTCTATGGCTGACCCTGCCGCTGGATGCCGCGCGCCTGGAGCTGCCCACCGCCGACCTCGACGCCTCGCTGCAAGGCGCACGCCTGCTGGTGGTGGACGACAACGACACCTGCCGCAAGGTGCTGGTGCAGCAATGCAGCGCTTGGGGTATGCGCGTCAGCGCGGTGCCTTCGGGTAAAGAAGCGATGGCCCTGTTGCGCACCAAAGCGCACCTGCACGAGTACTTCGATGTCGTGCTACTGGACCAAGAAATGCCCGGCATGACCGGCATGCAGCTGGCGGCACGCATTAAAGAAGACGCCAACATCAACCACGACATCCTGCTGATCATGCTCACCGGCATCAGCCAGGCGCCGAGCAAGATCATTGCGCGCAACGCCGGGATCAAGCGCATCCTGGCTAAACCTGTGGCCGGTTACACCCTGAAAACCACCCTGGCCGACGAACTGGCGCAGCGCGGCAAGGGTGACTCGCCAATGTTCATTCCGCCCCCTGTGAGTGCGCCCCTCAACGTCCCCAGTGATTTTCGCATCCTGGTCGCCGAAGACAACACCATTTCCACCAAGGTGATTCGCGGCATGCTTGGCAAGCTCAACCTGCAGCCGGATACCGCCAGCAATGGCGAAGAAGCACTCAGCGCAATGAAGGCCCAGCAATATGATCTGGTGCTGATGGACTGTGAAATGCCGGTGCTCGATGGCTTCTCCGCCACCGAACAGCTGCGTGCATGGGAGGCCACCGAGCAGCGCCCACGCACCCCAGTGGTGGCACTGACCGCGCACATCCTCAATGAACACAAAGAGCGCGCGCGGCAAGTGGGTATGGACGGGCACATGTCCAAACCAGTGGAAATGTCGCAACTGCGTGAACTGATTGAGCACTGGGTGGCCGAGCGGGAAATCCGCCTCAAGCGCGCCGCCTTGCCATCCTGATTGGGTCGCCGGGATTGCCCGGCGGCCTCTACACTCGTACCCTGCCTCCCCTTATTGATCGAGACGAGTCCTTGTCATGGCGTCCGCGCTGTTCAGCCTGTATTTGAAACTGCTGGTGCTCTATAGCCCCTTCTTCGTGCTGTCGTGCTTTATTGGCTTGAGCCGTGGTTACACGGTCAAAGAGCGCAAGCGCCTGGCCTGGAAGGTGGCGCTCGGCGTACTGATCGCCAGCGTGCTGCTGTACCTGTTCGGCAAACACATCTTCACCCTGTTCGGCATCACCATTGATGCTTTCCGCATCGGTGCCGGCAGCGTGCTGTTCATCTCGGCCTTGGGCATGGCCCAAGGCAAGTCGGCGGTGCAAAGCGACAACGTGCAGCAGGACGTGACCATCGTGCCGCTGACCATCCCATTGACCGTCGGCCCCGGCACCATTGGCGCCCTCCTGTTGATGGGCGCCAGCCAACCAGACTGGAGCGACAAGGCCGTGGCCGTGCTGGGCATCGCCCTGGCCAGCTTCACCGTGGGCGTGGTGCTGTATATGTCCAACCAGTTCGAGCGTTTGCTCGGTGATCAGGGGCTGCAGATCGTCAGCCGCCTGATGGGGCTGTTCGTGTGCGCCTTGGCCGCGCAAATCATCTTTACCGGGGTGAAGAACTACCTGGTCAGCTGACCCTCAGCCGCCACGCCCCAGCACAGCACACACCCACGCACCACACCCCGCCCACCGCACCTGCTTGGTGCAACCACACCACTACCCCTCACACCGCGCCCCGGCTGCACAGCCGGGGCGCAACACCTGCTGCTGCCCGCTAAACACTGCGCACCCAGGCCATAACGCACCTAGCCGCGCGTGTTGCCGAGCGCGATCTGCCTGGTATTTCGCAAACAGGCACAGCAATTGCTCTAGCCCTATCAAGGACAGCGCAGCGCTGTCGACGTTTTCGGGCCCAGCTTGTGCCCTGTTGTTTCACTGCCAAGACCAATAAGCCCAAATCAGCAGTTAACACAGTACTTTTGTGAATGGAGATCGCACCATGCAACGTCGCAATCTGATCAAGGCCTTCACCCTGTCCGCGTCCATCGCCGCCATGGGCATGACCTGGACCGTGCAAGCCGCGGAAACCATCAAGGTCGGCATCCTGCACTCGCTGTCCGGCACCATGGCCATCTCGGAAACGTCGCTCAAAGACATGGCGCTGATGACCATCGACGAGATCAACGCCAAGGGCGGCGTACTCGGTAAACAGCTTGAGCCAGTGGTGGTTGACCCAGCCTCCAACTGGCCGCTGTTCGCCGAGCGTGGCCGCCAGTTGCTGACCCAGGACAAGGTCGACGTGACCTTCGGCTGCTGGACCTCGGTATCGCGCAAATCGGTATTGCCGGTTTATGAAGAGCTCAACGGTCTGCTGTTCTACCCCGTGCAGTACGAAGGCGAAGAGATGTCACCAAACGTGTTCTATACCGGCGCCGCGCCCAACCAGCAGGCCATTCCGGCGGTCGAGAACCTGATGAGCGAAGACGGCGGCGCGGCCAAGCGCTACTTCCTGCTGGGTACTGACTACGTTTACCCGCGCACCACCAACAAGATCCTGCGCGCTTTCCTGGTCAGCAAAGGCGTGGCCGATAAAGACATCGAAGAGGTCTATACCCCGTTCGGCCATAGCGATTATCAAACCATCGTTGCCAACATCAAAAAGTTCTCTGCCGGCGGTAAAACCGCGGTGATCTCCACCGTTAACGGCGACTCCAACGTGCCGTTCTACAAAGAGCTGGCCAACCAGGGCATCGAAGCCACCGACATTCCAGTCGTGGCCTTCTCCGTGGGTGAGGAAGAACTGCGCGGCATCGACACCAAGCCGCTGGTCGGTCAGCTGGCCGCCTGGAACTACTTCCAGTCCGTGGAGAACCCGGTTAACGAGAAGTTCGTCGCTGACTGGAAAGCCTATGCCCAAGCCAAGAAGCTGCCGAACGCCGACACCGTGGTGACCAATGACCCAATGGAAGCCACTTACGTGGGCATCCACATGTGGGCCCAGGCCGTTGAGAAAGCCGGCACCACCGATGCTGATAAGGTCCGCGAGGCCATGGCCGGGCAGACCTTTGCTGCGCCGAGTGGCTTCACCCTGACCATGGACAAAACCAACCATCACCTGCACAAGCCCGTGATGATCGGTGAAGTACAGGAAGACGGGCAGTTCTCCGTGGTCTGGCAGACCGAAGGGCCGATCCGCGCCCAGCCGTGGAGCCCGTACATCGAGGGCAACGACAAAAAGCCGGATTACGCAGTCAAGTCCAACTAAGGCAAAAGCCCTCCCCTCGAGCGTGATGACACGCCGCGTGTGCTGACCAACCCCCTTGTCAGAGATGGGTTGGCTCAGCCGCGCAGGGAGAGGGTCGCTGGAGCCCGGAGGTGATCCGGGAAGACCGCTCTCGGATTGCATCCGGGCTACGCCAAGGAATCCCCATGCCCACTGCCCTTACCCGAATTCTGCTGAGCCTGCTGTTGCTGCTGCCCCTAGCGGCGCATGCCGGTGACGCGCAAGATTTTGCCGCCGCCAACCCCGCTAAGCAGGCCAAACTGCTGCAAAGCTGGTCGGCCGCCCCTGATGCTGCACGCCTGCCCCTGCTCGAAGCCTTGCAGCAGGGCCGCGTCGCGACTGACAAGAGCAAGCAGGCGTTTATTGAAACCGCCGGTACTTACCAAGCATTGGAAGGTGACGCGCGCCCAACCAGTACGCCCAAGAAACTGCGCCTGAATAACCGCCTGCGCGGCCTGATCAGCAGCACCATGGCCAGCCACCAACTGCTCGCGGACGATCCTGCACTGCGCCTGGCCGCGGCCCAACACCTGCAAAAGAGCGCCAAACCGGCGCAACTGCCGTTGCTGGAAGCCAGCGTCGCCCGCGAAACCGACGAGACCGTGCGTGACGCACTGACTCTGGCGCTGGCCAACCTGCAACTGGTCGACAGCGACCCTGCCGTGCGGCTGGCAGCGGTCCGTTTGCTCGGTGAAACCGGCGACCCACTGGCCCGCACCCGCCTGGAAACCCTGCTCGACCCCACCGTAGAAAGCGACCCAGGCGTGCGCACCGCCGCCGAAACCAGCCTAGCCCAGGTCAAACGTAAGCTGCTGATCGGTGAACTACTTGGCCAGGCCTTTAGCGGCCTAAGCCTTGGCAGCATTCTGCTGTTGGCCGCCTTGGGCCTGGCCATCACCTTCGGTCTGCTCGGGGTGATCAACATGGCCCACGGCGAGATGCTGATGCTCGGCGCCTATTCCACCTACATGGTGCAGGTGCTGTTCCAGCGTTTCGCCCCGGAAGCCCTCGCGCTCTACCCGCTGGTGGCGCTGCCGGTGGCGTTCTTCGTCACCGCCGCCATCGGCATGGCCTTGGAGCGCACGGTGATCCGCCACCTTTATGGCCGCCCGTTGGAAACCCTGCTGGCCACCTGGGGCATCAGCCTGATTCTGATCCAGCTGGTACGGGTAATCTTCGGCGCGCAGAACGTCGAAGTGGCCAACCCTTACTGGCTGTCCGGTGGCATCCAGGTGCTGCCTAATCTGGTGCTGCCGTACAACCGCATCGTCATCATCGGCTTCGCTCTGTTCGTGGTGCTGCTGACCTGGCTGCTGCTGAACAAAACCCGCTTGGGTCTCAACGTGCGCGCCGTGACGCAGAACCGCAATATGGCGGCCTGCTGCGGCGTGCCGACCGGCCGGGTGGACATGCTCGCCTTCGGCTTGGGCTCCGGTATCGCCGGCCTCGGCGGTGTGGCCCTCAGCCAGATCGGCAACGTCGGTCCCGATCTCGGGCAGAGCTATATCATCGACTCGTTCCTGGTGGTGGTGCTTGGCGGTGTCGGCCAGCTCGCCGGTAGCGTCATGGCGGCCTTCGGTTTGGGCATCGCCAACAAGATTCTCGAACCACAGATCGGCGCCGTACTCGGCAAGATCCTTATCCTCGCGCTGATCATTCTGTTTATTCAGAAACGCCCGCAAGGTCTCTTCGCACTGAAAGGACGGGTGATCGACTGATGACTATGCCCCTGAATCAAACGCTATTGGCACGCGCCAGCGCCAAGCTCGGTCCGCAGGTCTCGATGGCCTTCGGCTTACTGGTACTCGTGGTGCTGATTGCCATGCCGCTGCTGCACCTGCTGCCAGCAGACAACGCCCTGCATATCTCGGCCTACAGCCTGACACTGGTCGGCAAGATCCTCTGCTACTGCATCGTCGCCCTGGCGCTTGATCTGGTCTGGGGCTACGCCGGCCTGCTGTCACTCGGCCACGGCCTGTTCTTCGCCCTCGGTGGTTATGCCATGGGCATGTACCTGATGCGTGAAGCGGCCGGTGACGGCCTGCCGGCCTTTATGAGTTTCCTCGCCTGGACCGAGCTGCCCTGGTACTGGTACGGCACCAGCAACTTCCTCTGGGCGCTGTGCCTGGTGGTGCTGGCGCCGGGGCTGCTGGCGTTGGTGTTCGGTTACTTCGCCTTCAAGTCGCGGATCAAGGGCGTGTACTTCTCGATCATGACCCAGGCGCTGACCTTCGCCGGCATGTTGCTGTTCTTTCGTAACGAAACCGGCTTTGGCGGCAACAACGGTTTCACCAACTTCCGCACCATTCTCGGCTTCGACATCACCGCTGCGCACACCCGCGCAGCGCTGTTCTTCGCCACAGTGGTGCTGCTGGTGGCCAGCCTGTACCTGGGCTGGCGGCTGGCGCGCAGCAAGTTCGGCCGGGTGCTGACCGCCCTGCGTGATGCGGAAAACCGCCTGATGTTCTGCGGCTATGACCCACGCGGCTACAAGCTGTTTATCTGGGTGCTCAGCGCAGTGCTCTGCGGTTTGGCCGGGGCGCTGTATGTGCCACAGGTGGGCATCATCAACCCCAGCGAAATGTCGCCCACCAACTCCATCGAAGCCGCCGTGTGGGTGGCCCTGGGCGGGCGCGGCACGCTGATCGGCCCGCTGCTCGGCGCGGGTTTGGTCAATGGAATGAAGAGCTGGTTTACCGTGGCCTTCCCGGAATACTGGCTGTTCGCCCTGGGCTTTCTATTTATCGTCGTAACGCTGTTTCTGCCGAAAGGCGTGATCGGGTTGTTACGCAAGAAAGGAGAGCAATGATGCGCGCAGCTCCCGTACCCGAAATGATGGTTGCACCGGCCTTCGACCCCGCCGGTAGCAGCCGCGATGCGATTGGCGCCAGCACCCTGGCCAACAAAGGCTTGAACATCCGCCACGGCACCATCCTGACCTTGGAAGACATCAACGTCAGCTTCGATGGCTTCAAAGCGCTGACCAACCTGACGCTGTATATCGGCGTTGGTGAACTGCGCTGCATCATCGGCCCCAACGGTGCCGGCAAGACCACCATGATGGACGTGATCACCGGCAAGACCCGCCCCGACAACGGCGTCGCCTACTTCGGCGAAACCCTCGACCTGACCCAGATGAGCGAAGTGCAGATCGCCCAGTCCGGCATCGGTCGCAAGTTCCAGAAGCCCACGGTGTTCGAGGCGCTGAGCGTGTTCGAGAATCTTGAGCTGGCGCAGAAGACCAACAAGTCGGTGTGGGCCAGCCTGCGTGCCAAGCTGACCGGAGAGCAGCAAGACCGCATCGATGAAGTGCTGCACACCATCAAGCTCGACGCCTCGCGCAATCGACCGGCCGGTCTGTTGTCCCACGGCCAGAAGCAGTTTCTCGAGATCGGCATGCTGCTGGTGCAAGACCCACAACTGTTGCTGCTGGATGAGCCGGTGGCGGGCATGACCGACGCCGAAACCGAGTTCACCGCCGAGCTGTTCAAGTCGCTGGCGCGCAAGCACTCGCTGATGGTGGTGGAGCACGATATGGGCTTTGTCGGCAGCATTGCCGACCACGTCACCGTGCTGCACCAGGGCAGCGTGCTGGCCGAAGGCTCATTGGAGCAGGTGCAGAACGATGAGCGGGTGATTGAGGTTTATCTCGGCCGTTAATGCATACCGTGGGAGGGGCTTTAGCCGCGAGCTCTTAAAGATCAAACGCATCGCGACTGATCGGTTCGCCGTCCGGCCCCTCCCACAAAACGAATAAAGGACATCGACATGCTGCAAGTTGAACAGCTGCATCAGTACTACGGCGGCAGCCATATCCTCCGTGGCCTGTCGTTCGACGTGAAGGTCGGCGAAGTCACCTGCCTGCTCGGCCGTAACGGCGTGGGCAAGACCACCCTGCTGAAATGCCTGATGGGCCTGATCCCGGCCAAACAAGGCGCAGTCAATTGGGAAGGCCAGCCGATCACCGCATTCAAACCGCACCAGCGCGTGCACGCCGGCATCGCCTACGTGCCCCAGGGCCGGGAAATCTTCGGCCGTCTGACGGTAGAAGAGAACCTGCTGATGGGCCTGTCACGCTTCCCCGGCAGCGAGGCCAAAGTGGTGCCGGAATTTATCTATGAGCTGTTCCCAGTGCTGCATGAGATGAAGCAACGCCGCGGCGGCGACCTCTCCGGCGGCCAGCAGCAGCAACTGGCTATCGGCCGCGCACTGGCCAGCAAGCCGCGCCTGCTGATCCTCGACGAACCCACCGAAGGCATCCAGCCCTCGGTGATCAAGGAAATCGGCGTGGTGATCAAGAAACTCGCCGAGCGCGGAGATATGGCCATCCTGCTGGTCGAGCAGTTTTATGACTTTGCCGCCGAACTGGCCGACCAGTACTTGGTGATGAGCCGTGGCGAAATCGTCCAGCAAGGCCGTGGTGAAACCATGGAAACGGATGGCGTACGTGGGCTGGTGGCCATATGAAACGCACTGTAGGGTGGATGACGCTCCTCTCATACACCGGGTTGCTAACAGCTGGTGGATGGATAAAACGTCATCCACCCTACGAAAAAAACCTATGAACGCTCCTTACTCCGCTGCCCTTTTTACCCCCAGCTGGCATGCCGAGCTGGAGCTGGGTTATGGCCGCGACGGCGACACTACCCGCCCCACCCTGCGCCGCCATAAAGGCCCGCTGCGGGTGCAAAAGCATCTGTATGCCGAAGGCCCAGAAGTGTGTCAGCACATCATCGTGCACCCGCCCGGCGGGATTGCCGGTGGTGATCGCCTGGATATTTCCGCCGCAGTCGGCGCTAACGCCTGGGCTCAGCTGACCAGCCCCGGTGCGGCCAAGTGGTACCGTGCCGCCGGCCCCGCCTACCAGCACCTCAAACTGCGTGTTGAAGCGGGCGCCACCCTGGAGTGGCTGCCACAGGAAACCATCGTCTATGCCGGCGCCCAGGCCGAACTGAGCACCGAGATCGACCTGCAAGGTGATGCCAAGCTGCTCTATTGGGACATCATCGCCCTCGGTCGCCCGGCCAGTGGCGAACGCTTCGATACTGGGCACGTCCAAGCCCAACTGAATATTCGCCGCGACGGCCAATTGCTCTGGCACGAACGTCAGCGGGTTACCGGCGCTGACGGCCTGCTCGACTCGCCCATCGGCCTGGACGGCAAACCGGTATTTGCCACCCTGCTGATCAGCGGCGAAATCGACAGCGAACTGCTGGAACGCTGCCGCAACCTGGTTACACCAGTGCGCGGCGATCTGACTCAATTACCGGGCCTGCTCGTTGCCCGCTGCCTGGCCAGTGAAGCACTGCACGCCCGCGCTTGGCTGATCGAACTTTGGCGCTTATTCCGCCCTGAATTGCTTGGGCGCGCTGCCGTGCCCCCACGAATCTGGAGTACCTGACTGATGGACCTGACGCCCCGCGAAAAAGACAAACTGCTGATCTTCACCGCCGGCCTGGTGGCCGAACGCCGCCTCGCCCGTGGGGTAAAGCTCAACTACCCGGAAGCCATGGCCTATATCTCCGCCGCACTGCTGGAAGGCGCCCGCGACGGCCAGACCGTGGCCGAGCTGATGCACTTCGGCACCACGTTGCTCAGCCGTGATCAGGTGATGGAAGGCATCCCTGAAATGATCCCGGAGATTCAAGTCGAGGCCACCTTCCCCGACGGCACCAAACTGGTCACCGTCCATCAACCGATTGCATAAGCATGACTATTCAAGACGCCACTGCCGCCGACCTGCCCGCCATCCTAGCCATCTACAACGACGCCGTACTCAATACCACGGCGATCTGGAATGAAACCCTCGTCGACCTGGCCAACCGCCAGGCCTGGCTGAGCGAACGCAACGCCGCCGGTTTCCCCGTACTGGTAGCCCACGATGCTGCTGGAGAGGTCGTCGGCTACAGCAGCTACGGCACTTGGCGCGCCATCGAAGGCTTTCGCCACACCGTCGAACACTCGGTATACGTGCGCTGCGACCAACGCGGCCAAGGCCTCGGGCCGCTGCTGATGCAGGCGCTGATCGAGCGCGCCAAAACGGCAGGCCTGCACGTCATGGTCGGCGCTATCGAGAGCGGTAACAGCGCCTCAGTCCGCCTACACGAGCGCCTCGGCTTCGTCACCACCGGCCAGATGCCGCAGGTCGGCCGCAAGTTCGGCCGCTGGCTGGACCTCACCTTTATGCAATTGACTCTGGAGTGAAACAGCGATGATCCCCGGCGAATACCAGATCCAGGACGGCGACATCGAGCTGAATGCCGGCCGTCGCACGATCAGCCTGACCGTGGCGAACAGCGGCGACCGACCGATTCAGGTCGGCTCGCATTACCATTTTTTTGAAACCAACGATGCCCTGACTTTTGATCGCAGCGCGGCGCGTGGCATGCGCCTGAACATCCCGGCCGGCACTGCGGTGCGCTTTGAGCCAGGGCAGAGCCGCGAGGTGGAATTGGTCGACCTGGCCGGCCATCGCCGCGTATTCGGCTTTGCCGGACGGGTGATGGGCGACTTGTAACGTCTGGGTAGGATGGGTGGAGCGCAGCGATACCCATCGCCAAAAACGAACCAAGCATTGATGGGTTATGCCGCTTCGCCGCTAACCCATCCTACGGATAGGACAAACATGAAAATTTCCCGCCAAGCCTATGCCGATATGTTCGGCCCCACCGTCGGCGACAAGGTGCGCCTGGCCGATACCGAGCTGTGGATTGAAGTGGAAAAAGACTTCACCACCTACGGCGAGGAAGTGAAATTCGGCGGCGGCAAGGTGATCCGCGACGGCATGGGCCAGGGACAACTGTGCGCCGCCGATGTGGTCGACACCCTGATCACCAACGCGCTGATCATCGACCACTGGGGCATCGTCAAAGCCGACGTCGGCCTCAAAGACGGGCGCATCGCCGCCATCGGCAAAGCGGGTAACGCCGACATTCAGCCGGACGTGACCATTGCCATCGGCGCGGGCACCGAAGTGATCGCTGGTGAAGGCATGATCCTCACCGCCGGCGGCATCGACACCCATATCCACTTTATCTGCCCGCAGCAGATCGAAGAGGCGCTGATGAGCGGGGTGACCACCATGATCGGCGGCGGCACCGGACCGGCCACCGGCACCAACGCCACCACCTGCACCTCCGGGCCGTGGCACATGGCGCGTATGCTGCAGGCCGCCGATGCCTTCCCGATGAATATGGGCTTTACCGGCAAGGGCAACGCCAGCCTGCCGGAGCCGCTGATCGAGCAGGTCAAGGCCGGCGCCATCGGCCTCAAGCTGCACGAGGACTGGGGCACCACCCCGGCGGCCATCGACAACTGCCTGTCGGTCGCCGACGAATACGACGTGCAGGTGGCGATCCACACCGACACGTTGAACGAGTCCGGCTTCGTCGAAACCACCTTGGCCGCGTTCAAGGGCCGCACCATCCACACCTATCACACCGAAGGGGCCGGCGGCGGCCATGCGCCGGACATCATCAAGGCCTGCGGCTTCCCCAACGTGCTGCCGTCCTCGACCAACCCGACCCGGCCGTTCACCAAGAACACCATCGACGAACACCTGGACATGCTGATGGTCTGCCACCACCTCGACCCGAGCATTGCCGAAGACGTCGCGTTTGCTGAAAGCCGCATCCGCCGTGAAACCATCGCCGCCGAAGACATCCTGCATGACCTCGGCGCATTCAGCATGATCAGCTCCGACAGCCAGGCCATGGGCCGCGTCGGCGAGGTGATCACGCGTACCTGGCAGACCGCCGACAAGATGCACAAGCAGCGCGGCCCGCTGGAAGGTGACGGCCCCGGCAACAGTAACTTCCGGGTTAAACGCTATATCGCCAAGTACACCATCAACCCGGCGATTACCCACGGCATCAGCCATGAAGTGGGCTCTATTGAAGTAGGCAAGTGGGCCGACTTGGTGCTCTGGCGTCCGGCGTTTTTCGGCGTGAAACCGACGCTGATTCTCAAGGGCGGGGCGATTGCCGCCAGCCTGATGGGCGACGCCAACGCTTCGATCCCAACACCGCAGCCGGTGCATTACCGACCGATGTTCGCCAGCTACGGCGGCAGCCGGCATGCCACCAGTTTCACCTTTATCAGCCAGGCCGCATTCGATGCTGGGGTGCCCGAGCAGCTGGGGCTGAAGAAGAATATTGGCGTGGTCAAAGGCTGCCGCGAGGTGCAGAAAACCGACCTGATTCACAACGACTACCTGCCGACTATCGAGGTGGACGCGCAGAACTATCAGGTCAAGACTGACGGTCAGCTGCTCTGGTGCGAGCCGGCGGACGTGCTGCCAATGGCGCAGCGTTATTTCCTGTTCTGACGCTAGCGACTGACTTCAAGTAAACGAGGCAGCAGACTCAGGTTGGGGAACCAGTGCTGGAAGAGACGCGCGAAGCTGCCATCGCGCTTCATCTCATCCAGCGCCCCTTGCCAACGGCTGACCACCGCCGGGTCAGTGGCCAAAGAGAATGCTAGGTAGGACTCGTGCTGCAGGAAAACCAACTGCGGTTCGAGCTGATCCGGCGTCATACCTGCCATGTGCAAAAGTGCAGGTAAGGCAATGTCACTGACGGCCAACATATCGCCACGGCCACTGCGGAACATCTGCATCATCCGCTCAGCAGAGGTCACCGTATAAATATTGCTGAAGCCTTTATCCACCAGGTATTGGTAGCTGTACCACTGCCGCGGCAGGACCAGTTGCATGGTTTGCGCCTCAGCAATACTGCCCATCCGAATCCCTGAGCCTTTACGGGTATAAAAGCGGTTCAGCGAAAGGGAGATGGGCCCGACCCACTGGAACGATTTTTCCCTCTCGGCAATCCGCGCCATGGTGAAAATACCGACATTCGGGGCGTCCTGTGCCTTGGCATAACCGCGCGTCCAAGGCGCCAACTTGATGTGTGCAACATCCCCGGTCAGCACGGCCAGCTGGCGAATAAGCTCAGTAGAAAAGCCGGTGACGCGACCATCGCGGCTGAAATTCAAGGGCGGGCTTTCTTCGGTGTACAACTGCAACTCTGCCGCTGACGACAACGCCATCCCCGACAACCACAAACACGCACACAGGACGCAGCGGCGCATCAACATCACCGACCATGCGTAGGGGGCGCGCGGGTAACTCGTGAGGATAGCGTCTCGCAAAGCAGTAACCATCAAGCGGCCTCTAGCTGAAGGTGGTTATTGGCAAAAAGTATAGATGAACACTCTGCTGGCTACAGACCAGCCCCACGCCCGCTCAATCAGCGCAGCTGACTGTCTTTGCTACCGCGCCGGTTGATGCCGCCACTGGCTTTCTGCTGCTGATCATCCGCGTCCTGGCAGGCCACGCATAGCCTCACGCCGGGCACAGCCTGGCGTCGCGCGTCAGGAATGCGCGCATCGCACACCTCGCAGTGCGTTAGGCTCTCGCCACTGGGCAGTTGGCTACGGGCGCGCTGGACGGCGTCCGCGATGGTGCTGTCGATCTGTTCCTGTACCGCGCCGTCATTACTCCAACCACCGGCCATGATCACCTCCACATGCGTTGCCCTGAGGAGAAGATATGAACGTCACTGAGGCTGATTACAAGCGCAGGTGATCGGCGGCCTATTCGTTGACGTTCATAAACTCTTCAGCCCAGACGATGTAGTCCTCGGGCTGGGTGTAGGTATGCGTCAACTCAGTCGCGCTGAGATCACTGGACTGCGCCCCACGCTGCTCACGCAGGCAGTCATAGGTCGCCTTGATGGCGGCGAAGTAGGCGGCATGGCCATTGACCACAATGCGCACGCCAAGCTTGGCCAGACGTTGGTTGTCACGCAGTTTCGGGTTGCCGTACGTCACCAGCATCAGCGGCACGCTCAAGGCGGCGGATATCTGCTCCAGATGGGCAAAATCCTCGACACCGACAATGCAGATGGCATCGGCACCGGCCGCCTGATAGGCCTGGGTGCGCTGTATCACCTGCTCAACGCTAAGCACGCCGGCATGGGTTCGCGCGATGATGGCCAGGTCCGGGTCGATCCGCGCCTCCAGCGCAGCACGGATCTTGCCGACACCTTCGGCCACGCTGATCAGGTCCGTGGACTTGCGCCCAAACTGCGCCGGCAACAGGGTGTCTTCGATGGTCAACGCAGCAATCCCCGCGCGCTCCAACTCAACCACGGTACGCATCACGTTGAGTGCATTACCATAGCCGTGGTCGGCATCGGCGATCACCGGTAAGCGGCTGACTCGGCCAATACGGGTAGCCTGCTCGACAAACTCGCTGAGGGTGATCAGGGCAAAGTCCGGCGCAGCCAGAACTTGTAGTGAAGCTACAGAACCGCCCAGGATACCCACTTCAAAGCCGAGATCGGCAGCGATGCGCGCCGCCATGGGATCGAACACCGAGGCCGTGTGATAGCAGCTATTTGAGGCAAGAAGCGCGCGAAACTGCGCGCGAAGGTCATGATGCGAGGCTCTTTGCATGGAAGTGCACCATTGCTCGTTTTTGATTTTGGCGAGCAATTATGTAGTAAAACTACATAATCAGCCAGCCGGCCTTACGCCGATCCCACAGCGCAAACCGCAAAACTTTGTGGGCACCCCGCATTCGACAGGCAATTAGCGCGGCCAGATAAGAAAGCCACTCGGCATATACAGGAAGGTTTAGCAGCCAAGACGCCGGGCATAAGCAGGCTCAACCCATCGGCACTGGCCATCACTGGCCCGGCAAGTCGTTGCTAAGAGCAGGCACGGGCACCAAGGCCTCCAAACTGAAGGGTACGCTAAACCAGCGCTGGTGAATCCGCTGCAAACTGCCATCACGACCCGCCTGCTCAAGCGCGTGCTGCCAACGCTGCACCAGCGCCGGGTCGGTGCTCTTGGAAAAGCCGATATAGGAATTGTTAGCCATAAAGGTGAACTGCAACTCAACCTCTTCAGGGCGCATGCCTTGCTGCGCGAGCATCTCAGCCAACACCAGGTTACTCGCCACCATTAACTCGCTGCGCCCATGCTTGAACATCTTCACCATGTGCTGGGGCGTCGGCACGCCGTGGAGGTTTTTCAGCCCCAGTCCGCGCAGGTACTCGTAGGAATACCAGCGCTTTGGCAGCACCAGTGAACTAAACCGTTCGAGATCCTTTAGCTCACGTATCGCCAACCCAGCCCCATGCCGGGCATAGAAGCTGGTGCGCCCCTGTGCAATCGGCCCAACCCACTGGAACAGCGCCTCGCGCTCAGGCGTGCGCACCATGGCGAACAAGCCACTATTCGCCTCACGGCGTATCTGATGATAACCACGGGTCCAGGGAACCAGCTCGATCCGAGTAGCCTGCCCGGTCCGCTTAACCAGCAACTCGACCACTTCCACCGCCATACCGGTTAGCCGGCCATTGTCGCTATAGCTCAGTGGGCGGTACTCCTCGGTATACAGGCGTAACTCCGCCGCCAACGCGGATGCGCCACAGCCAAACAGAAACACACCCAGCCAGAACGTAAACCTCATGGAGCACTACCTAAAAACTTGAAAAACTACCCCATAAACCATCGCTGGGAGCCCGCGCGGCGGGCACACGAATGGCTAGTAAGGGAAGGTACGCCAGCTGCAGCAGCGGCTATCTAGACTTATACAGACATAGTTGACGCATCAGCATTACGCCAAACGCCAAACGCCAGCGGTGCCTCGCGCGCTGTTGCGCACAGTAAAGCGTAACCGTCGCGCTATCGATATCACTTTAGTATCAGACACTTAACCCCGCCAAATGCTAGGCGAGAGGGCGACGGCCAGAAATCGCAGAGGGCCACTGCAATCGCCGCCCCACTCATACTTTTTCACACTCAAGGCGACGGCTGGGCTGGTAGCCGCCGCTCAAGCAGGCGATGATCGCGCTTCTTTCCTGCACCTTGAACGACATGACCGATACCACGCCAAACAATCAAGCCGCACACAAACCCCGCCCGCTGATCGACTTGCTCGTCAGCATCGTGATTCCCTCGCTGATCCTGATGAAGCTCAGTGGTGAAAGCAGACTGGGGGCCGATGGTGCGCTGATATTGGCACTGGCCTTCCCGCTGGGTTGGGGCAGCTTTGAGCTGCTCAAGTACCGCAAATTCAACTTTATTGCCCTGCTCGGCCTGGTCAGCGTGCTGCTTACCGGCGGTATCGGCCTGCTTAAGCTGGACAACCAGTGGCTGGCAATCAAAGAAGCGGCAATCCCAGGAATCATCGGTATCGCCGTGCTAGTCTCAACCCGCACCCGCTACCCGCTGATCCGCACCATGCTGTTTAACAAAGCCGTGCTCAATGTCGACAAGATTCATGAGTGCCTGGAACAGGCGGGTAATACCCCGCAGTTCGAGGCACGCCTGCTCCGGGCCACGTACTGGCTAAGCGGCACCTTCTTCTTTTCGTCGGCGATGAACTACGTACTGGCCAAGTGGATTGTCATCAGCCCGGCAGGTAGCGAGGCGTTCAATGACGAGCTGGGGCGGATGAACCTGCTCAGCTACCCAATGATTGCGATCCCCTCGATGATCATGCTGATGGCCATCTTCTATTACCTGTGGCGCACCATCCATGGCCTCACCGGCCTCAAACTGGAAGACGTCATGGCCAATCCCGAACAGGAAAAGCAGCCTTAAACGACGTGACCCGGCACTGAACCGATGCTGACCCTTTCAGCCTATCTGGGCCTGTTTATTTCGGCGCTAGGTGCCGCCACACTGCTGCCATTGCAATCGGAAAGCGTGCTGGTGGCGCTGCTGCTGAGCGACGCCTACTTGCCCTGGATGCTCGTGGCCGTGGCTAGCGTAGGTAACGTCCTCGGCGCGCTGCTCAACTGGCTACTCGGCCGCTACCTCGAACACTTCCGCCATAAACCCTGGTTCCCAGTCAGCGAGGCGCGCCTGCAACAAGCGCAGCGCGGTTATGCGCGTTACGGCCGCTGGTCGCTGCTGTTGAGCTGGGTGCCGGTGATCGGTGATCCACTGACCCTGGTGGCCGGGGTCATGCGCGAACGGTTGTGGGTCTTCCTGCTGATCGTCAGCCTGGCGAAAACCGCCCGTTATACGGTACTGGCGGCGTTGACCCTCGGCTGGCGCTAGCAGCGGTTACGCCACTCACGCCCGCCAGCAACGGCTGACGCACTCAGCCTGACAACGTTGCCAAGCAAAAACGCCAAGTGGATAACCGGGGGCAGCATTGCGCGGCGCACTCGCATAGAATGCGCGGCCGTTTTTTGTGTTCAGCACATTCCTGTGCGTCACCCTCTTCGGGGCTTGTGCGCAATACCGCTCCCGGCCATGCCTTGAGCCGCCGCTCGCACTATCACAATCTCCCGGTCATTTTTCAGGAACAGCGCGCCGCATGATTCTCTCTACTCCCGCCCGCGCCTGCGGCATCGATTTCGGCACATCCAACTCCACTGTCGGCTGGCTAAGGCCGGACGCCGAGACGCTGATCCCACTTGAGGACGGCAAAATCACCCTGCCATCGGTGGTGTTTTTCAATATGGAGGAGCGCCGCCCGGTGTATGGCCGCCTGGCGCTGCAAGAATACCTGGAAGGCTATGAAGGCCGCCTGATGCGCTCGCTGAAAAGCCTGCTGGGCAGCAAACTGCTGAAAAGCGAAACCACCGTGCTCGGCAGCGCCCTGCCGTTCAAGGACCTACTCGGTTTCTTTATAGGTGAGCTGAAAAAGCGCGCCGAGCACGCCGCCGACCGGCCATTTGAAGAAGTGGTGCTAGGCCGCCCGGTGTTCTTCGTGGATGACGACCCGGTCGCCGACCTGGAAGCCCAGAATACCTTGGTCGCCGTCGCGCACAAGCTCGGTTTTAAAGAGGTGTCGTTCCAGTACGAGCCAATCGCCGCCGCTTTCGACTACGAGTCGGGCATCAGCCAGGAAGAGCTGGTGCTGATCGTCGACATTGGCGGGGGTACCTCGGACTTCTCCCTGGTGCGCCTTGCACCGGAGCGGCGTAACGTCGCCGACCGCAGCGGCGACATTCTCGCCACCGGCGGCGTGCATATCGGCGGTACTGATTTCGACAAGCAGCTCTCCCTGGCCGGCGTGATGCCGCTGTTTGGCTATGGCAGCCGGATGAAAAGCGCCGCACCGATGCCCACCAGCACCCACCTCAACCTGGCGACCTGGCACACCATCAACGCGGTGTACTCAGCGCAGTCGCAGCGCCAGCTACAAAGCATGCGCTACGACATTGTCGACCCCACGGGCATTGACCGCCTGTTCCAGCTGATTGAGCGTCGCGACGGCCATTGGCTGGCCATGCAGGTGGAAGACAGCAAGATCGCCCTCACCGAGCAGGAGGTGCGCCCCATCGACCTCAGCCGCCTGGAAGCCGGGCTGGTCGCAGAACTGACTCGCGAGCTGTTTGAGGACGCCATTGAGCCGCTGCTGGAGCGGGTGCGCGCCAGCGTCACCCAGCTGCTCGGCGATGCCGGCGTAAGCGTCGAACAAGTCAATACAGTGTTCTTTACCGGTGGTTCCAGCGGCATTCCGGCGTTGCGCCAGAGCGTGGCGGCCATGCTGCCGAATGCCCACCATGTGGAAGGCAACACCTTCGGCAGCATTGGCAGCGGCTTGGCGATTGAAGCGCAGAAGCGCTACGGCAATTGTTAAAACGGCCGTCTTAACAAGCTCGCAGCTAAAGTTTTATAGACCGTAGGATGGGTTGAGCACAGCGATACCCATCATCCGCCACACCATCAACCGATGGGTTATGCCGCTACGCGAATAACCCATCCTACGGCTGTGAAGTCCCTCAACACCTGCAACCGCCACCATAAAAAACGCCAGCTCAACGCTGGCGTTTTTTATGGGCGCAGAATCAGCGCGGCACAGCTGGGTTCTTCACCGGCTTCTTGCCTTTGCCTTTAGCGGCATCAGAACGCTCTTTGGCCGCCTGCTGGTTACGCGCCTGCGCGGCCGCTTTGGCCTGCTCGCGCTTGTCCCAAGGGTTGCCGCCTACCGCGCCGGTGTCGCGCGGCGGTAAGCCGGTGTGCTGAGTCAGAATCGGTTTGCTCTTGGCAACGGAAGCCCCAGCCACTTTCTTACTGCCGGCTGGCGTCGAGTTCTTACGACGCGCACTCTGGTAGCCGTCGGTGGCGGGCTGATGCAGCGGGATCAGCTGATTCTTGCCCGGCCCGATCAGGTCGGCACGGCCCATGCGGGTCAGCGCTTCACGCAGCATCGGCCAGCCTTTCGGGTCGTGGTAACGCAGGAAGGCCTTGTGCAGGCGGCGCTGATCTTCGCTTTTTACGATGGCCACGCCGTCGCTCTTGTAACTGACCTTGCGCAGCGGGTTCTTGCCCGAGTGGTACATGGCCGTGGCAGTGGCCATCGGCGACGGGTAGAACGCCTGCACCTGGTCGGCACGGAAACCATTGCCCTTGAGCCACAGTGCCAGGTTCATCATGTCTTCGTCAGTGGTGCCCGGGTGCGCGGCGATAAAGTACGGGATCAGGTACTGCTCTTTACCAGCCTCTTTCGAGTACTTCTCGAACATGCGCTTGAACTTGTCATAGCTGCCAATGCCCGGCTTCATCATCTGATTGAGCGGACCTTCCTCAGTGTGTTCCGGGGCGATCTTCAGGTAACCACCGACGTGGTGGGTGACCAGCTCCTTCACATACTCCGGTGACTCGACAGCCAGGTCATAGCGCAGACCGGAGGCGATCAGAATCTTCTTCACGCCCGGCAACGCGCGGGCGCTGCGGTACAGCTGAATCAAGCTGGAGTGATCGGTATTCAGGTTCGGGCAGATACCGGGGAACACGCAACTTGGCTTGCGGCACGCGGATTCAATCTCCGGGCTCTTACAGGCGATGCGGTACATGTTCGCCGTCGGCCCGCCGAGGTCGGAAATCACCCCGGTGAAGCCTGGCACCTTGTCGCGGATCTCTTCGATCTCACGGATGATCGACTCTTCCGAGCGGTTCTGAATGATCCGACCTTCGTGTTCGGTGATCGAGCAGAAGGTACAGCCGCCGAAGCAGCCACGCATGATGTTCACCGAGAAGCGGATCATGTCGTAGGCCGGGATTTTCTCCTTGCCATAGACCGGGTGCGGCACGCGCGCATAGGGCATGCCGAACACGTAGTCCATTTCCTCGGTGGTCATCGGGATGGGTGGCGGGTTGAACCACACATCCACTTCACCGTGCTTCTGTACCAGCGCGCGGGCGTTGCCCGGGTTGGTTTCCAGGTGCAGCACGCGGTTGGCGTGGGCATACAGGACTGGGTCGTTACGCACTTTTTCCATCGACGGCAGACGGATTACCGTCTTGTCGCGAGTCATGCGCGGGCTGGCCAATATCTGCACAACCTGCGGCTCGTTCGGGTCTTCAGCCGGGCCTTTCTCTTGCTCGATGGCGCAGGCCTGGGTGTCCTGGGTGTTGACGTACGGGTTGATGATCTTGTCGATCTTGCCCGGCCGGTCGATGCGAGTGGAGTCCACCTCATACCAGCCTTGCGGCGTATCACGGCGAATAAACGCGGTGCCGCGCACGTCGGTGATGTCTTCGACCTTCTGCCCGTAGGACAAACGCTGGGCTACTTCAACAATGGCGCGCTCGGCGTTGCCGTACAGCAGGATGTCAGCGCTGGCGTCGATCAGGATCGAGTTACGCACGCGGTCTTGCCAGTAATCGTAATGAGCGATGCGGCGCAGCGAGGCTTCGATGCCGCCAAGCACGATCGGCACGTGCTTGTAGGCTTCCTTGCAGCGCTGGCTGTACACCAGGCTGGCACGATCCGGACGCTTACCGGCCAGGCCGCCGGGGGTGTAAGCATCGTCCGAGCGGATCTTCTTGTCGGCGGTGTAACGGTTGATCATCGAGTCCATGTTGCCGGCCGCGACGCCGAAAAACAGGTTCGGCTCGCCGAGCTTCATGAAATCGTCTTTCGACTGCCAATTTGGCTGCGCGATGATCCCGACGCGAAAGCCTTGCGACTCCAGCAGCCGGCCGATAATCGCCATACCAAACGAGGGGTGATCGACATAGGCATCGCCGGTGACAATGATGATGTCGCAGCTGTCCCAGCCAAGCTGATCCATCTCTTCCCGACTCATCGGTAGGAAAGGCGCTGGCCCGAAACACTCGGCCCAGTACTTTGGATAATCGAATAACGGCTTGGCGGTTTGCATGGACATGGAAAGTGACCGGCGTTGACGAACAGGGATGGTAAATCGCGGCCGCGGAATATAGCACAAAATTTAACCAAACCCGACTCAAACGCTAGGTTTAATGACCAAACTTCGCCGTGACGGTGTCGCGGCAACGTAATGGCTTACGACTATACTCGGGCACATAACATCGGCCGCCAATAGCCGGGATTAGGAGCGCATGTGCCACGACGCTTAGCTTTTTCGACCCTACTCGTATTGAGCCTGGCCCTTGCAAGCGGCCTGGCGCATGCCGCTATTGAGCTGACCACAACAAGCAGCGGCAGCGCTCTCAATGACCGAATACAACTGCTTGAAGATGTTGGCACTCAGCTGACCATCAGCGACATGGCGAACCCAGCCGTACAGCGCCGCTTTAAATCGGCGAATGGCCGCGCCAGTGTTGGTCAAAGCCTTAACCCGTGGTGGATAAAAGTCACCCTGCAGCGCGCAGCCGATGCGCCCACCCAATGGTGGCTAGAGGTCGGCTCTGTGACCCAGCTGGATCTGCGCCTGTATTGGCCAGGCCCAAACGGCGACTGGCTGGAGCGCCAGTCGGGCGAACGCGTCGCCCACCGCGAAGGGCGTGACCACGACTTCAGGCACATGCTGTTCAAGCTGCCCACGCTCGATCAGAGCCCCATAACCTTTTACATGCGCAGCTATGACCCGGCCGGCAACTCATTTCCCATGCGCGCATGGCAACTGGACGACTTGAGCCAGAAAGCGGCGGAAGAAAACATCGCCCTCGGCGTGATCTACGGGATCATCGCGGCACTGCTGCTCTATAACCTGTTCATCTTCTGCAGCCTGCGCGACTCAGCCTACTTCTGGTATGTGCTGACCACCGCCGGCGCGCTACTGATGATTCTCAGCATGAGCGGCCATGGTTTCCAATACCTATGGCCGGATAACCCCGTGCCATTCTGGCTGGACCGCATCACCCTGCCCTCGCTCTGGGGCTTCTGCGCCACGCGCTTTACCCAGTGCCTGATGCAAACCCGCACCCATGTGCGCTGGGCCCATCACCTGCTGAGCTTTGCGTGCATTTGCTATGTCATTGCGGTCGCGCTGGATGGCCTGGGACAACGCCATATTGCCGCCTGGATCATTGCCCTGCTGTCGCTGACCAGCATCCCAGCCGCCTTGGGCTCGGCATTGATTCGCTGGCGCCAGGGTTACTTTCCGGCCTTTCTCTATCTTTGCGGCTATGGCCTGATCCTCGGCAGCATCAGCCTGGCCCTGATGCGCGCCACCGGCTTGGTGCAACCAGCCACCTGGAATGCCTATGTATTCCCACTCTCTGTTGCCGCCGAATCAATTCTGTTCTCTTTTGCATTGGCCTACCGCATCCAAACGCTCAAGCAGGAAAGAGCCGAAGCCCTGGAGCAGGCCGACCGCGAAAAGACCGCACGCATGGCGCAGATGCAGGGCAGCGCCGACGAGTTGCAAAGCGCGGTCAAACTGCGCACCGCAGAGTTGGCACTGGCCAATCAGCAGCTCAGTGAGCGTGAACGCGAACTGCAACATGCCGCCTTCCACGACCCGCTCACCGAATTGCCCAATCGGCGTTTTCTGGTCGAGCGCTGTGAGGCTGCACTGGCCAATGCTAGCCGACACAGCGAGACCACAGCCCTACTGCTGATTGATCTCGACCACTTCAAACCGATCAACGACAAATATGGCCACGACGCCGGTGACCTGATGCTGCAAACCATCGCCCAACGTCTACGCGAGCATGTGCGCTCGGGGGATGCAGTGGCGCGCCTGGGCGGTGACGAGTTTGCCGTACTGATCTGCGGGGACGATGCCGAACAACATGCGCGCGAGATTGCCCGCCGCCTGCTGGATGAACTGGCCAGGCCTGTCACCTATGGGGCTGAACACCTGACCGTGACCATCAGCATTGGCGTAGCGCTATACCCGCGCCACGCCAATGACTTCACCACGCTGTACAAGGCCGCTGACGAAATGCTCTACAAGGTCAAAGGCCGTGGCCGCTCGGGCTCTGCCGTGTGCGGGGAAGATGGCACGCTGAACAGTAACGAACGGCTGCGCCTGGATGTCCTCAACGTACCCAGCGGGCTAGCCTGACTCAGCGACTGTAATAACGCCGCGGCACCCGCGCTGTGACCTTGCTGAGCAGCTCGTAGCCAATGGTGCCGGCAGCTAGCGCCACTTCATCGACCGGTAACTGTGCGCCCCACAACTCCACCGCATCGCCCACAGCAGCATCAGGCGCGTCCGTCAGGTCAACGGTCAGCATATCCATAGAGACGCGCCCGACCAGCGCCACGCGCTGCCCCCCGACTATTACCGGCGTACCAGCCGGCGCATGGCGCGGATAACCATCGGCATAACCGCAACTCACCGTACCGATACGTGAAGGTCGCTCAGCGCGCCAGCTACCGCCATAACCAACAACCTCATCGACGGCCACATCACGACAGGCAATCAGCTGGGCCGTCAGGCTCATCGCTGGGCGCACACCCAACTCCTTGGCCGTCAAGTCGGCGAACGGCGTCGCGCCGTACAGCATGATGCCGGGGCGCAGCCAATCCATATGCGCCGCCGGAATGGTCAAAATCGCTGCAGAGTTAGCCAACGAGCGCTGGGCAAAGCCCAGATCCAGCAGGTCGAGAAACTGCTCAAGCTGCTGCTCGGTGGCTTCACTGCCACGCTCATCTGCGCAGGCAAAATGGCTGATCAGGTTCAACTCAGCCACTTGTAACGCACCGTTTAAATACCCGTAGCATTCACGCAGCGCTGTGGCGTTGAAGCCCAGGCGATGCATGCCGCTGTCGAGTTTCAACCAGATATTCAGCGGCCGACTCAACGTGGCCACAAGCAACTGCTGCGCTTGCTGCTCACTGTGCACCACCACATCCAGCCCCAACTGCGCGGCAAACTGGTATTCGTTTGCATCAAAGCAGCCTTCCAGCAGCAGAATGCGTGCCTCGCCATGCAGCGCACGCACCTCGGCAGCCTCTTCCAGGCAGGCTACAGCAAAGCCGTCAGCCAGATCATGCAGCGCCGTCACCACCTCACGCGCGCCATGCCCATAGGCATTCGCCTTGACCACCGCAAACGCCTGCCGGCCGGGCGCGCAGCGTTTTGCCACGGCATAGTTCTGAGTAATCGCAGACAAATCGATGGTGGCAACAAGCGGGCGCATGGAGGCAATGTCCTTAAAGCAAAACGGGCGGCCAGTTTACCCACTGGCCGCCCGCTTTTATTGATCTAGCGCGATAACTCGTTGCGTTGCCCGTTGCCGCCTTACTCGTCGTCGAACTGGTAGCTGCCCGGCGCCAAGTTCTCGAAGCGCGAATACTTACCAAGGAACGCCAGCCGCGCTGTACCCAAGGGACCATTACGCTGCTTACCGATGATGATTTCAGCCACGCCCTTATATTCCGTTTCGGGGTGATATACCTCGTCGCGGTAAACGAACATGATGATGTCAGCGTCCTGCTCGATCGCGCCGGACTCACGCAAGTCGGAGTTGATCGGGCGCTTGTTCGGGCGCTGCTCGAGGCCCCGGTTTAGCTGTGACAGGGCAATTACCGGGCAGTTGAACTCCTTGGCCAGAGCCTTCAGCGAGCGGGAGATTTCGGAAATCTCATTGACTCGGCTGTCACCGCTGGATCCCGGAATCTGCATCAGCTGCAGGTAGTCGACCATGATCAGGCCAATCTCGCCGTGTTCACGGGCCAAACGCCGAGTCCGCGCGCGCATTTCCGAAGGCGAAATACCGGCGGTATCGTCGATAAACAGCTTACGGTCATTGAGCAGGTTGACCGCCGAGGTCAGGCGCGGCCAATCATCATCATCCAACCGCCCGGCACGCACCTTGGTTTGGTCGATACGACCGAGCGAGGCCAGCATACGCATGACGATGGAGTCGGACGGCATCTCCAGCGAGTAGACCATCACCACCTTGTCGCTGCGCATCAAGGCGTTTTCCACCAGGTTCATGGCGAACGTGGTCTTACCCATGGAAGGTCGGCCGGCGACGATAATCAGGTCGGCCGGCTGCAAGCCACTGGTCAGGTCGTCCAGGTCATTAAACCCGGTGGACAAGCCCGTGATCGCATCACCGCTATTGAACAGGGTATCGATACGGTCGATGGCCTTGACCAGAATATCGTTGATCCCGACCGGCCCACCGGTCTTCGGCCGCGCCTCGGCGATCTGAAAAATCAGCCGCTCGGCCTCATCGAGAATTTCCACCCCGGTGCGACCTTGCGGCATATAGGCGCTGTCGGCAATTTCGCCACTGATACCGATCAACTGGCGCAAGGTGGCGCGCTCACGAATGATCCGCGCATAGGCCTTGATGTTGGCCACCGAAGGGATGTTTTTCGCCAACTCGCCGAGATAGGCCAACCCACCGACTTGCGACAGCTGGCCTTCCTGGTCCAACTGCTCGGATACGGTGACCACGTCAAACGGGTGGTTGCGCTCGGCCAGTTTGAAAATCGCACGGAAGATCAGGCGGTGATCATGCCGATAGAAGTCACCGTCGGAGACCGCATCGAGCACCCGCTCCCAAGAATTATTATCGAGCATCAAGCCCCCCAGCACGGCTTGCTCAGCCTCGATCGAGTGCGGTGGCACCTTCAGGGCTGAGGTTTGCAGGTCGTACTGTTCGGGCAGGCTGATGTCGTTCATAAGGCTCGGAAAAGAATTCTGTATTTGAAAAACAAAGGGCACGGCATCGCTTGCGCAAGGCCGTGCCCGATGTTAGCGAGCCCGCACTTAAGTGCAAGCCCGTTGAGCAGCCAGTTAAACGGCGGCTACAACAACAACCTTAACGGTTGCTTCAACGTCGCTGTGCAGGTGCACGGCTACGTCGTATTCGCCAACTTGGCGAATGGTGCCGTTCGGCAGACGAACTTCAGCTTTAGCCACTTCAACGCCGGAGGCGGTCAGGGCTTCAGCGATGTCGTGAGTACCGATGGAACCGAACAGTTTGCCTTCATCGCCCGCAGTAGCGGTGATGGTGACTTCCAGTTCAGCCAACTGAGCAGCACGGGATTCAGCGTACGCTTTCTTCTCGGTAGCCAGTTTTTCCAGCTCGGCGCGACGCGCTTCAAACGTTGCAATGTTTGCAGCGGTAGCAGCAGTCGCTTTGCCTTGCGGCAGCAGGAAGTTACGACCGTAACCGGCCTTAACATTCACTTTATCGCCCAGGTTGCCCAGGTTGGCGATTTTTTCCAGCAGGATCAGTTCCATTTGGTAATAACCTCTTAACTTTTAACCTTCACCGTCCGCGGGGCCCGAGCCTTGTTTACGCTCAAAGCGACCACGAAAATCAAACAGACTGTCGACAATGGCCAAAACCACCAGTAACGGATAAGTCAGCTGCATAAACAGCAACAGCGTGATGTACAACCCAACCAGCCAGAACTTGCCCAGCCGACCTTGCGCCACCACCCCATGCAACAGGGCGATACCCGCAAACGCCAACGGCACACTGCACAACGGCGTCAACATGGCCATTTGCGGACCCAGGTTGGGCCCCAACAGCATGCCGACCAGCAGCAACATCGCCAGCGGTGGTGGGAGGCGTAGGGCGCGAAACTCGCGGCCAAAACCACCCGGGTTATACAACTGCGCCTGCCAGAAACGCCCAAGCATCAGGCTCAACAGGCTGACTATCTGCAACAACGCCGCGATCAAACCGGTCAGCACCGGTGCAATCAGGCTATCCAGACGCGCTCGCTCATCCACCGACATCTGCTGGTGAACCCCATCTAGCATTTGCGGCATGAGCTTTTGCAGCTCAAGCGCCATTGCTTCGATGGGTTCGCGGAATACCGCACCCAAGACCAGCCCATACACCAGGCCCAATGCCACGCTGCACAGCAGCACACGATTCCAGGACAGATTAGCGCGCAACAACAACGCCAACCCCAGCGCACCGAGCAACACCAAAAGGGTGCGCGGCTCACCAAAATACCACCAGCCAATAGCCGGCAGCAGCGCCCAGGCGAGGATGCCAACAGCATCACTCCAACCGCGCCGCAGAAGCACCAGGCTTCCAGCGGCAGCACTCAACCAGAACAACAGCGGCAATGCCGCAGAAACCACCACTACGAGAGTGGCCTGCATACGGCCGCGCATAATGAATTCAGCTAAGGCGCGCATGCGATTAATCCCTTACTTCTTGTCGAACATCCGGTCTCAGCGGCCGTGGCTGTCGGTGTAAGGCAGCAGGGCCAGGAAGCGGGCGCGCTTGATAGCGGTAGCCAGCTGACGCTGATAACGAGCCTTAGTACCGGTGATACGGCTAGGAACGATCTTGCCGGTTTCCGAGATGTAAGCTTTCAGCGTGTTGAGATCTTTGAAATCGATCTCTTTCACTTCTTCTGCGGTGAAACGGCAGAATTTACGACGACGGAAGAAACGTGCCATGAGAGTGGCTCCTCAATAGATCCGTGGATTACTCGTCAGCGTTGTCGCTGTCGTTGTTGTCGCTGTCATCGCCATCAGTAGCATCGGCGTTTTCAGGACGGTCACGACGCTCACGGCGCTCACTGCGGTTTTCTTCGGCCTTGAGCATCTCGGACTGGTCGATAACGGCCTCGTCGCGACGGATGACCAGGTTACGGATCACGGCATCGTTGTAACGGAAGTTGTCTTCCAGCTCAGCCAGGGCTTTGCCAGTGCACTCAACGTTAAGCATCACGTAGTGAGCTTTGTGGACGTTGTTGATGGCGTAAGCCAGCTGACGACGACCCCAATCTTCCAGGCGGTGAATCTTGCCGCCGTCTTCTTCGATCAGCTTGGTGTAACGCTCAACCATGCCGCCGACTTGCTCGCTCTGGTCCGGGTGAACCAGAAAGATGATTTCGTAATGACGCATAAATGCTCCTTACGGGTTGTAGCCTGCCGCGAAATGCGGTCAGGCAAGGAGTGAATTTCACTTGTTTGTCTTGCTGAAACAGAAAGGCGCAAACACGCCTGCCGTAGCGGCAAGGGGCGACATTCTAGTGAAGCCCCCTGCCGCACGCAAGGCGAACTGGTGATTATTTGAACAATCCAGCGCCGGCGAAAAACCTAAACCATCGGCTACTCGGTATAACGAGCGCCCTAGAGCGCTCACTACACGCGCGTTACTTCTTCTTGCTGCCAGCCTTGCGCTGACGCAATGCCTCAAACAGGCAAACACCGGTCGCCACCGAGACATTGAGGCTGCTGACGCTGCCTGCCATCGGTAACTTGACCAGATAATCGCAATGTTCGCGGGTCAAACGACGCATGCCCTTGCCTTCAGCCCCCATGATCAACACGGTCGGCCCGGTCAGATCATGCTCATACAACTCCATCTCCGCCTCACCAGCGGTACCGACAACCCACAGGCCGCGCTGCTGGAGTTTCTCCAGACTGCGCGCCAGGTTGGTCACGGCTACCAAGGGAATTACCTCAGCCGCACCGCAGGCCACTTTGCGCACGGTAGCGTTGAGCGTGGCGGATTTGTCCTTCGGCACGATCACCGCCAGCGCACCCGCCGCATCGGCGGTGCGCAGGCAGGCACCGAGGTTATGTGGATCGGTCACGCCGTCGAGCACCAACAACAAAGGCGCCCCTTCGGTGCGATCAAGCAGCTCATCGAGCATCGCCTCGCCCCAGACCTGGCTCGGGCTAACATCAGCCACAACGCCCTGATGCACACCCTCGACCCACGAGTCCATCTCGCGACGCTCGCACTGACCGACCGCAACCCGCGAATCCGCAGCCAAGGCCAGGATCACCTGCACCCGAGGGTCATTACGCCCCTCGGCTAGCCAAACTTGCTTGACCCGCTTGGGGTGATGACGCAGCAGCGCCTCTACCGCATGCACGCCATAGATTTTTTCCAGCTGACTCATGACTTCGCCTTACGCTTGCGCGGCCCACTCGACGATGGCGCACCACCCGCAGCAGAACCCTTACGATGGGAGCTCGACTTGCCCGGCTTTGCCGCCGACTCGCCTTTGGGGGAGCCCTTGCCGGGCTTGCTCTTTGAATCACTAAGCAGCGACTTTTTCAGCGCACGACTCTTCTCTACATCAGAGCCCGCCGGCGCTTTACGCTCGCTGCGACGCCCGGTCTTGCCCGCTGCTGATTCAAAACCACCTCGGCGCGTGCCGGCCGGCGCTGCAACCTTCTCTTCGGCCAACTCGAAATCGATCTTGCGCTCATCAAGATCGACACGCATGACCTTGACCTCGATGCTATCGCCCAGACGGAAGCTACGCCCACTACGCTCGCCCGCCAGACGGTGATGCACAGGGTCGAAGTGATAGTAATCACCCGGCAAGGCGGTGACGTGCACCAACCCTTCAACGTAGATGTCTTTCAATTCGACGAATAAACCGAAACCGGTCACTGCGGTAATCACGCCCGGGAAGGTTTCACCGACGCGGTCTTTCATAAACTCGCATTTGAGCCAGTTCACCACATCGCGAGTCGCTTCATCGGCGCGTCGCTCAGACATAGAGCACTGCTCGCCGAGCTGCTCGAGAATGGCATCGTCGTAAGGATAAATACGTGCGCGCGGCATGATGGCAGCACCCGCGCGTTTTACGTGCGGGGTGTCGAGCTTGGAGCGAATCACGCTGCGAATCGCCCGATGGATCAGCAGATCCGGGTAGCGACGAATCGGCGAGGTGAAGTGTGCGTACGCCTCATAATTCAGACCGAAGTGGCCCTGATTGTCCGCGCTATAAACGGCCTGACTGAGCGAGCGCAGCATTACGGTCTGGATCAGGTGGTAATCCGGACGCCCGCGAATGCTTTCCAGCAGCTGCTGATAATCTTTCGGGGTCGGACCGTCTTTGGACTTACCGCGGTGCAGCGACAGCCCCAACTCGGTGAGGAATGCCTTGAGTTTCTCTACGCGCTCTGGCGGCGGACCGTCATGCACACGATACAGCGCAGGGACTTCATGCTTCTGCATAAACGCTGCGGTAGCGACGTTGGCGGCGAGCATGCACTCTTCGATCAACTTGTGCGCATCGTTGCGTTGAGTTGGGCAAATATCCGAGATCTTGCGATCTGCACCGAAGATGATCCGCGTTTCCTGGGTTTCAAAGTCGATGGCGCCGCGCTCATGTCGCGCCGCCAGCAAGACTTGGTACAGCGAATACAGCTGCTTGAGGTGCGGCAGCACCTCTTTGTATTCGCCGCGCAGGGCTTTGCCTTCAGTGCTTTTCGGCTGCTCAAGCATGGAGCTGACCTTGTTGTAGGTCAGGCGCGCATGAGAATGGATCACCGCTTCATAGAACTGATAGTCGGTCATCTTGCCGGTTTTCGAGATGCTGATCTCGCAGACCATGGCCAAACGATCCACATGCGGATTCAGCGAGCAGAGACCATTGGAGAGCTCTTCTGGCAGCATCGGGATAACGCGCTCGGGGAAGTACACCGAGTTGCCACGCACCTGCGCCTCAGCATCCAGCGCCGAATCGATTTTCACATAATGAGAAACGTCAGCGATTGCGACATAGAGCTTCCAGCCGCCGGAGAACAACCGCCAGTTGCTGCCATTCTTCTCGCAGTACACCGCGTCATCAAAGTCACGCGCATCTTCGCCATCGATGGTCACGAACGGCAGATGGCGTAGATCAATACGCTTCTCTTTGTCCTTCTCTTCGACTTCAGGCTTGAGCTTGCTCGCCTCTTTCACCACCGCGTCCGGCCAGACATGGGGAATGTCGTAGCTGCGCAATGCAACATCGATCTCCATACCCGGAGCCATATAGTTACCAACAACCTCAATCACATCGCCTTGAGGCTGGAAGCGCGTAGTCGGCCAGTGGGTGATTTTCACCTCAACGAACTGCCCTTGCTTGGCGCCCGCATTACGCCCCGGGGTTACCAGCACTTCCTGCTGGATTTTCGGATTGTCCGCAACGACAAAGCCAACACCACTTTCTTCGTAATAGCGGCCGACGATGCTTTCGTGGGCGCGGGAGATGACTTCAACCACAGCACCTTCGCGACGACCACGACGGTCGAGGCCGGAAACCCGCGCCAGGGCACGGTCACCATCAAACACCAAGCGCATTTGCGCAGGGCTTAAGAACAGATCATCGCTGCCGTCATCCGGCACCAGAAAGCCAAAGCCATCGCGGTGACCACTGACGCGACCCAGAATCAAATCAAGCTTGTCTACCGGCGCATAAGTACCACGACGGGTATAGATCAGCTGACCATCGCGCTCCATGGCGCGTAAACGGCGACGCAGCGCTTCGAGCTGCTCATCAGTAGCCATGCCGAACTCATCGGCCAGCTCTTCCCGGCTCGCCGGGGAGCCACGGTCAGACAAGTGCTGCAGGATCAGCTCGCGACTGGGGATGGGATTTTCGTATTTTTCCGCTTCACGAGCGGCCTCGGGATCGAGGGATTGCCAATCGGCCATTAGAGGTAATTCACCTTATCTACACAAATTCGGTTTGCCATGTGCCTATTGAAGCGCGAAACCACTGTCCAGGTCAGCACAGCACACAGAATAAAATATTTTAACAACAGGGGTTTACAAGTAAAAACACGATCCGTATTATGCGCGCCACAACGACGGGAAACGAAGTTAACCAAGTTGTAGTTGATAGCAAATAAGCAAGTTTTGCAATCAATGCCCAGGTGGTGAAATTGGTAGACACGCCAGCTTCAGGTGCTGGTGACCTTACGGTCGTGGAAGTTCGAGTCTTCTCCTGGGCACCAATTCAAAAAACCGAGCCACTGGCTCGGTTTTTTATTACCTGCGATTTGGCACTCAACGCCAACTCGATCCGGCGGGCACTTACGCATGCCCGCCCCGACCAGCGCTAAACGCGAAACTGCCCCAAGCTAGCTTTAAGCCTCTTCGCCAACCCATCCAACACACGACCGCTGCTCGCCGTCGCCGCCACAGCCTCCGCCGCACGCTGCGCCTCAACATGAATCACCTCGACGCGACCACGCACCGCATCAGCACCGGCAGCCTGATGCGCCGCGGCCTCGGTCGCACCATTGATTGCACCATGCACCTCTTCCACCGCATCGCGCACCGATTGCTGCACCTGCGCACTTTCGCGCAACGCCGCCAACCCCTGATCAGCTTGCCTACCCGCCTGACCAATCGCCTCAACAGCCTCACGCGCCCCCAACTGCAACGCACCGATATGGGCCTGGATATCGCCGGTGGACTGCTGCGTCTTACTGGCCAATGCCCGAACCTCATCCGCCACGACAGCAAAACCGCGACCGCTCTCGCCTGCTCGCGCAGCCTCAATTGCGGCATTCAGAGCAAGTAAATTGGTCTGCTCGGCGATTGAACGAATCACCGTCAACACCACCTCAATCTGCTCGCTTTGCTTGGCCAGCCGCTCGATCACTGCCGAGCCCGCTTCTACACGCCGCACTAACTCTTCGATTGAGCCACCCACACGCTGGGCAATCGCAGCGTTCTCATCCGCCGCCTGACGAATCGCCCCGACACGCTGTAACGCCTCACGCATGGCCTGACTTTCCGCCTGCGCTTCACCCGCCATTTCCGCCAAAGCCTGCAGACTACCCGCCACTTCATCGCGCTGACGCTCAGCCGCTGACTGCGCCGCAGCACTGCGCGAAGCCAGATGGGCAATTTCCTGCCCGGTTAACGACGCCACCTCACCCGCCTCGCGCACAATCGGCTGCAGCTTGGCGACAAAGCGATTGACCGCCGCCGCCATGTCGCCAATTTCATCACGGCTATTGAGCTCCACCCGGCGAGTCAGATCCCCCTCGCCCGCCGCCCAGTCATTCAGCACCGCAATCAAGGTATGCAGCTTGCCGACCACTCGCTGCCCCAGCACCAGCGCCAACACCAGCAGAATCACCAGCGCCACCACCACAAGCCCCACACTGATATTCCAGCGCAGCCCGGCCGCCGCCTGCCGAACCACCTCACGACTACCCTGCTGCATAGCTTCAGCGGCATCACGCGCAACACTCAAACGCGCCGCCAAGGCCCCCGCACTGCTGGTAGCCGCACCACTCAGGCTGTCGGAAACCAACTGCCCACTACTGCCGATCAGCTCGACGAAACGCGCATCCAGCTTCGCCAACTCGTCATCCACCGACGCGGTGGAAACCCCGAGCAAAACCTTGCCGATATCCGAGCCCATCGGACTGATTGCAGCCTCGGCAATGTATACACCGGGATCATTGGCGGCAGCCTGCAGCACTTTATCCAGCGCACCACTGCCTTCGCCCCTGGCCAGCAGCGCCCGCACGCGTGAGTCCTGGCGATTGAGGTGACGCGTAAGGCGCGCGCCCTGCGCATCGAGATACACCGCAAACAGCACGGCCGGATTGCGGTGCGCGCCGCGCACCAACTCGGTCAACGCCGGCACATCAGCATCCCAAATCGCCTTGGGCGCAACCGCTGACAACAACTGCGCCAACTCATCGGCAGAACGCTTAAGGTTGCTATCCAGCACCGCACGGATTTGCCCCTGCTCTTCGCCTAATCGAGCAGAGAGGCCTTTGGCTAACTGCGCCTGAGTATTCACCGAAAGGCTATTGAGCCCACCACTCACCTCCTCCCCCGCCTTCGTCAACTCTTCCGCCAAGCGCGCCGTATCGGCCTGCATGCCACTGGCCAGATCAGCCTCAAGCGCTGCCACCGTGGTACGCGTCAACGCCACCGCCACTACAACCTGGACCAACAGGGCCACGCCCAGGGCCAGAAACACCGGCAGCAATAAACGACTGCGCAACACAGAAATAATGGCAAACACGGCAGACACTCCTGACAACGGTATTACCTATAACGGCGGGAACACTGACTTATGAAGGCCAGCCCAGATATTTTTCACCCGCACCAGAATCGAGTAGGAGGCGGATTCACATCCGCCGTCCTCTCACACCACCGTACGTACGGTTCCGTATACGGCGGTTCAGGTTATGCGGCTAAGCCGGTTGATCGTATCCAGTATTGAGACCAGCCCCAGGCGATCCCATA
>JAHIWP010000034.1 GCA_018816095.1 Gammaproteobacteria bacterium
AGCTATGGGACAGACTTGGACTGGTCTCGATACTGGATACGATCAATCGGCTTAACCGCATGGCCTGAACCGCCGTGTACGGAACCGTACGCACGGTGGTGTGGGAGGACGGCGGCCGTGAGGCCGCCTCCTACCCGATGCCAGCCATCCATGGCGGGCACCTTTTGGGTTGTCGCTGCGCGACGCTAAAAATGATTCCCGATCATTTTTTCTGCCTGCGATTTACCGGCAGCCCTTAACTGCGCTGTAAACCGCTTTGCAGGGCCAGGTCCCAGGGCGCTATTGGGCCAAAACGCGCTTTGAGAAACTCCAATAGCAAGCGGCTGCGCGAGTCGGTTTCGCGCTCCAGACGCAGGGCATAGATACCGCTGGGCTCGGGTGCGGGCAGGCCATTTTCGCAGAACAACGGCAGTAATTCGCCGCGTACCAGGTAGTCGCTGATCAGCCAGGTTGGTAAGTGGGCGATGCCCAAACCGGCGAGGGCGCTAAACAGTAGAGCTTCGGCGTTGTTGGCGGTCATGCGCAGGCGTTTGGGGCGGCACAGCTGCAGCTTGCCGTGCTGCTCGAAGCGCCAGGCGTATGGCGGGGCCAGGCTATCCCAGTCGAGGCCGTCATGTTCCAGCAACTCTGCAGGTGTGCGCGGTACACCGCGTTGTGCCAGGTACGCGGGGCTGGCACAAACAACCCGCACCATCGGTGATAGCGCGGTGGCAACCAGGCGCGTATCGGCCAGCGGACCAATGCGCAGCACCAGATCGACCTCGCCCAAGTGCGTGCCGTGCAGGTCGACGAAGCTGTCGATCAGGCGCAGTTGTACATCCAGCCCGGGATAGGCGACGAGAAACTCTGCAATTGCCGGCGCGAGATGTCGGCGACCGAACGGCGCGGGTGCGTCGATGCGGATCAACCCTTCGGGCGCGCTGCTCAGCGACACTGCCTCGGCGCGGGCCAGGTGCAGCTCGGCAAGAATGCGCTTGGCGCGCTCGGCAAACGCCAGGCCGGCGGAGGTGGCGCGCACGGCATGCGTACTGCGGCTAAACAACTGGCTGCCCAGCGAGCGCTCCAGCGTATCAATGCGCCGCGCCACCGCAGAAGGGGTGAGTGGATGGCGACGGGCGGCGGCGGAAAAACTGCCCGTTTCCAGCACATCGAGAAACAGGCTGAGCTGGTCGGTTAGGTTGTCAGGGTTCATGCGTTGCTTCTGCTGTGCGTTAAGGGCATAGCCATTTTGCGTTGCTATGCGTTTCGCGGCCAGTAGCGAATGACTAAGGTGTGCAACATCTTTGTGGAGACTGCCGATGACCGTGCTTGATTTTGCTCTGAACCTGCTGCTCGGGTTGGTTCTCGGTACCTTGGGTGGCCTGTTTGGGATCGGCGGCGGCTTGATCGCCATTCCGGCGTTGGGCGTGTTGTTTGGCTTGGATCAACAACTGGCTCAAGGCACCGCGCTGGTGATGGTGGTGCCTAATGTGTTGCTGGCCTTATGGCGCTATCACCAACGCACGCGTATCGAGTGGCGGCATGCGTTGGCGCTGGCGACCAGCAGTTTGGCCTTTGCCCTGCTGGGTGCGGGTTGGGCTGTCACCTTGGATGCGGATTTGATGCGTCAAGGGTTCGTGATCTTCCTAGTGCTACTGGCGGCTTACAACGTCTCTCGCTTGCTCAGTAAACCGCCCGCGTTGTCGGCGGGGCTGCGTTATCCCTGGCCCTGGTTGACGCTGCTAGGCAGTGGTGCAGGTTTGCTTGGCGGTTTATTCGGGGTTGGCGGTGCGGTGTTGGCGACGCCAGTATTGACCCTGGTATTTGGTGCCAGCCAAGTGATGGCGCAGGGCCTGTCTCTGACCCTGGCTGCGCCGAGTACTGCTGTTACCTTGGCGACCTATGCTGCGCATGGTCATGTCGACTGGGTATTGGGAGCGCCCCTGGCGATTGGTGGTTTGCTGAGTATTAGTTGGGGCGTGAAACTGGCCCATGCTTTGCCCGAGCGCGTGCTCCGCGGGTTGTTTGCCGGCTTTCTGCTGCTGTGCGCGCTGCTGCTGGGGCTTAAAGCCTGAAACCCTCGGCAATCTGCTCGGCCAGGGTTTCAGTCACTTGGGTTTGCGTATTGCTGTTGCGCAGCAGGACGATGCTGGCCGAGGGTAGGGCGGGCATGCCCTCGTCCTCGCCAATAATCTGCATATCTGGGGTGATCAGGCTTTGCAGCTGTGCGGTAATGGCCAAGCCGGCGCTGACCGCGGCCATGATCGCCGACAGGCTTGGACTGGTGTAAGCGATGCGGAAATCACGCCCCAGCGCCTCCAGGCCATTGCAGGCCCAGGAACGGCAAAAGCACTGCGAGTTGAACATCGCCAGGGGCAGGGTTTCCAGTTCATGCAGGTTGGCGTCGCGGGCCTGCGCCCAAACCAGATGTTCCTGGCGCAACAATTGACCGATCTCGGTGCCCGGTTCGCGGGTGACGATTGTCAGGTCGAGGTCCTGGCGTTGCAGTAACTGGAAGGACGGCTCGCAGTGCAGTTCTACCTGCACCAGCGGATAGGACTGGGCGAAGCGCACCAAAATGCCCTGCATAAAGCGCATCACATAATCATCGGGTGTGCCGATGCGTACGGTGCCGACCATATGCGGCTCGCGCATGCTGTTCATCACCTCGGCATGCAGTTTCAAAATGCGCCTGGCATAGCTCAGCAGTAGCTGACCCTCGGCGGTCAGGCTGAACTGACGACCATCGCGAACAAACAGCGGGCGCTGCATCACGTCTTCTTCCAGGCGCTTCATCTGCATGCTGACGGCCGACTGGGTGCGGTTGACCATTTCCGCGGCGCGGGTAAAGCCGCCTTGGTCGGCAATCGCGACAAAGGTACGCAGCAGTTCACTGTCGATGCTGGGATAGCTGGCCATGCATCAATCTCCGAGATGTATTGCATAAGAAACATTCGTTGGATTGATCATAAACCCAGCGCGAGACTGTCGCCAACCCCACGAGGAGGGCGTCAAGATGAAAGGTCAAAAAGCTTATGCGCTAGTCGGTAGTGATCGTCTACAGGGCCGCCGGCCGCTTGAAATACTGCGTGCAGTCGGTCGTCAGTTATACCGTTGGTGGCAGTTGTCTGAGCAGCGGCGGCGTTTGGCCATGCTCGATGAAGCGGCATTGAAGGACATCGGGCTAAGCCGCAGTGATGCCATGCAGGAGAGCGAGCGCCCATTCTGGGATGATCCGCTGGAGCGCTAACGGTTGGCCTTGGTGCGTTGAGGCTGAATGCATGCTCAGGGCCGCGGTTATTCAGGGAATGAATACATTGAAAGGAGAGCGTCGATGCCCATTTATCAACTCGCGCAGTTGAATATCGCCAGCATGAAGGCGCCGTTAGAGTCGCCGAGCATGGCTGACTTTGTCGACAATCTGCAGCGCATTAATGCGCTGGCTGAAGCCTCGCCAGGCTATGTGTGGCGATTACAGGACGAGGCGGGCGATGCTACCGCGCTTCGTCCGTTTGGCGACGACGTGCTGGTGAACCGCTCTGTCTGGCGTGATGTACAGGCGCTGAGCGATTACGTGTACACGTAATAGCATACCGAGATGCTCAAGCGCCGCCAGGAGTGGTTCAACAAGGTCAGTGCGGCGCATATGGTGTTGTGGTGGGTGCCGGCGGGGCATCGTCCATCAGTGGTCGAAGCGGCCGAGTATTTGGCGCGGCTGCGCGACTAGGGGGCGAGCGCAGACGCGTTCAGTTTCCGTCAGGCATTTGCGGCGCCCAATGCGCTTGTGGCTCAGCCTGTCGAATAACCGCGACTCATATCTTTTGCGTGCTGCTTGAACCGTAAGCGAGGCTGGTGGATCACCGGAGCGGCAAGCGCGCTACGCATCCGCTACAATGCGCGCCGAATTTGTCATGCCCGAGAGCCTGCCCATGTCCGCTTGCCAGACCCCGATCATCGTTGCCCTGGATTTTCCGACCCGTGATGCCGCGCTGGCATTGGCTGATCAGCTCGATCCTGCGCTGTGCCGGGTCAAGGTCGGCAAGGAACTGTTCACCCGTTGCGGGCCGGAGATCGTCAATGTGCTGGCCGGCAAGGGCTTTGAGGTGTTCCTCGACCTGAAATTCCACGACATCCCCAATACCACGGCCATGTCCGTCAAGGCAGCGGCCGAGATGGGCGTATGGATGGTCAATGTGCACTGCTCGGGCGGCCTGCGCATGATGGCGGCTTGTCGCGAAACCCTGGATAAGCTCGCCGGCGCCAAGCCGCTGTTGATCGGCGTGACCGTGCTGACCAGCATGGAACGTGAGGACTTGGCCGGTATCGGCCTGGATGTTGAGCCGCAGGCTCAGGTGCTGCGGCTTGCCGGGCTGGCTGCGCAAGCCGGATTGGATGGCTTGGTGTGCTCGGCCCAAGAAGCGCAGGCGCTAAAGGCGGCTCATCCGGCGTTGCAGTTGGTGACCCCGGGGATTCGTCCAGCCGGCAGCGCTCAGGATGATCAGCGGCGTATTCTGACCCCGCGTCAGGCATTGGATGTGGGCTCGGATTATCTAGTGATTGGCCGCCCAATCAGCCAAGCCGCCGACCCGGCGCAGGCCTTGGCCGCTGTTGTCGCCGAGCTGGCTTGAGGTATTGTCGCGCGGCAGAAGCCCTAATGCGCCTGCCGCGTTGAAGCCACGTTCAAGCTCTACTCACTCATCGCGTTTTGACTAACCAGGTCCTCTCTATGCATCCCGCCGCCGAAGATTCGCCACTGGGTAAATCCAGCGAATACATCGCTACCTATACGCCCGCGTTGCTGTTCCCCATTCCGCGTGCGGCGAAATGGGCCGAACTGGGGTTGAGCGCTGAAACGCTGCCGTATCAGGGCGTGGATTTCTGGAATTGCTTCGAGCTGTCCTGGTTGCTGCCGTCGGGCAAACCGGTGGTGGCCATGGGTGAGTTTGCGATTCCTGCCGACTCGCCAAATATCATCGAGTCGAAATCATTCAAGTTGTACCTCAACTCGCTGAACCAGTCGGTGTTCAACACGGCTGACGAGCTGGTGGTCGTGCTGGTGAAGGACCTCTCGGCGGCAGCGGGCAAGCCAGTGGGCGTGCGAGTACGCAGCCTGGCCGAGGTGACGGCTGAAGGTGTGGCCGCTGCGCCCGGCACTTGCATTGATGAGCTGGACGTGAGCATCAGCAACTATGCGCAGCCGCAGCCTGAGTTGCTGCGCTGTGACGCGGCGCAGGTGGTTGAAGAAAGCCTGCACAGCCATCTGCTCAAGTCCAACTGTCCGGTCACCGGTCAGCCGGATTGGGGCACGCTGGTGGTGCAATACCGTGGCCTGGCGCTGGATCACGCCAGCTTGTTGGCCTACTTGGTGAGCTTTCGCCAGCATGCGGATTTTCACGAGCAATGCGTTGAGCGGATCTTTCTCGACCTGCAACGCTTGCTCAAACCCGAGCATTTGACGGTGTATGCGCGTTATGTGCGCCGCGGTGGGTTGGATATCAACCCCTATCGCAGTACTGGGCCTATCAGCCCGGATAATCAGCGCTTGGCGCGCCAGTAACGCAAAACCCCAGCCGTTGAGCTGGGGTTTTTCTGAGCGTCGTTCTCGGCAGTTTTGCCTCGTCTCGCTGCGCTTGCGAGGTAGACCCCGCGCGCGTTGAAAGCACTTAAATACCCATATTAGCCAGGCTCTGCACGATATTGCGCAGGGTGCCCGCAATGGTCGGGTGGCTGGCTTCGAAGCGCTCTACCGCCAGGTTAACCCCGTCGATCAGCGTCGCATCCGGCGCGGCGGCGGCCTGGCGGGCCAGTTGCAGTTCAATTTCCTGCGTGAGCACAAACAGCTCGGCGCGTTCTTCTTCAGTGAGTGGTGGTTGTTCGACCAGTTGGTCGCGCAGGTCTTGCAGTTGTTGCTGCAGGCGGCTTGCAGGCATGGAACTCTCCCTTTATTGATCGACAGATGGGCTGACCTTGCACCAAGGCGAAAGGTTCTGCATGACGTCAGGGTAATCCAAGCTCGCGGGCTTTGCTTGCTTTGGGTCAAGTGCATGCATTGGCCGGTGGGCAAGCCTCGACGGGTTTAAGGCTTTTCGCCTTTTTGACGGCGCAGGCTAAGGTCCGCGAGGCAGGTGGGCAGGTCGCTCAGTTGATCAATCACCGAGTGCACGCCCAGCCGGTAAAGGCTCAGGGTGGCCTGGCTGCGCAATCGATCACGTTCGCTCATGGTCAGGTGCTGCCAGTCTGCCAGCGCTACTCCGCAAAGTGGGCCGCTGATGGCCAGGCCAATGGTCCAGATGCCGGCATTAAGCGCCGCCTGTAACAAACGTGGTTCGCCACTGACCAGCACGCAGCCTTCAAGCTGGTTCACCTGCAGCTCCAGCAGGCTAAGCCAAATTGCGTCCGGTGCTGGCCATGGGCGGTGACTGCGGCTAGGTGTGCCGCGTAGCCAGGCCGGTAGTTCGCTGGCCAGGCAAGTGCTGGCATCGAGTGGCAGTTCATCCAACCAGGCGCAGGGCACGCCTTGCTGTCGCAATTGCTCTAGCAAGGGTAAGGCAGCGTGTGTGGCTTGTGCATGCTCGCGCGCGGTCTCGCAAAGTGCTTGTTGGTAAGCCAGGCGTTCCTCGGGCAGGGCTTGGCGACCCAGTACCTGTTCAAGGCTCTGGGGATTAGGTGTATTGGGATAAAGGCGTTGCAGGGCCAGCGCAATGCTGCGTGCGCCAAAATCAACCAGGCAGCCGGAGAGGCTAAATAATAGGGCGTTGAACGCGGGCGAGGCGGTAGGGGCTTGCATGGGCCTTCCTTGAAAAGGACTAGTGCAGGCTATTCCGCGCAGGTTACAGGTAGATGAACAGATTATTCTCGTGCTGTGTCGCGGCCATTCGACACGGTGTAAGGCTTTACCAGGACGGTTTTCCAGGCACTTGTTCGTCCGCTATGCTGCCCCTTTAGCGAGCTGTGGTCTTATACTGCGCCACCTGATTTGGCCGCCTGTGGCAGCCTGAGTATTTCCAAGGAGTGACTGTGATGCGTGTGACCGGTGCGAGTTGGATTAAACGATTGAGCCTATTGGTTGCCTGTACCGGCGTGCTATCGCTGCCTGCACTGGCGCAAGCCAACGACGAAGACCCTTGGCAGGGCTACAACCGTTTTATGTTCCGCATCAACGATAACGTTGATATGTATACCCTCAAGCCTCTGGCTAAAGGCTACCAGGCGGTTACGCCGCAATTTCTTGAAGATGGCGTGCATAACGTTTTCAGCAACATCGGTGATGTCGGCAATCTGGCCAACAACCTGCTGCAAGGCAAGTTGCACGACGCAGGGGTTGATACGGGGCGGCTGATTTTCAACACCACGTTCGGTCTACTGGGCTTCTTCGATGTGGGAAGCGCCATGGGCCTGCAGCGCAGCGATGAGGATTTTGGTCAGACCCTAGGCGTGTGGGGCTTGGGCAGCGGTCCTTATGTTGTACTGCCGTTGCTCGGGCCGAGCACAGTGCGCGACGCATTCGGCAAATTGCCGGATGGTGCACTGGCTGCTAATGGCTATATCAATCATGTGCCGACGCGAAATGTGGTGCTGGGCGTTGATGCCGTCGATACACGCGCGCAACTGCTGTCGGTCGAGCGTTTGGTCAGTGGCGACAGGTACATATTTGTCCGTAACGCTTACCTGCAAAATCGTGAGTTCAGGGTGCGTGACGGTCAGGTCGAAGACGATTTTTAAATCGGCTGTTCTGAAAATCAAAAAAGGCGACTTCAATAGTCGCCTTTTTCTTGCCTGCAATGGCCTTAGTTCATTGAAATGATCGCTAAGCCAAGCGCCTGGCGGCCATCGTCCATCGCGCTTACGCGAACCACCTCGGCTTGCGCATCCAGGCCGCGTAGGGCGTTGTGGTCTGAGGCAATATGGATACGCACCTTGTCGCCGATGCTGACCGCACTTTCAGCTTCCAGCTGCATGCCAGTGCTGGACAGATCGAGGCACAGTGCAGGAATCTCCTTGCCGTCATGGTGCAGCGTGACGGGCGCTTCGAGCCGCATGCGGATGTAATCGCGTTTTTCACTGTAATCACGATCATTTTGGCTCATGGGCATTTTCCTCATGTGATTAGGGCTGTCCTACTCTTCTTATAACCTTGGCCGATTTGAGGTGTAAAGGCGTGTTTCGACGGCCGGCGTGCGCTTGAATCGCTTAGCGGATGGGAGTACCGTCTGCGCCTTGAAGCAAGCCGAGTTCGCGCGTCCAGGCTTTTGCCTGAACGTACCAAGCCAACCCTACCCGGCGCAGTTTGCCTGGATACCTCATGCACACAACCAGTGCCACGCTGCTGATAATCGATGACGACGACGTAGTGCGTGCGAGCCTCGCCGCCTACTTGGAAGACAGTGGTTTTCATGTGCTCCAGGCCGCCAACGGCTTGCAGGGGCTGGAAGTCTTTCATGCCGAGTCCCCGGATTTAGTGATTTGCGATCTGCGCATGCCACAAGTCGACGGTCTCGAATTGATCCGCCGTATTAATGCTCTGCATGTAGAAACCCCGGTGATCGTGGTGTCCGGGGCCGGCGTGATGAGCGATGCCGTTGAGGCGTTGCGTCTGGGGGCTGCCGATTACTTGATCAAGCCCTTGGCTGATCTCGCCGTGCTTGAGCATTCCGTTCACCGGGCGTTGGATCGTGCCAATTTGCGCCTGGAAAACCAGCGCTACCGTAACGAGCTGGAAACCGCCAACCGTGAGCTGCAAGCCAGCTTGCATTTATTGCAGGAAGACCAGAACGCCGGTCGCCAGGTGCAGATGAACATGCTGCCAGTGACGCCTTGGCAGGCCGACGGCTTGAACTTTGCGCACCAGATCATTCCTTCTCTTTATCTGTCTGGCGACTTTGTCGACTATTTCCGCGTTGATGACAGTCGTATCGCCTTCTATCTGGCTGACGTGTCAGGGCATGGTGCGTCTTCAGCATTTATCACTGTGCTGCTGAAGTTTATGACCACCCGTTTGCTCTACGAGTCTCGCCGCACCGTTAGCCTGCCGGACTTCAAACCGTCCGAGGTGCTTGGCCATATCAATCGCGGCTTGATCAACTGCAACCTCGGTAAGCATGTGACCATGCTCGGTGGTGTGATCGATCAGACCAACAACAGGCTGACCTACAGCATTGGTGGGCATCTGCCGCTGCCGGTGTTGTACAGCGAAGGTCAGGCTCGCTATTTGGAGGGGCGTGGCTTACCGGTCGGGTTATTTGTCGATGCTCAATACAACGATCTGGAGCTGGAATTGCCGGAGACATTTAGTTTGACGCTGCTTTCCGATGGCATCCTGGATCTGCTGCCGGGTGATACCTTAAAAGACAAGGAAACCCTGTTGCCGCAATTGATCAGTACTGCAGGCGGTACCCTGGATGGCCTACGCAAAGCTTTTGGGCTGGCCAATCTAGGGGATATGCCGGATGATATCGCCTTGCTGGTGTTAAGCAGGAACCTTGCATGAGCCTTGGGATGAGCCCCGGTAGAATTCAGTTTGCAGAGCAGGATGGCACCTTCATCTTGAAGTTTGTCGGCGAAGTGCGCCTGACGCTCTGTTCCGCCTTGGATTCGACTATTGAGAAGATTTTTACGGCGCTGAATTTCTCAGCCATCGTGATTGATCTCACTGAAACGCGCAGTATCGACAGCACGACCCTCGGGCTGTTGGCCAAGTTGTCGATTTTGTCGCGGCAGAAAGTGGGTTTACTGCCGACTGTAGTAACCACCCACCCCGATATCACTCGGTTGCTGCAATCTATGGGTTTTGATCAGGTGTTCAATATCGTTGATACACCGCTGCCATGCCCGGATTGCCTGGATGATTTGCCGTCGCAGGATCAGTCCGAAGAGTTGGTGCGCGCCAAAGTGCTTGAGGCGCACCGCATTCTGATGGGCTTAAACGAGTCCAATCGCGAAGCCTTCCACGACTTGGTCAGTGCGCTTGAGCATCACTGATTGGCCAGGTTAAACAAACGGGGCGCTACTTAGCGCCCCGTTTGCCTTTAGACCTGACTGTTCAGTAGCTTTTCCAGTTTCTCCTGGTCGCGGGCGAACAGGCGGATGCCTTCAGCCAGCTTCTCAGTACCCATGGCATCTTCATTCATGGCCCAGCTGAATTGGCTCTCACTCAGGCTTTGCTTGGCTTCGGCGGATTTGCCGGGGGTGAGTAAGCGTGTCAGTGGCTGCTGGTCATCGGCCAGTTGCTGCAGCAGCTCGGGGCTGATGGTCAGGCGATCACAGCCAGCCAGTTGTTCGATTTGGCCGATATTGCGGAAGCTCGCGCCCATCACCACGGTCTGATAGGCGTTGGCCTTGTAATAGTTGTAGATGCGCGTAACTGACTGCACGCCAGGGTCTTCGGCGCCGACAAAATCACGACCTTCGGCCTTCTTGTACCAGTCATAAATACGCCCTACAAAAGGCGAAATCAAAAACACGCCGGCATCGGCACAAGCCTGCGCTTGGGCGAAGCCGAATAGCAGCGTCAGGTTGCATTGAATGCCGGCTTTTTCCAGTTGCTCGGCGGCGCGGATACCTTCCCAGGTCGAGGCGATCTTGATCAGCACGCGCTCGCGGCCGATGCCTGCTTCTTCATACAGGCCGATCAAGCGTTCGGCGCGGCGAAGCGTGGCTTGAGTGTCGAAGGACAGGCGCGCATCCACCTCGGTAGAAATCCGCCCTGGAATGACCTTGAGAATTTCGCCACCCACCGCCACGCCAAAATGGTCGCAGGCCATGCCCAGGTCGCCTTTACTGGCGGTAACGGCGCTTTTTAGCAGCTCGCTGTAGCCGGGCATGGCTGCGGCTTTCAGCAGCAGGGAAGGGTTGGTGGTGGCATCAACCGGCTTTAGGCGGGCGATGGCATCAAGGTCGCCGGTATCGGCGACCACGGTGGTGAACTGCTTGAGTTGATCCAGCTTGGAAGTCATGACACAGCCTTGTCGTTGCAGATGAGCCGACCTTACCCGAGTCAGCGACCTTGCAGCAATTGCGCCGCTTGATCGAACAGCGCCAGCGGCTCACTGGTCTTATGAATATCCACCGAGAGCAGTTGGCGAAAACGTCGTGCGCCATTAAAGCCTTGGGCCAAGCCGATCATATGGCGGGTGATGTGGTGCATGCTGCCGCCTTCGGCGAGGTGCGCGGCGATGTAGTCACGCATGCTGTGCATGGCCTCGAAACGGCTCATCACCGCGCGGCTAGAGCCAAATAGCAGTTGGTCTACCTGGGCCAGCAGGTAAGGGTTGTGGTACGCCTCGCGGCCGAGCATCACGCCATCAAAGGTTTGCAAGTGCTGCTGGCAATCCTCCAGGGTCTTTATGCCGCCGTTGAGGATGATCTCCAGTTCCGGAAAGTCCTGCTTGAGCTGTGCGGCCACGTCATAACGCAGTGGTGGTACTTCGCGGTTTTCCTTGGGCGATAGCCCTTCGAGAATGGCGATACGCGCATGCACGGTAAAGCTGCGGCAGCCTGCATCGCGAACTGTGCCGACAAAATCACACAGCTCGGCATAGCTGTCGCGGCCGTTAATACCGATGCGGTGTTTCACCGTTACAGGGATCTCGACGGCATCCTGCATCGCCTTAACGCAATCAGCCACCAGTTGTGGATGGCCCATCAGGCAGGCACCGATCATGTTGTTCTGCACCCGGTCACTGGGGCAGCCGACGTTCAAGTTGACCTCGTTATAACCCGTCTCTTGTGCCAGCTTGGCGCAGGCCGCCAGATCGGCTGGCACGCTGCCACCCAGCTGCAATGCCAGCGGATACTCGGCGGCGCTGTGGCGCAGAAAACGCTCCGTATCGCCATGCAAGATAGCACCCGTGGTGACCATCTCGGTGTACAGCAAGGCGTGATGCGACAGCTTGCGCAGGAAGAAGCGGCAGTGCCGATCAGTCCAGTCCATCATCGGCGCGACGGAGAAGCGACGGGACACCGTAGCTGATGTGGTTGTTGGCTTGTAGCCTTGCAGCATGGATGTCTCCGGGGCTCTGGCATGTTTCCGAGGGTGTGTGGGTGTTTTCGTAGTTGGGTGGCCGCTGTACCACTCAACCTCCCGCATGTAGCACCGGTCTACAGGGCTTACTGCCATGGTAGCGATCAGGCCACGAAACAGGGCTGACGGCACGACCAGTTACACCGCTCAGATTCGAATCAAAAAAGATGGGGCGCAAGTTTACACGCAGAGCCGGATCTAAGCGCGAAAGACGGTGACATAGAATTGGGTGAAGAGCCGTGAGGCTGAGTTGGGTTCTACCCCCATTAGAACGTGCAGTTATCGCCCTGCCGGAGATACACCAAGGTGTGGGTTTTACCTTGTGAGTCTTGATACACCATAGTTGCTTCGCCAACCTCGCAGCCTTCTGGCGACTGTGTGGAGATAACCTTGGCAACATCTAGCTTCTGCCCATACTGATATTGCTGAGCATCCTCGGCAACGGCCCATTGGGACATGACGGCCAACCCGACTAGCAAACACTTAGCGTTCATCACCACATACCTCTGTTCTGGTTCAGTGGGTTCTAGCCTAGTGGGCCGCTCCCGCTAAAAACAGCGTGGTTCAGGCAAGGTTGCGTTACTTTTTACGCAACAATAGTGCTTGGGTTTTAGCGAATATTGCATGCCATAGTTCCAGTGCTCTTTCATCACGATGCTGCTCACCCCCAGAGGCTGCGGGTGTAGGGCTGAGCCTAACCAAGCGTCAGCGTGCTATGCCCTGAGTGGTGTCGCGCTGCGCAATCCCTCGTTTTGGGTTGATTCTTACAGACCTGCTAATAGTCTTTTACGCCGTTTGCCGTTAAAGCCACGCTCACAATTGCGGATCATGCCGGCGCACATCTCCGCAGGGAAGAACAGTCAGAGTAGCTCGGCGCAGTTACCTCTCTTTTATTTCGATTGAGTGCCGCCCCGACCTTGGGGCGGTGCGAGCTGTTCATTTATATCGAATATAAAAACTGGTCTTACCCAGCCAGAAGTCAACATCCAATAACATAATGGAGCAAGCAGGCCCCCGGTGTCAGGCTAGTTGTCGCCTGAGCTGATTTATCAAAACGATAGATCGGGGGCGTCAAAGAGAGCTGTAATGTCGAGCTATTCACCTGAGCGTAAAGCTGCCCTGCTGAACAAGTTACTCCCGCCACTCAACC
>JAHIWP010000035.1 GCA_018816095.1 Gammaproteobacteria bacterium
ACCCGCGACACCCTTGCCTCTGGCTAACACTTCCCCTTGCCGGGTGTGTAGAGGACTTTCACCTCCAAGTCACCAGCGAGGCCACCACAGCCAAGCTGGTTGCGCTTGCGCGCAACGCGCCATGCCTGGCGCACAATGACACCGGCCAGCCTATGGCTGGCCGGTGTATGGCCGGTGTATGGCGCTCAGAGCTGTCTGACCTCCTGGGTTACGCCCCAGCCATCCAGCTTACCGCCAAGGGGGATCACGACTGACCCAAGGTCATGTTCAAAGTCATCAATCCCGTAGCAGGTGGCAAACATCACTTTACTGACTTGCAGGTGCCAAACGCCGTCATCGCGCTCGGTCACCAAGGCGTGTAACGACTCACCGCGAAATTTACGGGTGGCCTGGCGGGCTCGCGCCTCATCCGGAAAAAGGGCATAGAACTCGATGGGATGGAAGCTGGCAAAGTCAAAGCCACCTTCCTTCATCCGCCGTAGAACCCCATTGCTAACATCGTCATGCAAGGCTGTGCTCATGAAGTGAACTCCTCAGGCGATGGATAAATTTACAGGACGCTAAAGAACCAACAAGGTGTCGATACTGCAGTGCGAGAACCTGTTAAACGCTTTCCCATTGCTACCGCTTGAGCTTCAGCGATGTCGCGGCACCAGTGGCAGTGCCGCCCGAGAATCAAGCGATCACGCTGCTTGATAGGTCATAAGCCAGACCTGAAACCAGGGCTGGTCAACGCAGGCTTGTTCAGGGTGAACAAGTCAGAAGCGTTAAGTGCAGACTAGCCCTATCGTGCGGCGTTTGCCCAGCTAAAAATACGCCGACCTGTTCACTCCCGGCTTAGCCAAGCCATGATGCGCCGCGTCAGCCAGGCCGGCGTTAGCTGGCCGGTACGGTAGAGCAGCTTGAACTGCAGGCTGATCGGCCGGTGTACGTTATTGCTCTGCGCCTGCGCCCAGGCCGCCTGCGCCACAGCGTGCGCCTCAAGCTTAACGCCCAGGCGGCGCAGCACCGGTGCCTGGAAGCGCTGATTATTGAGCATCGGCGTGCTGACAAAGGGCGGCATCAGGTCGCCAACGCGAATGTCGTACTTGGCCCACTCCAGCTCCAGCGCCTCGGTCAGGCCGCGAATGGCGAACTTGGACGCCGAATAACTGGCCAGGTGCGGCACGCCATACAGCCCGGAAGCAGAACCCATGTTGATTACCTGGGCCTGCGGTGTGGCTTGCAGGTAAGGGAACGCCGCATGCGTCATGTTCAGCGTGCCCTGCACATTGATCTGCAAGATGCGCGCATGCTCGGCCAGTTCAATTTCCTCGAAATGGCCACACTGCAAAACCCCAGCGCTGTTAAACAGCAGGCGCAGTTGCCCTGCGTGCAACGCGCAAAAGTCCGCCAAGGCGACCTTGACCGCTGCGGCATCCGTCACATCCAGTTGCGCATGCCAAACGTCACCCAACTCGGCGGCAAGCGCGGCCAGCGCCTGAGGGTTGATGTCGAGCAGGCCCACTTGCCAGCCCTGCTGGTGAAACAAGCGCGCGGTGGCGGCACCGATGCCCGACGCCGCCCCTGTAATCAGAATGTTGTGCATCAGCAACCTCGCGCTCGCAAAAATCTCACCACTTCGGCCAAGGCAAAGTCAGCCGCCTTGAGCATGCCAGCGTGGGCCTGAAACACATGCCACAGCCCTGGATAGCGCTGCAGGCACACATCCACCCCTGCAGCCTTGGCCTTGTCGGCAAAGCGCAGGCTGTCGTTGCGCAGAATTTCGTCTTCACCCACCTGGATCAGCACCGGTGGCAGGCCATGTAGATCGGCAAACTGCGGCGACAGGCCTGGATCGTCATGCGCCACATCGGCCGGACAATAAAGCGCCAACGCTTGCTCGATCCACTTGGGGTGGATCAACGGATCACCCGCCGGCGGCTCATGTAACTGGGTGCCGGTAAAGTCCGTGACCGGGGAGAAACACAGCATTGCAGCCGGTTGCGGCAAACCCATGTCGCGCAGGCGCAGGCTGGTGATCAGGCTCAGGTTGCCACCGGCCGAGTCGCCGCCGATAACAATTTGCGCGGGTGCGTAACCTAACTCAATCAGCGCCTGAAACGCCGCCAGGGCATCATCGCGGGCGGCCGGATACGGATGCTCGGGTGCCAGGCGGTAATCCAGCGCGCACACGTCCATCTGCCCGAGCCTGGCCAGGTTGGAACAAATCGCCCGATGGGTGTTCGGCCCGCCAATCAGATACGCCCCACCATGCAGGTAGAGCAGCACCGTGCCACGGGCCTTTTGCAGTTTGTGCCATTGCCCGCTTTGCGGTTTATGCCATTCGCAGGCTCGCCCGCCTAGGGTGCCAGGGCTGCGGGTGATACCGCGCGGCGTCGGGCTGAACGCAGTGAGCACACGCAGCACCGCACGCTGCCCGGCAATTGGCATGGGTGGCCGCACCAAACCCCAGAACAGCACGCGTAGGCTGGTACGCAGCACACTGCGCAAAAGCGCCTGATCGGCCGCTGGCGCGGTGAATTCAGCGGGTGAGGTCATAGTCGTTTATCTCCGGGGCGCGGGTCTGCTGGCGGTAGGTAAAGGTGTAGCCCGGCCAGTTGTTGGTGCTTTTGCCGGAGGCAGTTTTGTACCAGCTTGAGCAGCCCTGTTCCCATATCGTGCGATGCGAGCTGGCCTGGATTTGCTGGTTGTAGTGCTGCTGTACCGCTGCCTTGACGTTGAGATAACGCACATCCTGCTGGCGCAGCACATCAATGCAACCAAGCACGTAACGGAACTGGCTTTCCAGCATGTAGATGATCGAGTTATGCCCCAGATTGGTGTTGGGCCCGTAAAGGATAAACAGATTGGGGAAACCGCTGACGCTGATGCCCTTGTAAGCCTCTGCGCCGGCCTGCCAGGCCTGGTTCAGCTCCAGCCCAGCAAGCCCGGTAATCTGCATCGGCGCGAGAAAATCCGTGGCGGCAAAGCCGGTGCCGTAGATCAGTACATCGCAGGGGTGTTCGCGGCCATCGGCGGTGACAATAGCGGTCTCAGTCACGCGGCTAATCGCCTCGCTGATCACCGTCACATTGGGCTTTGCCAGGGCCGGGAAGTAATCATTGCTAATCAGGATGCGCTTACAGCCCATGGGGTAATCCGGCTGCAACTGCGCACGCAACTGCGGGTCACTGATCTGCTGGTTTAAATGCCGGTCAAAGGTGAAGCGCATCAGCTTCATCAGCCACGGCAGGCTGATAAACGCCAGGCCACGCATCTCATATTGCAGGTACTTGAGGCCACGATCGATGCGCTGCAGCCAGGGTAGCTTACGCATCAGCGCCAACTCCCAGGTTTTGTAGGCGCGATCGGGCTTGGCCAGCACATAAGCCGGCGAGCGTTGGAACAGCTTGATTTCGGCCACCTTAGGCTGGAGCTGCGGGACAAACTGGATCGCCGAGGCACCGGTACCGATCACCGCCACACGCTTGCCGGTCAGGTCCAGATCATGCCGCCAGCGCGCTGAGTGAAAGGCCTCACCGGTAAACTGCTCAACCCCCGGCAGCGCCGGATAGGCCGGCTGATTGAGCTGGCCACAGGCGCTGATCAGCACCTCGGCGCAGAGTTCTTCGCCATTGCTCAGGGTCACTCGCCACAGCGCCGCTGCCGCATCAAATGCCGCCGAAGCCACCTCGGCATTGCAGCGAATGCGCGGGCGCAACTGATACTTGGTTACGCAGTGCAGCATGTACGCGTGAATTTCCGCCTGGGGCGCGAACTTGCGGCTCCAGTCGGTTTTCGGTTCGAAAGAAAACGAGTACAGGTGCGACGGCACATCGCACGCCGCACCGGGATAGCTGTTGTCACGCCAGGTGCCGCCGACTTCTGCGGCTTTTTCCAGCAGCAGAAAGTCCTCAATACCAGCCTTCTGCAATTGAATGGCCATGCCCAGGCCACCAAAGCCGCTGCCGATAATCAGCACGCGCAAGGGGGCCGGACGTTGGGTGCTGTTATGCATTGTTATTCCCCAATCGCTGTCAGTAGCGGTAGCTGAATGCTACTTGCCTGCCGCCTCATCAGTTATGGCATAGTCGGCCAATCGATTGTGACTTTCGGACAAGCCACCGGACAACTGCATGTCAGCCGTCTCCTACACCCTGCCAAAGCGCAGCATCACCAGCGCACAACTGCTGACCCAGCTGGGCCTCGACCACGGCCTGAGTGTCGAGCGCTGCCTCCTGAATACCGGCCTCAGCCCCTTGCAACTGGCCGAGCTGCACAGCGAAATCGAAGGCGCGCAGGAACTGCAACTGATCCGCAACCTGATCGACGCCCTGCCCGGCCAGGATGACCTGGGCCTACAGGCTGGCTTGCGCTATCAGCTGACCACCTACGGTATCTGGGGCTACGCCCTGCTCAGCAGCCAGACCTTCCGCCAGGCGGCTGAACTGGGCCTGCGTTATCTGGACCTGACCTTTGCCTTTAACCGCATCACCTTGCGCGAAGATACCAGCCAGGCGCACCTGGAGCTGGATGGCAGCCACCTGCCAGACAGCGTGCGCGATTTTCTGTTGCTACGTGACGCCGTCGCGGTGATGGTCATTCAACGCGAGCTGACCGGCGCTAAGGTGCCCCTGAGCAGCGTGCAACTGAGCCAGTCAGCACCGGCCGACCCGGCGCGATTTAGCGAACAATTCGGCCTGCTGCCGGAATTCGCCTGCGCGCACAACCGCATCAGTTTCCCCCGCCACCTGCTCGACCTGCCCCTGCCCCGCGCCAATCCGCACAGCGCCCAGCTCTGCGAGCTGCAGTGCCAGGCGCTGCTGGCCAAACGCCGAGTGCGCAGTGGCCTGGCCGGGCAGATCCGCGATCGTCTGCTGAGTACCCCGGGACGGCTGGCCGATATGGAAGTGATCGCCAGTGAGCTGAATATCAGCAGCCGCACCCTGCGCCGTCGCCTGGAAGACCAGGGCAGCAGCTTTCGCCAACTGCAGGAGGAAGTGCGCCAAGCCTTGGCCGAAGAGCTACTGGCCATTGCCAGCCTGAGCCAGGAAGACATTGCCGAACGCCTCGGCTACAGCGAAGTGTCGAACTTCCTGCACGCCTTCAAACGCTGGAAAGGCCTGACGCCCGGGCAATATCGGCAGACACTGGGCTCAAGCGCATAACCGCCTTAAACGCGCCTATGCACCGCGCACAGATGGCACCACTCACGCGAGGGCTGACCGATGTTCTACCGCTACCACGACAGCCCTATCGGCCGCCTGCTACTGGCCGCTGATGAACGCGGCTTGCAGCAACTGCTGATGGATATCGACGGCAAGCCCTGGCGTATTGCTGAGGATTGGCGCAGCGCCACCGGTGAACTGGATGAAGTGTGCAAGCAACTGGATGAGTACTTCGCCGGGAGCCGGCAGCGCTTCGAGCTGCGCTTAGCGCCGCAAGGCACGGCTTTTCAGCTCGCCGTGTGGCAGGCGCTGCTGCGCATTCCCTTCGGGCAGACCAGCAGTTACAGCGCCCTCGCCGCCGAGATCGCAAGGCCCACAGCATTTCGCGCGGTGGGTGCTGCCAATGGCGCGAACCCGATTGCCATCATCATTCCCTGCCACCGAGTAATCGGCCGCGACGGCAGCCTCACGGGTTATGCCGGCGGTTTGCCGCGCAAAGCACTGTTGCTCAAACTAGAAGGTGCGCAGCTACCGGAACAGCGGCTGCTGAGTATTTAACGCACGATAGTTCAGGGCTGAATACGCGCCAGCACACGCGCCGGAGCTTCTAGCGGTAACGCCAGAATCAGTCCTTCGCCAGACGCCGGATAGATACCGGTCAAGGCCGTGATATTGACTTGATGGGAGACCAGCACCATCGGTGCGCCACGGGCTTGCGCATTGATCTGTTCGATCAGCGCAGCCGTCTGCTCTCGGGCAGTGGTGGGGGTTTGAAAGAACGAATCCAGGGCGGGCAACGCTTCGACTGCAGCAATGCCCATTTCCCGAGCGGTATCCTGAGCGCGGCACCAGCGGCTGCTGAGCAGCCGCGGTTTAATCCACTGACGTTGCAGCAATTGCCCCCAGCGCTGCGCCTGCTCGCGACCGGCCTGATTGAGGTTGCGTTGGGTACGGCAGTCACCCAACTGAAAATTCGCAGGGTCACCGGTGCCGGGCGCGGTAGCGTGACGCATCAACAAAACGGCGCGGCCTTCACGCAGCGCCGTCCAGGCCTGCTCATCGTCGGCCTGAGCGGCACTGCCCAGCAGGCACAACACCAACAGCCACGCACCAGAGCGCCACGGCATTAGAACTTGACCGTGCCACGCGGCCCCATCAACGCCCAGATGATCAGGCCGATCACCGGCAGCAAGACGATGAGTAATATCCACAACACCTTGATGCCCGTTTCGGCGTTGCTTTTGATCACGCTGAGAATCGCCCAGATATCCAGCGCCAGAATGACCAACCCCAGTAAACCGTTAAACATTGAACCCATATGGTGTCGCTCCTATGCGAAGGGATCGCTTACCTAGGATAGACGTTCGGCAGAAGAGTTCAGATGCTTGACCTGTTAGCAGTCATCCAGGCCGGCAAATGCAGCGGCGAAATCACCCTCTACCGCGCTAAAAACCGGCACCTGGGCGCTGTCGAACAGGCTCAACACGGCGAAGCGCGGATGCTCGCCAACATCAAACCAGTGCGCAGTACCAGCGGGGAGTTGTACCAAGTCGCCCTTCTCACACAGCAGGCCGTAGACATACTCACCGATATGCAGCGCCAGCAGGCCGCGCCCCGCCAAGTAATAGTGCAGATGAGCGGGCTGGCAGGCCTTTTCCTGTCTAAGCGCGCGGGCCAACTCGCTGCCCTCGCCGCGCTCATCACACAAGCTCAGTATCTCGGCACTGGCATAGCCATGCGCAGTCAGCAGCTGATCGATTTGCGCGCGATTGGCCGCCATCAGCTCAGCGCTGGCCGTACCGGCAATCACCGGCTCCTGCAAAGGCACTTGGCTGAACTGCACGCCGACAGTGGCCAGGGTGCTGGCAATGTCTTCGGCATGGCTCAGCAGCTTGTTCGGATGCGCGGGGGCGGACTGGTGGTAGACGGTCAGGCAGCTCATGGGCAGGGCTCTCGTACGATCAGAAAGGGCTCAATTCAAGCCTTGAATTCAGTGAATAGGGTTACGGACGCTCATCATGCATAAAGCGCGCGGTGATCACAGTGGCGCACAGGGCAATCAGGCTGGCGATGGCAAAGGTCCAGGCCGCACCTAGGCTGTGCCAGCTGTAGCCGGAATACAGTGCGCCCAAGGCACCACCGACACCGGCCAGCGCGGCATACAGCGCCTGGCCCTGGCCTTGCTGGCGATCGGCAAAACTGCGTTGCACAAAATGCATGGCTGCCGCATGAAACGCACCAAAGGTCGCCGCGTGCATCAATTGGGCGAACAGCAGCACTGGCAGATGCCCGGCCAGATTACCCAGCAGCAACCAGCGCAGCGCGGTAATCAGAAAACTCGCCAGCAGCACGGTCCTTATTGAATAGCGCGCAAGCAACCGGGCCATGACCATAAACAACACAATCTCGGCCAGCACGCCCAGCGCCCACAGTTGGCCAATCACTCCGCGCGAGTACCCCAGCGCTTCCAGGTGCAGGCTAAGAAAGGTGTAGTACGGACCGTTGCTCAGCTGCATCAAGCCAGCGCTGAGGTAGAAGGCTAGAGTCCCCGGTCGCCTTAGCTGCTGCAGGAAGCCGCCCTGCTCCTGAGTATTGGGCCGCATCTGCGGCTGCGCATTGGGCACCCACCAGCTGCTCAGCACGATGCCAGCCATGATCAAAATCAGCGCCCAGGGATAAGCGTCCAGGCTGAGCAGCTCGAACAGTTTGCCCAGGCCCACCACCGCAACAATAAAGCCGATGCTGCCCCACAGGCGAATCTGGCTGTAACGCGCAGCCTGCTCTTTGAGGTGGGCGAAGGTGATCACCTCAAACTGCGGCAGCACGGCATGCCAGAAGAACGCATGCAGCGCCATGATCAACGCCAACCAGGCATAACTCTGGCTGATAAAAATGCCGGCAAAACACAGCAGCGTGCACAGCGCGCCAAAGCGCACGATGGCCAGCCGCCGGCCGCTGTAATCACCCAGCCAGCCCCAGATATTCGGCGCGATGCAGCGCATCAGCATGGGAATGGCGATCAGCTCGCCGATCCGTGCGGCGGAAAACCCCAGGTGGTCGAAATACAACGCGAGAAACGGCGCGGTGGCGCCGAGCAGCGAGAAATAAAAAAAGTAGAACCCGGACAGGCGCCAGTAAGGCAATGCGCTGCTCATGATCTAGCCGTAGCCTGAATTGAGCAGAGCAATACCCAGGGGGCGCAATGTTGGCTAGCGCTGCGCTCAAGCCAACCTACGCGGCTGATCACAGCTGTGGCAGCACCGGCGTGCTGACCTGCACATCAGCATTCTGCCCACGATGACGCAGCAGATGGTCCATCAGCACGATGGCCATCATTGCCTCGGCAATCGGCGTGGCACGGATACCTACACAAGGGTCGTGACGACCTTTGGTGATGATATCCACCGGGTTGCCATCAACATCAATCGAGCGTCCCGGCGTGGTGATGCTCGACGTTGGCTTGAGGGCCAGGTGCGCGACAATCGGCTGGCCGCTGGAGAGCCCGCCTAGGATGCCGCCGGCGTTGTTGGAGAGGAACCCTTCCGGCGTCATTTCATCGCGGTGTTCGGTCCCGCGCTGCTCCACGCTGGCAAACCCGGCGCCGATTTCCACGCCCTTGACCGCATTAATGCTCATCAGCGCATGGGCCAGTTCGGCGTCCAGACGGTCGAAAATCGGCTCGCCCAGGCCCGGCATCACGCCTTCGGCGACCACGGTGATCTTCGCCCCAACCGAGTCTTGATCACGGCGCAGCTGGTCCATATAGGCTTCCAGCTCCGGCACTTTGTCTGGGTCTGGGCTGAAAAAAGCATTCTGCTCGACCGACTCCCAGCTCTTGAACGGGATTTCGATTGGCCCCAGCTGGCTCATATAGCCACGAATCACGATGCCCTGGGTGGCCAGGTACTTTTTGGCGATGGCACCGGCGGCCACCCGCATGGCGGTTTCCCGCGCGGAGCTGCGACCGCCGCCGCGATAGTCACGGATGCCGTATTTGTGGTGATAGGTGTAATCGGCATGCGCCGGACGGAAGGAGTCCTTGATCGCCGAGTAGTCCTTGGACTTCTGGTCGGTATTGCGAATCAGCAGGCCAATAGAGCAACCGGTGGTTTTGCCCTCGAACACCCCGGCGAGGATTTCCACCTCGTCGTCTTCCTGGCGCTGGGTGGTGTGGCGGCTGGTGCCCGGCTTGCGTCGATCGAGGTCGCGCTGCAGGTCTTCCAGGCTAATCTCCAGCCCCGGCGGGCAGCCATCGACAATGGCGACCAACGCCGGGCCATGGCTTTCGCCAGCGGTGGTGACAGTGAACAGCTTGCCGTAGGTATTGCCGGACATGTGCAAAACGCTCCGCGAAAATCAGCTCAGAGCCTACGCCAACTCGCGCAGCGCCCACGTGAATAAAGGCGGCGAGTATACCCGTGGCGTTCGCACAGTTCATCCTCGAACCTTCAGCGCGTATAACCGTCCAACAGTTCCCCCTCTGGCAGTTGTTACCCATGTTGCGAGCGCTTCTATTGACCCTTTGCCTACTCCCGCCCCTGGCTCAAGCCGCTGCCAATAGCGCTTCACACAGCAGCGTGCAGCAACCGCTGCACCTGCAAACAGCCGAGGGCACGCTGCACGGCACCTTGCTCACGCCAAGCGGCCCCACACCCGTAGCGGTAGCGTTGCTGATCGCCGGTTCCGGCCCCACCGACCGTGACGGCAACAACCCCGAAGGCGGCCAGAGCGACAGCCTCAAGCGCCTAGCGCAGAGCCTGGCTAAACAAGGCATCGCCAGCCTGCGCTACGACAAGCGCGGGGTCGCCGCCAGCCGCGCCGCCACGCCGGATGAGCGCAACCTCAGTGTCGAGCGTTATGTCAGCGATGCAGTGGCCTGGGCGCAGTTGCTCAAGGCCAACCCGGCATTTGACCGGCTGATTTTGATCGGTCATAGCGAAGGCGCGCTGATTGCCAGCCTGGCCGCCGAACAGGCCCACGCCGACGCCCTGGTAGCAATCGCTGGCAGTTCGCGGCCGATTGACCAACTGTTGCGCGAGCAGTTGGCGGCGCGTCTTCCTCCGCCGTTTCTTGCACAAAGTAATCAGCTCCTCGACCGTTTGTTAGCCGGGCAACTCACCCCGCAGGTACCCAAGCCGTTGCAGGTGCTGTTTCGCCCCAGCGTGCAGCCTTACTTGATCTCGCTGCTGCAACAGAACCCTGGCCAGGCCTTTGCACGCCTGCAGATTCCCGCACTGATCGTGCAAGGCAGCCATGACATTCAAGTCAGCGTCGCCGATGCCCACGCCCTGAAGGCCGCCACGCCTGATGCTGAACTGCTGATCATCCCTGGGATGAACCATCTGCTGCGTATCAGCGCGCTGGATTTACCCGCGCAACTGGCCAGTTATAACAATCCTCGCTTACCCTTGGCGCACGGGCTGAGCGAGCAGATCGCCCGGTTTATTCAGCGCAGCGGCAAAATGCCAGCCTCTAGTTAGCCGACTAACGGCCGATAGCGCTCAAACAGGCGCTAACTGTTTCAGCGTCGCGTACAGGACCGCTGTTTATGACCACCAGCCCCGCGCCGCAAACGGATACCGACGCAGCCTCTGAGGAAGTCGCTGAGCCAGCTCACCCTTGGGCAGAGCTGGCACCTGAGCACTTTCTGTTATTGCGCCTGGCCCCCTTGCCCACCGACCGCCACACCGGCGTGCGGCCGCTGCGTTTTATCCAGCTGGGCCGCGTCGAGCGCCAGAGTAAGCAGCAAAGTCTGCTGCGCTTGACCCTGCAACTGCCCGGGCAACGGGTACGCCCGGAACAGAACATCCTCGACGTGTGGGCTGACCATGAGCAACGGGTGGTGCGCTTTGGCCCGGACAAAGGCCTCAGCGTAGAGCCTGAAAACCGTGGCCTGGGGCGGTTTCTACTGGCCCAGGGGATTGCCTGGGCGCGGCAGCACTTCGCCCACTACCAAGTGGAAAGCACACAACTGCCGAGCCAGAGCGCCTTCAGCGATGAAGCTCGCGCCCGCCGCGATCATTGCCTCAAGGCTCAGGGTTTTACTGTTGAGTACCTCGACCCGTTAAACATCAAGGCACAGTGCAGCGCACCACGGGTCAGTTCGCTGCATGGCGACTGGCAGTCGGAAAAAGTGCAAATCATCAAGCTACTGGACGCCGCCGGCATGCTGCAGCAAGCCGATCAGAACCTACATGAGCTGGATGTGAAGGTGCGCAAACTGACCGAGCGCATCGAGCTGTTTAAACGCGAGGACGGCAGTTTACGTTTCACCATCACCTGCCTGGTGGCCTTCTGCATGTTTCAGGCGGGATTGCTGATTTGGATGGCCACGCGCTAGCGAATGGCGCGGGCCTGGCGATATTGCCCCGGTGCAACGCCGTAAGCTTGTTTGAACTGGCGGCTTAGGTGGCTCTGGTCAGCAAAGCCCAACTGCATCGCCACATTCAGCGGCGTGCAGCCATCGCGCAACAACGCGCGCGCCTGCTCCAGCCGGCGCTGCATCAGCCAGCTGTGCGGCGGTAGGCCCGTGGCACGGCGAAACACCCGGGCGAAATGGAACGGTGATAACCCCACGGCCTGCGCCAATTGCTCCAGTGACGGCGGCGCCGCCAACTGACTGGCCAGTAGTTCTTTGGCGCGACTCACCGCGCGCGGCTCATCACCCGGCTGCAAGCCTTCAGGCAAGCGTGCATGGCGCTGAAACAGCCGCAGAATCGCTTCACGCCAGGCAGTTTGCAGCTGCAACGCGGAGGCCTGGCTATCCAGTAACTGATGCAGATTGCCAAATTGGCGATGCAGCTGCGGATCATGCAACACACTAAGGGCAAACGACGGCATGCCCTGCCGACCTAACTCCAGCTCCGCCAGCACACCGCACACCTGCGCGTTGTCCGGATAGAAGCCGCGATAGTGCCAGCCCTGCTCATGGGCCTTGGAGCCGGTGTGCAGCTCATCCGGGTTAATCAGCACCATACTGCCAGCAGGCGCCAGATGCTCACTGCCGCGGTGGCGAAAGCGTTGGGCGCCCTGCTCGATCACAGTGAAGACAAACCCTTCATGCACATGGGGTGAAAAACGCTGCTCGACAAACTGCGCATGCAGCAACTCCACGCCAGCCAACTCGCGTGACTGCCAAAACCGTGTTTGTTCGGTGCCCACCTGCGCCATCCATCAACCGCTGAAACGCGCCTCCAGCTGTTGCTTGACCACGGGCCAGTCATGGTCAGTGATGCTGTACAACACGGTGTCGTCCAAACGACCATCGGCCAAGCGACGGTGGTTGCGCAGCACGCCTTCACGCAGCGCACCGAGCTTTTCGATGGCGCGTTGCGAACGCAGGTTACTGGCCGCAGTTTTAAGCTGCACACGCACCATGCGCCAACTCTCGAAGGCATGCTTGAGCATCAGGTATTTGATCAGGGTATTGAGGCCCGTGCCGTGCTGGCTGCTGTCCAACCAGGTCCAGCCGATTTCTGCGGCCGGCAGGCTGCTGACAAAATCAGCAAAACGGGTGGTACCGACCAGCTGATCATCCAGGCGGATGACAAAGGGCAAGGCGCGCCCTTCGCGCTGTTCAAGCAAGCCTTCGCGGTACCAGTCCAGACGCTGAGTGCCATTCATATGCACCAGTTCTGCACGATTGGCTTCGGCCAGGCTCACCAACGCCGGAATATCAGCATCGACCATGGGTTCGATGCGCAATCCACCACGTTGCAGGGTAATCAGTTGCGGCTTGAACATAGGGTCCCTCCTCGGACAGCGTCGCAGACGCGACACGCTAACAGCGCGTGCCAGTGTGCACAATCCACAACAGTCATACGAGCTGTGCGCGTGCGACCTTGGTCGTGCCTGACGCATCGTAATTTTGCTGCGAAACTGCAGCCCATAATCTGTCTAGGGCGCTGATGCGTTAGGCTTTGGCGGCTCTAGCGCTGCCCATTGCGAGCGCAGCGCCCCTCTCGTTTGTTTTTGGAGTATGCATGACCTTGTCCAGCGGACTGATCGCCGCGGTTGCGCTGATCTATATGGCTATTTTGTTCGCCATCGCGTTCTACGGCGACCGCCGCGCCGCGCCCATGCCGCCGCGTGTGCGGGCCTGGGTCTACAGCTTGTCACTGGCGGTGTACTGCACCAGCTGGACATTTTTTGGCGCGGTCGGCCAGGCCGCCGAGCAGCTCTGGTCGTTTCTGCCGATTTACCTCGGACCGATCATCATTCTGGTTTTCGCACCCTGGGTGCTGCAGAAGATGGTGATGATCAGCAAGCAGGAAAACATCACCTCGATCGCCGACTTTATTGCCGCACGCTACGGCAAATCCCAAGCGCTGGCGGTGGTGGTGGCGCTGGTTTGCCTGGTCGGGGTGTTGCCCTATATCGCCCTGCAGCTCAAAGGCATCGTGCTCGGCGTTAACCTGCTCAGTGGGGCGGGCGCGGGTGCCAATGGCACGGGCGCTCAGGACACCGCGCTAATCGTGTCACTGGTGCTGGCACTGTTCACAATATTGTTCGGCACGCGCAACTTGGATGTCACCGAACACCACCGCGGCATGGTCCTGGCGATTGCTTTCGAGTCGCTGGTCAAGCTGCTGGCCTTCCTCGCGGTCGGCGGCTTTGTCACCTATGGCCTGTACAACGGTTTTGCCGACCTGTTCAGCCAGGCCAACGCCAGCCCCGCCCTGGAGAGTTTCTGGGCAGAAACCGTGAACTGGCCAGCGATGATGATGCAGACCGGCCTGGCGATGATCGCCATCATCTGCCTGCCGCGGCAGTTCCATGTGGCCGTGGTGGAAAACATCGAACCCAAAGACCTGAAACTGGCGCGCTGGGTGTTTCCCGCCTACCTGACACTGGCCGCGCTGTTCGTGGTGCCGATTGCCCTGGCCGGGCAGATGCTGCTGCCCGCCGGGGTTACACCGGACTCCTTCGTCATCAGCCTACCGCTGGCCGAGGCCCACCCGGCGCTGGCCCTGCTGGCCTTTATCGGCGGTGCATCGGCCGCCACCGGCATGGTTATCGTGGCCTCGGTGGCACTGTCGACCATGATCTCCAACGACATGCTGCTGCCCTGGCTATTGCGCCGGCAAAACACCGAGCGGCCCTTCGAAGCCTTCCGCCACTGGATGCTCACCGCGCGCCGCGTCAGCATCGTGCTGATCCTGCTGCTGGCTTACGTGTGCTATCGCCTGCTGGGCTCCAACGCCAGCCTGGCCACCATCGGCCAAGTATCGTTTGCCGCCATCGGCCAGTTGGCCCCGGCAATGTTTGGCGCGCTGGTGTGGAAGCAAGCTAACCGTCAGGGTGTATTTGCCGGGCTGTTTTTTGGCGCCCTGATCTGGTTCTACACCCTGGTCATGCCGTTGCTCGCCCGCAGCCTCGGCTGGCCGGTGGATGTGTTGCCGGGTATCCAAACCCTGCTCTACGGCCCAATTGGTTTTCAGGTCGACCCATTGACCCGCGGTGTGGTGCTGTCGCTGGCGGGTAACTTCCTGCTGTTTGCCTGGGTGTCCTACTTTTCCCGCGCGCGGGTTGCGGAGTACTGGCAGGCCGGGCGTTTTATTGGCCATGACCTGGGCAACAAGCCGAGTAGCCGCAGCATGCTGGCGGTGCAGGTCGGCGATTTGCTGCTGTTGGCCAACCGCTTTGTCGGCGAAGACCGGGCGCGCCAGAGTTTTATGCGCTTTGCCTACCGCCAGGGCAAAGGCTTCGACCCCAGCCAGACGGCCAACAGCGACTGGATTGCTCACACCGAGCGCCTACTGGCCGGCGTACTAGGTGCCTCGTCGACCCGTGCAGTGGTCAAGGCCGCCATCGAAGGCCGCGAGATGCAGGTCGAGGACGTGGTGCGCATCGTCGATGAAGCCTCCGAAGTGCTGCAGTTCAACCGTGCACTGCTGCAAGGCGCGATCGAGAACATCACCCAAGGCATCAGCGTGGTCGATCAATCACTGCGCCTGGTGGCCTGGAACAACCGCTATATCCAGCTGTTCAACTACCCCGAAGGCCTGGTTTATGTGGGGCGTCCGGTGGCTGAACTGATCCGTTTTAACGCCGAACGCGGCCTGCTCGGCCCCGGCGATATCGACGAACATGTCAGCAAGCGCCTGCACTGGATGCGCCAAGGCACCGCGCACACCTCCGAGCGGCTGTTCCCCAACGGCCAGTTCATTGAGCTGATCGGCAACCCAATGCCCGGCGGTGGCTTTGTCATGAGTTTCACCGACATCACCGAATTCCGTGAAGCCGAGCGCGCACTCAAGGCCGCCAATGAAGGCCTGGAACAACGGGTCAGCGAGCGCACCTATGAACTGTCGCAGCTAAATCAGGCACTGACCGAAGCCAAGGGCGTGGCCGAGAGCGCCAACCAGTCGAAAACCCGCTTTCTCGCCGCGGTCAGCCATGACTTGATGCAGCCGCTGAACGCCGCACGCTTGTTCTCTGCCGCCCTGTCCCATCAGGACGACGCACTGCCCGCAGACGCGCGGGAGTTGGTGCGCCACCTCGACAGCTCGCTGCGCTCAGCCGAAGACCTGATTAGCGACCTGCTGGACATCTCACGCCTGGAAAACGGCCGCATCACCCCGGATCGCCATGCCTTCGTGCTGAACAACCTGTTCGACACCCTCGGTGCCGAATTCAAGGTGCTGGCCACCGAGCAAGGCGTGGACTTCCGCCTGCGCGGCAGCCGCCTGCGGGTGGACAGCGACATCAAGCTGCTACGGCGCATCCTGCAAAACTTCCTGACCAACGCCTTCCGCTATGCCAAGGGCCGCGTGGTACTGGGTGTTCGCCGCCAAGGCCGGCACCTGTGCCTGGAAGTCTGGGATCGCGGCCCAGGCATCCCGGACGATAAGCGCAGGGTGATTTTCGAAGAATTCAAACGTTTGGACAGCCACCAGACCCGCGCTGAAAAAGGCCTGGGCCTGGCGATTGCCGATGGCCTGTGCCGAGTGCTCGGCCACACCCTGCAAGTGCGCTCCTGGCCAGGCAAAGGCAGCGTGTTCAGTGTCACCGTGCCACTCGCCCAGCATGCCGAAGCCCCGGCGCCGATTGCCCAGGTGGACCATCACGGTCAGCCACTGGCCGGTATTCAGGTGCTCTGCGTGGACAACGAAGACAGCATCCTCACGGGCATGCACAGCCTATTGTCACGCTGGGGCTGCCAGGTGTGGACCGCGCGTAATCGCCTGGAATGCGAACACCTGCTCAGTGAAGACGTGCGCCCGCAACTGGCGCTGGTGGACTTTCATTTGGATGACGGTGAAACCGGCACCGAACTGATGGCCTGGCTGCGCACGCGCCTGGGTGAACCGCTACCGGGTGTGGTGATCAGCGCCGACGGCCGCCCTGAGCTGATCGCTCAGGTGCATGCCGCCGGCCTCGATTTCCTGCCCAAGCCGGTCAAGCCAGCGGCCCTGCGCGCCTTGATTAGCCGGCACCTAACACTGCGCTAGCTGGCGATTGAACCATTGGCGAGACAGGTAGTTTTGCAACAACCTGCTAGAGGCGCTGACGGAACAGCGCCTGATGCTCACGGCATTGCGCAGCGGCGAGCAGGAATACCCCATGACCGCCGCGCTCAAACTCCAGCCAGGTGAAGTCGACTTCCGGATACAGGGCTTCGACATGCACCTGGCTGTTGCCGACTTCAACAATCAACACACCCATCTCGCTCAGGTGGTCAGCCGCTTCAGCCAGCATGCGTCGCACCAGGTCCAGGCCATCATCGCCACAGGCTAAGCCCAGCTCTGGCTCGTGCTGGTACTCGGCCGGCATATCGGCAAAGTCCTCAGCGTCCACGTAGGGCGGGTTAGACACGATCAAGTCAAAACGCTGCCCCGGTAGCCCATCAAAACCGTCGCCCTGTACGGTGTAAACACGCTGATCCAAGCCATGCCGCTCGATATTCTGGTTGGCCACTTCCAGCGCCTCAAACGACAGATCGCCCAACACCACTTCGGCGTCGGGGAACTCGTAGGCACAGGCGATACCGATACAACCCGAGCCGGTGCACAGGTCGAGAATCCGTGCCGGCTCTACGGCCAGCCACGGCGAGAAATGCTGCTCGATCAATTCGCTGATCGGTGAGCGTGGAATCAGCACGCGCTCATCAACGATAAACGCCAAGCCGCAAAACCAGGCCTCCCCCAGCAGGTAAGGGGTCGGTACACGCTCATCGATGCGCCGCATGAGCAGCGTTTGCAGGTGCGCATGCTCGTCGTCTTCCAGGCGGCAATCGAGGTAGCCATCGGCTATTTCATACGGCAGGTGCAGGGCACCGAGCACCAGCTGGCGCGCTTCGTCCCAGGCATTGTCGGTGCCGTGGCCGAAGAACAGCTCCTCCCCGTGAAACCGACTGACCGCCCAGCGAATGTAGTCGCGCACAGTGCGCAGGCGGGTTGGGTGGGCATGTATGGCGTCGGTCACGGCAGCTCTCCGCTGGTAAAAGTCCGCCATTCTAGCAGCCTGTCACGCTTACCCGCGCCCAGGCTCAACGGCTGTTTAACGGCACGACGCATTGCTGACCATAAAAGCCGCTGCAGTCACAAAGTAAACCTGCCTATGGCTTACGCGCATCAGTATAATTTTGTTACCAATTTATAACCCTTCCCGCCCTTTCTTAAGAACCCCTAAAAATGGTCATAGATCCCTTCTCGCTCACGGGCTTGCTCGTGCTGGCGATATTCCTGATTGGCATGACGCTGATTGTTTTTGAAGCACAACTGGAGATGGATAAGTTCAAGCCGGCGATGTTCATGATGTCCGGCCTGATTGTTATTGGCGCCCACTACGCGTTTTATGACCCCAACGGCTTCCAGTACTTCCGGCATGCACAAAGCGAGATCAAGGAAGAACTGTTTGGCCTGATCGCCTTTATGGCGTTTATGTGGATGGTGGTCGAGCTGCTCAATGAGCGGAACGTCTTCACCGCGCTCAACGGCTACCTGATGCGTAAGGGCCTTGGGGCGCGCGGCATGTTCTGGGCGACCGGGGCGCTGTCGGCCATGCTCTCGCCGTTTCTCAACAACATCACCACGGCGATGATCTTCGGCAAAACGGTGAAAAGCATCTCGACCAACCAGCGTTACACGCATATTTCGCTGTGTAACATCGTGGTCGCCTCCAACTCCGGGGTGTGGTTCCTCGGCACCTCGACCAGCCTGATGGTGGTGCTGGCCGGCAAAATCAGCATCGCCGGTTTGTTGCTGCTGATTCCTTCCGCGCTGATTGGCTGGTTGCTGTTTGCCGCCACCCTGCATTTCTTTTATCTGCGCAAACTCAATGGCCAAGCATTGATCCACCTCGCGGACCAGTCAGAAACCGCCCTCAAGCCCGGCGGTGCGGGCCTGGCCTTGGTCGGTTTTTGCGCGGTATTCGGCGCAGTGCTGTGCAATGTCCTGCTGAAAGTCAGCATTGAGTTCGCCATCGGCATCGGCCTGGGCATCGTCGCCCTGTACGCCTGGCTGCTGATGCGTCGCGGCATCGAACTGCCTTGGCAGGATCAACTGCAAAAGGTCGAGTGGAACGCCCTGCTGTTCTTTATCGGCATCATCACCTCGGTGGCGTGCCTCAATCACGTCGGCTGGTTGTCGTATATCTCGCGGCTATTTGAAGTGCTGCACCCCACGGCGGTTAACGTGGTGCTTGGGGTAGCGTCTGGGGTGATGGACAACGTGCCGGTGGAAGCGGCGGCGCTGATGTCAAACCCCGAGCTGGGCCTCAATCAATGGGCGTTGAATGCCTTGATGGTCGGCATCGGCGGTTCGCTGACGGTGGTGGGTTCCGCGGCCGGCGTGATGGCGATGTCGCTGGACAAGACCTACAGCTTCGCCGTTCACCTGAAGTTCTTACCCGCCATCCTGGTCAATTTCTTCGGCTCGCTGGGTATCTGGTACCTGCAGTTCGAATTGCTAGGGCTTTACTGACAATCGCCATGGCTGCAGTACCGAGATGGAAAGTGCCTGGCCGAACAACAGCCGTAAATGTTCGCAATACCGGGTAAACCAGCCCATAACGCCGCGACTTTGCGGGTAAAAACCAGGCCCGGTTCGCCACTTGCTCCTGCTCGCCAGCAAGATCATTGAGCGCAATGGTTCACAGCAGCGCAGCACAAGGGGACAATGGCCAGACTGCCCATGCCAGCCTGGAGTTCCCTGCCATGTCCGCCGTAAAAACGATGTTCGCCCTCACTGGCCGCAGCCATGCGCCCGCCAGCTTGAGCAATGCAACCTTGCTGATCATTGATGCGCAAGAGGAGTACCGCAGCGGCGTGTTGCAATTACCCGGACTGGATGCCGCGCTTGAGGAAATCGCCAAGCTGCTCGCCGCCGCACGCGCCCTGGGCAGCGCCATCGTGCATGTCAAACACCTCGGCATCCCCGACGGCCTACTCGACCCCCGCGGCCCTCGCGGCCTGCACCTGCCCGAAGTAGCGCCACTGCCGGGGGAAATCGTCGTCGAAAAACGCATGCCCAACGCCTTTAATGGCACGGACCTGCATGAGCGCCTGCAAGCCCTCGGCCACCTGGACCTGATCGTCTGCGGGTTTATGACGCATTCGAGTATCAGCACCACGGTACGCGCCACCAAGGACTATGGTTACCGCTGCACCTTAGTCGATGCGGCTTGCGCCACCCGTGACCTGCCGACCCTCGATGGTCAGGTCATCAGTGCTGCCGACATGCACCGCGCCGAGATGATCGCCCTGGCTGACAACTTTGCCGCCGTTGTGCCACACGCCAGCGCGTTGATCTGACAGCTGCGGGACAACTCGCACTTACCCGTGCTGGCCGACCTAGTTGAACCACGCCAGCACACACCGGTCTTATCGCCGATAGCCACTGAGGAAATTGGCATGAGTAAATCGGAATGAAATTCTCCGATGGTTTTGACGCCCGCCGCCTGCGCCCGCGCAATGCCAGTAACTGGCGTCTGCGCCTGGGGGCTGGGCTGGCGGCGCTGTTCGCCGCATTCGGCGTGCTGCTGACCCTGGCAGGCACCGCCACCCTGCTTGGCCAGCCTGCCGCACTGGGCCCGCTGAACGAGTCGCCGGCCATGGCCAGCGTGTTCGTCGTTACCGGGTTGCTGCTGCTGAGTGTCGGCGTGCTGCTCTGGCGTCGCTGTCGACGCCGCCTGCGCCGCCCCAGCGACCTGAGCATGGCACCGCACCTGATGAAAAAGCGCGACTGAGCCTGGCGGATCCACACAGCACGAAGACCGACAGGTTGGTTACACTAGCGGCCTTCGCGCAAGTGTGGGGCCTGCTGCCGTTTCGGCGCGGCCATGAACTAGACGGTAACAGGCACCAAATGCAAGACGACGATTTCTCCCTGTTCAAAGCCCAGTTGCACGGCGTTAGACCGATCAAGCATGACCGTGCAGACACCGGCAAGCCAAAACCCAACCGTGCCCAACTGGCCACCCTGCGTCAGGCCGCCACGGCGCGCGTCGACGCGATCAAGGTCGATGGCCTGTCTGATCAGTTTGTCATTGATGTCGGCGCCGAAGACCCACTCTACTGGGCAGCCAATGGCGTGCAAGAAGGCCAGATGCGCAAGCTCAAGCTGGGGCAGATCAGCTTTGAAGGCAGCCTCGACCTGCACGGCATGACCGTGGAAAAAGCCCGCGACACCCTGTGGGAATTTATCGCTGAAGCCAACAAGCTAGAGGTGCGCTGCGTGCGCATCACCCATGGCAAAGCGGTGCGCATGGACGGCCGCAAGCCGATGATCAAAAGCCACGTCAACACCTGGCTGCGTCAGCATCCGCAAGTACTCGGCTTTACCTCCTGCCTGGCCAAACACGGCGGCACCGGCGCGGTTTACGTGATGCTCAAGCGCACCATGATGGATGGCCGCGACGAATAAGCCCCTGCAACTAACGGCTGGCGCACTTGCCAGCCTTATCCCTGCGCCCTACCCTGCGCGCTCTGCAAAGACCTACGAGAGTGTCCATGTCTCTGGAACAGCAATACACCGCGATCCTCGGCCAACTCGGCGAAGACGTATCCCGCGAAGGCCTGCTCGACACCCCCAAGCGCGCCGCCAAAGCCATGCAGTACCTGTGCAAGGGCTATCAGCAGACGCTTGAAGAAGTCACCAACGGCGCACTGTTCAGCTCCGACAACAGCGAAATGGTGCTGGTGAAAAACATCGAGCTGTATTCGCTGTGCGAGCACCACATGCTGCCCTTTATCGGCAAAGCCCACGTTGCCTACATCCCCAACGGCAACGTGCTTGGCCTGTCGAAGGTCGCACGCATCGTCGATATGTACGCACGGCGCCTGCAGATTCAGGAAAACCTCAGCCGGCAGATCGCCGAAGCCATCCAGCACGTCACCGGCGCCCTCGGTGTGGCGGTGGTTATCGAGGCACAGCACATGTGCATGATGATGCGCGGCGTGGAAAAGCAGAACTCCTCCATGGTCACCTCGGTGATGCTCGGCGAGTTCCGCGAAAACGCCGCAACCCGCAGCGAATTCCTTAGTTTGGTTAATAACTAAGCAAACCGTGCCACACAAAAAACCGGCTTAACGCCGGTTTTTTTGTGCCTGAAACACGCATGACAGGCGGGCTGATCGGCTAAAACGGCTCCTCACTGCATCCACCCGGGCGACCCAGACATGGCGATCACCCAGCAGCGCAACACGTACTAAGGCGCGCTTATGCCAGTGCCATCTCAGCCACTCCATGCGCCTGCCGCAAGGCGCGATATTGAGCGCTCTGTACATACTCAGCTTCCCAGCGCACTACATCGGCCGCGGGCATAGGCTTGGCCATCAAGTAACCCTGGGCAAGGTCACAGCCCATTTTCCTCAGTGCAAAAAAGTGCTCTTGCGTCTCAACACCTTCCGCCACAACAACCTTATTGAATGCTTTGGCCAGCCCGACAATAGCCGAGGTAATCGAAAAGTCTTCGGCATCCACCAACATATCCCGGACAAAAGACTGATCAATTTTAAGCGTCTGTGTGGGCAACTGCTTTAAGTAGTTCAGTGAGGAGTAGCCAGTGCCAAAATCATCAATCGAGAATGTCACACCCAGGCCCTGGCAGCCCACAATACATTTATTCACATACTCGATATTATCCAGCGCAACCGACTCAACGATTTCAATATCCAGCAGCCCAGGGTTAACGTGCCCCGCATTCTTCAGCACTAACGCTAGCCGCTCAATAAAACTTTTTTCTTGGAAGTGCCTGGCAGCGATATTCACGCTGATCGACCAGTTACGCCCCGTGGCGCACCACTCACTGATTTGCGCGACCGCTTGCTCAATGGCCCACTCACCAATGTCGCAAATTATTTTGTCGTTTTCGATTTGCGGTAAAAAATCCAACGGCGACACCAACCCTCTTTCGGGATCATGCCAACGCAATAACGCCTCAAAACCCACAACACTGCAGTCATTCAGGCAAATCTTAGGCTGATAAAACAGTGACAGCTCACCAAGCCTAAGTGCTTCTTTAACCCTATTTATTATCTTAAAGCCACTCTTGACCTTACTATCATGAATGACATCAAAAATATGGTATGACATCGGCCCTTTCTGCTTCGCCACATACATCGCCTGATCAGCATGACGCAGCAGGGTGTCAACACTTCGATTATCTTTAGGATAAACCGTGAGACCGATACAGGCAGACACCCTAAATTCAATACCCTGTATTATGCAGGGCGCATGAATAGCGGCCATGATTCGTATAACGGTCGAACCAATTTCTGAATAATCCTGCAGGTCTTTAAGCACCCTGAATTCATAGAATAAGTGCAACGTTTGAAACGATAGGCAGAGAGTCAGCCACCGGTAGAATCCAGGCTCTCACACCGAAGGATTCAAGCGCAGATGACTACGCATTACCGGCAGCTGACTCAGGGCCAACGTTACCA
>JAHIWP010000036.1 GCA_018816095.1 Gammaproteobacteria bacterium
CCTTGCCTTCAGCTAACACTTCCCCTTGCCGGGTGTGTAGAGGACTTTCACCTCCAAGTCGCCAGGCTCACCACCACAGTGAACCCGACAGCGCCAGTCACGGCGCTACGCGCCATGCCTGGCGCACCATAAAAAAGCCGGAGTGCTATAGCGCTCCGGCTTGGTTAAACCCTACCTGTTAGAGGCTTTGCAGCGCATCCAGCAGCGCCTGATTCTGCTCCGGCGTGCCGATGGTGATGCGCAGGAACTGGGCAATGCGCTGCTGCTTGAAGTGGCGCACAATCACGCCCTGTTCACGCAAGCCCGCTGCCAGAGTCGCGGCATCTTTCTCCGGGTGACGGGCAAAGACAAAGTTCGCCGCCGAAGGCAATACTTCAAAACCGAGCTTCTCCAGCCCAGCCACCACAACCTCACGGTTGTCGATCACCTGCTGACAGGTTTGCTGGAAATACGCTTTATCCTCAAATGCCGCCGCCGCACCCGCAATTGCCATGCGATCCAGCGGATAAGAGTTGAAGCTGTTCTTGATCCGCTCCAGCGCCTCGATCAAATCCGGATGGCCGACTGCGATACCAACCCGCAGCCCAGCCAAAGAGCGCGACTTGGACAACGTCTGGCTTACCAGTAGGTTCGGGTATTTATCGACCAGACTGATCGCCGTCTCACCGCCGAAATCGATATAGGCCTCGTCGACCAGTACCACGGTATCCGGATTAGCCTTGAGCAGACGCTCGATGGCGTCCAGCGCTAGGGGGCTGCCGGTCGGCGCGTTGGGATTGGGGAAGATAATGCCGCCGTTGGGCCGCACGTAATCTTCCACGCGAATCTGAAACTGCTCATCCAGCGGCACCTGCACGGAATCGATGCCATACAGGCCGCAGTACACTGGATAGAAGCTGTAGCTGATATCCGGGAACAGCAGCGGCTGGCCGTGCTGGAATAGGCCGTGGAAGGCATGCGCCAGCACCTCGTCGGAGCCGTTGCCGACAAATACCTGAGCTGTCTGCACCCCGTAATAATCGGCCACCGCCTGCTTCAGGCGGTCACTATTGGGGTCCGGGTATAGGCGTAGGTTGTCATTAACCTCAGCCTGCATGGCCGCGATGGCCTTGGGCGACGGGCCGTAAGGGTTTTCATTGGTGTTGAGTTTGACCAGCTTGGCCAGTTTCGGCTGTTCACCCGGCACATAAGGCACCAGGTCTTTGACGAAGGGGCTCCAGAATTTGCTCATCTGCCCTTCTCTCCTCGAATTCGTTGCGGTCATTGGCGGCGCTGATGGGTATCGCTTCGCTCAACCCATCCTACATTCGCTCGTTAGTTCTTGATGCGGTATTCGGCGCTGCGAGCGTGGGCGGTTAGCGACTCACCACGGGCCAGCACACTGGCGACCTTGCCCAACTCAGAGGCACCTTCTGCCGAGCAATGGATGATCGACGAGCGCTTCTGGAAGTCATACACCCCCAGCGGCGAGGAATAGCGCGCCGTGCCGGAGGTTGGCAGCACGTGGTTGGGACCTGCGCAGTAATCGCCTAGCGCTTCTGCGGTGTAACGCCCCATAAAGATCGCGCCCGCGTGACGGATGAGCGGCAGGTACTGCTCGGGGTTTTCCACCGATAGTTCCAAGTGCTCTGGGGCAATGCGGTTCGCAACCTCAATGGCCTGCGCCATATCAGCGACCTGGATCAGTGCGCCACGCCCTTCAAGCGAGGTGCGGGCAATCGTCTCGCGCTCCAGGGTCGGCAACAGTTTAGCGATGCTCTCGGCGACGCGGTCGAGGAAGGCCGCGTCCGGACTGACCAGAATCGACTGGGCGTCTTCGTCGTGCTCGGCCTGGGAGAATAGGTCCATGGCGATCCAGTCCGGGTCGGTCTGACCATCGCATACCACGAGAATTTCCGAAGGGCCGGCGATCATGTCGATACCAACCTTGCCGAAGACGTGGCGTTTGGCCGTGGCGACATAGATATTGCCGGGGCCAACAATCTTATCCACCGGCGGCACGCTTTCAGTGCCATACGCCAACGCAGCGACAGCCTGAGCACCACCGATGGTGAACACGCGGTCAACGCCGGCAATGCAGGCGGCAGCCAGCACAATCTCATTGATCTCGCCACGCGGCGTCGGCACCACCATCACCACTTCCGGCACGCCAGCGACCTTGGCCGGAATCGCGTTCATCAGCACCGAGGACGGATAGGAGGCCTTACCGCCCGGCACATATAGGCCAGCGCGATCGAGTGGCGTGACCTTCTGCCCCAGCACGGTGCCATCTGCCTCGGTGTAGCTCCAGGAATCCTGTTTCTGCCGCTCGTGGTAACTGCGCACGCGCTCGGCCGCAACTTCCAAAGCCTGGCGCTGCTCGGGGGTAATACGCGTTAAGGCCAACTCCAGGCGCTCGCGCGGCAGGATCAGATCAGCCATAGAGGCAACCTCCAGGCCGTCGAACTGCTTGGTGAACTCGACCAATGCGGCGTCGCCACGCTCACGCACAGCTTTGATGATATCCAGCACGCGATGGTTGACCGCATCGTCCGAGACACTTTCCCAGCTCAGCAGATGATCCAGATGCTGGGCAAAGTCCTGGTCAGCGGCATTGAGTCGGCGGATAGCGATAGGAGCGGTCATAGCGGGCCTCTTAATTGGCAAATGCTCGGGCGTCGCTAGGCTACCAAGCCCACCGCATGGACGCCCGAGAAAATTGGCTATGACACGGATAGGCAGACGCGGCGTAACGCCGCGCAGAGGGTATTAGCGGGGGTGTCGCGCTTCGACCGCATCACGCAGGGTGTCGATCAACAGCTGAATGCGCGCGTGCTGCATCTTCATCGACGCCTTGTTTACCACCAGGCGCGAGCTGATCGTGGCGATCAACTCCTGAGCTTCCAGGCCATTGGCGCGCAGGGTGTTACCGGTGTCGACCACATCGATGATCTTGTCCGCCAAGCCCACCAGCGGCGCCAGCTCCATCGAGCCGTACAGTTTGATGATGTCGACCTGGCGACCCTGCTCGGCGTAATAACGCTTGGCCACGTTGACGAACTTGGTCGCCACACGTAGCCGGCCTTTCGGCTCAGGCGCACCGACGGCACCGGCGGTCATCAGCTTGCACTGGGCAATACGTAGGTCCAGCGGCTCATACAAGCCCTGGCCGCCGTATTCCATCAGTACGTCCTTACCCGCTACACCGAGGTCAGCAGCGCCGTGCTCAACATAAGTTGGCACGTCGGTGGCACGCACGATCAACAGGCGAACGTCATCCAGCGTGGTCGGGATAATCAGCTTGCGGCTTTTATCCGGATTTTCCGTCGGCACGATGCCGGCTGCCGCGAGCAGCGGCAGGGTGTCGTCAAGAATCCGGCCTTTGGACAGAGCAATAGTCAGCATGATCTCAACCCGGTACGCGGCGAATCTTGGCACCCAAGAGCTGCAGCTTCTCTTCGATACACTCGTAACCGCGGTCGATGTGATAGATACGGTCGATCAGGGTGTCACCCTCGGCCACCAGCGCAGAGATCACCAGGCTAGCTGATGCACGCAGGTCAGTCGCCATAACCGGAGCGCCCTTGAGTTTCTCGGTGCCGGTGACGATGGCGGTGTTGCCCTCAACCTGGATCTGCGCCCCCATGCGGATCATTTCATGCACGTGCATAAAGCGATTCTCAAACACGGTTTCGATCACCGTGCCGGTGCCCTCGGCAACCGCGTTAAGGGCGACGAACTGCGCCTGCATGTCGGTCGGGAAAGCAGGGTACGGAGCAGTACGCAGGTTTACGGCTTTCGGTCGTTTGCCATGCATGTTCAGCTCGATCCAATCGTTGCCACAGGTGACTTCGGCACCCGCTTCCTGAAGCTTGGACAATACCGCTTCGAGGGTGGTCGGATCAGTATCCTTGACCTTGACGCGGCCGCCGGTAATTGCAGCAGCCACCAGGTAAGTGCCGGTTTCGATACGGTCGGGCATCACGCTGAAACGTGCGCCATGCAGGCGCTCAACACCATCGATGATGATGGTGTCAGTGCCGGCGCCGGTGATTTTCGCACCCATGGCGATCAGGCAATTAGCCAGGTCGACTACTTCCGGCTCACGCGCGGCGTTTTCCAACACGCTACGGCCTTTGGCAAGGGTGGCCGCCATCATGATGTTCTCGGTACCGGTCACACTGACGGTATCAAAGAAGAAGTGCGCGCCACGCAGGCCGCCTTCAGGCGCTTTGGCCTTGATGTAGCCGGCCTCGACATCGATGATCGCGCCCATGGCTTCGAGGCCACGGATGTGCAGGTCAACCGGACGCGAACCAATGGCGCAACCACCTGGCAGAGCTACTTCGGCATAGCCAAAACGCGCCACCATCGGACCGAGCACAAGGATCGAGGCGCGCATGGTTTTCACCAGCTCATAGGGCGCGACCAAGGTCTTTATCGCTCGCGCATCGACTTCAACGCTGAGCTTTTCATCAATGATGGGCTCAATACCCATGCGACCGAACAACTCGATCATGGTGGTGATGTCGTGCAGGTGCGGCAGGTTGCAGATGGTGACAGGCGCGTCACCTAGCAGGGTGGCGGCGAGAATCGGCAGGGCAGAGTTCTTCGCCCCGGAAATGCGGATTTCGCCATCAAGGCGCACACCGCCGGTAATAATCAGTTTGTCCATGATTCTCTCGGTTTAGGAGCGCGCGGCCCAATCGGCACGGCTAAAGAATTTCATACTCACGGCGTGGATACTGCCATCGGCAATCCAGGCGTTGAGGTGAGCGTAGATCTGCTGCTGACGCTTGACGGGGCTAAGGGCGGCCAATTCGTCACTGATCAGGTTCAGCTGAAAGTTGCAGCCTTCGCCTTCAACTTCCACCTGGGTATCCGGCAATTTAGCCTCAAGGAGACTCTTTACTTCTAAGGCCTGCATGCTCAACCTCGATCAACGCATAAATTAACGACAGCCGAGCAGATGCTCGCGGGTCTGGCATCATACAAAAAAGCCCCCCGCCTGCGAACCCCGCATTCCTGCCAACCGACCGAAGCCAGGGCGACAGTTGCTCAAGATTGCAGCGGCAGAATATCCAACAACCCGCAAACACCGGCAATTTCATGCATATCTTTGGGCAGACTGCGCACGGTTAGGGTTTTGCCTGCAGCACTGGCGTCACGTATAAAGGCCAGCAACAAGGACAGCCCGACGCTGCTGGATTTCTCCACTGCGCTGCAATCGAGCACGAACGCAGACGCCTGACTGGCCTTTAGCAAACGCGCACCCTGCTCACGCAGCGCCGGAGCGCTCTGGTAATCCAGCCCACCAACCAGACTAAAAATACCGGGCGAGGTTTCGCTGATGCGGGCCGAAATCACGACGCACCCGCCCCTTGACGGGCCTTGGCGACCGTTTCAGTCCAGTTATCGATGACCTTATCCAGATCATGACGATTGTCTTGCATGGCCTGGGAGAACTGATCGCGGAATAGCTTGCCGACGTTGATCCCATTGATGATCACGTTGCGCATCTTCCAGGTGCCATCCTGGCTGACCATGGTGTAAGACAACGGATAGACAGTGCCATTACCGTCCTTGATTTCCATGTTGACCGCAGTGCGCTGCGGGTCCTGCTGACCGCTTACCGGCAGCACACGGATGTCCTGATTGTTGTATTCCAGTAGTGCATTGCCATAAAACTGCATCAGGCTGCGCTTAAAGTTTTCCTGAAATCGCTGCATTTGCTCGGGTGAGGCCTGACGCGAATAGCGCACAGTCATCACGCCACGGGAAATCCCATCAACATCCACTACCGGGCCGAGAATCGTGTTCAGCGCGTCGTAAAATGCACCCGGGTCGGTACGGTATAGCTCTTTGTTGGTCTTCAGATCCGCCAGCAGCGTAGTGGTCGTCTGCTGCACGACATCATGAGCCGCCGGGGCGGCCAGCAGCGAAAAGGACATGGCCGCCAAGCAAACAAAAAGACTGTTACGCAGTGCTTTGATCATCGTTAGGCCCCCTATCAATTAGTCTGGTCTTTGTTGACCGAGTTGAGCAAAAACTTACCAATCAGGTCTTCCAGCACCAGGGATGACTGCGTGTCGTAGATGGTACCGCCATCGCGCAACACTTCTTCTTCGCCGCCCACACTGATGCCAATGTACTTCTCGCCCAGCAAGCCGGCGGTAAGAATCGAAGCGGTGGAGTCGACAGGCAAGTTATCCACGGCATCATCCAACAGCATGGTGACGCGCCCCATGTAACTGCTACGGTCCAGATCGATTGCAGTGACCTTACCGATCGCCACACCAGCCATGGTGACTTTCGATCTGACCGTCAACCCGGCGATATTCTCAAAGTGCGCATACACCTTATAGGTGTTGTCGTTACTGCCCACAGTCAGCCCACTGACGCGCAAAGCCAAGAGCAGCAAGGCCAACAGCCCAGCCAACAAGAACAAGCCGACACCCACTTCCAGCGTGCGGTTCTGCATCAGAAATCTCCAAACATCAAAGCAGTCAGAATAAAGTCCAGCCCCAATACGGCGAGCGAGGCGTACACCACAGTTTTGGTGGTGGCACGACTAATCCCTTCCGACGTCGGCTCACAGTCATAGCCCTGAAACACAGCAATCCAGGTCACCACAAACGCAAAGACCACACTCTTGATCACGCCATTGAGCACGTCTTCGCGAAACGAAACACTGCTTTGCATATTGGCCCAGAACGAGCCCTCGTAAACCCCCAGCCAGTCGATGGCGACCATCGCGCCGCCCCAGATACCGACCACACTGAAGATCATCGCCAGCAGCGGCATTGAGATAAACCCGGCCCACAAGCGCGGGGCGACAATATATTTCAGCGGGTCGACGCCAATCATCGCCAGGCTCGACAGCTGCTCAGTGGATTTCATATTGCCAATTTCCGCGGTCAACGCTGACCCGGCGCGCCCGGCAAACAACAAGGCCGTAACCACCGGCCCCAGTTCACGCAGCAAGGTCAGAGCAACCATCTGCCCCACCGCCTGCTCAGAGCCATATTGAGCCAAAATACTGAAGCCCTGCAGTGACAGCACCATACCGATAAAAATGCCGGACACGACAATGATGGCCAGCGACATCACCCCAACCGAGTACAGCTGCTTGACCAGCAACTGAAAACCATTGCCAGTCGAACCACGGCCAAACAGCGCACGCAGCAGAAATAGCCCCGAACGCCCCAGCGTTGCCACTACATCAATACCGGCGCGACCGAACAGACGCACCCGTTCAAGCACAGACGTCTTACGCATCAGCGCTCCCCCAGCAGATCAGCGCGGTAGTTGGCCGCAGGAAAGTGGAACGGCACGGGGCCATCGGGAATGCCCTGCATAAATTGACGTACGCGGGGGTCCTCCGAGGCTTTCAACTCGCCTGGTGTGCCCTGCCCCAACACCTGGGTATCGCCGACGATATAGATGTAGTCGGCAATGCTCGCGGTTTCCGCCAGGTCATGAGAGACCACAACACTGGTGATCCCCAGCGCATCGCTGAGCAGACGAATCAGTCGCACCAGCACGCCCATGGCAATGGGGTCTTGCCCCACGAAGGGCTCGTCATACATGAGTATTTGCGGATCCAGGGCAATCGCCCGCGCCAACGCCACGCGACGTTTCATGCCGCCTGACAACTCATCCGGCATTAAATCCAAGGCACCGCGCAGGCCCACCGCCTGCAGCTTCATCAGCACGATGTCGCGAATCATCTCTTCGGGCAGCTGGGTATGCACCCGCAACGGAAAGGCGACGTTCTCGAACACGTCCAGGTCGGTAAACAACGCACCACTTTGGAACAGCACGCCCATCTGCTTGCGCATATCGAACAAATCGCTACGCGACAGCGTCGGTAGATTTACGCCGTTAACCCACACCTCGCCCTGGCTCGGCTTGAGTTCGGCGGCAATCAAACGCAGCAGCGTGGTTTTGCCACAGCCGGACGGCCCCATGATCCCGGTGACCTTGCCACGCGGAATGCGGATATCGATGTTTTTGAAAATATCCCGCTCGCCGCGTTTAAAGCTCAGGCTTTTGAGCTCAACTGCATACGGGTTCTCGGCGCTCATCTGGACTCCTTGCTAAACGCTTGCCTGACTGACGTACAGCCCCAAACAAAGGGCACTTCTGATCGCCAACGTACCGAAAATGGGCGCGAACTATAGCATCGCGAACCCCTTCGCCCAAGATTGATCTTGTCGCCATAGAACCGCGCCGCACAGCACCAGCGCCCAACTTGAAACTGGAAACACTGGGCAGGCGCACCTTTACCGTTATAATCAACAGCTTTTAGCCCGCACGCCGCAGAGAAGTCATGAGCCAGTCCACCGATCTGATTGAGTCAGCGCAGCGCACCATTCGCCTGGAACTCGAGGCCATTCAAGACCTGCTGCAGCGCATCAACGGCGATTTCGTGCGTGCTTGTGAGCTGATTCTCGCCAGCAAAGGCCGCGTGGTCATAGTCGGCATGGGTAAATCCGGCCACATCGGCAACAAGATTGCCGCCACCTTGGCCAGCACCGGCACCACTGCGTTCTTTGTACACCCAGCCGAAGCCAGCCATGGCGACATGGGCATGATCACCCGCGATGACGTGGTGTTGGCATTATCTAACTCTGGTTCCACTGCGGAAATTGTCACCCTGCTGCCGCTGATCAAACGCCTCGGCATCACCCTCATAAGCATGACCGGCAACCCCGAGTCACCACTGGCCAAGGCAGCCGAAGTCAATCTTGATGCCCGGGTAGCGCAAGAAGCCTGCCCACTTAACTTGGCCCCAACCTCCTCCACCACCGTATCTCTGGTGCTGGGCGACGCACTGGCCATCGCCCTACTGGAGGCTCGCGGCTTCACCGCAGAAGATTTCGCCTTCTCGCACCCAGGTGGTGCACTGGGGCGCCGCTTGCTGCTCAAGGTTGAGAATGTCATGCATGCCGGCGCCAGCCTGCCACGCGTTAAGCGCGGCACCTCACTGCGCGACGCGCTACTGGAGATGACTCAGAAAGGCCTGGGCATGACGGTCGTGACCGAGGACGATGGCCGTCTTGCCGGGGTATTCACCGATGGTGATCTGCGCCGCACCCTGGATCGCAACATCGATGTACGCCTGACCATTATCGATGACGTAATGACCGTCCACGGTAAGACCGCCCGCGCGGAAATGCTTGCAGCAGAGGCACTAAAAATCATGGAAGACCACAAGATCAGCTCATTAGTCGTGATCGACGATAACCATCAACCGGTTGGCGCACTGAACATGCACGACCTGCTGCGCGCAGGGGTCATGTGATGACTCTTGATGCGACCAATCCGGACCTTCTGCAACGCGCCCGAGCTATCAAACTGGCGATCTTCGACGTCGACGGCGTGCTCACCGACGGCAAACTGTACTTCCTCGTCGACGGTAGCGAATTCAAGACGTTCAATACCCTCGACGGCCACGGCATCAAAATGCTGATTAACTCCGGCGTACGCACTGCGATTATCAGCGGCCGCAAGACACCAGTGGTTGAACGCCGCGCGCAGAACTTGGGCATTCAACACCTGTACCAGGGCCGCGAAGACAAGCTGGTGGTACTCGATGAGCTACTCGGCGAACTGGGCCTAGACTATGCACAAGTCGCCTACTTGGGTGACGACCTGCCCGACCTGCCAGTGATGCGCCGCGTAGGCTTAGGCATGGCGGTCGCCAGCGCTGACGGTTTTGTTCGCCAACATGCTCACGGCATTACTCATGCGCGCGGCGGCGAAGGTGCTGCACGTGAGTTCTGCGAGCTGATCATGCACGCCCAAGGCACACTTGAAGCAGCTCAAGCCGCTTACCTATAAGGCCTACCATGCCCCGCAAATTATTTAATATTGCTCTGCTTGCCGGCGTCATCGCGCTGGTGGCAGCACTTGGCTACTGGAACTTCAGCCCCGACGGCTTTAATCAGCAGCCTGACAGCGCCGTGACTGACAATGCCATCGACTTTTACGCCACTAATACCTATACCGTGCAATACCAAGTCGACGGCAAACTGCACTATGAGCTGACTGCAGACAAGGTCGAGCACATCAAGGCCAGCGACATCACCCTGATGACCAGCCCGAACATGGATCTATTCCGCGGCACAGCGCTGCCCTGGAAAATCCGCAGTGAGCGCGGCGAAGTCTCTCCAGGCGGCACGGAAGTTGAATTGATCGAGAACGTGCGCGTCGATCGTACTGACGCCAAAGGCCGCCCAACTATTCTCACCACCAGCCGCCTGACCGTGTTCCCCGAGAAGGAATATGCGCAGACCCAGCAAGCCGTTAGAATCGTCGCGGCCAACGGGGTGACCACGGCAAAAGGAATGAAAGCGTACATGAGTGACGGCAGGATGCTCCTGCTGTCCAACGTAAGAGGTCAGCATGAGGCTCGTTAACACCCTCCCCCTACTACTCAGCCTCAGTGCCGCACTCGGAAGTGCTAGCGCCTGGGCCCTGCCGTCCGACCGTGATCAACCGATCCGCATCCAGGCCGACAGTGCAGAGCTTGATGACAAACAAGGCGTGGCGGTCTACCGCGGCGACGTGGTGATTACTCAAGGCACACTGAAAATCACCGGCAACACCGTGACCATCACCCAGAACGCCCAGGGTGATGTCGAAGTCTTTACTTCAGTCGGCAAGCCGGCCTACTACGAACAACTGCCATCTGCCGACAAGCAGGTCGTCAAGGCCTACGGCCTGACCATCCAGTACTTTATGGCCAATGATCGCGTGGTATTGATTGACCAGGCCAAGGTGATCCAAGAAGGCAACACCTTCGAAGGCGAGAAAATCGTCTATGACACCCAGCGCCAGATCGTCAACGCCGGCCGCGCCACAGGCACCAATATCACAGCGCCACGTCCGCGCATTGACATGGTGATCCAGCCGAAGAACAAACCAGCCGACCAGCAGGCGCAGTAATAATGGCCACATTGAAAGCCCAACACCTGGCCAAAAGCTACAAAGGCCGCCAGGTCGTACGCGACGTCAGCCTGAGCATCGACAGCGGGCAGATCGTCGGATTGCTCGGCCCCAACGGTGCCGGCAAGACCACCTGTTTCTACATGATCGTCGGCCTGGTGCAAGCCGATCAGGGCCGCGTGATGATCGACGACCTCGACGTCAGCCATCAACCGATGCATGGCCGCGCGCGCGCCGGTATCGGCTACCTGCCGCAGGAAGCCTCGATCTTCCGCAAGCTCAGCGTGGCCGACAACATCATGGCCATTCTGGAAACCCGCAAAGACCTCGACGGCGCATCACGCCGCAAGGAGCTTGAGGGCCTGCTGCAGGAGTTCCATATCAGCCATATCCGCGACAACCTTGGCATGAGTTTGTCTGGCGGTGAGCGCCGCCGCGTGGAAATTGCCCGCGCCCTGGCGACCAACCCCAAGTTCATTCTGCTCGACGAACCCTTCGCAGGGGTTGACCCGATTTCCGTGGGCGACATCAAGCAGATCATCCATCACCTCAAGGCCAAGGGCATCGGCGTATTGATCACCGATCACAACGTGCGCGAGACTTTGGATATTTGCGAAACGGCTTACATTGTCAGCGACGGCCAACTGATCGCCGAAGGTGATGCCGAGACCATTCTGGCCAACCAGACAGTAAAAGAAGTTTACCTGGGGCATGAGTTCCGACTGTAACTACGGCTTTTCTCAAGCCTGTTGCAGCCAAGGCTAGGCAAAAGCTTTAGAGTCAGGCATATAATTTGCTTCCTGGCGGCGTTTTTAAAAACGCCCTGTAGTGGATTGCGCAAAGACGCCGGTAAATAAGGTCTGCAATGAAACCATCGCTCGTCCTGAGAATGGGCCAGCAGCTGACGATGACACCGCAGCTGCAACAAGCCATCCGTCTGCTCCAACTGTCGACCTTGGATCTGCAACAAGAGATCCAGGAAGCCTTGGAGTCCAACCCGATGCTCGAACGCCAAGAAGAAGGCGATGACTTCGACAACTCGGACCCCATGGCCGATGGTGCAGAAAGCGCCAACACCAGCGAGCAGGCTGAAGCCCCCTTTCAAGAAACCAGCTATCAGGAAACCACGCAGACTGTGGACAACCTGGAAGAAGGCGACTGGGGTGAGCGCATCCCTAATGAGCTGCCCGTCGACACCGTCTGGGAAGACATTTACCAGACCAGTGCCAGCAGCCTTCCCAGCAACAGCAACGATGATGACGAGTGGGATTTCACCACCCGCACCTCCAGCGGTGAGAGCCTGCAAAGCCATTTGCTGTGGCAGCTCAACCTGGCGCCGATGTCGGACAAGGACCTCCTGATTGCTGTAACCCTGATCGATTGCATCAACGACCAAGGCTACCTGGAAGAAACCCTGGATGAAGTAGTCGACGCATTTGATCCCGAGCTGGACATCGAGCTCGACGAAGTCGAAGCCGTGCTACACCGCATTCAGCAGTTCGAGCCCACCGGCATTGCCGCGCGCAACCTGGGTGAATGCCTACTGCTGCAACTGCGTCAGCTGCCGACTAAAACCCCGTGGCTGAGCGAAGCCCAGCGCCTGACCAGCGATTATCTCGACCTGCTCGGCAGCCGCGACTACAGCCAGCTGATGCGTCGCATGAAGCTCAAGGAAGACGAGCTGCGCCAGGTCATCGACCTGATCCAGACCCTCAACCCGCGCCCCGGCTCGCAGATAGAATCCAGCGAGCCGGAATACGTGGTGCCCGACGTGATCGTGCGCAAACACAACGAGCGCTGGCTGGTGGAACTGAACCAGGAAGCCATGCCCCGCCTGCGGGTCAACGCACAATACGCCGGCTTCGTGAAGCGCGCCGACTCCAGTGCCGACAACACCTTTATGCGTAACCAGTTGCAGGAAGCGCGCTGGTTTATCAAAAGCCTGCAAAGCCGCAACGAAACTCTGATGAAGGTGGCCACACAAATCGTCGAGCACCAGCGCGGCTTCCTTGATTACGGCGACGAGGCCATGAAGCCCCTCGTGCTGCACGACATTGCTGAAGCCGTAGGGATGCACGAGTCGACTATTTCACGGGTGACCACGCAGAAATTCATGCACACCCCGCGCGGTATTTACGAGCTGAAGTACTTCTTCTCCAGCCACGTCAGCACCTCTGAAGGGGGCGAATGTTCGTCGACGGCGATCCGCGCCATCATCAAAAAACTGGTCGCGGCGGAAAATGCGAAAAAGCCGTTGAGTGACAGCAAGATCGCTGGTCTACTGGAGGCACAAGGCATTCAAGTCGCTCGCCGTACGGTCGCAAAATACCGTGAGTCCCTCGGAATAGCGCCCTCTAGTGAGCGCAAACGATTGATCTAAGGCGGCACCAAGAAGGAAGACCCGTCACACTGCACAGAACCTTTCAGGCAAGGCTTTTCGCTACGCAGCTATACAGCTCAAAGCCATAAGCGCCAATGCCAAATCCGTTCTGCCAGAGTCTTCCATGCCACAGTGTTCCGGCGGCAGGCCTCTTGCCTGCCTCTTACACACGGTAACAAGGAGAAAGCGGTATGCAAGTCAACATCAGTGGACACCAGCTGGATGTGACCGACGCCCTGCGCGACTATATCGGCGAAAAACTCGGCCGATTAGAACGCCACTTCGACAAGATCACCAATGTGCAAGTCATCATGGAGGTCGAGAAACTCAAGCAGAAAATCGAAGCGACCCTGCATATTGCAGGCGGTGAAGTCGTCGCGAATGCCGAGCATGACGACATGTACGCCGCCATCGATTTACTGACCGACAAACTCGATCGACAACTCATCAAACACAAGGAAAAACAGCTCGATCGTCAACAAGGCGCTATGGCCCGCTGACGTCGTCTATCTCCTATGATCCGACTTGAAACTATCCTGACCCCCGGCCGTTCCCTCGTGAACGTGCCGGGCGGCAGCAAAAAACGTGTTCTCGAACAGATTGCCAACCTAGTGGCGCGTGAGCTGCCTGACTTGGATGGCCAAGACATCTTCGAAAGCCTGATTGCCCGTGAAAAACTCGGCTCAACCGGTTTCGGTAATGGCATTGCCATACCGCACTGCCGCCTGCCGGGTTGTACTGCGCCAATCAGCGCTTTACTGCGTTTGGACGCTGCAGTCGACTTCGACGCCATCGACGGCGCCCCCGTCGACCTGCTGTTTGTCCTGCTGGTGCCAGAAGCCGCCACTGACGCTCACCTGGAATTGCTTCGGCAGATCGCGAGCATGCTCGACCGCAGCGACGTGCGCGCCAGCCTGCGCCAAGCCGAAAGTAGCGAAGCCTTGTATCAAGTGGTCGTTGACGTACAAAGCCAACTCAATCGAGCCTGAACATGCGCCTGATCATCGTTAGCGGTCGTTCTGGCTCGGGGAAGAGCACGGCCCTTGATGTGCTCGAGGACAACGGTTTCTACTGCATCGACAACCTACCCGCGGGGCTGCTGCCAGAACTGGCCGAGCGCGCCCTGCTGCATACTGAACTGCTGCATCCGCAGGTCGCAGTATCCATCGATGCGCGCAACCTGCCGAGCCACCTCAAGCGTTTCCCCGAGCTGCTCGACGAGGTTCGCGCACGCCACATCAAATGCGATGTGCTCTACCTGGACGCCGACGAAGAAACCCTACTCAAGCGTTTCTCGGAAACCCGCCGGCGCCACCCGCTGACCAACGAGAATCGCTCGCTGGCTGAAGCCATCGCCGATGAAAGCCTGCTGCTAGGCCCGATCACCGACCTGGCCGACCTGAAGATCGATACCACCCATCTCAACCTGTACCAGCTGCGTGACAGCATCAAGCTACGCCTGCTTAGCCAACCCGAACCGGGCACGGCATTCCTGCTCGAATCGTTTGGCTTCAAACGCGGCATGCCAGTGGATGCCGACCTGGTATTCGACGTGCGCTGCTTGCCCAATCCCTACTGGAAGCCAGACCTGCGCGACTACTCTGGCCTCGATCAGCCGGTTGTCGATTACCTCACCGCCCAGGCCGATGTCGAGGAGATGTACCAAGACATCCTTGCCTACCTAAGCAAATGGCTGCCGCGCTTTGCCGCCAGCAACCGCGCCTATGTCACGGTGGCGATCGGCTGCACTGGCGGGCATCATCGCTCGGTATACCTGGCCAACCGCCTGGGCGAAACACTCAAGCCCATTCTAAAAAATGTCCAGATTCGCCACCGCGACCTCAGCTAAGGAATTGCCGCGATGCCCGCCTGCGAAATCACCATTATCAACAAGCTTGGCCTGCATGCCCGTGCGGCGGCCAAATTTGTTGGCGTTGCCGGGCGTTTTCCTTGTCAGGTCAAAGTCGGTCGCAGCCCCGATAGCCTGGTGGATGGCAAAAGCATCATGGCGGTGATGATGCTCGCCGCCGGCAAAGGCACTGACGTACACCTACATACTGAAGGTGAGCAAGATGCCGAAGCCCTGCAGGCACTGAGTGAGCTGATCAACAACTACTTCGATGAAGGCGAGTAAAGCCGCCGACCCTAAAAAGGGCTGCTCACGCAAATGAGCAGCCCTTTTTTGTGCCGTATTACTTAGCTACCGGCTACCGTCATCCGCTCGATGAGCACCGAACCGGTACGAATGTTACTGCGCAGTTCCAGATCATTACCGACTGCGACAATCTGCTTGAACATGTCACGCAGGTTGCCGGCGATGGTGACTTCCTGCACCGGAAACTGGATTTCACCGTTTTCCACCCAATAACCACCGGCGCCACGCGAATAGTCACCGGTGACCATATTCAGCCCCTGCCCCATCAGCTCGGTGACGAGAAGCCCGCGCCCCATGCGCTTAAGTAAGGCTTTCTGGTCTTCATCGCCATGGCTGACGAACATGTTATGCACGCCGCCGGCGTTAGCCGTACTGGGCATGCCCAGCTTGCGCCCGGAATAGGTACTGAGCACATAGGACAACAGCTCGCCGCGCTCGACAAACGACTTGGCATAGGTCGCCAGACCATCACCATCGAAGGCAGCACTACCGAGTGCCCGCGGAATATGTGGCCGTTCATCGATGGTCAGCCATTCAGGGAACAGCTGCTGACCTAAAGTCCCCTCAAGAAATGACGATTTGCGATACAGGTTGCCTCCCGAAATAGCCGCTAGAAAGCTGCCAAACAGCCCGCCTGCCAGCTCGGCGGCAAACAGCACTGGCACTTCACAGGTCGGCACCGGACGCGCGCCCAAACGGCTCACAGCGCGCTCTGCAGCCAAGCGACCAATGCTGCTTGCATCGGCCAGCAACTCGCCCTGGCGGTTAACGTCATACCAGTAGTCGCGCTGCATCTGCCCGGCCGCCTCGGCAATCATTACGCAGCTGAGGCTGTGCCGTGTACTGGCATAACCACTGACAAAGCCATGGCTATTACCGTAAACCCGGCACCCCTGATGGGTATTGAGCGTGGTGCCATCGGCGTTCTTGATCCGCTGATCGGCAGCAAAAGCCGCCGCCTCACAGCTCAACGCCTGCTCGATGGCCTGCTCTGGGGTGATTGACCAGGCGTGATACAGATCCAGCTGCGGCAGTTCGCGCGCCATCAGTGCAGCATCGGCCAAGCCGGCGCACTCATCCTCGGAGGCATGCTTAGCAATCGCCAACGCTGCCGCGACGGTTTCACGAATGGCCGCCTCACCACTGGCGGACGTGCTGGCCGAACCCTTGCGCTGGCCAACATATAACGTGATGCCAAAGCCTTGGTCACGGTTGAACTCGACCGTCTCCACTTCGCGCTGACGCACCGTGGTGGACAAGCCCTGCTCCACTGACACGGCCACCTCACAGGCGCTGGCCCCCTGCTTTTTCGCTTCGGCAATAATCTGCTCCACCTGAGCCTGCAATTGCGGCACGGCCTGGGGCCCGACGATATCTACTGCACTCATAAAAACTCCTGAACGATAAGCGGCAAGCGCGACCACACAGGCCAGACGCTTACAGCTGGAAACTTGCTGCTATCATGGCGGCGTTTTCCACTGGACCGCCACCATGTCTGAATACCTTGACGACTTCTCCGGCGAGAAGAGCAAAACCCAGATCAAACGCGAGCTGCATGCGCTACAAGATCTGGGGCAACGCCTTACTACCCTGAAGCTCGATCTGCTGAACAAGCTACCGCTGACCGACGAGCTGCGCCGCGCGCTCGCCGAAGCGCCCAAGCACACCGCCAACGCGGCGAAAAAACGTCATGTGCAGTTTATCGGCCGGTTGATGCGCGACCAGGATGTCGAATCCATCCTGACCCTGCTTGACCAGCTAGATGCCTCCACACGCCAGTACAACGAACGCTTCCATAACCTCGAGCGTTGGCGCGACCGCCTAATCAACGGTAACGATGACACCCTGGAGGCCTTTGTCGGTGAGTATGCCGAGGCTGACCGCCAACACCTGCGTCAGTTGATCCGCCAGGCTCAACACGAACTGGCACAAAACAAAGCGCCAGCAGCTTCACGCAAAATCTTCAAATACATCCGCGAGTTGGATGAAGCGCAACGCGGTTTGCGCTAAGCCGCGATGGTGGGTTACGCCTTCGGCTAACCCACCCTACGCCCTTCTCAACACACCCTACGACCCTGTTCCCCCGACGGTAATCGCATCAATCTTCAGCGTCGGCTGGCCAACTCCTACTGGTACAGATTGGCCATCCTTGCCGCAGGTGCCTACGCCGCTGTCCAACGCCAGGTCGTTACCGACCATCGACACCCGGCTCATAGCTTCAGGGCCATTACCGATCAGGGTGGCGCCTTTGACCGGCGCAGTGATCTTGCCGTCCTCGATCAAGTAGGCCTCGCTGGTGGAGAAGACGAACTTGCCGCTGGTGATGTCGACCTGGCCGCCGCCGAGGTTGGCGCAATAAATGCCTTTCTTCACCGAACGGATGATTTCTTCCGGGTCGCTTTCACCGGCGAGCATGTAGGTGTTGGTCATGCGCGGCATCGGCAAGTGCGCGTAGGATTCGCGCCGGCCGTTACCGGTCGCCGCCACGCCCATTAGGCGGGCATTCAGCTTGTCCTGCATATAACCCTTGAGTACACCGTTTTCGATCAGCGTGGTGCACTGGGTCGGCGTGCCTTCATCGTCCATGCTCAGCGAGCCACGGCGCTCAAATAAAGTGCCGTCATCGACGATGGTGCACAGGCTGGAGGCGACTTTCTCGCCCATTTTGCCACTGTAGGCCGAACTGCCCTTGCGGTTGAAGTCACCTTCCAAACCATGACCGACCGCCTCGTGCAGCAGCACACCGGACCAGCCCGCGCCCATCACCACCGGCATGCTGCCAGCGGGTGCGGGAATCGCTTCCAGGTTAACCAGCGCCTGGCGCAACGCCTCACGGGCATAGCCCATGGCGCGCTCTTCGTTATTGCTGGTCTGCTCAAGGAAATAGCGGTAATCGGTGCGCCCGCCGCCGCCATGACCGCCACGTTCACGACGACCGTTCTGCTCGACGATTACGCTGACGTTGAAGCGTACCAATGGGCGGATATCAGCCCCTAAGCTGCCGTCAGCCGCGGCGACCAAGATGCGATCCCAGACACCTGCCAGGCTAACTGAGACCTGCTGAATACGTGGATCGAGGGCGCGGGTGGCAACATCAATGCGTTTGAGCAGCTCGACCTTTTCCGCACGGCCCAACACATCCAGCGGGTTGTTCTGGGCATACAAGGGCTTCACCAGCGGGCTGCTGAACGCCTGCACGGGGGCACTTTGCCCAGCCCGGGCAATCGAGCGAGCCGCACGTGCCGCCTGACTCAGGGCATCGGCGGTGATCGCATTGCTGTAGGCGAAACCGGTTTTTTCCCCGGACTGCGCGCGTACGCCAACGCCCTGGTCGAGGTTGAAGCTGCCTTCCTTGACGATGCCATCTTCCAGCGCCCAGGTTTCCGAAACCTGGCTCTGGAAGTACAGGTCAGCCGCATCCACTCCTGGCCCGGCCAACTCGGCCAAAACACCTGGCAGGTGGTCAAGGGTCAAACCGCCTGGCCCGAGCAAATGCTCGCTGACGGATACCAACATATCGCTCATAACTACTCCAAACCTGGCAGCCGCGGTTCGGCCGCTGCAAAAAATCGTTTATGTCGCACCACCGGCATCCGCTGGCGAATCGCCGCTTGCTCAGTGGTATTGCGCTCAGCCAGCACCACACCAGGGCCTTGCACCAGCTTGCCAAGTACCTGCCCCCACGGGTCGATAATCGCCGAATGGCCAAAGGTCTCGCGGCCGCCCGGATGCGTGCCGCCTTGTCCGGCCGCCAGCACATAACACTGAGTTTCAATCGCCCGCGCACGGGTTAATACCTGCCAATGCGCTGCGCCGGTCACGGCGGTGAATGCCGCTGGCACACTGATCAACTCCGCCCCGGCGGCGCGCAACGCGCTGTACAGCTCAGGGAACCGCAGGTCATAACAAACCGTCAGGCCTAGACGGCCGAATGGCGTATCCGCCACCACCACTTGATTGCCGAAGGCGTAATCATCGGATTCACGGTAACGACCGTGACTGTCGCTGACATCCACATCGAACAGGTGCAGCTTGTCGTAACGCGCCACCTGCTGACCACAGTCATCGATCAGCAGGGAGCAGGCATGGGCTTTGGCTTCTGGCTGACCATCTGGCGGCAAAGGCAAGGTGCCCGCAACGATCCACAGCCCCAGGTCACGGGCGGTTTGCCGTAGCCAGGGCAAAATCGGCCCGTCACCCTGCGCTTCGGCACGCCCCAGCGCGGCGAGATCCTGCCGCCCCATGGCGGCGAAATTTTCCGGCAGCACCACCAACCGCGCGCCCTGCGCGGCAGCCTGCTCGAGCAGCTGGCGCGCCTGAAGCAAGTTGGCTGTAACGTCGGCCTGGCTGACCATTTGGATGACGGCGAGGGTCATAGCGGTTTTATCTCAATCGCGGAAATCAGCCTTCAGCTTACAAGCCATGCCGCCAGACTGCACGGCTGTCTATCCGCCACGCAGGCTTTACTGAGGCTTTTCAAAGGGCTTATCGAAGCTGATATCCGGGCTCTGCCAAGGCCCGGTGACGTCGTATTGCACACTGGCAAAGCGCGCAACGCGATCCCCCAGCAGCTTATCGGCGACAAACAGCGCCCCCCCGATGGCCGGCGCACCAACAATCAGCGCCGCCAACGGCAGGTTGTTGGTCACCGGCAAGGTCACCAGCAACTTGGCATCAATGCGGTCATTGGCCATGTCCAGCGTGCCCTTCAACTCCAGGTTGCTCGATGGTCCTTCCAAGGTGATCGGCTCACGGGTGACAAACACCCCGTTTTTAGCCTCCAACACGCCTTTGACCCGGTCATAGCTCAGGCCTTTACCCAGCAGATCGGAGAAGTCCAACCGCAGGCGTCGGCCAATCGAATTAAAGTTCAGCAGCCCAAATACTCGCAGCGCCGAAGCCGGCCCTTCAACCTCGGAGAACTGCCCTTTGCGCAGGGACGCATCCAGCGTGCCGCTGAGGCGCTTCATGCTGAACCAGGCCGGTGAGCCGGGCCAATCAGCATCTACATCCACATGAAAGTCTCGGCTGCTGGCGGTAGGGGCATAGCCCCAGGCAATCAGCACGTCGGCCAGATCCGCGCCACCAAGGCGACCGGTATAGGCCGTTCGCATGCCACTGGCCGTTTGCAGCCAGGTCGCCCGCCCCGCCACTTTTAAGCCTTTAAGGTTGAGATCCAGCTCGCTGAAGTGCACACCCGTTTCTACCGGACGCGCCTTGAGCGACCAACTGCCCAACGGCTCGATACCTTGAAAGACTTCGTTGATGCGCACGTCCAGCGCCGGGAAGCCGCTCGGGTCAACCACCGCCAGCGGATCGGGTGTATTCACCACAGGTGCGTCTTTATCCTTGAGCTGCGCTGCGGGTAAACGTAAGTAGTCGAGCGCCAGCGCGATCGGTACGCCGGCAGCGTCCGGCAAGCCCACCCGGCCTTTCACCTGCGGGCTGTCGAGGCTGACCGCCCAGGTCGCAGCGTCGCGCTTAACACCCACTTCCAGTGCCTCCAGGCTGACGCCAAAGCCGGTGAAGCGAGCAATACGCAACTGTGCGTCCTTGAACAAACGCTGCGCCTCATTGACTGGCAAGCTGGAATAAGGGGCCAACACCTGTTGCCAGGCCGACCAATCCAGCTCCGCTACGCGCCCACGCACGCGCAGGCCCTGGCTGGTGGGTAGGCGTGCCGGGCCGTCGGCTAAGCGGATCTCACCCCGCCCTTGATTAAACTGGCCGGGACTCGCCGCAAAAGACAGGCTCAGCAAGTCGGCGTAATCCAACCAGTAACGCTGCTCGCGCCCGCCCAGGCTCATACGCCACTGGGTGTCGCGCGCCTCACTGGCCGCTTTGCCGAAAGGTGCTGGCAGCGAAATCGTCGCCCCCTTGAGGGAGGAATTCACGCGGAGCTGGCTGTCGGCGCCGTCCAGGGTCAGGCGCAAGCGGTAGGGTAGATTGCCGCCAACGGGCAGAGGCTGAGTCACGCCCAACCAGGCACTCAACGCGCTGACTGCAATTTGCCCGCTGGCATCGATACGGCTACGCGCTTTACCCGGCGAACCCTCGGCCACGGCCTTGCCCCGCACGGCATGGCCGAGCACCTGAGCACGAATGTCCGGGGCACTGAGGCCACTGGCAGTGTTGTAGCGAAATGCACCCTGCAACTGGCTGAATTGCAGCGGCGGATTAGGCAGGCTGAGCTGCGCGCCTGCGCTGGCGAAATCCACCACCACGGCTGGGGCCAGCCCCTTGCGCAAGGGTAAGTCGAGCTTGAGCTTGCCGGTCAACGCCCCCTCACCACTCCAGCCAGCAAAAGTGTCTGCGGTGCCGATCGGCGTTTCCTGCAGGATCTGCAGGGCGTCATCAACCGAGCTGCTCAACTCACTGGTTAACAGCAAGCGCGCGGGTTGGCCCGGTAATGAGGTGGCGATTAGAGCCTCGGCATTATGCACCTGGCTATCAAGCAAGCGACCCTCGGCAAGCGCCACACGCACGCCGGTGTGTTCAATTGACACCGTGCCACGCGCCTCACGCAGTGCCGGCCAGCCTGGCTGAAAGGCCAGCTCCGCATCATGCACGGCAAAGAACAGGCTGATGCTGCGCGCGGCACTCTCAGCCCCCTTGTTCAGCGAGCCCTGGTACTGGAAATAACCTTCATCGACTGCCCCACCGCGAATCGCGCTTTTCAGCCAGGCATCCAGCTCATGGCTGAAGCCCGGCGAGCGGCTCGGCAGATACTTCTCGGTAAAGCGCGCATCGCCGTTACGCAGGCCAACACGCAGGTCCATGTAGTCTTCTTCGGCGGGGTCGAAGCGCAGGCGGATGAGAAAATCCCCGGCTGCCGGGCCTTCGTCCCCGACCACCTGTAAATACGGGCTGCGTAAGGTGAAGGCCTGCTCATCAATTTGCCAAGTCAGCAGCGCATTGGCGGTTTTGTAGTGCCAGGGGTTGGCAAACAAGGTGTCAAAATGCAGGGAGAAGTCTTCGCTATCGAGCCGCAGCTCTCCCTGGCCTAAATCACCGCTGATGCTACCGCTGACATTCTCCGCCGCCGGCGACCCGTGCCATGCAGCAAAGCCGACGTGTTCCAGGTTGGCCGAGAACTGCAAGCGCTTGCTGTCGCTCAACCGCGGTCGGTAGTCGAGTTGGATATTACGCAATACACCCCGCGGTTTAAGCTGCTCCAGCAACGCCAGGGCGTTATCCGGCAATGGCGCAAGGGCCGCCACCAACGGCTGTAACGGGGCCACATCAAGCTGGTCGGCACTGAGCAACCACTGCTCCTGCACTTCGCTGCTTTCCGCCAGCTGGGTCAGCGCCAGACGCACGTCGCCCCAACGCTGCTCTCCCCGGCTGAAGGCCAGGTCATCGAGCAACAGCTGAAAACCCGAATCCGTGCGGGTGAAATAAGCATTCAGCGCCAGGTTACTCAGCGCAACCGATTCACGCTCGGCATAGCCAGCCGCAAACTGCGGCACATGCAGGCGGCTGACGGCACGCTGCACACCGCCCTTGGCCCAGCGCAACCAGAGCTCACCGCCGAGCTGTAACTGCTCAAGCCGCCACTGCGCCAGCAGACTCGCCGGCACCCAGGCCGCCCAGTCGCTCTGCGGCAAGCTGAGATAAAGATCGGCTTCAGCATCCTGCCAGTGTTCGGCACTTAGACGCGTGCGCAACTGCAGGGCCAGCGGCTGCCCGTCCGGCAAGCGCAAACGCCCGTCCAAACGCTGCCGCGTGCTGCCGTTGTACAGGGTGAGATTGACATAGGTCAGCGTACGCACCGGCTGATCGTACGCCAGCACAGTCACCTGGCTATTAACCAGCGTCAGGCGCTTAACCGCCTGCGACTGCGCCAGCAGCTGGCCCAGGTCCAGCGGCGCGGGCTCGCTGCGTGGCGCCAAGCCCTTGAGCGACCAGGTACCGTCTTCGCTCTGCGCCACCACCAGCTGCACGCCATCGAGTTCAAGGCGGGCAATCCGTATCTGCCGCGCCAACAGACTGGCCAGCACATCGGGCACCACGCGCACTTGATCCAACTGCAAGGCGCCCGGCCCCTCGCCAATCGCCACATCGTGGGCGGTTAGCAGCGGTGAGAAGCCTTGCCAAAGACCCTCCAGCGCGCCGATCCGCACCGGCATGGCCAATGCTTCGCGGACTTTGTCTTCAGCCTCCAGACGGTATTCGGCGACCAGCGGCACCAACTCGCGACCGAGGCTGACGTAAAAGGCGGCGAGCACCAGCGCCAAGGCGCACAGCCCCAATGCCGTACGCAGCAGCAGGGCGAGTCCGCGCGCCAATGCCTGCATTCAGTTCACGCCTGAGCAGTCGGCACGCATATCAGAGCAGCACCACATCGTACTGCTCCTGGGAATACATGGTCTCGACCTGAAACTTGATGGTGCGCCCGATAAAGGCCTCGAGGTCAGCCACATTGCCCGACTCCTCATCGAGCAGGCGGTCGACCACTTTCTGGTTGGCCAGCACGCGGTAGCCTTCGGGTTGATAGGCCCGCGCCTCGCGCAAAATCTCGCGGAAGATTTCGTAACACGTGGTCTCTGCGGTTTTCAGCTTGCCGCGCCCCTGGCAGCAGCTGCACGGCTCACAAAGCACCTGTTCGAGGCTTTCGCGGGTGCGTTTGCGGGTCATCTGCACCAGGCCCAGCTCGGTGATGCCAATGATGTTGGTCTTGGCGTGGTCACGCTCCAGTTGTTTCTCCAGGGTGCGCAACACCTGACGCTGGTGTTCTTCATCTTCCATGTCGATGAAGTCGATGATGATGATCCCGCCCAGATTGCGCAGGCGCAGCTGTCGGGCAATCGCCGTGGCGGCTTCCAGGTTGGTCTTGAAGATGGTTTCTTCCAGCGTGCGATGGCCGACGAACGCGCCGGTGTTCACATCAATGGTGCTCATCGCCTCGGCCGGATCAATGATCAGGTAACCACCGGACTTGAGTGGCACCTTACGTTCCAGGGCTTTCTGGACTTCGCCTTCGACGCCATACAGATCAAAAATTGGCCGCTCGCCCGGGTAATGCTCCAGACGGTCAGCAATTTCCGGCATTAGCTCAGCAACGAACTGGGTAATTTTCTGGAAGGTCTCACGCGAGTCGACGCGGATTTTCTCGATTTTTGGATTAACCAGGTCGCGCAGGGTACGCAGCGCCAGGCTCAAGTCCTCATAGATCACCAGCGGTGTCGGAGCGACCTTCATCTGCGTGGCGATTTGCCCCCACAGACGGCGCAGGTAACGGATGTCCGCGAGGATCTCATCGGCGCCGGCGCCATCGGCGGCGGTACGCAGAATAAAACCACCGGCCTCCTCAATACCTTCGGCCGCCACACAATCGGTCACCACCTGCTTGAGGCGCTCGCGCTCGGCCTCATCCTCGATTTTCAGCGAGATGCCCACATGCGCGGTGCGCGGCATGTACACCAGGTAACGTGATGGAATCGACAACTGGGTGGTCAGGCGCGCGCCCTTGCTGCCAATCGGGTCTTTGGTGACCTGCACCACCAAACTCTGCCCTTCATGCACCAGGGCGCTGATGCTTTCCACCGCTGGGCCTTCACGGCTGGAGATTTCCGCGGCATGGATAAACGCGGCACGCTCCAGGCCGATATCGACAAAGGCCGCCTGCATGCCCGGCAGTACGCGCACTACCTTACCTTTGTAGATATTGCCGACGATACCGCGCTTTTGCGTGCGCTCAACGTGCACTTCCTGCAGCACGCCGTTTTCTACCACCGCCACGCGCGATTCCATTGGCGTGATGTTGATCAGGATCTCTTCACTCATGCGCTCATCTCTTCTGAGATAAAGCTGAAAGCCCGGAATAAGTGCCGATAAACACGCTCACTCACCCGCGACCCGCAACCTATTGACTGTGATCTGGCAGCGACTGCCAGCACGGAATAGCAAATTCTGCGAGCAATCCAGCCGTCTCACACAAGGGTAAACCCACTACCGCTGAATAACTGCCGTGCAACTGGCTGACGAACACCGCCGCCAGCCCTTGAATACCGTAACACCCCGCCTTGTCCTGCGGCTCACCGCTGGCCCAATAGGCGTCGATTTCAGCCTGACTCAACACACGGAACGTAACCTGACTGGTGACCACCCGCGCCACCACCCGCTCAGGGCTGACCAGCGCCACTGCGGTCAGCACGTCATGGCTGCGACCGGACAACGCGCTGAGGGTTGCCAGGGCCTCGTCACGATCCGCGGGTTTACCGAGAATCCGCCCATCGAGCACCACCGCCGTATCAGCGCCGAGCACAACCGCCTCGTGCGTATCGGCCAGGGCAGCCAACCCGGCTTGCGCTTTGGCTCGCGCCAGACGCTCTACATAGGCGATTGGCGACTCGTCTGGCAATGTATTTTCATCCACCGGAGCGCTTAACGTGAGATAGGACACGCCGATTTGCGTCAACAGTTCACGTCGACGCGGTGATCCTGAGGCGAGATAGAGGGTGGCCATGCAGACATCTCCTTGTCGGATAAAGGCAAGGCCGAATGGCCTGCTTAGTTGACACCCAAACGTCTATGCAGGCCGCGCAGGAGCGTGCACACCCACGGCCAGAGCAACGCACTGACCAGCGCCGGCAAGACAAACGCCAGGGTCGGTGGGCGGCTGCCCGTCAGGGCGTTCAACCACAGCTGCACCAGTTGCGCCAGGCCGAACACCACCAGCAGCACGGTGCTTTGCTGCCACATGGGGAACATGCGCAAGCGCTGATGCAGGGTCAGCACCAAAAAGGTAATCAGGGTCAGGATTAACGCATTTTGGCCAAGCAGACTGCCGTTCAGCACATCCGCCAATAAGCCAATGCACCAGGCCGTGGTCATGCCCACACGGTGCGGCAATGCCAACACCCAGTAGGTCAGAAACAGCGCCAGCCAGAGCGGCCGCCCCAACTCCATAAACTTCGGCATGCTCGACACACTGAGCAGCAGCGCCAGGGCGAAGGTCAGCCAGATAACCCAAGTATTATTTGCACGCACGACCATTATTGCGCAGCCTCCGGCGGGTTAGCGGGTACGGCAGGCTGCGCAGGGAGTGCCTGCTGCAGAATTTCACGGTCCAGGGCTTCCTGCGCCTGCGCCGACTCTGTGGCGCGCTGCTCCGCGCTACGCGGATCGGTAAACACCAGCAGCATGTAGCGGCTGCGGTTGAGCGACGCCGTAGGCACCGCCCGTACAATCGCAAAGGGCTGGCCAGAGTCATGAATCACTTCACTGACCGTGGCCACCGGATAACCAGCCGGGAAGCGCTGGCCCATACCGGAGCTGACCAACAAATCGCCTTCCTTGATATCCGCCGTATCAGCCACATGTCGCAGCTCTAAGCGCTCGGGGTTACCGGTGCCGCTGGCGATAGCGCGCAGGCCGTTGCGATTAACCTGCACGGGAATGCTGTGGGTGGTGTCTGTGAGCAACAACACGCGCGAGGTGTAGGGCATGACCTCGACCACCTGGCCCATCAGGCCGCGCGCATCGAGCACCGGCTGGCCCAGGACCACGCCATCCTTCTCACCTTTATCAATCAGGATGCGGTGGGTAAAGGGATTCGGGTCGATGCCGATCAGCTCGGTGGCTAGCACTTCGTCATCGACCAAGGCGGCCGAGTTGAGCAACTCGCGCAGGCGCACGTTTTGCTCAGTCAAGGCTGCCAGCTTCTGCAGGCGGCGCTGCATGATCAGCTGCTCGGCTTTGAGTTGCTCATTCTCGGCAGTCAACTCACTGCGCGTGCTCAACTCCTGCGTTGCCCCCTCCCACGCCCTTACCGGCAAGCTACCTGCCCAATAGATCGGCTCAACGATCAGCCCCAATTGCGCACGCAGCGGCTGCAGCCAGGTGAACCGCGCATCGACCACCATCAGCGCAGCCGACAACACGGTGAACACCAACAGGCGCACACCCAGCGAAGGTCCTTTGGCAAATAGCGGTTTAATCGGCAGCTCCTCACGGCATCAGGCAGCAAACAAAAGCTGCAAGCGGGAAGATACCCGGTTGCAGCTTAGGTTCAATAGGAAAGGTCGACGCGTGCAGCACCTGTATGGGCTGCACGGGGCGTTTAACCAGCCACCTTACTCCGAGGACAGCAGGTCCATGGTGTGGCGGTCCATCATTTCCAGCGCCTTGCCGCCACCGCGTGCCACGCAGGTCAGCGGGTCTTCGGCGACGATCACCGGCAAGCCAGTTTCCTGTGCAAGCAGCTTGTCCAAGTCACGCAGCAGGGCGCCACCACCGGTCAAGACCAGGCCGCGCTCGGCGATGTCGGAGGCCAGCTCCGGCGGCGATTGCTCCAGGGCGCTTTTGACCGCCTGCACGATGGTCGCCAGAGATTCCTGCAGCGCCTCAAGCACTTCATTGGAGTTCAGGGTGAAGCTGCGCGGTACTCCTTCAGCCAGGTTACGGCCGCGCACATCGACTTCACGCAGCTCGCCGCCCGGGTAGGCCGTGCCGATTTCTTGCTTAATGCGCTCAGCGGTGGATTCACCGATCAGCGAACCGTAGTTACGGCGCACATAGGTAATGATGGCTTCGTCGAAACGGTCACCGCCGACACGCACGGACTCGGCGTAAACCACACCGTTCAAGGAAATCAGGGCGATTTCCGTGGTGCCGCCACCGATGTCGACAACCATCGAACCGCGGGCTTCTTCCACCGGCAGGCCGGCACCAATGGCTGCTGCCATTGGTTCTTCGATCAGGAACACTTCGCGGGCACCGGCGCCGAGGGCCGACTCACGGATCGCGCGACGCTCAACCTGGGTGGATTTGCACGGTACGCAGATCAGCACGCGCGGCGAAGGCTGCAGGAAGCTGTTTTCGTGAACCTTGTTGATGAAGTACTGCAGCATCTTCTCGCAGACGCTGAAATCGGCAATCACACCGTCTTTCATCGGACGGATGGCCGCGATGTTACCGGGCGTACGGCCGAGCATGCGCTTGGCTTCAGTACCGACCGCCACAACGCTTTTCTGGTTGTTGGCGCTGGTACGAATAGCCACGACCGACGGCTCGTTCAAAACGATGCCGCGCTCGCGGACATAAATCAGGGTATTGGCAGTGCCCAGGTCAATAGAAAGATCGCTGGAAAACATGCCACGCAGTTTTTTGAACATGGGATAGGGACCCTAGGCAACGCGTGGGTAAAAAAGTGCGGCAAACTCTAACAACGGCAGGGATTTTGAGCAAGGCACCAATATGTTAGATTGCCGCTTTTCCGGGCATTACGGCCCATCATCGCGGCCTTTGACCACCACCTGTCACTGTCTGTTCCCTGCGTTTTTTGCGCATGGCGACCCGCTCACATTTCCAAAGGCAGCCAACACTGCGCAGCCTTATATAGGGAGAAACCTGATGGCGCTTGAACGCTCCGACGTGGAGAAAATCGCTCATCTGGCCCGACTGGGCCTGAATGAAGCCGATATTCCGGGTACCACCGAGACGCTGAATAACATTCTCGGCCTGATTGATCAGATGCAGGCCGTCAATACCGATGGCATCGAGCCACTGGCTCACCCACTGGAAGCCACTCAGCGCCTACGCGCCGACCAGGTCACCGAACGCAACCAGCGCGACGCCTATCAGGCCATCGCTCCGGCCGTAGAAAACGGTCTGTACCTGGTCCCGCAAGTCATCGAGTAAGGGAAACGCCTAGCCATGCATCAACTGACCCTGGCCGAGATCGCCCGCGCACTCGCCGACAAGCAATTTTCATCCGAAGAGCTGACCCGCAGCCTGCTGGCGCGTATTCAGCAGCTTGACCCACAGCTCAACAGCTTTATTACCGTGACCGAAGAACTGGCGCTGAACCAGGCCAAGGCCGCAGACGCTCGCCGCGCCGCGGGCGAAAACGGCGCACTGCTCGGCGCCCCAATCGGCCACAAAGACCTGTTCTGCACCCAAGACGTGCTGACCAGCTGCGCCTCGAAGATCCTCACGGGTTTCAAAGCCCCGTATAACGCCACTGTGGTTGAGAAATTAGCGACAGCCGGTAGCGTGACCCTGGGCAAGCTGAACATGGACGAGTTCGCCATGGGTTCGGCCAACGAGTCCAGCCACTATGGCGCGGTGAAAAACCCTTGGGATCTGACTCGCGTACCGGGCGGTTCCAGCGGCGGCTCGGCTGCTGCCGTGGCAGCGCGCCTACTCCCCGCCGCGACCGGCACCGACACCGGCGGTTCGATCCGCCAGCCGGCGGCGCTGACCAACCTTACCGGGATCAAGCCGACTTACGGCCGCGTATCGCGCTGGGGCATGATCGCTTACGCCTCCAGCCTCGACCAAGGCGGCCCGCTGGCCCGCACCGCTGAAGATTGCGCATTGATGCTGCAAGCCATGGCCGGTTTCGATGCCAAGGACAGCACCAGCGTTGATCAACCGGTCGACGACTACCTGGCAGCACTGACTCAGCCACTCGCCGGCCTGCGCATCGGCCTGCCGAAGGAGTACTTCGGCGCGGGCCTGGATGCTCGCATCGGCGAGAAAGTCATGGCGGTGGTCGACGAGCTGAAAAAGCTCGGCGCAACCGTTAAAGAAATCAGCCTGCCGAATATGCAGCACGCCATTCCGGCCTACTACGTGATAGCCCCAGCCGAAGCCAGCAGCAACCTGTCGCGCTTCGACGGCGTGCGCTTCGGCTATCGCTGCGAAAACCCGGTGAACCTGGAAGACCTGTACAAGCGTTCGCGCGGCGAAGGCTTTGGCGCGGAAGTAAAACGCCGAATCATGGTCGGCACCTACGCGCTGTCCGCCGGTTACTACGATGCGTATTACCTGAAAGCGCAGAAGATCCGCCGCCTGATCAAGAATGATTTTGTCGCCGCCTTCAATGACGTCGACGTGATCCTCGGCCCAACCACGCCAAACCTGGCCTGGAAGCTCGGCGAGAAGAACAACGATCCGGTCGCGGCTTACTTGGAAGATATCTACACCATCACCGCCAACCTGGCCGGCATCCCCGGTTTGTCGATGCCTGCGGGCTTCGTCGACGGCTTGCCGGTCGGTGTGCAACTGCTCGCCCCTTACTTCCAGGAAGGCCGCTTGCTCAACGTCGCCCACCAGTACCAACAGGTTACTGACTGGCACACACAAGCGCCGACTGGCTTCTGAGGAATAAACAGATGCAATGGGAAACCGTAATCGGGCTGGAAATTCACGCCCAGCTCAGCACCCAATCGAAGATTTTCTCCGCCAGCGCCATCACTTTTGGTGCCGAGCCCAACACCCAGGCCAGCCTGATTGACCTGGGCATGCCCGGCACGTTACCGGTACTGAACGCCGAAGCGGTGCGCATGGCCTGTAAATTCGGCCTGGCGATTGATGCTGAAATCGCCGGCACCAACATCTTCGCCCGTAAAAACTACTTCTACCCAGACCTGCCCAAGGGCTATCAGACCAGCCAGATGGATCACCCCATCGTCGGCAAGGGCTTCCTTGATATCACCCTGGAAGACGGCAGCCAGAAGCGCATCGGCATCACCCGTGCGCACCTGGAAGAAGACGCCGGCAAAAGCCTGCACGAAGACTTCCATGGCATGAGCGGTATCGACCTCAACCGTGCCGGCACGCCGCTGCTGGAGATCGTCTCCGAGCCGGACATCCGCTCGGCCAAAGAAGCCGTGGCCTATGTCAAAGCCATCCACGCGCTGGTGCGCTATCTGAGCATCTGCGACGGCAACATGGCCGAAGGCTCGCTGCGCTGCGACTGCAACGTCTCGGTACGCCCCAAAGGCCAGGCCGAGTTCGGCACCCGCGCCGAGATCAAGAACGTCAACTCGTTCCGCTTTATCGAAAAAGCCATCAACCACGAAGTGCAGCGGCAGATAGAGCTGATCGAAGACGGCGGCAAAGTGGTGCAGGAAACCCGCCTGTACGACCCGAACAAGGACCAGACGCGCTCCATGCGCAGCAAGGAAGAAGCCAACGACTACCGTTACTTCCCCTGCCCTGACCTGCTGCCGGTGGTGATCGAGCAAAGCTTCCTCGACGAAGTACGCGCCACGCTGCCGGAACTGCCAGTCGAAAAACGCGCACGCTTTGAAAGCGAGTTCGGCCTATCCGCCTACGACGCCGACGTACTGGCCGCCAGCCGCGAACTGGCCGACTACTTCGAGGCCGTCAACGCCGTGTGTGGCGATGCCAAGCTGGCCGCCAACTGGGTGATGGGCGAGCTGTCCAGCCTGCTCAACAAGGACAACCTGGACATCGAGCAGTCGCCGGTGAGCGCCGAGCAGCTGGGCGGGATGATCCTGCGCATCAAGGACAACACCATCAGCGGCAAGATCGCCAAGATGGTCTTCGAGGCCATGGCCAACGGCGAAGGCAGTGCTGACCAGGTTATCGAAGCCAAAGGCCTGAAACAGGTCACCGACTCCGGCGCCATCGAAGCCATGCTCGATGACGTACTGGCGGCCAACGCCGAGCAAGTTGAACAGTACCGCGCCAGCGATGAAGCCAAGCGCGGCAAGATGTTCGGCTTCTTTGTCGGCCAGGCGATGAAAGCCTCGAAAGGCAAGGCCAACCCCGGCCAGGTGAACCAACTGCTGAAGCAAAAGCTCGAAGGCTGAGCCGACGCTCATCCAAACCGCAGGCCATGGACGGCCCGCACCGACAACGCCGGGTTCGCCCGGCGTTGTTTTGTTCGTAAGGCGGGTAGAGCGCAGCGCCCCCTAACCCCCATCCAGCGGAGACTCTATGCGCCTGATCTTGATTGCCATCGCCAGCTTGCTGCTCAGTGCCTGCGCCACCCAGGGCACAATTGATCCGAACGGTTATCGCGCCGAAGGCCAGGCGTCCTATTACGGCGCACGCCATCACGGCAACAAAACCGCCAGCGGTGAGCGTTTCGACCAGCACGCGCTGACCGCCGCGCACCGTAGCCTGCCATTCGGCAGCCGCGTACAGGTCACTAACTTGCGCAATGACAAAACCGTGGTGGTGCGCATCAACGACCGCGGCCCTTACGCCAAAAAGCGCATTATCGACCTCTCGCAAAAAGCTGCCGAACAGCTGGATATGCTGCGTGACGGCGTGGTGCCGGTGCGCGTAGAACAATTGTCCGACTGAACACAGCTGTTTACAAAGAAGCCATGGACAGCCCTGTTTAGCCTCTGGCGCAACGCAAGCCGATGATTAAACTAGCGCCACTTTTATGGAGCCCCCTGCAATGACCTTGATGACCTTTGTTTACCTGATCGCCGGCCTGGTGCTGCTGGTGGCCGGCGCTGAAGTGCTGGTACGCGGCGCTGCCAAACTGGCCGCACAATTCGGCATTCCGCCGCTGATCATCGGCCTCACTGTGGTGGCATTTGGTACCAGCGCGCCGGAAACCGCCGTCAGCGTGCAAGCCGCCTTCAATAGCAGCGGCGACCTGGCGATTGGTAACGTAATCGGCAGCAATATCGCCAACGTCCTGCTGATTCTCGGCCTGACCGCGGTGGTTGCACCGCTGATCGTCTCGCGCCAGCTGATCCGCCTGGACGTCCCGATCATGATCGGCGCCAGCCTGGTGGTGTATGCTCTGGCCTGGGATGGCAGCCTCAGCCGCCTCGATGGCGCCCTGCTGTTTGCTGGCGTGCTGGCTTACACCGGCTTCCTGATCATCAGTTCGCGCCGCGACAAGAGCGCTGTCGCCGAGGATGACGAGTTTGCCAAGGAATTCGGCCTTGATGAGCCGGCCAAGCCCTATGCCTGGGCGATCAACCTGGGCCTGATCATTGCCGGCCTGGTGCTGCTGGTCACAGGCTCGAACTTCCTGGTCGAGAGCGCCGTCACCATGGCCCGCGCCCTGGGCATCTCGGAGCTGGTGATCGGCCTGACCGTGGTGGCTATTGGCACCTCACTGCCGGAGTTGGCGACCTCGATCATGGCGGCCATCAAGGGCGAGCGCGACATCGCCGTGGGCAATATCGTGGGCAGCAACATCTTCAACCTGCTGTGCGTGCTCGGCCTGGCCTCGATGGTCTCGCCGCAGGCGATCAATGTGGCGGCCAACGCCCTGGCCTTCGACTTCCCGGTGATGATCGCCGTGGCCGTGGCCTGCCTGCCAATTTTCTTCGCCGGTTACCGCATCAACCGCTGGGAAGGCTTGCTGTTCCTGGCCTACTACGTGGCCTACACGGTTTACCTGGTGCTGTCGTCGACTGGCAAGCCGTTCGCCGAGGTCTTCGGTGAGGCCATGCTGGGTTATGCCTTGCCACTGACCGCCGTGACTCTGGTGATCATTGCCGGACGCGCCTGGCACAAGCAGAAAGCCTGAGGGGCCATTAGGAGAAGAGCCGCATGAGTGACAGCCACGAACAGGGCCTGAAGGTCCGCCGCGAAGTAATGGGCGACGCCTTTGTCGACCGCGCCCTGAACAACGCCAGCGACTTTACCCAGCCGCTGCAGGACTTCGTTAACCAGCACGCCTGGGGTGGCGTCTGGACCCGCGAAGGCCTGGACCGTAAGACCCGTAGCCTGATCACTCTGTCGGCACTGACGGCGCTGAAGTGCCCGCAGGAACTCAAGGGCCATGTGCGTGGCGCACTGAACAACGGCTGCACCGTAGAAGAAATCCGCGAAACCCTGCTGCACTGCGCGGTGTATGCCGGCGTCCCCGCCGCCATCGACGCCTTCCGCGCAGCGCAGGAAGTGATCGACGACTTCCAGAACGTCTGAACGCCTGAACAGCAAAAAGCCGACGCAAACGTCGGCTTTTTTTGTACCTGCGCTAGGCCCGCCAACAGCGCTAGATCCAGCCCACCCACTGCAAGGCCAACAACCCCAGGTTGGTACTGATGACCGACGCCAGCGTGGTGATCACAATAATCGCGGCGGCCAACTGATAGTTAGCGCCCACCGCTTTGGCCATGACAAAGCTGGCCGCCGCCGTCGGGCTGACAAAATATAAAAACAGAATGCCCAGGTCGGCGCCGCGAAAACCGCACAGCACCGCGCCCAGTGTAGCCAGGAACGGCAACCAGAGCACTTTCATTAAGCTTGAGCTGACGGCCATGCCACTGCCTTGTCGCAGGGAATCCAGGGTCAGCGTGCCGCCAATACAGATCAACGCCAGCGGCAGGCTCATTTGCGCAAAGTAACCACCGGAGGTCAGCAGCCACTCGGGCAGTGGGATGTGCCACGCGGCAATAGGAATCGCCAGCAGCACACCAATGATCAGCGGATTGCTGGCAATGCTCTTGCTCAGGCTCCAGACATCGGTCTTCGCCTGTGGGCTATAAATCGCCAGGATGATGGCCGACAAGACGTTGTAACTGAGGATCACCACGCCGCCGAGCACGGCACCGACCGACAGCCCATAATCGCCATACATACTGGTGGCCAGCGCCAGCCCGACAATGCCGTTATTGCCGCGAAAGGCGCCCTGGGTGTAGATACCGCGATCCGCCTCGGGGCAGCGCACGATTGACCAGCCCCACGCCAGCAGGAAGCACCCCAGGGTGGCCAGCACAAAGTACAACAGCAGTGCCGGCTGCAACGCGGTGCTTAGGTCCGCCTTGATGATGCCGAGAAACAGCAGAGTCGGCAGAGTGCCGCGAAACACCAGCGTCGAGGCGGTGTTGATAAACGCCGCATCAATCAACCCGAAGCGCTTGAGTGCCACGCCGAGAAACAGCATGGAGAAGACTGGCGCGGTAACGCCGATGGTTTGCTGAACGATGGCAAGCATGACAGCCCCTGACGAGCCACTTAGTTAGGGGGCTAATGATAGCAAGGTCGCTTAGCAGAAAGCTTTCAACAGCCTTTCATGCCGTAAAAATACGCCCGCAGCGCCTAGCGCCGAACCGGGCGCTTCTGCAGTTTGCGTTGCAAGGTGCGCCGGTGCATGCCCAGAGCGCGGGCCGTGGCGGAGATATTGCCTTCATGTTCGCTGAGCACGCGCTGGATATGCTCCCACTGCAGGCGGTCCACCGACATGGGATTTTCCGGCACCAGGGTGTCCAGATCGGCATGCTGGGTGAGCAGCGCAGCCAGTACGTCATCGGCATCGGCAGGCTTGCACAGGTAGTTGCAGGCGCCGCGCTTGATTGCCTCCACCGCAGTAGCGATGCTCGAATAGCCGGTGAGAATCACCACGCGCATCTCGGCATCCAGCTCCAGCAGCTTGGGCAGCAGCACCAGGCCGGAGTCGCCTTCCATTTTCAGGTCGACCACCGCGTAATCCGGCAAATCCTGCTCGGCCATTGCCAGGCCTTCTTCGGCCGAGCCGGCGGTGGAAACCCGCAGGCCACGACGGCTCATGGCGCGCGCCATCACGCGGGTGAAGGTGGGGTCATCATCAACCAACAGCAGGTGCGGTTGTTCTTCACCTTCGAACAGCACTTCATCGCTCATTCGGGTATTTCCTTAGCTTCGGCCATAGGCGCGCGGCAACTTCAGCTCGGTGAGCGTGCCGCCTTCTTCGTGGTTATACAGTTTAACCGTACCGCCGGCACGGGTGACGCTGGCCTGACTAAGGAACAAACCCAAACCGAAGCCCTTGCCTTTCGTGGTAAAGAACGGCCGCCCCAGCTGCTCGGCAATCGCCAGCGGCACGCCGGCACCGAAGTCGCGGATACTCAGGCGCAGCCACTGGTGATCCCAGTCCAGGCGGATATCCAATTTGTCCGGGCAGGCATCGGCGGCGTTGTTCAGCAAATTGAGCAACGCCTGGGTCAAGTCGGCCGGCGGCATCATCTTCGGTGGCGTGCCACGACCCAGACATTGATAGCGATAGCTGGCTTCAGGGCGCATCAGGTGCCAACGGTTGAGGGTGGTTTCCAACCACTCCACCGAGGACAACTCGACCACCGCCTGACGCCGATCCGCCTCAGCGGCGCGCACCAGCTGCTGCAGGGTTTCCTTGCACAGCTTGACCTGCTCCTGCAGCACGGCGAGGTCTTCTTGCAGCATCGGTTCTTGATGTTCGCGGCGCAGCTCTTTAATCAGCACGCTCATGGTCGCCAATGGTGTGCCCAGCTCGTGCGCCGCACCGGCGGCCTGGGTGGCCACCGCCAGTAACTGCTGATCACGCAGGCCTTCCTCACGACGATCAGCGCGCAGTTCTTCCTGCTGACGCAGCTCTTCGGCCATCTTCGCCACAAAAAAGGTGATCAACCCGGCGGCCAAGGCAAAGCTCAGCCACATGCCGTAGATCAGCAAGCTTTCCCGCGGACCGGCTGGCAACGCCAGCGGGTGCGACCACACCAGCAGAAAGGTGTAACCGCCCAGCGCCAGGCCAGACAAGGTAATGGTGTAGAGCCAGGGCAAGGTGGCCGCGGCGATAGTCAGCGGCACAAGGTAATAGGAGACAAAAGGGTTGGTCGAGCCACCGGAGTAGTACAGCAACACGCTGTGGATAATCAGGTCGCAAGCCAGTTGCGCGGCGTATTCCTGCTCAGTCACCGGCCACGGCCCGCGCAGACGCAACGCCGTGAGCAGACACAGCACCAGAGAGACGCCCAGAGTGACGCTCAGCTCCAGCCAGGGCAGCGGTAATGCGCCAGATTTGTAAGCCAGTCCCACGGAACCCGCCTGCGCCGCCAGCACTAGAATGCGGATCAGGGTCAGGCGCCAGAGGTTTTGCCGGCTCGCCGACAGTAGCTGCACAGGTGCGAGCATAGAATCTCCAAGATGCTCATTTCGCGAGCCGCAGGAGTATAACCAAGCCCCTCTACGGCCAACTGCGGCAACACGCCGCAGCCAATAAAAGCGCGAAGAGTCTGTTTCAGATCTCGAGAGCTAGAGCGGGCCATTTCTAACGCTGTACCGCCGACGCGCAGCAGATCTTAGGCAGATTCTAAAAAGTGGAACCTGGCTTAACCCGTCTAGTCAGATAGCTACGTCTACCCTCTGGAAAGCTGCGCATAGCCCATGCGCCCATCACATAAAGGAATCGTCATGCTGCTGTTATCCCGCCTCGCCACCGCCTTGCTGCTAAGCGCCGCCACCTTACTGAGTACTACTGCCATGGCCGAAGACGCACGTTATAACCAGGTCGCACTGCGCGCCGAGGTTAATCAGGAAATCGCCCACGACCTGATGCACGTCACCCTCTACACAGAAGCCCAAGACAGCGACCCAGCCGCCCTTGCCGCACAGATCAGCAAGACCCTGAATGCCAGCATCGCTCAGGCGCGCAAGGTCAAAGGCGTCAGCGTCGCCTCGGGCAGCCGCAACAGTTATCCGATTTATTCTGAAAACAAGGGCGATGATAAGGGCCAGAAAATCACTGCCTGGCGCGAACGCGCCGAACTGCGCCTGGAAAGTGCGGACTTCAGCGCCCTGTCCACACTCACCGGAGAAATGCTGCAAACCCTGAAGATGGGTGGGATGAATTTCAGCATTGCCGACGACACCCGCAAGACCCGCGAAGATGCGCTGCTCAAAGATGCCGTCGCAGCGTTTAAAGCACGCGCCCAACTGGCCACCGAAGCCCTGGGCGGCAGCGGCTACAAACTGGTCAGCCTGAATCTGAACACGGGCGGCTTCCAACGCCCGATGCCGATGCGCATGGAAATGATGAAAGGCGCCGCCATGATGGATGCCGCGGTTACGCCAGAGATCGAAGCCGGCACCAGCCAGGTGATCATTAATGCCGATGGGGTGATCGAGGTGCAGATGCCCTGACATCTGCTACAAACAGAAGCAGCGCCGTTACCCGACGATAGCGGCGCTTTGCCATGTGTTCAGCCCACACTTACAAAAATGCGACACCAACAGATAGTTGCACCGCCATTCCTGCTCTCACTGCCACATGCCGCTTGCCGTCGGCATGTGGCCTGCATAGCTTCACCCAAGGTCTCCACAAGAGCCCCCTCTGGATCACAACCACAATAACCATGAGGTCACTATGCGTAAGAATGCCGTCATTCAGGCTCTACTCGCCGCTGGGCTGATCGCCAGCACCCCGCTTGCCAGCGCTGCCGGCAACCTGGTGTTCTGCTCCGAAGGCAGCCCCGCCGGGTTCGACCCTGGCCTGTACACCACCGGTACCGATTTCGATGCTGCAGCAGAAACTGTGTTCAACCGTTTGAGCCAGTTTGAGCGGGGCGGCACCGCAGTGATCCCCGGCCTGGCCGAGAAGTGGGAGATCAGCGAAGACGGTCTGAGCTACACCTTCCATCTGCGCCCGAACGTGAAATTCCATACCACCGAGTACTTCACGCCGAGCCGCACCTTCAACGCCGATGACGTGCTGTTCACCTTCCAGCGCATGCTCAACACCGACCACCCCTTCCGCAAAGCCTACCCGTCGGAGTTTCCCTACTTCACCGACATGGGCATGGACGCCAATATCGCCAAGATCGAAAAACTCGACGACATGACCGTCACGTTCAGCCTCAACGAAGTGGACGCCGCCTTTATCCAGAACCTGGCGATGAGCTTTGCTTCGATCCAATCCGCCGAGTACGCCGACCAACTGCTCAAGGCCGACAAGGCCGCCGATATCAACCAGAAGCCCATCGGCACCGGCCCGTTCGTGTTCAGCCGTTACCAGAAAGACGCGGTGATTCGCTTCAAGAGCAACAAGGAATACTGGCAACCGGATGAGGTGAAGATCGACAACCTGATCTTCGCCATCAACACCGACGCCTCGGTGCGCATGCAAAAGCTCAAGGCTGGCGAATGCCAGGTCACCCTGTTCCCACGCCCGGCAGATCTGGACGCGCTGAAAAAAGACCCGAATCTGGTCATGCCAGAGCAGGCCGGGTTCAACGTCGGCTATATCGCCTACAACGTCACCCACCCGCCGTTCGACAAACTCGAAGTACGCCAGGCGCTGGACATGGCGGTGAACAAACAAGGGATCATCGACGCGGTTTACCAGAGCGCCGGTCAGCTGGCCGTCAACGGCATGCCACCGACCCAGTGGTCGTACAACGACAGCATCAAAGACCCGGCCTACGACCCGGAGAAAGCCAAGGCGCTGCTCAAGGCCGCCGGCGTCAAGGAAGGCACCGAGATCACCCTGTGGGCCATGCCGGTGCAGCGTCCGTATAATCCCAACGCCAAACTAATGGCCGAGATGCTGCAAAGCGACTGGGCCAAAGTGGGCATCAAGGCCAAGATCGTCACCTACGAATGGGGCGAATACCTCAAACGCGCCAAGGCCGGCGAACACGACGCCATGCTGATCGGCTGGAGCGGCGACAACGGTGACCCGGACAACTGGTTGGGCACCCTGTATGGCTGTGATGCGGTAGACGGCAACAACTTCTCCAAGTGGTGTGATGCCGACTACGACAAGCTGGTGAAAGCCGCCAAGCGCGTGACCGACACCGCCGAGCGCACCGAGCTGTACAAGCAAGCCCAGGTGATCCTCAAACGTGAAGTGCCGATCACACCGATCGCCCACTCCACGGTCTACCAGCCAATGAGCAACAAGGTTGTGGACTTCAGGATCAGCCCGTTTGCGTTGAACTCGTTCTACGGCGTCGGCGTTAAGTAAGTACACGCAACACGTCGGTTGGCGGGCGGTTTAGCCCCTCGCCAACCGAGCACCACCTGTAAATACCGCATAACAGCGCCCAGCCATTGCAGCCAGGCGCGCACTGGAGCACCCATTCGCATGCTGTCTTTTATTGCCCGACGTTTGGGGCTGCTGATCCCCACCTTTTTCGGCGTCACCCTGCTGACCTTCGCGCTGATCCGCATGATTCCCGGCGACCCGGTGGAAGTGATGATGGGTGAGCGCCGCGTCGACCCGGTGCTGCACGCCGAGGCCATGGAACGCTTGGGCCTGAACAAACCGCTGTATGCCCAGTATTTCGACTACATCGGCCAACTGGCCCAGGGTGATCTGGGCGAATCGCTGCGCACCCGCACCAGTGTCTGGGATGAATTCACCACACTGTTCCCCGCCACCGTGGAGCTGGCCCTGGCCGCCCTGTTATTTGCCGGCACCCTGGGCCTGATCGCCGGGGTGATCGCCGCCCTCAAGCGCGGCTCATTATTTGACCACGGAGTGATGGGCATTTCGCTCGCCGGCTACTCCATGCCGATTTTCTGGTGGGGCCTGCTGTTGATCATGTTTTTCTCGGTCTGGCTGGGCTGGACGCCAGTATCCGGGCGCATCGACCTGCTGTACGACATCCCGCCGGTCACCGGCTTTATGCTGATCGATACCCTGTTGGCCGATGAACCCGGTGCCTTTGCCGATGCCCTGCACCACCTGATTCTGCCGGCCATTGTGCTCGGCACCATCCCGCTCGCGGTGATCGCCCGCATGACCCGCTCGGCGATGCTCGAAGTGCTGCGCGAGGACTATGTGCGCACGGCCCGCGCCAAGGGCCTATCGCCAGCCCGCGTGGTGTTTGTGCATGGCCTGCGTAACGCACTGATCCCGGTGCTCACGGTGTTCGGCCTGCAAGTCGGTGCGCTGCTGGCCGGCGCGGTGCTGACCGAAACCATCTTCTCCTGGCCAGGCATCGGCAAATGGCTGATCGAATCGATCGGTGCACGCGATTATCCGGTGGTGCAGAACGGCATTCTGCTGATCGCTTGCCTGGTGATCTTGGTCAACTTCGTGGTGGACATTCTCTACGGATTGGCCAACCCACGCATTCGCCATCAGCGCTAAGAACCTGCCCATGGCCTGCTGCGCGTCGGCGATACCGCGTCAAAACCAGCTTCGGAATGCTCATGTGCAACAGCACACTTCGCTTCCTCAGCCGCTTTTTCCTTGTCTCGCGCTAGCTCGCGAGGCCATGCACAGGTTCTACGGAGCCCACTATGACAACTGAAACCCTAAGCACCACTCTCGACCAGAGCCTGCTCTACCCTTCGCCACTCAAAGAGTTCTGGCAAGCCTTTGCCCACAACAAAGGCGCGGTTGCCGGCCTGCTGTTTATGATCCTGCTGGTGATCTGCGCGCTGTTTGCGCCGTGGATCGCGCCGCACGACCCCAGCGAGCAATACCGCGACTTTATGCTGACCCCGCCCGCCTGGCTGGAGGGCGGTCAATTGCAGTTCCTGCTGGGCACCGATGAAGTCGGCCGCGACCTGCTCTCGCGGCTCATCCACGGCGCACGCTTGTCGTTGCTGATTGGTCTGGCCTCGGTGCTGATGTCGCTGATCCCAGGCATCCTTCTCGGGCTGGTTGCTGGCTTCTTTCCGCGCCTGCTCGGCCCGTCGATCATGCGCCTGATGGACATCATGCTGGCCCTGCCATCCTTGCTGCTGGCGGTGGCCATCGTCGCCATCCTCGGCCCGGGGCTGATCAACACCATCTTCGCCATCGCCATCGTCTCGCTACCGTCTTACGTGCGCCTGACCCGCGCCGCCGTAATGGGCGAGCTAAACCGCGATTACGTCACCGCCTCACGCCTGGCCGGTGCCAGTTTGCCGCGACTGATGTTTATCACCGTGCTGCCCAACTGCATGGCACCGCTGATCGTGCAGGCCACCCTGAGCTTCTCCTCAGCAATTCTCGATGCCGCCGCCCTGGGCTTTCTCGGCCTCGGCGTACAACCGCCAACGCCTGAGTGGGGCACCATGTTGGCCTCAGCGCGCGACTACATCGAACGCGCCTGGTGGGTGGTCAGCCTGCCCGGCTTGACCATTCTGCTCAGCGTGCTGGCAATCAACCTGATGGGCGACGGGCTACGCGATGCACTCGACCCTAAGCTGAAAAATGCCCAGTGAGGAGGCGAGCATGAGCCACCCTGCAGAACATTTCGTAGGATGGGTAGAGCACAGCGATACCCATCATCGCCGCTCGACCAACAGCATGGGTATCGCACGACTCAACCCATCCTACCGGCGTCCGAATGCACGCCCGGAGACCGCCGCATGAGCTTACTGGATATCAAGAACCTGTCCGTGCGCTTCGGCGGCGCTGACGCGGTACCCGTAGTCGACGGCCTCGACCTGAGCGTGGCCAAGGGTGAAGTCCTGGCGATTGTCGGTGAATCCGGTTCGGGTAAATCAGTGACCATGCTGGCGCTGACGGGCCTGGTTGACGCGCCCGGCATCGTCACGGCAGACAGCCTGCAATTCGATGGCACCGACATGCTGCGCCTCAAAGGACGGCAACGCCGGCATATCGTCGGCAAGGACCTGTCGATGGTTTTCCAGGACCCCATGACCGCCCTCAACCCCAGTTTTACCGTGGGCTATCAGATCGAGGAAGTACTGCGTCAGCACCTGCACCTCAAAGGCCAGGCCGCCCGCCAGCGCGCCTTACAACTGCTCGACCGGGTAGAAATCCCCGCCGCCGCCAGCCGCCTGAATGCTTACCCACATCAACTCTCCGGCGGCATGAGCCAACGCGTGGCGATTGCCATGGCGATTGCCGCCGAACCGAAACTGCTGATTGCCGACGAGCCGACCACGGCGCTGGATGTGACCATCCAGGCGCAGATCATGGAGCTGTTGGTCGGGCTGCAACGCGAACAGGACATGGGCCTGATCCTGATCACCCATGACCTCGCCGTAGTAGCCGAAACCGCACAACGAGTCTGCGTGATGTATGCCGGCCAAGCGGTGGAAATCGGCAGCGTGCCGCAGCTGTTCGACACCCCGACACACCCCTATACCGAAGCGCTAATCAAGGCAATTCCTGAGCACAGCCAGGGCCAGCGCCGCCTGACCACCCTGCCCGGCATCGTCCCAGGCCGCTATGACCGGCCGCTGGGCTGCCTGCTGTCACCACGCTGCCCTTACGCCCAGGCGCACTGCCGTGAACAACGGCCGAGCCTGGATGCCCATGAACGTGGCGCAGCACGCTGCTTCTACCCGCTCAACCTGACTGCGGAGGTGGCCTGATGAGCGCCGTCCTGACTGCTCGCGACCTCACCCGTCACTACGAAATATCCCGCGGCCTGTTCCAGCCCAACGCTCAGGTGCAGGCGCTCAACGGCGTGTCCTTTGAACTGCAAGCGGGCAAAACTCTGGCGGTGGTCGGCGAGTCTGGCTGCGGAAAATCCACCCTGGCCCGCGCACTGACGCTGATTGAGGAGCCCAGCTCAGGCTCGCTGCAAATCGCCGGGCAGGAAGTAACTGGCGCCAACAAGGCGCAGCGCAAGCAGCTACGACGTGATGTGCAGATGGTTTTTCAGAACCCCTACGCCTCGCTCAACCCCCGGCAGAAGGTCGGCGACCAGCTCGGCGAGCCGCTGCTGATTAACACCGCGCTGTCGCGGCTGGAGCGCCGCGAAAAGGTCCAGGCGATGATGCAGCAGGTCGGCCTGCGCCCCGAGCACTACCAACGCTACCCGCATATGTTCTCCGGCGGCCAGCGCCAGCGCATCGCCCTGGCCCGCGCGATGATGCTGCAACCCAAGGTGCTGGTGGCGGATGAACCGACCTCGGCGCTGGACGTATCGATCCAGGCCCAGGTGCTCAACCTGTTTATGGACCTGCAGGAGCAGTTCAACACCGGCTACGTGTTTATCTCGCACAACCTCTCGGTGGTGCGCCACGTTGCCGATGATGTGCTGGTGATGTACCTCGGCCGCCCAGTGGAAATGGGCCCCAGCGAGCAGATTTACAATCGCCCGCTGCACCCTTATACCCAGGCATTGCTGTCGGCGACGCCGACCATTCACCCTGACCCGAGCAAACCGAAGATCAAGATCAGTGGCGAGCTGCCCAACCCGCTGTCACCGCCCAGCGGTTGCGCTTTTCATCAGCGCTGCCCGCGCGCCAATGAGCGCTGCCAGGTTGAACAGCCCGACCTGCGCCTACTGGATGCACGGCAGGTGGCTTGCCACCATGCGGAGTTGATCAACAGTTAGACTGCAAACAGGGGCTTATTACTGCTCAGCGGGGCCCCGATAAAACAGCCGATAGCCCAACAGCCCAATGGCCTCGTTAAGCAGCAGGCCGTTCTGCCATACCGCCTTACCCTCCGGCAGCCAGCCACCGGCTGGGCGTCCATTGGGCGTACCGAGAAAACCCATGGGCGCGCTGACCACCTGCAAACCCGCCTGCTCGAAACTCCAGCGTGACCTGGGCATATGCCAGGCCTGAGTCACCAGCACCACACGATGAATACCAGCGGCTTTGAGTAGCTCGGCGCTGTGGGTCGCATTCTCCCAAGTTGTGCGGCTCAAGCCTTCCTGCCAACGCACCGGCAAATCGTAATCGCGTGCCAGCACCTCAGCCATCAGCGCGGCCTCACTCGGTGGGACACCATAGTGCAACCCGCCACTGATCAGCAGCGGCAAACCCGAGGCTTTGGCCAAACGCGCTGCGAAACGCACGCGCTCCAACGCCAGCAAGCTGGGCTGGTCGGCGCCCCAGCCTGGGTCTGCCAGCTCTCGCCCGCCGCCCAACACCACAATCACCTCTGCGTGCCGAGCCAAATCAGCCCATTGCGGCTCATTCAAGGCCCGCTCGGCTTCCAGCATTCGCGCCAAAGACTCAACCACCACCGGCAGGCTAAACAGCCACATGCCGCCTAACCCGAGCACCAAACAGCCGGTCGCCAAGCGCGGAAAGCGGCGGCGTAGCCACCAAGCGGCCAGCAGCAACAGTAGGAAAAGGCCAGGCGGCAGAAAGAACTGTTTGAGGATGTAGCGAATCGGCATCGAGCACCTCCAAGGGTGCGCGCAGCCTAGCGAGGATTACGTACGCGAAACAACTGCGAACCGCAGGTCTTGCACGCTAGCACCGTATGGCCTGACTGCCAGCCCGTGACGTCACCACACAAGGCGCAGCAGAGTTGCATACGATGATTGCGCAGCGGGTTGGCCTTACTGGGCAACACGGCTGCGGTTTTATGCCCACCACGGGCTAACTTGCGGGTGTTCTGAAACTGCTCGATCTGGGTCATTTCTTGAGCCGCGGCGTGCCAGCCACGCAGCCAGTCAAGGTCACGTTCAAGGTAAGCGCGAATCAGTTCCATCTCTGCCGCCGTCAAACCACGCAGCTCTAATTCAAGCAGCGGTTGCGTGGACATCGCACCCAAATTGTCGGCCTCATCCAATGCAATGGCGAGGCGCTGTAACAGCCGCTCGTAGGGCCCACCAGTCGGTGCGCTGCGCCTTAACTCTGCCATTTATCACCTCACGCGGGCAGCGTTGCGCCCGATACTTCAAGCTTAGCGGCCACCCCTTAACCAGCGGCCCCTCGCGACAAACGGCGAAAACATCCCCAAGGCCAACAGGCCGCTGATTAATCAGGGTTTCCCTGAGTAAGCGGGGCTCATGTATGCTACGGCGTTTCCCGCAAGCCCTCATTCCAAGCGCCGGTAGCCATGCAAGAACAGTATTCGCCCCGTGAAATCGAAGCCGCCGCGCAGTCCCATTGGGATGCGCAGAATTCCTTTGTAGTGAGTGAACAACCAGGCAAGGAGACTTTCTACTGCCTGTCGATGTTCCCCTACCCGAGCGGCAAGCTGCACATGGGCCATGTGCGCAACTACACCATCGGCGATGTAATCGCCCGCTATCAGCGCATGCAGGGCAAGAATGTGCTGCAGCCGATGGGCTGGGACGCCTTTGGTATGCCGGCGGAAAACGCCGCGATGAAGAACAAAGTCGCCCCGGCCAAATGGACCTACGAAAACATCGAGTACATGAAGACCCAGCTCAAGAGCCTGGGTCTGGCCGTGGACTGGACCCGCGAAGTCACCACCTGCAAGCCGGATTACTACCGTTGGGAGCAGTGGCTGTTCACGCGCCTGTTCGAAAAAGGCGTGATCTACCGCAAGAACGGCAGCGTTAACTGGGACCCGGTGGACCAGACCGTTCTGGCCAACGAGCAGGTTATCGACGGCCGTGGCTGGCGTTCCGGCGCGCTGATCGAGAAGCGCGAAATCCCCATGTACTACTTCAAGATCACCGCTTACGCGGAAGAGCTCTTGAGCAGTCTGGACGAACTGGATGGCTGGCCGGAACAGGTCAAGACCATGCAGCGCAACTGGATCGGCAAAAGCTTTGGCGCCGATGTGGTGTTTGATTACGACCTCGCCAGCGTCGGCATCGACGGCCAGCTGAAGGTCTACACCACCCGCCCCGACACCCTGATGGGCGCGACTTACGTCGCCGTGGCAGCCGAGCATCCGCTGGCCCAGCGCGCCGCCGAGAGCAATGCGGCGATCGCCGCGTTTATCGCCGAATGCAAAGGCGGCTCCGTGGCCGAGGCCGACATGGCCACCATGGAGAAGAAGGGTGTGGCCACCGGCCAGTTCGTCATCCATCCACTGAGCGGCGACAAGCTGCCGGTGTTTGTCGCCAACTACGTGTTGTGGGGCTACGGCGAAGGCGCGGTCATGGCCGTTCCGGCGCACGATGAGCGCGACTTCGAGTTCGCCAACAAATACAGCCTACCGGTTACCCAGGTGTACACCGGCGAAGGCAAGGATTACGACGCAAGCCTTTGGCAAGACTGGTACGGCGAGAAAGCCGGGCTGACCACCATCAACTCGGGTAAGTACGACAGCCTCGATTTCAGCGCGGCGTTCGATGCCATCGTTGCTGATCTGGAAGCCAATGAGCACGGCGCGCGCAAGACCCAGTTCCGCCTGCGCGACTGGGGCATCAGCCGCCAGCGTTACTGGGGCTGCCCGATCCCGATTATTCACTGCGAAACCTGTGGTGACGTACCGGTGCCGGAAGACCAGCTGCCGGTTGTGCTGCCAGAAGACGTCGTGCCGGATGGCGCCGGCAGCCCACTGGCGCGTATGCCCGAGTTCTACGAATGCAGCTGCCCGAAATGCGGCGCAGCGGCCAAGCGTGAAACCGACACCATGGACACCTTTGTCGAGTCGTCCTGGTACTTTGCCCGCTTCGCATCGCCACACTTCACCGGCGGCATGGTCGACCCTGCAGCGGCCAACCATTGGCTGCCGGTGGATCAGTACATTGGCGGTATTGAACACGCCATCCTGCACCTGCTGTATGCGCGCTTCTTCCATAAGCTGATGCGCGATGAAGGCCTGGTGTCGTCCAACGAGCCGTTCAAGAACCTGCTGACCCAGGGCATGGTGGTGGCAGAAACCTACTACCGCACCCTCGATAACGGCGGCAAAGACTGGTTCAACCCAGCCGACGTCGAGCTGGAGCGTGACAGCAAAGCCAAGGTCATCAGCGCTAAATTGAAGTCCGACGGTCTGCCGGTCGAAATCGGCGGCACCGAGAAGATGTCCAAATCGAAGAACAACGGCGTCGATCCACAGTCGATGATCGACCAGTTCGGCGCCGACACCTGCCGCCTGTTTATGATGTTCGCCTCGCCGCCCGATATGAGCTGCGAATGGTCTGACGCCGGCGTTGAAGGCGCTAACCGCTTCCTGCGCCGCGTCTGGCGCCTGGCGCAGAACCACGTGAACCAAGGCGCTGCAGAGGCACTCGACCTCAGCAGCCTGACGGACGAGCAGAAGGCCGTGCGCCGCGCCATTCACCTGGCGATCAAGCAGTCGAGCATCGACATTGGCCAACACCACAAATTCAACACCGCCATTGCTCAGGTAATGACGCTGATGAACGTGCTGGAAAAAGCCTCGCAAGCCACCGGCCAAGACCGCGCCCTGCTGCAGGAAGGCCTGGAAACTGTGGCGCTGCTGCTGGCCCCCATTACCCCGCACATCAGCCACCAGCTGTGGCAGGAACTGGGCCGCGATGGCGTGATGATTGATACGCCATGGCCGCAGGTGGACGAGTCCGCCCTGGTGCAGGACACCCTGACCCTGGTTATCCAGGTCAACGGCAAGCTGCGCGGGCAGATCGAAGTGTCCGCCAGCGCTAGCCGCGAGGAAGTTGAGGCCAGCGCCCGCAGCAATGAGAGCGTACTGCGCTTCACCGAAGGCCTGACTATTCGCAAGGTCATCGTGGTGCCGGGCAAACTGGTCAACATCGTAGCCAACTGATTAAGCTCGGCGCGACTGCACAGCGGCGCGCCGCACGACACGCCAAGGGGATAAAAGATGATCAAACGGAATCTGTTGGTAATTGGCCTGGCTACCCTGCTGAGCGCTTGCGGCTTTCAGCTGCGCGGCACCGGTGACGTGCAGTTCGCCCTGAAGGAACTCGACGTCAGCGCGCGCAACGCCTACGGCGAAACCGTCAATCAGGTGCGCGAAGTGCTGCAGAACAATGCCGTGCGTGTTTACCCGGGCGCGCCATACAGCCTGGTTTTGAGCAACGAACAGGAAAACCGCCGCGCAGCCAGCTTCACCAGCTCTGCCCGCACGGCCGAATATGAGCTGAACAAAGCCCTGGAATACGAGATCCGTGGCAGCAAAAACCTGCTGCTGCTGAGCGACAAAGTCGAAGCGCAGAGTTTCTACACCCAGGACAGCAACAACCTGATCGGCGCGGATCAGGAAGCCGCGCAAGTTCGCCAGGAAATGAACCGCGAACTGATCCAGCAACTGGTCCTGCGCCTGCAACAGATCAGCCCGCAACAGCTGGACCAACTGCAGCAAACCGCAGAAGCCAAGCTCAAGGCTGAAGCTGACGCCCTGGAAGCCGCCCGCCTGCAGCAAGCGGCGCAGCCCCAGCAGTCGCCGATTCAACTGCCAATGTCTGCTCAGTAAGCTTGCCGGGCCGCGCAAGCGGCCCCGCTTCGCACCGCGATGAAACTTAACCCCGCACAACTCGGCAAACACCTGCAGGGCACCCTGAGTCCGGTATACGTGATCAGTGGTGACGAGCCATTGCTCTGCCAGGAAGCCGCCGACGCCATTCGCGCCGCCACTCGCCAGCAGGGCTTTAGTGAGCGTCAGGTGTTTAACGCCGACAACAACTTTGACTGGGGCAACCTACTGCAAGCCGGCGCCAGCCTGTCCTTGTTCGCGGAAAAACGCCTGCTGGAGCTGCGCATTGCCACCGGCAAGCCCAGCGACAAGGGTGCTGCGTTACTCGAATACCTGGCCCGCCCCGCCGAAGACACCGTCCTGCTGATCAGCCTGCCGAAACTCGACGGTAACGCGCAGAAGAGCAAATGGGGCAAGGCGCTGATCGACGGGCAAAACGTCCAGTTTGTACAAATCTGGCCGGTCGATGCCCACCAATTGCCACAATGGATTCGCCAACGCCTGGCGCAATCAGGCCTCAGTGCCAGCGCTGAAGCGGTCGACATGATCGCCATCCGCGTCGAAGGCAACCTGCTCGCCGCCGCTCAGGAAATCGAAAAGCTCAAACTGCTGGCCGCAGGCACGCAGATTGACGTCGACACCGTGCAGGCTGCGGTCGCGGACAGTGCACGCTTTGATGTATTCGGCCTGATCGATGCAGCCCTCAATGGCGAAGCCGCCCACGCTCTGCGCATGCTCGAAGGGCTGCGCGGCGAAGGCGTCGAACCACCGGTGATTCTCTGGGCGCTGGCCCGGGAAATCCGCCTACTGGCCACCCTCGCGCAACAACATGCCCAGGGCATGCCGCTGGATAAAGCGTTCAGCTCAGCCCGCCCACCGGTCTGGGATAAACGCCGGCCACTGGTCAGCAAAGCTCTGCAACGCCTATCCGCCTCACGCTGGGCAGCCCTATTAGAGGATGCCCAGCACATCGACGCGCAAATCAAAGGCCAGGCCATGGGCGACCCTTGGAGCGGCCTCAGTCTGCTGACCCTGAGCCTGTGCGGACAGCGCTTGCGGCTACTCGGCTAACAGCCAGGCGCTGGACTTTTTGCAGCGTGCGGACCATGCTTCGCGCGCCGGCAAACGGCAAGCCATCGCCAGAGGACGCGTCATGAGCAAGAAAACCAAGCACGGCCCGAACAAGGCCAAATCCCTGATTGCCCAGCCGCTGTTTCGAAGCCGTCAGGAAAAGCCCAGCAAAGGCAAAGGTAGCTACCGCCGCGAAGCCTCCCAGCAAAACTGGGAGGCTTCATACCTTCTGGTCGCCTGAAACGCCCGCCTCAGCCCGCATCCCTCCTCAATCATGCTAAGGTGACGGCCTGCAAAATGTGCCGAGACCATCATGCCTTACCTGCTTCTTCGGGGCTTGTCCCATAGCGCCAGCGCCTTCCTCCTGCTGCTCCTGACTGCCTGCGCCGAAGCGCCAGCGCAGCCGCTTGCCATCGTTCAGAGCGCAGCTCCCGCCAGCCCAGCTGTCAGTGCTCCTAAACCGCCCCTCAGCTTCGAAGAATGGCGCATGCTCCTGCGTAGCGATGCCATCGCTGCAGGTATCGACGCTGAACTGTTCGACCGCACCTTTGCCGGCATCACCCTTGATCCACGCGTGGTGACCTCTGATAGCAGCCAGCCGGAGTTTACTCGGCCGGTATGGGAATACATTGATGGCGCGGTTTCCGTCTCGCGCGTCGCCCAAGGCCGCCTGCTCAAAGCGCAGCATCGGCCAACGCTGAAAGCCATTCGCAGCGCCTATGCCGTAGACCATGAAGTGCTCATCGCAATCTGGGGTATGGAAAGCAATTTCGGCAGCAATATCGGCAGCCATAACGTCATCCGCTCCCTTGCCACCCTGGCCTACGACGGCCGCCGCCAAGTATTTTGGCGCAGCCAATTGCTCGCCGCCCTGCAAATTCTCCAGGCCGGCGACGGCCCTGAGCAGGGTTTAATCGGCTCCTGGGCAGGCGCCATGGGGCAGACGCAATTTATGCCGACCACCTTTAATCAACATGCCGTGGACTTTGACGGCGACGGCCGGCGCGACCTGTGGGGTTCCGCACCCGACGCCCTGGCCTCTGCCGCGCACTACCTGCAAGCATCGGGCTGGGAAAACGGCCAACCTTGGGGCTTCGAAGTGAACCTGCCGCAAGGCTTTGATTACGCCCTGGCCGACCCGGAAGTACGTCGCAGCCTGACTCAATGGCGTGAGCTCGGGGTTAAACCAACCCGCGCCATCGATGCCAACGACACAAGCCTGGCCACGCTCTTTCTGCCAGCAGGCCACCGCGGCCCAGCCTTCCTGCTGCTAAACAACTTCCGCAGCATTCTCCGCTACAACAACTCCACCGCCTACGCGCTGGCCATCGGCCTGCTCAGCGATGCCTTGGATGGCAACCCTGGCGTGCAGGCCGCCTGGCCTCGTAACGATCGCCAACTGGGGCGCAGCGAGCGCATCGAACTGCAGGAACTGCTCGCCAGCAAAGGCTATGAGCCAGGCCCCGCAGACGGCATTATTGGAGCCAATACACGCAAGGCAGTTCGCGCGTTCCAGCAAAGCCTTGGGCAGCCTGCCGACGGCTATCCTAGCCACCAACTGCTCGAGCAGCTCAGATAACTAACCAAGCCCCTCACACTGCCACCTTGGCCCCCCATTGCCAGGTGGCAACAGCTTGAGCCACAGGGCACCCTGCTGACTGCGCAGTCAGCTCTTATGGTAGACTGCGCGGCGGCGAAAAGCCGCCTCGTCCCCCGGAGCCTCTAGCGGAGCCCAATTGCCGATGTCCGATACCTCCCCGCCAAAAACCGTTGCCAGCGGCGAAAAATTTCGCACCACTCAAGGCATCACTGCGATCAAGGACGGGCAGAAGCGCCGCGCCTCAAGCGAACCTCAGGTGTTCGAACCCAAGCCCAAGTGGCTGCGGGTCAAGGCACCCGGTGGCAGCCGCTTCGAAGCCGTCAAACGCAACGTCAGCGAACACCGCCTGAGCACCGTGTGCCAGGAATCCCACTGCCCAAATATGGGTGAATGCTGGTCCAACGGCACCGCCACCATCATGCTGATGGGCTCGGTATGCACCCGTGCCTGCCGCTTCTGTGCAGTGGATACTGGCAACCCTAACGGCTGGCTGGACCTGGAAGAACCACAGAACACCGCCAAGTCGGTCGAGCTGATGGCGCTGCGCTATATCGTGCTGACGTCGGTGGATCGTGACGACCTGGATGACGGTGGCGCGGCGCACTACGCCGCCAGCGTACGGGCAATCAAAGAGCGCACACCGCATGTGGTGGTGGAAGCTCTAACACCAGACTTCGATGGTGATCTACAGGCCATTGAGCGCGTGGTGGATTCTGGCCTTGAGGTGTTCGCGCAGAACGTCGAGACGGTCAAACGCTTGACCCATGCTGTGCGCGACCCGCGCGCGGGCTACGAGAAGACCTTGCGCGTGCTTGAACACGCCAAGCGCCATCGCCCGGATGTGCTAACCAAAACCAGCCTGATGCTCGGTCTCGGCGAGACCGACGAAGAAGTCCTGCAAACCATGGACGACTTGCGCGCCATCGGTGTGGACATCCTCACCCTGGGCCAATATCTGCAACCCACGCGCAACCATTTGCCCGTGCAACGCTGGGTCAGCCCGGAAGCATTCAATGACTTCCGCGAGCTCGGCCTGAAAAAAGGTTTTATGGAAGTTGCCGCTGGCCCACTGGTGCGCTCCAGCTACCGCGCTGACAAGGTGTTCGAGAAGAACAACCTGGGCCTGGCTGCACCGGTACCCGTGCCGGGCCAGCCACTGGACAGCAGCCTGATTCCGACCCTGAATCTGAATTAATCGGGCCATAAAAAAACGCCTGACCCTGGATTGACCTGGGTCAGGCGTTTTTTATTCTGCCGCTGTCTAATCTGCCGATAACTAACAGTCGATTACGCCGGGCAGACTTTGCTGCTGCGCATAGTCGAGGTGTTTGCTCAGCTGTTCACGCAGCCGCGCACTGACCTCAGCAAAGACTATCGGCGACGCGGCCTGATCAGCAAGCTGAGTCATAGCCATGCCGGCATACCCGCACGGGTTGATGCGCTGGAAGGGCTGCAGATCCATGTTCACATTTAGCGCCAGGCCATGAAAGGAGCGGCCATTACGAATGCGCAGCCCCAAAGATGCGATCTTCGCCCCCTCGACATACACCCCAGGGGCGTCGGGCTTGGCATTGGCGCTGACGCCGTAGCTGGCCAGCAGTTCAATCAAGCTGCGCTCCATGCGACTAACCAGCTCACGTACACCAATGCCACTGCGGCGCACATCCAGCAGCAGATACGCCACTAACTGGCCAGGCCCGTGATAGGTCACCTGGCCACCGCGATCAACCTGCACCACCGGAATATCACCCGGAAACAGCACATGCTCAGCCTTGCCGGCCTGGCCCTGGGTAAACACCGGCGCATGCTCAAGCAGCCAGATTTCGTCAGGTGTATCCACGCCGCGCGTATCGGTAAAGCGCTGCATGGCGTGCCAGGTCGGCTCGTACTCAACCTGCCCCAGCTCACGAAAGCCAAGCGGCAGGCTCATCACAGCACCATGTGCACGATACCGGTAGCACGCAATGCACTGTTGATATCACGCAATTGGTCTTCACCCGTGGCGATGATATGCAGCTGCACCGTGGTGTACTTGCCATTAGTGCTCTGGCGCTCGGCCAGCGAGCTGAGATCGACCGTGGCATATTTGCTGAGAACTTCGATCACCGTGCTCTTGTAAGCAGGCCCCGTATCGCCAACCACTTTGATCGGGTAATCAGCGCAGGGAAATTCAATTATGTGCGATTTAACATCAGGTTGAGTCATGGCGGTAACGGCCTCGTAAGCCGTGGCAACAACAGCGCCCTCGCGGTTCAACAAGGGCGTGAAGGTCACGATATCAGTTGAATAGCCCGAAAAAGAACAGGCTGATGCTGTCCCACAAACGGCGGAAGAAACTGCCTTCCTCGACGGCCTCCAGGGCAATCAAGTCGGCGCTGTGTACCAGCTCCTCACCCAGTTTTACCTGGACGGTGCCGATCACATCACCCTGAGCAATCGGCGCGGTGAGTTGCGGGTTGATAACCATGCCTGCTTGCAGTTTATCCAGCTGACCTTTTGGCAGGGTCAGGGTGAGGTCATCGGCCAGACCGGCTTTAACTTGGCGCGCCGAACCTTTCCACACCTGTGCCTGCGCCAGCTCTTGGCCTTTTTTGTAGAAACTGCGGGTTTCGAAGAAACGGAAACCATAGGTCAGCAGCTTCTGCGTTTCAGCGGCACGGGCAGACTCGCTGTCAGTACCGAATACCGAGGTGATCATGCGTGCGCCATCACGCACAGCCGAGGCCACCAGGCAGTAGCCCGCCTCGTTGGTGTGACCGGTTTTCAGGCCGTCGACGGTCTTGTCGCGCCATAGCAGCAGGTTGCGGTTGCCCTGCTTGATGTTGTTCCAGAGGAACTCCTTCTGCGCATAAATGGCGTAGTGCTGCTGATCTTCATTGATGATGGCGCGCGCCAAAATCGCCATGTCATGCGCACTGGAGTAATGCTCCGGGTGTGGCAGGCCGGTGGCATTCATGAAGTGGCTGTTGCTCATGCCCAGACGCGCAGCCGCTTCGTTCATCATGTCGGCGAAAGCATCTTCGCTGCCGGCAATGTACTCGGCCAAAGCAATGCTGGCATCGTTGCCGGACTGGATGATCACCCCGTGCAGCAGGTCATCCACGGTCGCCTGGCTATTGAGCGGCAGGAACATGGTCGAACCACCCGATGCCGCACCACCGGTGCGCCAGGCGTGCTCACTGACGGGCACCAGATCCTGCTCGCCAATCTTGCCCTTGCGAATTTCCAGGGTGGCGATGTAAGCCGTCATCAGCTTGGTCAGGCTGGCTGGGGGCAGGCGCTGGTCACCGTTGTTTTCCACCAGCACCTTGCCGCTGGCAGCATCCAGCAGCACATAGGACCTGGCAGCCAACTGTGGCGCTGAGGGGATGGCTGGCTGATTGGCCCAGACTGTCGGGGCGCCGAACAGACAAAGTAATAGGAAAACACGTTGCGCAAAGCTGGTGATATTCATCCGTCTCTCTAGATTGCTGATAGTCGAACAGGCCCGGTGGGCATACGTTAAGTCCCCCCGTCCAGCGACTGGCTGGCCGGGGTTGTTTGTTTAGTCCTGCAGAAAAACCATAAGTGCCCCGTCAGTCTGCTTTGACCAGGGCTGGCTCGCCAAGATTGGCCAGGCGCACAGTGTTTTGCAGCTGCTCAGCCTCGCCCTGGTTGCTCACCGGCCCCAGGCGCACGCGGTGCAATATCTGCTGGTTGCGCACCACTGAGCTGACGAACACTGGCGCAGCCACTGTTTCGCTCAGCTTCGAGCGCAGTAGCTCCGCAGCGTCCGGATTGGCGAAGGCGCCCACTTGGAGATACAGGCCAGAGGCTGCGACTGAAGCGTTTTTTTTTGCGTCAATCTGCACCGGAACGACCGCAGCGGCATGCTGCTGCGGTGGCGGCGAATACTGCTCCACAGGTTGCGCCATAGACTGCGCAACAGGCTGGGCCTTAGCCACTTGCTGCGGCGCGGCCAATACCATGGGCACTGGCTGGCCTTGCTGAGCCCACCACTCGTGCGGATCAATGCCCTCAACCTTAACCCGCGCCGTACCGCTTTCGGCGTAACCGAGCTTCTTCGCCGCGGCAAAGGACAGGTCGATAATCCGATCGGAATAGAACGGCCCGCGGTCATTGACCCGCAAAATGGCGCTCTTGCCGTTTTCCAGGTTGGTCACCCGTACGTAGCTGGGCAGCGGTAAGGTCTTGTGTGCGGCGGTCATGCCGTACAGGTCATAGGTTTCACCGTTGGCGGTGGCCTGACCGTGAAACTTGGTGCCATACCACGACGCCGGGCCCACGGCCTGATAACGCCGGGCATCGGGGATCGGGTAGTACTGCTTGCCGAATACCGTGTAAGGGCTGGCTTTAACCGAGCCGTAGTGTGGCATCGGCACGGCGTCGGGAATGCGCGAGACATCAACGTCCCACCACGGCGCGCCATCTTTGTGTGGCCGGTTGAAATCATCCGGACCGGAAACCCCCGCACCTTGCTGCACCGGTGCTACCGGCTGCGGCGAACGGGTGGAGGAGCAGCTGGCTAACAGCAGCGCGAGGCTAGCGTAGGCAGCCAATTTAAAGGGTAAACGCACCATCAATTCTGACCTCGCGCATCAACCAGCAAGTCGGCCAGCTGATTGACTGCCATGGCATACATCACACTGCGATTGTAGCGGGTGATCACAAAGAAGTTAGGCAGCCCCATCCAGTACTCAGCACCCTCGGCACCGTCCAGACGGAAGGCGGTCACGGGCAACTCGTCAGCCAGCGGACCAGCGCTGGTCCAACCCAGCGCCCGCAACTCAGCGGCATTCTTCACCGGATCAAGACCGACTGTCAGGCCCTGCTCGGCCTGCGCGCCCTTGACGGTAGCGGCGCTGACCACCGGCTGACCTGGCTGCCAGTGGTGACGCTTAAAGTAGCTGGCGACGCTACCAATGGCGTCCACCGGGTTATTCCAGATATTGATATGGCCATCACCGTCAAAATCCACGGCATAGGCGCGGAAGCTGCTTGGCATAAATTGTGGCAGGCCCATGGCCCCAGCGTAGGAGCCGGTCATGCTCAGCGGCTCGACTTGCTCTTCCCGGGTCAGCAGCAGGAACTCGCGTAGCTCCTTGCGAAAGAAGGGCGCGCGCGGCGGGTAATCGAAGGCCAGAGTCGACAGCGCATCCATCACCCGCCAGCTGCCGGTATTGCCACCGTAGAAGGTTTCCACGCCAATAATGGCCACAATTATCTGTGCCGGCACGCCGTACTCGGCCTCAGCGCGAGCCAAGGTCGCCTCGTGCTGCTTCCAGAACTCAACGCCCTTGCTGATGCGCTTGTCGGTGATAAAAATCGGCCGATAGTCCTTCCACGGTTTAGCCTTTTCCGCCGGCCGCGAAATAGCGTCGAGAATCGCCTGTTTGCGCTCGACCTCGGCAAACAGCCCAACCAGCTGCTCGCCGGCAAAACCATAGTCGCGGGTCATTTCGCCGATGAATTCAGCCACCTGCGGTGACTGCTGATAATCACCGGCCAGCACGGGCTGAGCCATCCCACACACCCCGGCCAAGGCCAGCCAAGGTGCAGTACGTACCATCCAACCACGTGCGTTGCGCATTAAATTCATAATCCCAATCAAGCCTGCGTCATCCACTTACGGTGAGTGTGGATCGACATCAAAATCCCAAATCCTGCGAGTAGCGTAATCAACGAAGTGCCGCCGTAACTGATAAACGGCAACGGCACCCCAACCACCGGCAACAAACCGCTGACCATACCGATATTGACGAAGACATAAACGAAGAACGTCATGGTCAGCGCACCGGCGAGAAGCTTACCGAACAGCGTCTGCGCTTGCACGGTAATCACCAGGCCGCGCGCGATCAACAGCATGTACACCAGCAGTAACAAACACACACCAACCAGGCCGAATTCCTCGGCGAGCACCGCAATAATAAAGTCAGTGTGGCTCTCCGGCAGGAAATCCAGGTGCGACTGAGTACCTTGCAGCCAGCCCTTACCCAACACACCGCCTGAGCCGATAGCCGCCTTGGATTGGATAATGTTCCAGCCACTGCCCAGCGGATCGCTCTCCGGATTGAGAAAGGTCAGCACGCGCTGCTTCTGATACTCACGCATGACAAACAGCCACATGCCGATGGCTATTGGCACCACCGCTGCCACCGCACCAATTACCCAGCGCCACTGCAGCCCGGCGATAAACAGCACAAAGCCGCCAGAGGCGATGATCAACAGCGAAGTACCGAGGTCAGGCTGCAGCATGATCAGCACAAACGGCACAATGATCATCGCCAGGCTGATACAGATATGCTTTAGCCGTGGCGGCAGGCTGCGGCTGGACAGGTACCAGGCGATGGTCGCCGGCATGATGATCTTCATGAACTCCGAGGGCTGGAAGCGAATCACCCCGGGGATATTGATCCAGCGCGTGGCGCCCATGGCGTTGTGCCCCATGACGTCCACTGCGACCAGCAAGGCGACACCGCCGACATAGGCCAGCGGCACCCAACGCGCCATAAAGCGCGGCTCAAACTGGGCAATGATAAACATACCAACCAGGCCAATGCCGAAGGAGCTGGCCTGCTTCATCAGCATGTCAACGTTCTTGCCACTGGCGGAATACAGAATAAACAGACTGCCGGTCGCCAGAATCAGCAGCAACAACAACAAAATGCCATCGATATGCAGGCGCTGCAGCAGAGTGGCACGGCGGCGCAGCAAGTCATTGGTGGAGAGGTTCCGGTCGAAACTATTACTCATGGCGCGCTAACCTCAGCCGCCACAGGCGGAGCATATTCGGCTTTCAACTGACCGTTCTCATCCAGCAGCCAGGCATCAATCACCTGCTTAACCACGGGCGCCGCCACACCGGAACCTGACTCACCATTCTCCACCATTACCGACACGGCAATCTGTGGGTTGTCCGACGGCGCAAAGGCGACGAACAACGCATGGTCACGATGACGCTCGGCGACCTTGCTGCGGTCATACTTCTCACCTTGCTTGATTGCCACCACCTGCGCCGTGCCGCTCTTACCAGCAATCCGGTAGAGCGCCGCATCGCCAACCTTGCGCGCGGTGCCACGCGGGCCGTGCATCACCTGCTCCATGCCGTGGCGGCCGTTATCCCAAAACTTCGGATCACGTAGCACGATATCCGGCAGCGGATTGGGGTCGACGGGGACGCGCCCCTGAATGGTCTTGGCCAAGTGCGGACGAATCCACTTGCCACGCGTGGCCATCAGCGTGGTGGCCTGCGCCAGTTGCAGCGGGGTGGTCTGCATATAACCCTGACCAATACCCAAGATCAGCGTCTCGCCCGGGTACCAGGCCTGGCGATAGCGCACGCGCTTCCACTCACGCGACGGCATCAAGCCAGCGGTTTCTTCAAACATGTCCAACGACACGCGCTGGCCCAGGCCGAAACGGCTCATGTAGTCATGCAGCCGATCGATGCCCATCTTGTGCGCCAGCGAGTAGAAGTAAGTGTCGTTGGAACGCGAAATGGCCAGGTCCATATCCACCCAGCCATCGCCATTCCGGTTCCAGTTACGGTACTTGTGCTGCAAATTGGGTAACTGGTAATAACCCGGGTCGAACACCCGCGTCTGCGACGTGACCACGCCCGCATCCAGGCCAGACACCGCCACCATGGGTTTGATGGTCGAGCCCGGCGGATAAAGGCCACGCAGTACACGGTTGTACAGCGGCCGATCAATCGAGTCGCGCAAATCGGCATAGGCTTTGAAACCGATGCCCGTCACGAAGGGGTTGGGATCGAAGCTTGGCTGACTGACCATCGCCAGCACCTCACCGGTTTGTGGCTGAATCGCCACAATCGCCCCACGGCGGCCCGCCAGGGCGGCCTCGGCGGCCTCCTGCAAGCGGATATCCAGGCTCAGCACAATGTCCTTGCCGGGGATCGGGTCGGTGCGGTTGAGCACGCGCAGCACCCGGCCACGGGCGTTGGTCTCGACTTCCTCGTAACCCACCTCACCGTGCAACTCGTCTTCATAGAAGCGCTCGATGCCGGTCTTGCCGATATGGTGGGTGCCGCTGTAGGACACCGGGTCGAGCTCTTTCAGTTCTTTCTCGTTAATACGCCCGACATACCCCACCGAATGGGCAAAATGCTCACCCAACGGGTAGTGCCGCACCAGCTGGGCAGAGACCTCAACGCCCGGCAAACGGAACTGGTTGACCGCGATGCGCGCGATTTGCTCTTCACTTAGCTCAAACAGCACCGGGACCGGCTCGAAAGGTCGCCGTCCCTGACGCACGCGCCGCTCGAACAGCGCACGGTCATCGGGCTCCAGTTCCAGCACATCGACAATTGCATCGAGCACCTGAAGCCAATCACCGGCACGCTCGCGGGTCAGGGTCAGGCTGAAACTGGGCCGGTTATCGGCAATGATCACGCCGTTACGGTCATAAATCAGCCCGCGACTCGGCGGAATCGGCTGCACATGGATGCGGTTATTTTCCGCCAGGGTGGTGTGGTACTCGAACTGCACCACTTGCAGGTAATACAGGCGCGCCAGCAACACCGAGGTCAGCAACAAAACCAGCACAGCACCGACCAGCGCCCGCTTGCGGATCAGGCGGCCGTCTTTCTCGTGGTCTTTAAGGCGGATAGGCTGCGGCATCGGTGGCTGCTGATTATGGGTGGAGAATCATTTGTGATACGGATGGCCGGACAACACGGTCCAGGCGCGGTACATCTGCTCGCCAATCAGAATACGCACCAAAGGATGCGGCAGGGTCAGCGGCGACAACGACCAGCGCTGCTCACTGCGCGCCTGTACTTCGGGGGCGAGCCCTTCTGGCCCGCCGACCATCAGGTTGACGGTGCGTGAGTCCAGGCGCCACTTATCCAGCTCGACCGCCAGTTGCTCGGTACTCCAAGGTCGCCCTTCGACTTCCAGGGTGACAATCCGTTCCCCTGGCTGCACCTTGCTCAGCATGGCCTCGCCTTCCTGACGGATCATCCGCGCCACATCGGCATTTTTGCCGCGGGTGGTCAGCGGAATTTCCACGAGTTCCAGGGACAGCTCGCTAGGCATACGCTTGGCATATTCCTGCCAACCGTCTTCCACCCAGCGCGGCATCCGCGAGCCCACCGCAATCAGCTTGATACGCACAGAGGTGCGACCTTACTGCTGATCAGCGTCAGGTTCAGCGCTGAACTGCGCACGGCTCTGCTCGGCACCCTGCCACAGACGCTCAAGGTCGTAGAACTGGCGGGCCGTTGGCAGCATCACGTGCACCACGATGTCGCCGAGGTCGAGCAATGCCCACTCGCCGGTGTCCATGCCTTCAGTACCGATCGGGCGCACGCCCTGCTCTTTTACTTTTTCCAACACGTTGTCGATCAGCGATTTAACGTGACGGCTGGAGGTGCCGCTGGCGATCAGCATGAAATCGGTGATGCTGGTTTTGCCGCGTACATCGATGGTGGTGATGTCCTGCGCTTTGATTTCTTCCAGAGCAGCGGTGGCCAGTTTGACCAGGTCTTCGCTCGGCATGATTTTTTTTGCGTTCGTCATAAGTAACTCGTTTGCCTCGTGTTCAATTCGCGCCACGGTACAGTCCGTGCGCATGGATATAGGCCAGTACCGCGTCAGGCACTAAAAAGCGTGCCGACTTTCCGCTCGCCAGTAGCGCGCGGATCTGGGTGGCCGACACCGCCAAGGGTGTCTGCCAGATAAAAGCAATTTGCCCACTCGGCCCACTCAGGGCCGATGGGTCACTCACACTGCGCGCGGCCAACAGGTTACGCAGCGCTTCGGGCGCCTCACTGTTGGCATCCGGACGCTGCAACACCAAGATATGGCAATGCTCCAACAACTCATCCCAGCGCTGCCAACCGGGCAAGCCACAGAAGGCATCCCAGCCCAGGATGAGCAACAACTGGTCATCGTCCGCCAACTCAGCGCGCAATGACTCCAACGTATCGATGCTGTAGGACGGCTTGTCGCGTTTCAGTTCGCGATCATCCACCTGCAGCACAGTGGCGCCCGCAAGCGCCAGTTCAACCATAGCCAGGCGATCCATCGCACTGACCTGCGGTGCGCTGCGGTGCGGCGGCCGCGCATTGGGTATCAGGCGCAGCTCATCCAATAACAGCGCCTCGGCGACTTCCACGGCGCTGCGCAAATGACCGATATGCACCGGATCAAAGGTGCCACCGAGCACACCGATGCGGCGGGCGTCGGTACGTCGGACGCCGTCGCGTCGGGCCATCAGGTACGGATATGCCCGTCGCCGAACACCACATACTTCTCGCTGGTCAGGCCATCCAGGCCGACCGGGCCACGGGCATGCAACTTGTCCGTGGAGATACCGATTTCCGCACCCAAACCGTACTCAAACCCATCGGCAAAGCGGGTCGAGGCGTTGACCATCACCGAGGCGGAATCCACTTCGGTCAGGAAGCGCCGCGCATCACTGAAGTTCTCGGTAATGATCGAGTCGGTGTGCTTGGAACCGTAGTGGTTGATGTGCTCAATCGCTGTTTCCAGCGAATCAACAATACGAATCGCCAGGATCGGCGCGTTGTATTCGGCAAACCAGTCGTCTTCGCTCGCTTCCAACACATCACTGCCCAGCAGTGCGCGGGTCGCGGCATCGCCACGCAGTTCAACGCCCTTGTCGCGGTAGATAGCGGCCAGAGACGGCAACACCTTGGCGGCAACGGCGCTATGCACCAGCAAGGTTTCCATGGCATTGCATGGCGAGTAACGCTGGGTCTTGGCGTTATCGGCAACCCGAATCGCCTTGTCGAGATCGGCGGCGACGTCGATGTAGACGTGGCACACGCCATCCAAATGCTTGATCACCGGCACCTTGGCATCGCGGCTGATGCGCTCGATCAGGCCCTTACCACCACGCGGCACGATCACATCCACGAACTCGGGCATGGTGATCAGCGCACCGACAGCGGCGCGGTCAGTGGTTTCCACCACTTGCACGGCGCTGGCAGGCAAGCCAGCTTCGCTCAAACCCAGCTGAATGCAGCGGGCAATCGCCTGGTTGGAATGAATCGCCTCGGAGCCGCCACGCAGAATGGTCGCATTACCGGATTTCAGGCACAGGCTGGCGGCATCGATGGTCACGTTCGGCCGCGACTCATAAATGATGCCAATCACGCCAAGCGGCACACGCATCTTGCCGACCTGAATACCGGACGGCATAAAGCGCATGTCGCGGATCTCACCAATCGGGTCTGGCAGCGTGGCGACCTGACGCAGACCTTCGATCATGCTGTCGATCACCGCTGGGGTCAGCGCCAGACGATCGACCATGGCCGGTTCCAGACCGCTGGCGCGCGCGGCGGCCAGGTCCAGTTCATTGGCACTGGCCAACTCGCTGCGCGCAGCATCCAGCGCGGCGGCAGCGGCTTGCAGCGCACGATTTTTCTGCGCAGTACTGGCGCGCGCAAGCACACGCGAGGCGCTGCGAGCGGCCTGTCCCAGGCGGGTCATATAGTCGAGCACGGACTCAGTCATAGTCTTGGCGGGTCTGGCGGTTGAAAAAAGTCGCTGAGTATAACGGTCGCGCCGCTCCACGCCCAGCGCTGCGCGGCGGACGGTAGGCGCGAAGCAGCAGACACGCGCGCATTCAGGCACGCTTCATGCGCTTATTGTTACTATCGCCCACCCCATGTACCGCCGAGCAACCGTGACAGCGCATGCCACACGCCCCCAACCCTAGCCCGCCCTGGCCCCAAGGCCGCGCCCTGCCGGCGAGCTTTTTCGACCGCGATGCACGCGTGTTGGCGCGCGAACTGCTCGGCAAGGTAATTCGCCATAAGCACGGCGAGCACTGGCTGAGCGCACGGATTATTGAAACCGAAGCCTATTACCTAAGCGAGAAAGGCAGTCACGCGTCCCTCGGCTATACCCATAAACGCCGAGCGCTGTTTATGGCGGGCGGGCACATTTATATGTACTACGCGCGCGGCGGCGATTCACTGAACTTTAGCGCTCAGGGGCCGGGCAACGCAGTGCTGATCAAATCCGCCTACCCGTGGCAGGACACGCACAGCGGCGCGGATGCCGTAGCCCAGATGCAACGCAACAACCCCGACCGCCAAGGCCGAGCACGCCCGCTAGACAAACTGTGCAATGGCCAAACCCTGCTGTGCAAAGCCCTCGGACTAAAAGTGCCCGATTGGGACGCACAACCCTTCGATGAGCAGCGTTTGTTTGTCGAAGACCTCGAGCACGCCCCCGCGCACGTCGTGCAATGCACGCGCCTGGGCATCCCCCAGGGCCGAGACGAGCAACTGCCCTACCGTTTTGTCGACGCCGACTTTGCCCGCCATTGCACGCGTAACCCACTGCGCCGCGGACAACTAGCCGGCCAGGATTATCACTTACTCAGCCGTACGGACAATCATCGATGAGCCACTGGTTCGACACCCTGACCCTCTGGCTGAGCGCCAACCCGCAATGGCTGGGCCTGGCCATTTTTCTGCTCGCCTGCCTCGAATGCCTGGCGATTGTCGGCTTATTGGTGCCCGGCACCGTGCTGCTGTTCGCGGTGGCCGCACTGGCGGGCAACGGCGCACTGGGCCTGAGCGAAACCCTGTTGCTGGCTTTTTTCGGCGGCATGCTGGGCGACTGCCTGTCCTATGCGCTGGGGCGTTATTTTCATCAGGACATCGGCCGATTACCGGTACTGCGCAATAACCCACAGTGGCTGAGCAGCGCACACGGTTACTTTCTGCGTTACGGCGTCACCAGCCTGTTGATCGGTCGTTTTATCGGCCCGCTACGCCCCATGCTGCCGATGATCGCGGGCATGTTCGACATGCCCTTCGCACGCTTTTTTATCGTCAGCCTGCTGGCCGGAGTCGGTTGGTCAGTCGCCTACATGCTGCCTGGCTGGGCGACTGGCGCGGCGCTGCGCCTGCCGCTGCCGGAAGGCTTCTGGACGGAGGCCGGGGCCATTGTGGCCGGCGTGGCGCTGGTGGTTGCCGTCAGCGTACAAGGCAGCGTGCGCGGCCTGCGCCATACCAGTTTGCTGACTGCGGGTGCGTGCCTGGCGCTGCTGATTGGCCTGATGCTCAGCTGGCCACACCTCAGCCCGCTCGACCAAGGCCTGCTGAGCCTGGTTCAGGAGCATCGTGCGCCCGCACTGGATACGCTGATGGTGCTGATCACCCGCCTCGGCGATCTGACCACGCAACTGGCAGCCGCTTTACTGCTGTGTTTGGCGCTGCTGGTAACGCGGCAATGGCGAACCCTATGTTTGGCCATCGGCACCCTGCTTGGCACGGCCTTAGCAAACAGCGCGCTAAAGACGCTCTTCGCGCGCAGCCGCCCCGATGTGCTGCTCGAACCCCTGAGCAGCTTCAGCTTTCCCAGTGGCCACAGCTCGGCAGCGTTTGCCTTCTTCTTACTACTCGGGGTGCTGGCCGGGCGCGGACAACCGCCGCGCATGCGCCTGGCCTGGCTGCTCCTGGCAAGCTTCCCCGCTGCGGCGATTGCCGGTTCAAGGGTTTACCTGGGAGTGCATTGGCCCAGCGACATCATTGCCGGCGCCATCCTGGCGGCCTGCATCTGCGCCCTGAGCCTGACACTGGTGCAATGGCGCACAGCGCTGCCGGCCTTGCCTAAAAAGACGTGGTGGCTGCTGCTACCGGCGATTATCGCTCTGCTGGGCGGCATCACCACCTGGCAGTTGTCCGCCGGGCTGCAGCTGTACCGCTACTGACGCTCGCCCTGCAACTGCTCAAGCAGTTGCTGCAACAGCTCCAAGCGCAACGGTGCATCGACGGTTTCGAGCAACGTCAGCTTTTGCTCAACGTCCAACGGCAACAGGTAAGCCAGTTGGTTAGCCAATGCATCCTGGCCTGTCGGCTCGCTCGGCATACCCAAGGACGCCACCAGCGGATGTGCGTTTAGCGCCTCCAGCAGGGCGGCCAAGTCGGCATGCTCAGTGGTCAGAGGCTGCTCCGGCGGCTCATCCAGCCACTCGACCTCGGCCAGGGCCAGCTGGTCAGGCAGCACTTGGGCGCGCTGCACGCGAAACCGCCGACCGCCTTCAACCCGGATACCCAACAGGCCATTGGGCCGCTGCTGGAAGTCGCGGATCAGCGCCTCACAACCGACGGCCGAAAACTGCCCGGCAGCCTCACCCACCTCAGCGCCATCGATGATGCAGACCACGCCAAAGCCCTGGTTCTGCTTCATGCAACGGCTGACCATGTCCAGGTAACGCGCTTCGAACACCTGTAAATCCAGCATGCAGCCTGGAAACAGCACGGTATTCAGTGGAAACAATGGCAGGGTCATGGGCACCTCCTTATAGCCACAACAAAATAGCCAGCGGCAGCAACACGGCCGTGAACACGCCCATCAGGCTCATCGCCAGGGCAGCAAATGCCCCGCACTCCTCGCCTTCCTGCAGGGCGCGCGCGGTGCCGACCGCATGCGCGGTCAGGCCCAAGGCCATACCCAGCGCTGCGGGATGCTGCACCCCCAGACGCTTAAGCAATGACGGGCCGATGATCGCGCCAATAATCCCGGTGATCATCACAAACACCGCGGCCAACGCCGCAATACCGCCAATCTGACTGGCCACCAACATGGCAATCGGCGAGGTCACCGACTTGGGCGCCATGCTCATCAGCATGATGTGTTCCGCGCCAAAGGCCCAGGCCAGGGTCACCCCCAGCGCCGTAGCAACCACACCGGCCACCAGCAGCGTAATAAAGGTCGGCCAGAACAGCTGACGAATCCGCCGCAAGTTAACAAACAACGGTACCGCCAGCGCCACCGTGGCGGGCCCGAGGAACAGGGTCAGCGCGGTGGCACTATCTTTGTACTCCGCGAAGGTCAGGCCGCAGGCCAGGAGAATGCCGATCACCGTGAGCATCGACACCAGCACCGGCTGCAGAAACACCCAGCGGGTCTTTTCGTAAGCGGCCATGGCCAACTGATAAGCACCAAGGGTAATGCCGACGCCAAACAGAGGATGGTGCGTCAGCGCCTGCCAGGCGGCGTGCCATTCCACAGTCATGCGTCCCTCCTGCGTTGCTGGCGGTTGATCAGTTTCTGCATCAGCCAGCCGGCGAATGCAATGGACAGCAACAGGGATAACAGCAGCGCACCGGCAATCGCCCAAAAGTCGGCAGAGATCGCCTCGGCATAGGCCATTACCCCTACCGCTGGCGGCACCAGCAATAACGGCAGGTACTTCAGCAGGCTGCCTGAAGCCTGACGCAGCGGCTCACCCACCTCACCACGCAACAACAGAAAAGCAAACAGCAGCAGCATGCCGATAATCGGCCCCGGCAGCATCGGTATCAGCAAAACGTTCAGCGCAGTGCCGAGCAACTGGCACAGCACCAGCCAAAAAAGGCCGCGTAACAACATGACGGGTAATCTCCGAATCGTATGATCCCAGGCGTAATGCCACGCATTATAAGCAAAAGCCCCCTGTAACGGCCGGTTTACAGCGGTTGCGCGAGATAAACCGTGACCTAAGGCCGCGCTGCACTCGCCACTTGACCCGGTGGCGAACCCATGATGATCTTAGGACAGAAGGATTTACGCCCCCAAAAAAAACAACACTCGCGTCTTCAAGGAGAAACCATGACTTCAGTACCCGCCGCCGAACTGTCCAGCTACATCGGCAAAGAACTTGGCCGCTCCGACTGGCTGACCATCGACCAAGAACGCATCAACCAGTTCGCCGAATGCACGGGCGACCACCAGTTCATCCATGTCGATCCGGAAAAAGCCAAGCTCACCCCGTTCGGCACCACCATCGCCCACGGTTTTCTCTCGCTGTCACTGGTGCCCAAGCTGATGGAAGGCATCATGATCATGCCCACTGGGCTGAAAATGGCCGTCAACTATGGCCTGGACAGCGTGCGTTTTATCCAACCGGTAAAGGTCAATTCCAAGGTTCGTCTGTCAGCCACCCTGACCGAAGTGACGGAGAAAAATCCGGGCCAGTGGCTGCTCAAGGCCAAGGTAGTGCTGGAAATCGAAGGCTCGGAAAAACCGGCCTATATCGCTGAGCCGCTGACCCTCTGCTTCGTCTGATCACTGCCGCCAAACCAAAGCGCACAGACATCCGTCTGTGCGCCTCTGTTGTGGCCGCTACGCGCGCTCTATCACGGCACATGCAGCGGTTTAAGGCATACTCAGCCGACCCTACAGACCGGATTTTCTGCATGCGCCGCCTTTCCCATCTAGCGCCCTTGAGCCTTGCTCTACTGCTTGCCGCCTGTGGCGATGGCGAACCGCTGTTGCCCGCCGACGCGGTGCTGCCCGATGGCGGGCGCTACCGTGGCGAGGTACTCGACGGCCTGCTGCAAGGCCCGGGCCGCCTGGATTACAGCGACGGCCGTTATTACCTGGGATCGTTTAAAGATGGCCAGTTCAACGGAACCGGTGAATGGCACAGTGCGCAGGGCGAGGTGTATAGCGGGGAATTTCAGGGCGGTCATTTCCATGGCCAGGGCCGCCTGGATTACAGCGATGGCAGCCGCTATATCGGTGGCTTTGCCAACGGCGCGCCCAACGGCGAAGGCCACCTCAAAAGCAGCGAACTGGAATACCGCGGCGAATTCAGCAATGGCCTCTACAGCGGCCTGGGCTCGTTGCAGTGGAGCCATGGCGAACGCTTCCAGGGCCAGTTCCGCAAGGGCCAGCCCCACGGCCAAGGCGTCCTGAGCGACGCTGAAGGCAATGAATACGCGGGCACCTTTGATAATCAGCAACTCAACGGCCAGGGCAGTTTCAAGAACCTGGGCGGCGATCTCTACAGCGGTGAGTTCCGCGACAACCAATTCCACGGCAAAGGTCGCTTTCAAAGTGCGGATGGCGACGTCTGGGGCGGGCGCTTCGTAAATGGCAGCCTGACCGGCCAAGGCCAGTTCAAGGGCGTCGATGGCAGCCATTACGTTGGCCAGTTCCGCGACTGGAACTACCACGGCGAAGGCCGCCTAACCCTCGTCGACGGCAGCGTTTATCAGGGCCACTTTGCCTACGGCAAATACCACGGCAAAGGCAGCCTGACCCAGGCAGACGGCAGCCTGCAAAGCGGTACCTGGCGGCAAGGCCGGCTGATTCGCGACAGCGACGGCCAGGCAGTACCCGACACTTTGGCTATTGGCTTACTGGAGCAAGGCCGACTGCTCGACGCCGCCATTGACCAGCTGCCCGCCTCGACCCCCGCCATCGAACTGTATGCGCTGACCCTGGCCGGCGACGGCAAACAAAGCGTGTTTATGCGCGAGGCCGACTACGTGGGTGACCTGCTGCAAAACCGCTTTGCTGCCCACGGCCTGATTACCCTGGTCAATCACCGCGACCACCTGGCGGATCGCCCGCTGGCCACCAGCGCCAGCCTGGGTCGCAGCATTCGGGCCCTGGCTGAACGCAGCGGTGAAGAAGACCTGATCTTTATCTACCTGACCAGCCACGGCTCCGCGCAACACGAGCTGCACCTCGACCAGCCACGCCTGCAGCTCAGCGACCTACCCGCCAGCGAACTGGCCACCCTGCTGACACCGCTTAAAGAGCGCTACAAAGTGCTGGTGATTTCGGCCTGCTACTCGGGTGGTTTTATCCCCAAGGTGCAGGATGAGAAAACCCTGGTGATCACCGCCGCGCGCGCCGACCGGGTGTCCTTCGGCTGCTCGGAGGAAAATGATTTCACTTACTTCGGCCGTGCGTTATTTGCCGATGCCCTGCAACAGACCGATGACCTGCAGCGCGCCTTCACACTGGCCCAGGCCAGCGTCGCCGCGCGCGAAAAGGCCGATGGCTTCGAGCCGTCCGAACCGCAAATCTGGCCCGCCAAGGCGGTCCTCGCACAGTGGCATAAGCTGCGTGAGCAGCAAGCGGCACTCGCCCTCAACAGCCAAAACGCCGCGCAACCTACGGACCAGCCGTAACCCTTACAGCGACCTGCAAGCGCAGAGTGCGCAGCCCCTACAGCCTGTTAAGCTGATGGATATCAGCGGAGAACCCCACGCTATGTATTTGACGCCCCAGCACATCCTTCTCGCAGGCGCCACCGGCCTGACCGGCGAGCACTTGCTGGACCGCCTGCTGAATGAGCCCACGGTCGCCCGCGTGCTAGCCCCCAGCCGCCGGCCACTGGCTGAGCATGCGCACCTGGACAACCCGCAGGGCGAGCTGCTTGCCCTACTGCCGCAACTGCAGGGCAAGGTCGATACGGCCTTCTGCTGCCTGGGCAGCACAATTAAACAGGCCGGCTCGCAAGCTGCCTTTCGCGCCGTCGACCATGATCTGGTCATCGCCTTCGCCGAACGTGCCCGCGCCCTCGGTGCGCGCCACCTGCTGGTGATCAGCGCCCTCGGTGCAGACCAGGGCTCGACAGTGTTTTACAACCAGGTCAAAGGTCAGATGGAGCAAGCCCTGCGCGCGCAAGACTGGCCGCAACTGACCATCGTCCGCCCCTCGCTGCTACTCGGCGCGCGCCAGGAGTTTCGCCTCGGCGAACGCCTTGCCGCACCTTTTATGCGCTGGCTGCCGGGCAAATACCGCGGCATCGACGCCACCGTACTGGCCCGCGCCTTGTGGCGCTTGGCCCTGGAAGAAGATGCCGGCACTCGCGTGATCGAATCAGACCAACTGCGCCGCCTCGGCCGCTAACAGAAGACCCCACCTATGAGCACCACCCCGCACGACCTAATCAGCGCCCTGAAGCATGCCGACATGCTGGAAATCGACGGCCTGCATGCCTGGCAGTTCAGCCTCAACGCCGAACAACTGGCGCAGCATCAGACTGGCGGCCAAGCGGCCACCGACGCGCCGCTGTTGAGCATCGAATGCATGGACGGCCGCGCCCTGTGCAAATGGCACTTCAGCCTGGCCCAGATAATCGCCGCGCGCTTTGATGGTGAAGCCGATGCCTGGCGCCTCAACGACACGGCCGGCCCTCACCTGATCAAGTGCTTTGCCGCCGTCAGCGGCGACAACAGCGATCAGCCGGAAGACGCCAGCAACGACGTCGAATAGCGCAACGCGCGAGGTAAACCCTGTGGGCTTATATAACCGCTACCTGCTACCGCACCTGATCGACTTCGCCTGTGGCATGGGCGCAGTCATGAAGGCCCGCTCGCAGCTGGTGCCTCAAGCTCACGGGCGAGTACTGGAGATTGGCATCGGCAGCGGCCTCAACTTGGCGTTCTACGACGCGCAAAAAGTCAGCACGATCATCGGCGTCGACCCCAGCGCCGACATGCAGACGCTGGCCAGGCAACGCGCCGACGCGATCAGTATTCCCGTGGAGATGATTGCCCTGGAACTGGGACAAATTCAGGCCGAGGATGCCAGCTTCGATTGCATCGTCTGCACCTTCACCCTGTGCACCATTCCAGATGCCGTCGCAGCCCTGCGCGAGATGCGCCGCGTGCTCAGGCCGGGTGGACGTTTGCTATTTTGCGAACACGGTCTGGCGCCTGAGCTACCGGTATTGCGTTGGCAGAATCGCCTGACGCCGCTGTGGAAACCGCTGACCGGTGGCTGCCACCTCAATCGTGATATTGCCGCACTGATCCGCGCGGGCGGCTTTCACATCGGCGAGCTGAGCAACCGCTACCTCAAGGGCCCCAAGCCCATGACCTATGTCTATCAAGGCTGGGCCGACTAGGCCGTTGTTTTACAGCTGTTTATGCCTATCGGCGGCGCAGCGGCAGCCCCTGCTGCAAGCTTCAGCCAGCAGCGCTCGCGATTACACCGACTCACATAGCTGCAGGGCTTCAAACGCATCAATGGCAATCGGCTTGCTGAACAAATAACCCTGGAAGTGCTTGCACCCGTTCGCCAGCAGCACGTCATGCTGCGCCGGGGTTTCCACCCCCTCGGCAATGGCTTCAAGCCCCAGGCTCTCAGCCAACGCCAAAATTGCCCGCACGATCGCCAGGCTGCTGGAACTGCCAGGCAAATCACGCACAAACGACTGGTCGATCTTCAACTGATCAAGCGGCAACTGCTGCAGATAGGCCATTGATGAATAGCCGGTGCCGAAATCATCGATGGAGAACCGAATGCCGATGGCCTGCAGGGTTTGCATGCGCACAGCCGCCTCGTTCTTGTCGGTCAGCAACAGCGACTCGGTAATTTCCAGCTTCAAGCGCTGCGGGTTGGCGCCGCTGTCAGCCAAGGCCTGGTGCAAGATATCGATAAAGTCGTCCTTAAACAGCAGCCGGCTGCTGATATTCACCGACAGGCTCAACCCGGCCAACCGCGGCTCACGGGCCCAGCGCGCCAGCAAACTGCAGCCTTGTTTAAGCACATAGAGGTCAAGCTCGGCGATCAGCCCGCTGCGCTCGGCAATTTCAATAAATGTCCCCGGCCCCAGCAAGCCACGCTGCGGATGCTGCCAACGCACCAGCGCTTCCGCGCCCTGCAACTCGCCGTACTGGTTGATTTGCGCCTGCAGGTACAGCACAAACTCACCGTCAGCCAGGCCGCGGCGCATATCTTGCTCCAGCTGCAGGCGCAAACTGACCACCTCCTGCATACGCGGGTCATAAAAACTCAAGGTGTCCTTGCCGGCTGATTTGGAACTGTACATAGACAGGTCGGCGCACTGCATCAGCTCATCCACCGACTGCTGCTCGTCATTGAACAACACGGCGCCTAGGCTCGCACTGTTGAAGAAGTGCTGACCATTGACCTCATACGGTTCTCGCAAGGCGAGCATCAGCTTGCTGCCGATGTGTTCAACCTGGGAGCCGGCGTCTTCGGCGATAGGTTCCAAACCCTCAAGCATGATCACAAACTCGTCACCGCCCAAGCGCGCCACCGTATCCAGCTCACGCAAAGCGCTTTTTAACCGTTCGGCCACCTGGCAGAGCAACTCGTCCCCGACCTGATGCCCGTAGACGTCGTTGACGTTTTTAAAGTCGTCCAGGTCGAGAAAGATCAACGCCGCGTAATGCCCATTTCGGCGGCACAGCGCGGTGGCCTGCTCAAGCCGGTCACGTAACAGGCGGCGGTTAGGCAGGCCGGTCAAGGGGTCATAAAAAGCCAGATGGAGGATTTTCTGTTCGGCATTTTTGCGCTCGCTGATATCCACCAACGAGGCCACATAGTTCGTCACCAGCCCGTTTTCATCATGCACGGCACCAATGGTCAACCACTCGGGGAAGACCTCACCGCACTTGCGCCGATTCCATATCTCGCCCTCCCACAGCCCGGTTTCTTGCAGGCTGCGCCACATGGCCTGATAAAACTCCGGGCCCTGACGCCCCGAACCGAGCATGCGTGTGGGCTGCCCAACAACATCTTCCAGGCTGTAGCCCGATATCTCGCTGAAGGCCCGGTTGGCTTTGAGGATGCGCGTACTGGCATCCGTAATCAGCATGCCCTGCGGCGACTCAAAGGCAATGGCAGAGATGCGTCGATCCAACTCAAGCGCAACCCGCTCGGTAATGTCGCGCGCCATAAAAACCAAGGCCCGCTTGCCATTCACCTTAATATCCAGACGCCGCGCACGGCCTTCAAACACCCGCCGCCCCGCCGGCGTTTGCATGTCGTATTCAATACTTTGCGCCTGGTCGCTGGCCAGGGTGCGCCCAATCAACTGCATGAAAAGCTCGGCCTGACTGGTTGGCAGCACATCCGCCATAAGCCGACCCAGCAAGCCGGCACCGCCGGAAAACAGCAGGTCGCTGTCGGGGGCCTTGATCTTCACATAGCGGCCATCCTCATCCAGCACCATGGACAGGTCAGGCACCGCCTCGGTAATCGCCCGCAACTGCGCCTCGCTCTGGCGCAGTGCTTCACGGTCACGCTTCTGCCGGCGAATATCCTTCAACAGATAACCGAGCACCACGGTTGCAGGGGTCAAGACCAGGAATAAAGGCCAAACCGCATATTGCCAGGACGCAGCAAACTGCTCAGAGGGTAGCAAGGTCAGGATGGCGAACTGCAAGCACTGCACAAGACCGGCAAAAATCAGTAGCGAGAGCACGCTGAATGGCACGCGACCCGTCATGTGCAGGCGGCGATACGCCAACCCCATAAGCACCGGCATGAGAATGTTGAGCAGCCCCGGCATTGCGCCCACACCGCCCAGCCACAGGCGGTAAACCGCAGCAATAGCGCCGGCAATCAACCCCACCAGTGGCCCACCGAAGAAGGCCGCCATGCTCAGCACCACGGTGCGCGCGTCGAAGATCAAGCCCTGCTCAAGCGTGAAAGGAAACGCCATACCGATCACACAGGCCGCGCCAAACAACACCCCGGAGAGTAGCTTGCCGGAGATCAAGCTTTCATCCAGATAACGCGTCATCAAACCATGCATCCAACACAGCATAATCAGCAAGATGGCGTTATTGATCAGTTCCAGAAGCATTCAGTTATCCAGGCTAGGCGTGGGTAGAGCGTGCGGGCTAGGCCATAAATGATAGCAACTGAGCATGACTGACGAATGCGCAATATTCAGGTACCCAGCCCACGGCAGCCAGGCTCAGGTCACGGCTGCTCGCCGCGCAGCTGCAAGGCGTCCACCAGCCCGGCGGCAATCGCCATCCCCACTAGATCAGCGAGGGTTTCGGCCTGCATGCGCTTCATCACCCGCGAGCGGTAGAGGTCGATAGTTTTGACGCTGATGTCCAGCTGCTCGGCCATCTCGCGGTTGGTGTAGCCACGCACTAACGGCAGCAACACGTCACGTTCACGCGGGGTGAGGCTGGCCAGGCGCGCTTCCACGGCCTGCAAGCGCGGGTCTGCCTGAACCGCCGCTGGTGCATGGCTCAAGGCGTGCTGCACGCTGTCGAGCAGCAACTGCTCGTTATAAGGTTTTTCGATAAAGTCCACGGCGCCGGCACGGAAGGCGCGCACCACGATGGGCACATCCGCATGCCCGCTGACGAAGATCACCGGCATCTCAATGCCGCGCGCACGCATTGCGTCCTGCACATTCAGCCCGCCCATGCCGGGCATGCGCACGTCCAGCAGCACACAGCCATGGCTGTGCGCATCACAGGCATCGAGAAACGCCTGACCGCTGGTGAACGGCAGCGCCTTGAGCCCCACGGACTCCAGCAGCCAGACGGTGGAGTCGAGCATGCCCTGGTCATCGTCGACCACATAAACCTGGTGTTGCATCTGCAGGCTCATGCCCTGCTCCTTTTATTGTTATGCATTCGCTGTGTTGCGGCTAAAGCCTCAAACCATTTGCGGCTGGTGGGAGGGGCTTTAGCCGCGCTCGGCAACCCCAGCCAGCGCCTCGGCGTCCTCACCACGTAACAACGGCAGGCGGCACTCCAGGCACAAGCCGCCGGCCGTGCCAGGGTGCGCCTCCAACGCGCCGCCAAAGCCTTCGATGATGCTGCGGCTCATCGACAGCCCCAGCCCCAGCCCTTCGGCCTTGCTGGTGTAGAACGGGGTAAAAATATGCTCCAACTCACCCTGCGCCACACCCGGCCCCTGATCCCACACGCGCACACAGAGTTGGCCATCCTGCTCGGCGGCACTGAGTTCGATACGCGAAGAGTGGCCGGGGTGAGCCTCACGGTTGGCGTCAATGGCATTGCGCAGCAGGTTGAGCAGCACCTGTTCCAGCAGAATCCGGTCGGCATACACCGGTGGCAGATTGTCCGCCAATTGCTCATCGATGGTCACCTGCCAATTACTCGCCTCCCATTGGCACAGCCGCACTGCCTCGCGTGCCACGCTGGCAATATCCAGTGCCTGGGTGCGGCGCTGACCTTTGCGCAGAAAAGCGCGTAAGCGTTTGATCACTTCCGAGGCGTGGTTGGCGTGTTCGTTGATCCGCTCCAGCCCTTGCGCCACCTTACTCGCCGCCTCAGGGTTAGCGCCCAGCGCCTTGAGGTAGCGTTGGCTGGCGCTGGCGTAGTTGACCACCGCGGCCAGCGGTTGATTGATCTCATGGGCGATACCAGAAGCCAGCTCGCCGAGGGTGACCAGCCGCGCCGTGTGCGCCAGCTCATCCTGATGGCGTCGCTGTTCGGCCTCACGCAACTCACGCTCAGTCATATCGCGCGCCACCAGCGAGTAGTAATGCTCGCCATCGCGGCCGCGGTGCGCCAGCAGCACCAGCGACACCGGCAGATGAGCCCGCGGCCCCAGCGGCAGCAGGCGCACCTCGGCGCTCCACACCCCGGCCGCATCGGCAGCCGCCCAACCGTGGCGCTGTAACTGCTGAAAATCGCTGGGTGCCAGCAGCTTTTCGAGCGCCGGCAACGGCTGCTGATCCTCAATATTCAAGGCATGCCGCGCAGACGGATTGAGGTGCGTCAGGTGCCCACTGGGGTCGATAAACAGCACCAGGTCAGTATTGGCTTCCACCACTTCAGCCAGACGCCGCTTGTTCTCTTCGGCCAGGACCCGCGCGGTGATGTCGCGCGACACGCTGACCACTTCAACCACCGCGCCGGTATAGGTTTCGCGGATCGCGCGACTGGCGGTTTCAAACCACAGGTAATGACCATCGCGATGGCGAATCCGGTAGGTCATGGTGTGATAGCCGTTTTGCTCAAGGGCTTCACGGGTGGTATCGACCAGATGCTGCTGGTCCTGTTCATGAAACAGCGCCTGCACCAAGGTCCCACGCAAAGCTTCCGGCCAGTAACCGAGCAGCGTCCAGCTGGCCGGCGAGGCATCGAGAAAACAGCCATCGGGGGTGTGCCGGGAGATCAGGTCCGTGGTGTTCTCGGTAATCAAGCGGTACAGGCGGCTGGCCTTGGCCGCTTCACGCTCAGCCTGCACCTGAGCGGTCGCCGGTCGACAGCGCGCCAGCACCTGCTGCTCGGCAGCGTCGGGCATAAAGGTCCACATCAGCACTTGGCCGGCATGCTGCGCCTCAACCGCTTCGATGGCCCGCCCCTGCTGCAAACAGGCGCGCACCAGTTGTGGCGCGTTGACCGGCAACAAATCGGCCACCTGCGCCAGCGGTTGCTCACCCAGCAGTGTGTGCATGGCGGCATTTAGTTGCAGCGGCCGCGCGTCGATATCCAACAACAGGCTGGGCTGCGGGTCACTGCCCAGCAACCGGCTGCCACGCGCCTGCTGCGGCAGGCTGGCGAGCACCGCCAGCAGTAATTGATGCACCAGCCCGAGCCAGTCACTGCCGGCGTGTTCCTGCAACTCAATCAGCAGTAAACCGGGCTGCCCTTCATCCAGCGCCAGGGCGAGCGCCTGGCCATGGTTGAGCCCGGCACGCCGCACTCGCCCCGCCAGCCAGCATGGCAGTTGACGCAATGCGCCCAAGTCCAGCCGAGGCTCTTGCTGCAAGCGCTCAAACAGCAACTGATCACTGGCCTCTAGCGGGTCACCAAAGCCCGGCGGCAGATGCGGCGCATTGCCTTCATGGCTGTAGATCGCCGTGCTCGCTTGCCAGCGCAAAAAAAACGCCTGGCGCACTTCCGGGCAGGCATGCAGGGCGCGTAACAGCGCATCGGCACGCACCGCCAGCGGCAAGCACTCACGTTGCATACACAACCAGCTGTGCAGCTGCACGGAGATCTCATTCATCCAGTTTCATTCCTATCGGCCACTTATTGCGCGAGGCGGCGCAGCATCAGGCCGGCAGCCGGCAAATGCAAAGCGACCAAGGGCTAATCGCCAGAAAAACAATATAGTATAAATACTATACAACTATGGTTTAACTTCCATATACAAACCATCAGATATATAAATAGACCCAGAACAATACCGGGCCTATGCGTAAGACTACCCGCACAATGGCCCGAGCATCCAACCTGCATGGGTATTCGCATGTCGATCTATGAACAGGGCCTTGCGCCTGCCGCCGTCAACCATATCGCCCTCTCGCCACTGAGCTTTATCGAACGTACCGCCAGTGTTTACCCGCACTACCCGGCCGTGGTGCATGGTTCGATCCGCCGTGACTGGAGTGAAACCTACGCACGCTGCCGCCGCCTGGCTTCGGCCCTGGCCGGTCGTGGCATCGGCAAGGGCGATACGGTGGCGGTGATGTTGCCGAACATCCCGCAGATGCTCGAAGCGCATTTTGGCGTGCCGATGATCGGCGCAGTGCTCAACACCCTCAACGTGCGCCTGGATGCCGAGGCCATCGCCTTTATGCTGCAGCACGGCGAAGCCAAGGTGCTGATCACCGACCGCGAATTCTATGACGTGATCCACGCGGCCGTGGGCATGCTTGATCATCCGCCACTGGTGATCGACGTCGATGACCCCGAGTACGGCGAAGGCCAAGCGGTCAGCGACCTCGACTACGAAGCCTTCCTCGCCGAAGGCGATCCGCAATTTGCCTGGCAGTGGCCGGCAGACGAGTGGCAGGCGATCAGCCTCAACTACACCTCCGGCACCACCGGTAACCCCAAGGGAGTGGTCTACCACCACCGTGGCGCTTACCTGAACTCGCTGGGCAACCAGATGACCTGGGCCATGGGCAACCACCCGGTGTACCTCTGGACCCTGCCGATGTTCCACTGCAACGGCTGGTGCTACCCCTGGACCATCACCGCTCTGGCGGGTGTGCATGTGTTCCTGCGCCGCGTCGACCCGGCGAAAATCCTCACCCTGATTCGCAGCGAGCAAGTCACCCACATGTGTGGCGCCCCGATCGTGCTCAATGCCCTGGTGAATATGCCAGCCGAAGCCAAAGCCGCCATCGACCATCCGGTTAAGGCCATGGTTGCCGGGGCTGCGCCACCTGCCAAAGTGATTGGTGCGGTCGAAGAAATGGGCATCCAGGTCACCCACGTTTACGGCCTGACCGAAGTGTACGGCCCGGTGACCCTGTGCGCCTGGCACGCCGAATGGGACGCCTTGCCGCTGGACGAGCGCGCGGTACTCAAATCCCGTCAAGGCGTGCGCTACCCCACCCTGGAAGGGGTGATGGTGGCTGACCCGAAAACTCTGGAGCCGACCCCGCGCGATGGCGAAACCATCGGCGAAATCTTTATGCGCGGTAACACCGTGATGAAGGGCTACCTGAAGAACCCCACCGCCACCGCCGAAGCCTTTGCCGGCGACTGGTTCCACACCGGCGACCTGGCCGTGTGTCACCCGAACGGCTACGTGGAAATCAAGGACCGCCTGAAAGACATCATCATTTCCGGCGGCGAGAACATCTCCACCATTGAGGTCGAAGGCGTGCTCTACCGTCACCCCGGCGTGCTCGAAGCCGCCGTGGTGGCTCGCCCAGACGAGAAATGGGGCGAAACCCCCTGCGCCTTTATCACCCTCAAGGCCGACCAACAGCAGGTCAGCGAGGCGGACATCATCAGTTTCAGCCGCGAACACCTGGCCGGTTTCAAAGTGCCAAAAACCGTGGTCTTCACCCAACTGCCGAAGACCAGCACCGGCAAGATCCAGAAGTTCGTGCTGCGCGATATGGCCAAGGCCCTGTAACGGCGCCACGCCACCTAACTGCTCACTGCGCCACCCATTGGGTGGCGTAGTAATGCGTTAGCAACAACCGTTTCCACAACAACAAAAACCGGCCACCGGCCGACGGAGAGCTTCATGCAACTATTTAAACGCCGTGACGGGGATGAACAGCCCTATTGGCCAGTCGGCCCGTTCAAAGTGCGCCTGCCCTTTGTCCACTACCGCTGGGAAACCGCGGAGATGCTGCAAGCGCTGATCATGTTCGTGGTCAGCCTGGCGATGATCCCGCTGCTGGAAAAATACCTCGGCCTGCCCTACGACGTGGCCCTCGCCTATGTTGTGGTGTGCGGTGTCGGCTTTATGCTGCCTGCGCTGCTCGGCGTGCCCTTCGTGCCCGGCTGGATCACCCCCGGCATTCCGGTTGTGTTGCTGTTTCTCGGCAATTTCAAACCCGGCCCCGAGGCCATTCAGGCACTGTTTGCCCTGCAATTTCTGGTCTTCGTGATCTTCCTGTTCCTCGGCGTCACGCGCCTGGGCAGCACCCTGGTGAAGCTGATTCCCAACTCGATGAAGGGCGGGATCATCATCGGAGCGGGTATTGCGGCACTGATGGGCGAAATCTCCACCGGTGGCCGCCTGGCCAACACGCCGATTTCCCTGGTGCTGGGCAGCCTGATCTGCCTGTACCTGATGTTTTCGGTGTCGTTTAAAGGCCTCACCGAGCGCGTGCCGTTGGCGCGCAAAATCGTCAACTACGGCATGGTGCCGGGTATGTTGATCGCGATTTTCATCGGCATTGCTGTTGGCGAATACAAGATGCCTGATGTGAAATTCGGCATCACCGCGCCAGCCTTCGCCGAGATGTGGAACTACCTGCCGTTCAGCGTTGGTTTCCCCGGTTTGGATGTGTTCCTGCTGGCCGTGCCTACTGCGGTTATCGCTTATGTCATCGCGTTTGGCGACATCATCGTCGGCCAGTCGCTGATGCAGCGCGCCGATGAACTGCGCACTGACGAAGTGATCGAGAACAACATCGACCGCGTGCATTTGGTCACCGCCCTGCGTAACGCCCTGCATGCCTTCTTCGCCCCGTATCCGGGCTTGGCTGGGCCGCTGTGGACAGCCGTCGCGGCCACCATGGCCGAGCGTTACAAGTACGGCCGCAAAGCCATGGACTCGATCTATAGCGGCGCGGGCACCTTCTGGATCACCGGGTTTATCGCCCTGTTCGCCCTGCCGCTGGTGAGCTTCTTCCAGCCAGTACTGCCGATTGCCCTGTCGCTGACCCTGATTCTCACCGGCTACATCTGCCTGATGGTCGGTTTCGAGCAGCTGAGCAACAACACCGAGCGCGGCGTGGCCGGCACCATGGGTGTGGTACTGGCCGTCTACGGCGCAGGCTGGGGCCTGGCTGCAGGTGCGGCGCTGTACATCCTGGTTGAGCGCACGCACCTGCTCAAGTTCACCACTAAAAACACCGTCAAAGGCCCAGCCGAGGCCGAGTAACCGTACCCGGCCCGCCGCGCGGCGGGTCGGGTTGCTTATTCCTGCAACGCCCCGGGTGCAATAACGCCAGGGGCGTTTAAATCGCCGCGCTCTGCGCGGCATCTGTGCGAGAAACTGCCGATGCCTGAGTACAACGCCCCGCTGCGCGACCTGCGCTTTGTCCTCCATGAAGTGTTCGACGCCCCGAGCCTATGGGCTCGACTGCCGGCACTGGCTGAAACCGTCGATGCCGATACTGCCGATGCCATTCTGGAAGAAGCCGCCAAGGTCACGGCCGGCCTGATCGCCCCGCTCAACCGCAGCGGCGATGAAGAAGGCGCGCAATGGATTGCAGGCGATGTACGCACCCCGGCAGGCTTCAAAGAAGCCTATGCCACCTACATTGAAGGCGGCTGGGTCGGCCTGTCTGGCAACCCGACCTACGGCGGCATGGGCATGCCCAAGATGCTCGCCGTGGCATTTGAAGAAATGCTCTACGCCGCTGGCTCCAGCTTCGCTTTGTATTCGGCACTGAGTTCCGGCGCCTGCCTGGCCATCGACGCGCACGCCAGTGAAGAGCTGAAAAACACCTACCTGCCGCCGATGTACGAAGGCCGCTGGGCCGGTTCCATGTGCCTGACCGAAGCCCATGCCGGCACTGACCTGGGCATCATCCGCACCAAGGCCGAACCGCAAGCCGATGGCAGCTACCAGATCAGCGGCAGCAAGATTTTCATCACTGGCGGCGAGCAGGACCTCACCGAAAACATCATCCACCTGGTGCTGGCCAAACTGCCCGACGCCCCGGCTGGCGCACGCGGCATCTCGCTGTTTCTGGTGCCCAAGGTGCTGGTCAATGCCGACGGCAGCCTAGCCGCGCGCAACGCCGTGAGCTGCGGCTCGATCGAACACAAGATGGGTATCAAGGCCTCGGCCACCTGCGTGATGAACTTCGACGGCGCCACCGGCTACCTGATCGGCGAGCCGAACAAAGGCCTGGCGGCGATGTTCACCATGATGAACTACGAGCGCCTGTCCATCGGCATCCAGGGCATTGGTTGCGCCGAAGCCTCCTACCAGGCCGCTCGTGACTACGCCCGCGAACGCCTGCAAAGCCGCGCAGCCACTGGCCCAGAAGCCCAGGACAAAGCCGCCGACCCGATCATCGTGCACGCCGATGTACGGCGCATGCTGCTGACCATGAAAGCCCTTACGGAAGGTGGCCGCGCGTTTGCCTGCTATGTCGGCCAACAGCTCGACCTGAGTAAATTCAGCGACGACAACAGCGAGCGCCAAACAGCCGAAACCCTGGTGGCCTTGCTCACGCCAGTCGCCAAGGCGTTCTTTACCGACACGGGCTTGGACAGCTGCATCCATGGCCAACAGGTGTTCGGCGGCCACGGTTACATCCGCGAATGGGGCCAGGAGCAACTGGTGCGTGACGTGCGCATCGCGCAAATCTACGAAGGCACCAACGGTATTCAGGCCCTCGACCTGCTCGGGCGCAAGATCATCGCCAACGGCGGCGTGGCGCTGCGCCAGTTCACCGCCGAGATTCGCCGCTTCGCCGAGCAGCCCGACGCGCCGTATGCCGCCGCTCTGCTGGATGCCGTTGAGCGCCTGGAGCGCACCAGCAGCTGGCTGCAGGAACGTGCCGCGGGCAACCCGCACGAAACCGGCGCAGCGTCGGTGGAGTACCTGCACCTGTTCGGCTACACCGCCTACGCCTGGATGTGGGCGCGCATGGCCGCCGTGGCGCAGGCCAAGTGCAGCGAAGACGAAGCGTTTTACAGCGCCAAACTGGCCACCGCCGAGTTCTACTTCGCCCGCCTGCTGCCGCGCATCCTGACCCTGGAAGCCAGCATTCGCGCAGGCAGCGACGCACTGTACGGCCTGCGCGCCGAGCAATTCTGACGCCAACCCGCCCCTGCCTGGCGGGAACTGCGAACACCGGTTGAGCGTTTGCGCGGCGTCCATTAAGGGCGTCGCGTTTTTTTATTCGAGCCACTGGCTGCCCCGGCAGCACGAGGAAGCACATGCAAGAAGTCGTTATAGTCGCCGCCACCCGCACCGCTATCGGTGCCTTTCAGGGCGCATTGAGCAGCGTGAGCGCTGTTGATCTGGGCGCTGCCGTTATCCGCCGCCTGCTCGCCGACACCGGCCTGCCCGCCGAACAAGTCGACGAAGTGATACTCGGCCAGGTACTGACCGCCGGTGCCGGGCAGAATCCGGCCCGCCAGAGCACACTCAAAGCCGGCCTGCCGCACACCGTACCCGCGCTGACCCTGAACAAAGTCTGCGGCTCCGGCCTCAAGGCCGTGATCATGGCGGCCCAGGCGATTCGCTGTGGCGACGCCGAGGTGATCATCGCCGGCGGCCAGGAAAACATGAGCCAGTCGCCACACGTGCTGAACGGCTCACGCAATGGCCTGCGCATGGGCCACGGCCAGTTAGTCGACACGATGATCCACGACGGCCTGTGGGATGCCTTCAACGACTACCACATGGGCATCACCGCCGAGAACCTGGCCGAGCAGTACGGCATCAGCCGCTCCGAGCAGGATGCCTTCGCCGCGCACTCGCAGCTGCGCGCCTGCGCCGCCATTGAAGCCGGGCGCTTTGCCAACGAAATCACCCCGATTGAGATCCCCCAACGCAAAGGTGACAGCCTGATCGTCGCCACCGATGAACAACCGCGCCCCAGCAGCACCCTGGAAGCCCTGGGCAAACTGCGCCCGGCCTTCAAACGTGACGGCAGCGTCACCGCTGGCAATGCCTCCACCCTCAACGACGGCGCGGCCGCTGTGCTGCTGATGAGCGCCACTAAAGCCGCCGAGCTGAACCTGCCGGTGCTGGCGCGGATCAAGGCCCATGCCAGTGCCGGCGTCGACCCGGCGACTATGGGCATCGGCCCGGTGTTCGCCACCTGCCGCGTCCTGGAGAAAGCCAACTGGAGCCTGGAGCAACTCGACCTGATCGAAGCCAATGAAGCCTTCGCCGCCCAAGCCATTGCGGTCGGCCGCGAGCTGCAGTGGGACAGCGCCAAGGTCAACGTCAACGGCGGCGCCATCGCCCTCGGCCACCCGATCGGCGCGTCGGGCTGCCGGATTCTGGTCAGCCTGATCCATGAGATGATCCGCCGCGACGCTCACAAAGGCCTGGCCACCCTGTGCATAGGTGGCGGCCAAGGCGTGGCGCTGGCCATCGAGCGTTAAGCCCGTCCAACCAAGGTGCAATGGCGCCGGGCGACCGCGCCATGCACCCTGACTGCAAGCCCACACAACAACAAGAGATAGCCATGCGCACCCTGACTACCCTGACCGGTAACAGCCAAAAACTCGACGGCGGCGCCATGTTCGGCAATGCGCCGAAAGCCCTGTGGCAACGCTGGATGAAACCGGACGAACTGAACCGCATCGACCTCGGTTGCCGCGCCCTGCTGGTGCAAGAGGAGGGCCGCAACATCCTGGTTGAAACCGGCATCGGCGCGTTTTTCAGCCCCGAAATGAAACAGCGCTTCGGCGTGCAGGAAGAGCGTCATGTGCTGCTCGACAGCCTTGCTGCGGCGGGCCTGAGTGATGCCGACATCGACATCGTGGTGCTCACCCACCTGCATTTTGACCATGCCGGCGGCTTGCTCGCAGCCTGGGAAGACGACCAACCGGCCCGCTTGCTATTCCCCAATGCGCAGTTCATCACCGGCAGGCGCCAATGGCAGCGCGCCTACCAGCCCCATGCCCGCGACCGCGCATCCTATATCCCGGAGTTGCTGGAGCTGCTCGAAGCCAGCGGCCGCCTGCACCTGGTCGATGAAACCGAGAATTGTGAGCTATTGGGCGCGGACTGGCGCCTGCACTGGAGCGACGGCCACACCCCCGGCCAGTTGATCCCCGAAGTCGCCATGCCCGATGGCCCGGTGGTGTTCCCCGCCGACCTGATCCCCGGCGCACCGTGGGTGCACCTGCCGATCACCATGGGTTATGACCGCTTCCCCGAAGGCTTGATTGAAGAGAAAGAAGCCCTGCTGGCCGACCTGTATACACGCGGCGGTCGCCTGGTTTTTACCCACGACCCGGATACCGCTATGGGCCGCGTAAGCCGTGATGAAAAAGGCCGCTACGGCCTGCAGCAGGCCATGCCCCGAGCCTGCCAGCTGGACAGCTAAACGCCCCTTACAAGCCGCCGCTGATGCCCAGGTTAAGGCCAATGGCGGTGGCCAAGGACAACGGCAGCAACAGGGTATCGAGCAAGGCACTGACCGGCAGATCAACTGCCGGGTAAGCCGGCGCTTCAGCACCGAAGCGATCAGTGGCGCAGCAGCCTCCTTGCAGCGCATACCAATCCAGGCGCGTACCGGCGTACACCACTGGCGCGCCCGGTTTGGCCGCGTCCAGAGTGCGCACAGTGGCGCAACCGCTAAGGGTCAGCCCCAACAGCACAGCGACGGTGGCACGCGCCAGTGGCTTATTCATCCGGGGTGGTCTGATGGTGTTCGCCCCAACGCGGCAGCATGTCCTGCGGCACACCCAAACAATTGAGAATGCGCGCCACGACAAAGTCGATCAGGTCATCAATGGTCTGCGGCTGGTGATAAAAGCCCGGCGCGGCTGGCAGGATCGTCGCGCCCATGTTCGACAGCTTGAGCATGTTTTCCAGATGAATGCTGGAGAACGGCGCCTCACGCGGCACCAGAATCAGCTGACGACGCTCCTTCAACACCACATCCGCCGCGCGCTCAATCAGGTTATTGCAGGCGCCATTGGCAATCGCTGACAGCGAGCCGGTGCTGCACGGCACCACCACCATCGCCGAGGGCGCACCGGAGCCGGAGGCCGCCGGGGCCATCCAGTCTTCCTTACCGTACACACGAATCTGCCCCGGCAACGCGCCGGTGTATTCGTTGAGAAACGCCTGCATGGCCTGCGGTTTACTCGGCAGGCTGACATCGGTTTCGGTGGCCATCACCAACTGCGCGGCCTTGGAAATCAGAAAGTGCACCTCGCGGTCTTCCCGCACCAGGCAATCGAGCAGGCGCAAACCGTACTGCGCGCCGGAGGCACCGGTCATGGCCAAAGTAATTCGTTCTGGACCGCTCATCGAAGCTCCTCGATTTTTGGGGAAACGACTGCGCGACTAGCCGCACAGCAACCACGTAGCCGGACTGCATCCGGGCTACGCACTTATTGACCGCACCGTAGGATGGGTAGAGCGAAGCGCTACCCATCGACTTCAATCCGATGGATAGCGTCGCTGCGCGCCTCAGCCCACCCTACTCAGCCAGGGCCGTAGCTAACTTGCCATGCAGGCCGCCGAAGCCGCCGTTGCTCATCACCACAATCTGAGTACCCGGCGCGGCTTCCGCTTTTACCCCGGCAATGATCGCTTCCAGCGAATCGCACACCTGAGTCGGCACCGTTGAAGTGGCCACCGTACCGGCCAAATCCCAGCCCAAGTTCGGCGGCGCGTACCAATATACCGAATCGGCCTGCACCACGGACTCGGGCAAACCGTCGCGGTGCGCGCCGAGCTTCATCGAGTTGGAGCGCGGCTCGACGATGGCAATCAACTTGGCATCGCCGATGCGCTTGCGCAGGCCATCCAGAGTGGTGGCAATCGCCGTGGGGTGGTGAGCGAAGTCATCGAAGATGGTCACACCGTTGACTTCGGCGACCTTCTCCATGCGCCGCTTGGCATTGATAAAGCTGCACAGCGCCGCGATACCCAGCTCCGGCACCACGCCGACGTGGCGCGCCGCCGCCAGCACGGCCAGGGCATTGGCGACGTTATGCTGGCCGGTCAGTTGCCAGTCCACTGTGCCGGCGGTTTTACCCTCGAAAATCACCTCGAAACGCGAGCCGTCAGCGCTCAGCAGATTGGCCTGCCATTGCCCGCCCTCGCCGGTGGTGGCAACCGGCGTCCAGCAGCCCATTTCAATCACGCGCTTAAGCGCCGGTTCAGTGGTGGGATGAATGATCAGCCCTTCACCGGGAATGGTGCGCACCAGATGGTGGAACTGCCGCTCGATGGCCGGCAGATCCGGGAAGATGTCGGCGTGATCGAACTCCAAGTTATTCAGAATCGCGGTGCGCGGACGGTAGTGGACAAACTTGCTGCGCTTGTCGAAAAACGAGCTGTCGTACTCGTCGGCCTCGACCACGAAGAACGGCGTACCGCCGAGGCGCGCGGAAATACCGAAGTTCTGCGGCACGCCGCCAATCAAAAAGCCTGGGCTCATGCCGGCATGTTCCAACACCCAAGCGAGCATGCTTGAACTGCTGGTTTTGCCGTGGGTACCGGCCACCGCCAACACCCAACGGCCTTGCAGCACATGGTCGGCCAACCATTGCGGCCCGCTGACGTAGGGCAGGCCTTTGTTCAGCACATATTCCACTGCCGGGTTGCCGCGCGACAGGGCATTGCCGATCACCACCAGATCGGGCGCAGGGTCGAGTTGCGCGGCGTCATAACCCTGGGTCAGCTCGATGCCTTGAGCCTCAAGCTGAGTGCTCATGGGCGGGTAAACGTTGGCGTCGGAACCAGTCACGCGGTGGCCAAGTTCTTTGGCCAGCACCGCCAGCGAGCCCATAAACGTGCCGCAGATGCCGAGAATATGAATATGCATGATGTACCTTGAAGGTGCCCTCAAAAACCGGTGAATAGGCGCGCGAAAAACTGGCCGCAGGTTAGCACAGCGCCGCCGCCCAGCAGAGGCCCAGCCCCTGCGCCTGCTTCTGGCACAGGGGTTGCTGAACCTTGGCCAAGACGCTCGTCGTTATTTAATTTCTGCCCATCCATCGACAGCCTTGTTTATTCCAGTGCATAGATGACAACTGCAGCACCGCTTTGGCGCAGCCAAGCCCTCAAGGGGAACTCAATGCCCGCATACAGCCACAGCGTTGGCGGTGAAACCTACCGCTTCGACAGCCTTGCCGAGGTGATGGCCAAAGCCAGCCCCGCACGCTCCGGCGATTTTCTCGCCGGCGTGGCGGCGAGCAATGCTGGGGAGCGCGTCGCGGCGCAGATGACCCTAGCCGATATTCCGCTCAAGCAGTTTCTCCACGAAGCATTGATCCCCTATGAAGACGATGAAGTCACCCGGCTGATTATCGACAGCCATGACGCCGCCGCGTTCGCCCCGGTCAGCCACCTGACCGTCGGCGATTTTCGTGACTGGCTGCTCGGTGAAGAAGCCGATGAAGCCAGCCTGCGCGCCCTCGCCCCCGGTCTGACCCCGGAAATGGCCGCAGCCGTGTCGAAAATCATGCGCGTGCAGGACCTGGTGCTGGTGGCGCAGAAAATCCGCGTGGTCAGCCGTTTTCGCAACACCGTTGGCCTGCGCGGGCGCATGTCCACCCGCCTGCAACCCAACCACCCGACCGACGAACCGGCCGGTATCGCCGCGAGCATTCTCGACGGCCTGCTCTACGGCAACGGCGACGCCATGATCGGCATCAACCCCGCCACCGACAGCACCCAATCGATCTGCGAGATGCTGCGCATGCTCGACGGCATCATTCAGCGCTATGAAATCCCCACCCAAGGCTGCGTGCTGACCCACGTCACCACCTCAATCGAGGCGATTAACCGTGGCGTACCGCTGGATTTGGTGTTCCAGTCGATTGCCGGCACCGAAGCGGCCAACGCCAGCTTCGGCGTCAGCCTGAAGATTCTGCAGGAAGGCTACGACGCCGGCCTGAGCCTCAAGCGCGGCACCCTGGGCGACAACCTGATGTACTTCGAAACCGGCCAGGGCAGCGCGCTATCGGCCGGAGCCCACCACGGCCTCGACCAGCAAACCTGCGAGTCCCGCGCCTATGCGGTGGCGCGGCATTTCAAGCCGTTTTTGGTGAATACCGTGGTCGGTTTTATCGGCCCGGAGTACCTCTACAACGGCAAACAGATCATCCGCGCAGGCTTAGAAGATCACTTCTGCGGCAAGCTGCTGGGCCTGCCGATGGGTTGCGACATCTGCTACACCAACCACGCCGAAGCCGATCAGGACGACATGGACGTGCTGCTGACCCTGCTCGGGGTGGCCGGGATCAACTTCATCATGGGCATCCCCGGCTCCGATGACGTGATGCTCAACTACCAGACCACCTCCTTCCACGACGCGCTGTATGCCCGCCAGAGCCTGGGGCTGAAACCGGCGCCCGAATTCGAAGCCTGGCTGCAGCGCATGGGCATCTTCACCCAAGCCGATGGCCGCCCGCGCCTGGGCAACAGCCTGCCGCCGGCGTTCCGTCAGGCGCTGGCGCAGCTTGGTTAGCAGAGGAGTCGCGTATGTACGATGACAGCCCACTCAGCGGTGCCAGCGAAAACCCCTGGCAGCAACTGCGCAACCTGACGCCTGCGCGTATCGCCCTGGGTCGCGCCGGCACCAGCCTGCCGACCCGTGCGCAGCTGGATTTCCAGTTTGCCCACGCCCAGGCCCGTGATGCCGTGCACCTGCCGTTCGATCACGCCGCACTTGCCGCAAGCCTGGCCCACCAACATCGACAGAGCCTATTGCTGCACAGCGCCGCCAAGGACCGTGACACCTACCTGCAACGCCCGGACCTGGGCCGCCGCCTGAGCCACGAGTCCGCCGAGCTACTGGGCCAGCACCGCGAGAACAACCCGGACGGTTACGACCTGGCCATTGTCGTTGCGGACGGCCTATCCGCCCTGGCCGTGCACCGGCATGCGCTGCCCATGCTTGAACGCATAAGCGAACAGGCGCAGGCCGAAAACTGGCGCATGGCCCCTGTCGTCATGGTGACCCAGGGCCGGGTGGCCGTGGCCGATGAAGTGGCCGAGCTGCTGGGGGCAAAGATGGTGGTGATCCTGATCGGCGAACGCCCGGGGCTTAGCTCACCGGACAGCCTAGGTCTGTACTTCACCTATGCACCCAAGGTCGGTCTTACCGACGCTTACCGTAACTGCATCTCCAACGTGCGCCTGGAGGGCCTGAGCTACGCCATGGCCAGCCATCGCCTGCTCTACCTGATGCGCGAGGCGTGCCGTCGCCAGCTGTCTGGGGTCAACCTCAAGGATGAGGCCGAGGTACCACTGCTGGCGGGGGGGGAGCAACGCGGAAACTTCTTGCTGGGCTAGGCCGCCCTAATCAGGCGCTGCAGTACCAGGCTTATGTGGGAGGGGCTTTAGCCGCGACTAGCCTGAAATGCTGAAGCATCGCGGCTAAAACCCCTCCTAAGGCAATCCACCGTCGACTGCCTTGTGCACTCCATACGCCTAGCGGGGCGGTGATTACAACCAAACGCTTGTTTGGATTGCACTTTCAAAAAGCTTTAGGCAGCATCGGGAGCGTTCGCAGGCAGCGCTGCCGTGTTGCCGAAGCCATCCACACGACTGAAGTAGAGGCTCACCATGCGCATCGTCCAAGCGACCCTGGAGCATCTGGATCAACTGACTCCGCTGTTCGTCAATTACCGCGAACACTTTGGCCAGTTGCCTTACCCTGACTCCTCACGGAAATTTCTGGAAAACCGCATCAGCCGCAAAGAGTCAGTGATCTATCTGGCCATGGCCGATGATGAAGACAAGATTCTCGGCTTCTGCCAGCTCTATTCGAGCTTCTCCTCGCTGTCGCTCAAGCGCGTGTGGATTCTCAACGACATCTACGTTTGCCAGGACGCGCGCCGCCAGCTGGTGGCGGATCGCCTGATCCAGACGGCCAAGCAAATGGCCTTCAAAACCAATGCCGTGCGCTTGCGCGTCGCCTCCAGCGTCGACAACGAAGTCGCGCACAAGCTTTACGAATCCATTGGTTTCAAGGAAGACACCGAGTTCAAGAGCTTTGTCCTGCCGATCACCGAAGACTTCACCGCGCCCTAAGCCTGCAACTGAGCCAGCGGCGCGCCACTCGCGCTGGCTCAGCGCATCAGCCTTCAAGGCTTAGCCATAAGCCCACAACCAACTGCACCACCAGCAAGCTGAGCGCCGCCAGATGCCAAGGCTGCCTATAATGCCGTGGCCGTGACGCAGCCGTGAGCTGCTGCCGCAACGGTTGCTGCAACGCATACTGAAACGCCGACAGGGCCTCAAAGCGCGCCTGCGGTTTGGGCGCCAAGGCCCGCGCCAGCACTCCATCCCACCCTGCCGGCACACGCACATTGAACTGCGCCAACGGCACATAACGGCTGGTGTGGTCAGCATCCACCTGCGCCGCTTCGGGCCAACGCCGTCCAATTAGCCAGTAAGCCAGTGCCGCCAGGGCAAATTGGTCGGCGCGACCATCCAGCGCCTGCCCGCTACGCGCCTCTGGCGCCAAGGGCACCGCCAGCTCAGGCAGGGGTTGCGGCGGAACACCCGGCAACAACGCGGCATATTCAGGCAGCAACACTACGCGCCCAGCGTCATCCACCAGGATACTGCGTGGGTCCAACCACAGGCCCTGCATGCCGCGTCGCTGCAAACCACGCACAGCAACAATCAGCTGATCGAGCAAAGCCAGAACCGTCACACCGTCTAACGCCCCATGCGCCGCCAACCAATCGACCAGGCTACGCATGCCCTTGCTGACCGGCTCAAACAGCAAGAAGGCATGGCTTCGCGGCTGATGCGCGGACATCACCTGCGGCAAGCTGGCCACCGGACTGCGCCGCAGCGCCCACTCGCGCTGCCGAAAGACTTCATCCGCCGCCTGCTCGGCCAGCCACAACATGGCCTCACGCCCTCGCGGGTCCGTCGCGCGAAACACCCGCCCTGGCGGCCCGAACGGACAAGCCGAGAGCAGTGTCCAGCCATCAAGCTGCTGCCCGGGTTGCGCATTGACCACCACCGGCCAGGGCGCAGGCGGGGCCAGTACCGGCGTATTGTCAGCGTCGACGAGGCGCACTAAAGCCGCCGCGCCTGGCGCCTGTAACAAGGGCGCAATTAACTCAGGCAGCGGCTCGTCCATACGACGAAAGCCCTGCAGATCCGCCACATCCAATAATGGCTGCGGCGCCAGCAGCAATAACTCGCCCGGGCTGAGCACCAAGCTGTGCTGCACCAGCGCCAGCTCAGGCTGCGCGCCAAGCTGCAGCCCCTCAACGCCGACCAACCGATGTACGCCGCCCTGCTGATAACGTAATAACCCGATGGCCCCGGCCTGGAGAAACTGCGCCTCGGCGTTCTGCATCAGCAACAGCCCGGCATTTATCTGAGCCAGGTGGCGGCCGCCCTGGCGCTGACGAAACAGTTGCTGGTTAAACCCGGCCAGCACCTGCCGCGCGGCCTGGGCTTCGCTCCAACTCGAGGGCGTGCACGTGCAATCGGCCAGTAGACCGTCGAGGTAAGCCTCAAGCGTGCGCACCACATCGGGGCACTCTCGCACCCAAAGCAGCGCAACCACGAGCACCGGCGGCCGCCCTTCGCGCCCTGGCAAGCAGATCGCGCGCGTCCGTGCAGCCTGCCCCGGCAGGTCAAGACCATTGCCGCAGAGCAGTTTAATGGCGGGATGATCGAGACGCTCAATCGACATTGGCAGCCCTCCCAGGTCGCGGATAGGTTTGTCAGTGCAGCCTTTGTGCCGACTTGCCCAGCGCCGCCGCCGAGCTTATGGTGGCCGCTTCCTAGAGCCTGAGCAGAACCCATGTGGTCGCTACGTGCCTGGCGTCGCCAGCGCCTCCTTGCCCGTCATCCCGTGAGCAGCGCTCAGTGGGACGCCATCATGCGACAACTGCCGATCCTCGACGGCCTGGACGCTGCCGAACAGCAACGCCTGCGCGAACGGGCAGTGCTGTTCTTGCAACACAAGCACCTCAGCCCACTGCCCAGCCTCGAACTGGACGCCCACGCCCGCCTGCTACTGGCAGTGCAGGCCGAGCTCCCCCTGCTGCACTTGGCGGACCTCAACTGGTACCAGGGTTTCCATGAAATCGTGATTTACCCAGACGACTTCGTCAGCCCACAGCGCCACCGCGATGCCAGCGGCGTGGTGCATGAATGGGACGGTGCGCACAGCGGCGAAGCCTGGTTGCATGGCCCGGTGATTCTGGCCTGGCCAGGCGTGCAGGCCAGCGGCCAGTGGGATGGCTACAACCTGGTGATCCATGAGTTAGCGCATAAACTGGACATGCTCAATGGCGACGCCAACGGCCTGCCACCGCTGCATAACAGCATGCATATTGAAGCATGGACCAACGCCATGCAGAGCGCCTTCGACCAGTTGAACGCCGAACTGGATGCCAACCCAGGGCGCGAAACCGCCATCGACCCTTACGCAGCAGAAAACCCAGCGGAGTTCTTTGCAGTCACCAGCGAGTACTTCTTCAGCGCCCCCGACCAGCTCGCCGAATCCTTCCCTGCGGTCTACGCGCAACTGGCCCTGTTCTACCGCCAGGACCCGCTGGCGCGACTGCAACAACTTCAGCAGCGCCATTCGGCTTACCCCGCCAACACCAAAGACAGCCCACTCACGACTAATGGCTAGATAAGCCGGCGTAGCAACGCCTAGGGAATATGCCTATAATCGCGCCACTTTTTTTGGCCCACCCCTCGGGAGTCGCCCCATGAGCTACAGCAAGATCCCGGCCGGTAAAGACCTGCCGAACGACATCTACGTTGCCATCGAGATCCCGGCCAACCATGCGCCGATCAAATACGAAATCGATCACGACATCGATTGCCTGATGGTCGACCGTTTCATGGCCACCCCGATGTTCTACCCGGCCAACTACGGTTTTATCCCGCACACCCTGGCTGACGATGGCGACCCCCTCGACGTGCTGGTTGTGACCCCATACCCAGTGGCCCCAGGTTCGGTCATCCGCGCCCGTCCGGTTGGCGTGCTGCACATGAGCGACGAAGCTGGCGGCGACGCCAAACTGGTTGCCGTGCCACACGACAAACTGACCGTGCTGTACAAAGACGTTCAGGAATACACCGACCTACCGCCCCTGCTGATCGAACAGATCAAGCACTTCTTCGAGAACTACAAAGACCTCGAAAAAGGCAAATGGGTTAAGGTAGAAGGCTGGGGCGGCGCTGATGAAGCCCGCGATCTAATTCTTAAGGCAGTCGCTGCTTACCAAAAATAAGCCGAGACCGTCCCCTAAAAGCCGGCCACAAGCCGGCTTTTTTATGCCTGCCATTTGAGGCAGCCGTTGTTTCTGGCCGCCACGATGCGATGTCGCTGGCGCAGATAAAACCAAGCCATTGGCAACAGCCTTGGCTATAGTGGATGAAACCTCGCAGGAGTTTGTTTGCATGAGCGAAACAGCCAATGAGCGTCGGCGCTTTCACCGCATCGCTTTCGACGCCCCCACCGAAATTGTGCAAGGCGAGCGGCGCTGGGCAGTCGAACTGCATGATGTTTCGCTGAAGGGCCTGCTGATCAAGCGCCCCGCCGGCTGGAACGGTGACCCTAACCTGCCGTTTGAGGCCAACATCCAACTGGCCGGTGACACCCGCGTACAGATGGAAGTAGTGCTGACCCGCACCCAAGCGGACTTGCTCGGTTTTGTCTGCCGGCATATCGACCTCGATTCGATCAGCCACTTGCGTCGCCTAGTGGAACTCAACCTCGGCGATGAAAGCCTGCTCGAACGCGAACTCGCCGCACTCGGCGAAGACCAGTAACGAAAAAAGGAGGCCTCGGCCTCCTTTTTCATACCCATCTGATCGATTACTCGAACAGCGCATCCAGCGCCTGCTCTAGGCGCGTTACAGCAATGACCTGCAAACCCGGCGGTGGATCTTTCGGGGCATTGCCCTTGGGTACGATGGCGCGCTTGAAACCGTGCTTGGCCGCCTCTTTCAGCCGCTCCTGACCGCTCGGCACCGGGCGAATTTCGCCAGACAGGCCGACCTCACCAAACACCAGCAGATCATGCGGCAACGGCTTGTTGCGCAGGCTGGAAATTACCGCCGCCATCAACGCCAGATCAGAGGCGGTTTCCAACACCTTGACCCCGCCGACCACGTTAAGAAAAACGTCCTGGTCATAGGTGGGAATCCCACCATGACGGTGCAATACCGCCAGTAGCATGGCCAGGCGATTTTGATCCAACCCCAAGGTCACACGCCGTGGGTTGCCCATGTGGCTGGTGTCGACCAGCGCTTGCACTTCCACCAGCATCGGCCGGGTCCCTTCCCAGGTGGCCATTACCACACTGCCGGGCACTTCTTCCTGGGCGCGGGTAAGGAAGATGGCCGAAGGGTTAGTGACCTCTTTCAAGCCCTTGTCGGTCATACCGAACACGCCGAGCTCGTTGATCGCGCCAAAACGATTCTTCACCGCACGCAGCAAGCGCAGGCGACCGTCTGACTCGCCCTCGAAATACAGCACGGTGTCGACCATGTGCTCAAGCACGCGCGGCCCGGCCAGGGCACCTTCCTTAGTCACGTGACCGACCAGGAAGATTGCCGTACCGCTCTGTTTGGCGAAACGCACCAATAGCGCCGCACTTTCACGCACCTGGGACACGCCGCCAGGAGCCGAGGACAGTTGTTCGGTAAAGATGGTTTGGATCGAGTCGATCACCATCACCTTGGGTTTTTCCAGGCGCGCAGTGGCGATGATGGTTTCGATGCAGGTTTCGGTCATCACCTTGAGCTTGTCTTCCGGCAACCCCAGACGCCGGGCGCGCATGGCCACCTGCTGTTGGGACTCTTCGCCGGTGACATACAGCGCAGGAAAGCGCGTGGCGATATTGCACAGGGTCTGCAGCAGGATGGTCGATTTGCCGATGCCAGGATCACCGCCGATCAGCACCACTGAACCATCCACCAGGCCACCACCGAGCACCCGGTCCAGCTCGCCGGAGGCAGTGGAAAAGCGCGGCACTTCGGCGACGCTGACCTCAGCCAGGGTTTTGATCTGCGCCTGTTCGCCAGCCCAGCCGGCACGCCCGCTGGGGGTGGCCGCATTGGCTTCGAGCAGCGTCTCGACCAAGGTGTTCCACGCCCCGCACTCGCCGCACTGGCCGGCCCATTTGGGGAAGGTTGCGCCGCACTCGGTGCAGCCATACATGCGCTTAGCCTTGGCCATGCCGGACTCCTATAAAAACTGAGCCCGGATCATACGAAATAGCTGGATATATTTACAGTTAAATGAATACAGCACCGGCTCCGCCTCTGACGCGCTCAAGTCCGACGAGCCTGTTTTAACGCAGCCGGTCCAATGCGCCGCAGAGCGTCAGCAGCCTCTTAGGCTTTGCAGCCATTGCCGCATCCACAACACTGCCCCGCCGCCCGCTTGAGCTGCCGCGCCAGCTCATCCTTGAGGCCGACGCGTTCCTGCTTGAGTGTCAACAGGGCATCATCCGCCAGCAGTTCGCTGCCGGCTTCAATACGGCAAATACGCTTATCCAGGGTTTCGTAGTTATCGGCCAGGCGCGCGAAGTTGCTGTCAGCCAGACGCAACTCATTCAGGGCGCCGCGTAGTTCGGGGAAGTCTTTGATTAGCGGATGGTGTTCTACGTGCATGCTGGCACTCCTAAGGGGATAGTCACTGCCTGCAGCCTATCCCCTGCCCCGGGCTGAGCACTTGACCCGGATCAAGCCAGCACAGCTATCAGGCTTTGTGCAGATAGGCGGAGAGTTCGTCCTTAAGGCTGACACGCTGCATCTTCAAACCGAGCAGCAGAACCTCATCCATGGCCACCCGCCCGCTTTCCACCTCATAGATGCGTTTATCAAGCTCTTCGTACTCATTAGCCAAGCGCACAAAGTGCCCGTCACTGGAGAGCAAGGCGTGTAACTGGGTCTTGAACTCGGAAAATTCGCGGTTCAGTGGGTGATGTTCCAGGGGCATAACGGCATCCTCAGGCGTGGAGTTAAATAGAGCCTAGTTCAGCCCCGCAGGCTCTGCCGCGACACGTTGAATTGAGGCTTGCAAAGCGACTTCTGCTATCGTGAGCATCATCTGCAAAAAATCAGAGAACAGGTAATGGGTACAACAACCGGATGCGCGGCTTGCCGCGACGGCCAGGGACTTGGTTTCCCTATCAGCATGGCGTTTCAGCCCATCGTTAACCTGAGTACTGGCACGGTATTCGCCCACGAAGCCCTAGTACGCGGCACGGCGGGCGAGTCCGCCGGCAGCCTCTTGGGCAAGCTCAATAAAGACAACCTCTACCCGTTCGATCAGGCCTGCCGAGTTACTGCCCTGGAGTGGGCCGCTAAGCTGCAAGTGCCGGCCATGGTCTCGATTAACTTCATGCCCAATGCGGTGTACAAGCCGGAGACCTGTATCCGCGCCACGCTAGAGGCGGCAGAGCGCTTCAACTTCCCGCTGGAGCGGATCATCTTCGAGGTCACAGAACAGGAGCAGGTGCTGGATATCGACCACCTCACCGGCATCCTGCGCGCGTACCGCAAGCAAGGCTTTATGACGGCAATTGATGACTTCGGCGCCGGTTATGCCGGCCTGAATCTGCTGGCCGACTTTCAGCCCGACCTGATCAAACTCGACATGCAGCTGATCCGCAATATCGACCAAGACAGCGTGCGGCAGACACTGGTCGAGGCCACTTTGCAGATGTGCCGCAAACTGAATATCCGGGTGATCGCCGAAGGCATCGAAAGCCTTGGCGAACTGCGTGCTTTGCAAGCCATGGGAGTGGAGCTCTTCCAGGGCTATCTGCTGGCCAAACCGGGCTTCCAGTCCCTGCCGGACGTGCATTACCCGAGCTAAAATTTGACTGGCCAGCAGCAAGCGCTGAGTTACACTCAGCGCAACCTCACCTATCAGGGAAAGCAGCATGAGCATAATCAGTGAATTCAAGGCCTTTGCGGTCAAAGGCAACGTGGTCGACATGGCCGTGGGCATCATTATCGGCGCGGCCTTTGGCAAGATTGTCTCGTCCTTTGTCGGTGACGTGGTGATGCCGCCCCTGGGCATGCTGATTGGCGGCGTAGATTTCTCCGATCTGGCGATTGTGCTGAAAGCTGCTGAAGGCGATGTCGCTGCTGTAACTGTGGGTTATGGCAAATTTATCCAGACCATTCTCGACTTCCTGATTGTCGCTTTCGCCATCTTTATGGGCGTCAAAGTGATCAACAAACTCAAACGCGAAGAAGAAGCTGCCCCGGCCGCGCCAGCGCCGCCGAGCAAGGAGCAGGAGCTACTGAGCGAAATCCGTGACCTGCTCAAGGCTCAGCAAAGCAAAGACTGAGCCCTCCCCCTTGCGGAGGGCAAGCGCCCTCCCGTACACGATTTGTTGCAGCTTGCTCATTGGCCGCGCGCGGCGTTCGCAACCAGTTCGTGTAAATTGAGCATCCCTTGGTTACTTACCCCCCTCAATGACACTCCTAATTGCGTTTGCCGCTCTCTCCATCCTCGTTTCGTTCATCTGTTCCATTCTTGAAGCGGCGTTGCTTTCCCTAACGCCCAGCTATATTGCCCAGCAGAAGGCAACCAAGCCCAAGCTCTATGAGCGGCTGAAAGGGCTGAAAGACAAGATTGACCAGCCCCTTGCCGCGATCCTCACGCTCAACACAGTGGCCCACACCGTCGGTGCTACGGGCGTTGGCGCGCAAGTCACGGTAATATTTGGCGACGGTTATCTGGGCATCGCCTCGGCGGTCATGACACTGCTCATCCTGGTGCTCTCGGAAATTCTGCCCAAGACCATTGGCGCACGTTACTGGCCCACCCTGGCACCGTACCTGCCTGGCCTGCTGGGCGGCATGATCCTGCTGCTCAAGCCATTTATCGTCATGTCCGACCTGATCATGCGGTTGTTTGGCGGCAAGGAACCCGAGCACGACATCCGCCAAGAGATCAAAGCATTGACCCTGCTCGGCCGTGAAGTGGGCAAGCTGGATGAGGATGAGCAGCGCGTCATCAGCAATATTCTCGACCTGCACGAAATCAAGCTGCGCGACATCATGACGCCACGGATTGTTTGCGAGTTTGCGGCCCCCGATGACACCCTCGGCGCATTCAAGGCACGAGTGAAAGAGAGCCAGTTCTCCCGCTATCCGGTGATCGGTGAGAATGAGTCGCCGCTGGGTGTGGTGTTCCGCTATGACGCTCTGGCGGCCGAGGCTGATGACGCGCCGGTGTCGAGCATCCTCAAGCCGCTCAAGGTGGTCTCCGACAGCATGAACGTCGAGAACCTGATGACCCAGATGATGCAAGAACGTCAGCACATGTGCCTGGTGTATGACGAGTTCGGCAGCTGGCGCGGCCTGGTGACCATGGAAGACATCATGGAGACCATCATCGGCAAGCCGATCCTCGACGAAACCGACGACATCCCGAATATGCGTCGCTTTGCCAAGCGCCGCTGGGAGCATCGGATCAAGGCCATCCGCGAGGAATAACCGCTACCAATAGTTCTCGACGGCCACCTGTCCCGGCCGTCGGGTCAGGCTGAGCTGCAGATCGCGCTGTTTCAGCAGCGCCCGCGTGTCGTCGATCATCTGCGGGTTACCGCAAATCATCAGCCGTGAATCGGCGGGGTCCAGGCTCAGCCCCGCTGTACGCTCTAACTCGCCATTCTCCAGCAGTGTAGTGATGCGCCCATGCAGGCAACCGGGCACCTGCTCACGCGTCACTAGCGGTAGATAGGTAAAGCGCCCGGCAAACTCCTGCAGATGTTCCTGTTGCATCAGGCCCTGAATCAACGGCTGATAGGCCAACTCGCTGGCCGTGCGCGCGCTGTACACCAATACCACCCGTTGAAAGCGCTGCCACACCTCAAGCCCCTGCAGAATCGACAAAAACGGCGCCAAACCGGTGCCGCTGGCTAATAGCCAGAGATCACGGCCATCGGCAAAACGGTCAAGGGTGAGAAAGCCCAACGCCTGCTTTTCCACCAACAGGCTGTCGCCAACCTGCAGCCGGCTCAGCTCGGAGGTGAACGCGCCGCCCGGCACCACGATGGAGAAAAATTCGAGAAATTCATCGTGGGGCGCCGACGCCATCGAATAGGCACGCCAAACCCGCGTGCCATCGGCCTTCTGCACGCCCAGGCGGGCAAACTGCCCGGCAGTAAAACGAAACCCGGGATCGCGGCTACAGCGCAGGCTGAACAGGCTGGGCGACCAGACCTGGATAGCGCTCAGGGTTTGCTGGGTGAACTTGTCTTCGCTGACAGTCATACTGGCTCCACTGCGGTGACGTCGCCCCAGTGTCCCGCAAACCGACTCGAACAAACACCAGCAGCCTATATGCCTATATTCGTTACGCCTTTCGCCCAGCTCGACCTGATCCGCCAACCCGACCAACTGCATGAGCCGCTGCAGGCGTTTGATGCCGCCGATGAATATCTGCTCAACCATGTGCATGAGCAGGGGTTACCGGACGCAGCGCGTATCTTGGTACTGAATGACAGTTTCGGCGCGCTGGCGGCCAGCCTGGCCGGCCGGGCCGACATCACCAGCAGCGGCGACTCGCACCTCGGCCACCTCGGTTTACAGGTCAACCTGCAGCGCAACCAGTTGCCAGCGGAGGCCGTGCGCTTTGTGCCGAGCAGTGAGCGCGCGCAAGGGCCGTTTGACCTGGTGTTGATCCGCGTGCCAAAAACCCTGGCGCTGCTGGAGGAACAACTGATTCGCCTGCACGGCCAGCTCGCCCCGGGCGCACAGGTGATCGCCGCAGCCATGGTCAAACACCTGCCGCGCGCGGCGGGTGATCTGCTGGAGCGTTACATCGGCCCGGTGCAGGCCTCACTGGCGGTGAAAAAAGCCCGCCTGCTGTTCGCCACGCCAGCCGCCAAACCCGCGCCGGTATCGCCCTACCCCACGGCCTACCGCCTGGATAAACCGGCGATTGAGCTGCGCAACCACGCCAATGTATTTTGCCGCGAAGACTTGGATATCGGCACCCGCGCCTTCCTCCCGCACCTGCCCAAGCACCTCAGCCGCCTGCGCGTGGCCGATCTCGGCTGTGGTAACGGCGTGCTCGGTATCGCCTACGCCTTGGGCAGCCCGCAGGCTGAGCTGACGCTGGTGGATGAGTCCTATATGGCCGTGCAATCGGCCGCTGAAAACTGGCGTGCGGCGCTGGGTGAACGCCCGTTAGAGATCCGCGCCGGCGAAGGGCTGGCCGAACAGGCGGCGGATTCGCTGGACCTGGTGTTGTGCAACCCGCCCTTCCACCAACAGCAAGTGGTCGGCGACTTCCTCGCTTGGCGCATGTTCCAACAGGCCCGTGCCGCCCTGGTGACCGGCGGTGAACTGTGGATCGTCGGCAACCGTCACCTGGGCTACCACGCCAAACTGAAACGCCTGTTCCGCGGCGTCGAACAGGTCGCGGCCACGCCGAAGTTTGTGGTGCTTAAAGCGACTAAATAACCCTGGCGGCCTGGCGCTCAGCCAGGCTGACAGCAACCAGAGCCTCTATCTCAGGCTATCGAGCCAACCTTACTGAGTCAGTCGATCCGCAGCTCAGTGCTTTTGCTCTGCACGGCAACCGCAGCCGGTCGGCAGCGGCGGAAGATATCCAGTTGCGGTTGATAAACCGCCGTGCGCACGCCCATCAGGCCGATCACCGAGTGGAACAGGTTGTCTTGCGACACCGGCTGGCCCGACTGCTGACGCAGGCAATCGGCTGAAATGCCGCTGCTGCGCTGCATGCCGTCGGAGAACCACAGCACCATCGGCACATGGGTTTGCTCGCTCGGCGCCATGGCATAGGGCACGCCATGCAGGTACATGCCGTGTTCACCGAGGGACTCGCCGTGGTCCGACATATAGAGCATGGCCGTGTCCAAGCGCGCCGCATTGCTGCGCAGCAGGTCGATGGTCGCGGCCAGCACATGGTCGGTGTAAAGCAGGCTGTTGTCGTAGGCATTGACGATGCTGGCGGTGTCGCAGCGATCGAGTTGCACCTCCTTGCACACCGGGGTGAAGCGCTCAAACGCCGCCGGGTAGCGCTTGTAATAGGCCGGGCCGTGGCTGCCCTACCACCACGGTGTCACGGGTCAGGCCGTCTAGGCACGTCTGCAAGTTGTGCAGCAGCGCCTCGTCGTGGCATTCGCCATCGGCGCAGAACTGCGCAAGGTTGAGGTGTGAAACATCCTCGTTGGGCACCCGATCACAGGCGCCCTTGCAACCCGAGTTGTTATCGCGCCACAGCACATCCACGCCGGCACGCTGCAACACATCGAGCAGGCCTTCACGATTGCCGGCCATCGCGTCCTGGTAATCCGCCCGGCCTACGTCTTGAAACATGCAAGGCACCGAGACCGCCGTGGCGGTGCCGCAGGAGGACGCCTGCGGGTAGTTGATCACATCGCGCTCAGCCAACTCAGGGTTAGTCGGGCGCGCATAGCCGTTAAGCGAGAAGTTCGCCGCCCGGGCCGTTTCACCCACCACCAAGAGGGTGACGCGCGGCCGCTGCGGGGTGCTGACGGCGCTGATGCGATGGGCATCAGCACCGACCACTTCCAGTACGGCCGGCGCGGCCAACTCGCGCTTGAGGTAACCGTGCACGGCCCCGACCACATTCGACGGCACCAGCATCAGGCGCACTTCGCGGTGGTTGCGAATCAGTGAGGCATACGGCTGGTACTGGCTCATGACCAGCACGGCAAATACCCCCAACAGCACCGCCATGCTACCCAGCTTGCCGGCCAGCTCACGCCGCCATGTGAGGGGGCGAGTCGGCATACGACTGATCAACAGCGCAGGCAGCACACCGAGCAACAAAAGCCAGAGCAGCAACCGAACATTGAACAGCTCCGTGGCTTCGGCCACATCGGTCTGCAACATGTTGGTGAGCATGTTGTAGTCGATGACGATGCCGTAACTGTTCATAAAGTAACTGGCACCGGCCGACACCAGCACCAGCCCGCCCAGCACCGGCTTGGTCAGTCGCCCCCAGGCCAGCAGGCTGAGCAGCACGTACAGCCAGATCCAGACAAACAGCGGCAAGCTGAGCAGGAACAACGGGCTGTCGTTGCTCATACCGCCCACGCCCTGCCAGACGCTGCGCCAGAACGGCAGATTCATGGTCAGCATCAGCCACAAGGCAACCAGCATGGTCAGCCCGTTACGGCTTACGGCCACACGCTTAAGAATGGATTCGCGCACAAAGCACCTGGGTAGATAACGAGACTGCCGCAAATCTACTCAGGCAGATGTGAAATGCCTGTCGGGCGGATGTGAAAAAACCGTTGAGTGATCACGGCCGCGCTGCAGCGCTCAGCCCGCCGATTGCGGACACACCCCAGTCATGTGTGAGCGGCGCAGAACTCACGAATTTTTCACATTCTTTTGACATGGAATTGAATGCCGGCCATCTAGGATGCAGCACTGCCTACAGATGGATATTGCCCATGCTGCCCTCCTCATTACTCGACAAGCCGCTGCCGACTCACGCCGGCGTGCTGCATGGCCTCAAACCGCACAGCAAACGCGGCTGGCTGCGGCTGACGCAGGTGCTGATGGTGGTGCTGCTGGCGACGTTCAGCTACATGGGCTGGCGGCACCTGTACCCGGCGGTGGCCGAAACCGGCTGGCGCTATGAGGTGCTGCTCAACGATATCGAGAAAGTCAGCGCCATCGCTCTGGATGGCGAAGGCGGCCTCCTGCTCAGCGAGGAACTGCAAAGTGGTGAGGGGCGCATTCTGCGTTACAGCGCCGACGGCAACCTTGAGCCGGTAGAGGCCGGCCTGTCCAAGCCAGACGGCATGGTCAGCTTCCGCGGCGGCGTGGTGTTCAGCCAGGAGCAAGGCGATGAGGCCGTACTCTGGCGCACCCCAGAGCGCACCGTCGAGCTGTTTGCCGGCAGCAATGTTGAAGGCCTGGCCAATGATGGCCGCTACCTCTATGCCATCGAAGACCGTCATGGCGATGGTCGCTTGTTGCGCTACGACCCCAACAACGACACTACCGTGGTACTGCGCACTGGCCTGGATCAAGCCGAAGCCATTACTGCCTGCCCCGACGGCCGCCTGTTTTATAGCGAAAAGCGCAGCGGCACGGTGTCTCAGCTACACGCAGAAGGTCATGACAGCGTGGTGCTGACGGGCCTTAACCAACCCGGTTACCTGCTGTGCAACAACCAGGGTTTGTGGATCACCGAAGATGCCACGCACATGGCCCGCCTGTTGCGGCTGGCCCCGGATGGCCAGTTGCATACCGTGTTGTCACACCTGCGCTCGGCACAAACCCTGATCGAAACGCGCCCCGGCTACTATCTACTGGCCGAACAAGGCCGCAACCGCGTACTGAGCCTGCAACGCCACCCACAGGAAACTGATTGATGCCCGCCACGTCTACTCGCTCTGCCGCAGGCCGCAACGGCTTGCGTCAACACCTGCTGTTCACGGCCCTAAGCGGCGCCCTGTTAATCGTCCTGTACAGCCTGCTGCGCCTGGCGTTGCTGGTTTATAACCATGAGCTGATTGGCGAAACCACGGCCAACGACCTGCTGGAAGCCTTCGGTAACGGCCTGCGGTTTGATCTGCGCGTTGTCGTCTTTGTTCTGGCGCCGTTGCTGCTGGTAATGGGCAGCCGGCGCTTAATGGCCGCACGCACCTGGCAACTGGCCTGGCTCAGCTTCGCGGCCAGCCTGACCCTGTTTCTCGGCGTGCTGGAGCTGGACTTCTACCGCGAATTTCACCAGCGCCTCAACGCGCTGGTGTTTCAATACCTCGGCGAAGACCCTGCCACCGTCATGAGCATGCTCTGGCATGGCTTTCCGGTCGCTCGCTACCTGATCGCCTGGGCACTGGCCAGCTGGCTGCTGTTCAAAGCCTTGCAAGCCATCCATCGCCTGGCCCCGCCAGCCGACCCGAGCCTCGGCGCGGCGGCAGGCGAGCGCTGGTACTGGCGCATCAGCGTGTTCACCCTCTGCCTGTTCCTCGCCGTACTCGCGGTGCGTGGCACCCTTCGCCAGGGCCCACCACTGCGCTGGGGCGACGCCAGCACCACCGAATCGGTATTTGCCAACCAACTGGGCCTCAACGGCACCCTGACCTTGATCGATGCCGGCAAAGCGCGTTGGTCTGACCACCGCGACAATCAATGGAAAGCCCGCTTGCCCGGCGCCGAAGCGCAAGCCCTGGTACGGCAGATGCTGCTGACCCCGCAGGATCTGCTGATCGACAGCGGCGAGGCGGCGATCCGCAGGATCAGCACGCCAAAACCACACCTGCAGTTGCCGGTACGCAATGTGGTGGTGATCCTGATGGAAAGCTTCGCCGGGCACTATGTCGGCGCGCTCGGTGCGGGCGGCGACATCACCCCCAACTTCGACCGTCTGACTAAAGAAGGGCTGCTGTTTACCCGCTACTTCTCCAACGGCACCCACACCCATCAAGGCATGTTTGCCACCATGGCCTGCTTCCCCAACTTGCCCGGCTTCGAGTATTTGATGCAAAGCCCGGAAGGCGCCCATGACTTCTCTGGGTTGCCACAGTTGCTGGGTGATCGCGGTTTTGACGACCTCTACGTGTACAACGGCGACTTTGGCTGGGATAACCAGAAGGGCTTCTTCGGCAACCAGGGCATGAGTAACTTCATTGGCCGCAACGACTATGTCGATCCGGTGTTTTCCGACCCCACTTGGGGCGTTTCCGACCAGGACATGTTTGACCGCGCCGACCTAGAGCTGCGCAAACTCGATCGCCAGCGGCCGTTTTATGCCCTGCTGCAAACCCTCTCCAACCACACGCCTTACGCCCTGCCCGACCCACTGCCGGTAGAGCCGGTCAGCGGTTTCGGCTCCAACGACGAACACCTCACGGCCATGCGCTATTCGGATTGGGCCCTGGGTCAGTTTTTCGAGAAGGCGCGCAAGGCCCCCTACTTCAAAGACACGATGTTCGTGATCGTCGGCGACCATGGTTTTGGCAGCCCCGAGCAGCTCAGCGACATCGACCTGTACCGCTTCCATGTGCCACTGCTGGTGATTGCCCCCGGGGTTCAAGAACAATTCGGCACCCGCAATGATATTGCCGGCACTCAACTGGATATCGTCCCCACCATCATGGGCCGCCTTGGCGGCCCGGTGCAGCAGCAATGCTGGGGCCGTGACCTGTTGGCGCTGGACTCGACCGATCCTGGCATTGGCGTGATCAAGCCCTCCGGCAGCGATCAGACCGTCGCTCTGGTTTCCGGCAGCAACCTGCTGATACAGCCCCGTGACGGCGCGCCGCGCTTGTATAACTACAAGCTGCATGAGAACGCAGGCATACAGCCCACCGACAACGCCGCGCTGCAAGATCATCTGCTGTCGCGCCTGCAGGCCTTTTTACAAGTCGCTACGCAAAGCCTGTTGAGCAACACCGCGGGGGTCGGCGATACGCAACCCAACACGCGCCAGACCGCCGCACAAGACAACCCATAACGTCGCCGTGATCGAGATAACCCGGACAGCCCTATGTCGAGCCACCCGCACAGCACACCGCAGCGACCGCACATCGAGGTGGGCAAGACGCCTGCCGGGCGCATGCTGAGCAGCATGACCCAGCGCGTGGCCCAGTGGCGGGCCGGGCAGCTGATCAACAGTGCGCTGAAACTGGCCGGCGAGCCGAGCCTGGTGCTCGACCTACCCTGCGCCGCCGATGGTTTATGGCCGCTGCTGAGCACCAGCGAGAGCCGTGTGGTGATTGCCGCCAACCCGCATGCCGAACACCTGGCTGCGGCATTGGCGGGGCTGCACACGACCTTCAGCCACCGGGTGCACCCGCTGCAAACCTCGCTGTTCGCGATTGATCTGGGCGCCAATGCGGTGGACTGTATTTTCTCCCTGCACGGCCTGCAGCAAATCGACGACCCTCTGCGCAGGATGCTCGTGCTGCGCGAGTTCAACCGGGTGACGCGCGACTGCGTGATCGTTTCAGTCTGGGTCGATGGCAATCTCCAAGCCGCACGCCAAACACCCCTCAGCCGGCGCAACAGCCAGGTTCACACGCGAGCGCAAATCGAGCGTGAGTTCACCGCTGCCGGCTTCCACATCAGCGGCCACCGCGACTTCATGCCAGGCCTGGCCATGCAGCGCCTGTATGTGCTGCGCAAACTCAGCTGAGTCGCCGTCTACTACCTTGATCGACATGGCCGAACCGTCCAGGCCTGGGTATGCTGCACCCTTTTTGTGCGAGGGATAGCCATGCCTGTTTCCGATATGTTGCTATTGGTGCTTGCCGGTTTTGCGGCGGGCGGGATGAATGCCCTGGCCGGCGGCGGCACGTTTTTCTCCTTCCCGGCCTTGCTCGCCGCCGGCCTGCCACCGGTCACGGCCAACGCCACCAATGCCGTGGCACTTTGGCCTGCCAGCCTGGCCGGAGCCTGGGCGGCACGGGCCTCACTGCGGCCCTTGGGCAGTTATTTAGTGCCCTTGCTGATAGCCGGCCTGGCAGGTGGCCTGCTCGGCGGTTTGCTCCTGCTGGTGGGCGGTGATGCGGTATTTGCCAAGCTGATTCCCTGGCTGCTGCTGCTCGCCACCGCGCTATTTGCCGCCAGCCCCTGGCTCAGCCGCTGGCTGGCCGCGCGGCGTGGCGAGGCGGCGCAGCCACCGCACTCGCCACTGTCGCTGGTGGCCCACGTCGGCGTGTCGATTTACGGCGGCTACTTCGGCGCGGGCATGGGCATCCTGCAACTGGCGGCGTTTTCCATCGAAGGCCACCCGCTGGCACGCTCCAACGCCCTGAAAAACCTGATCTCGGCGGTGATCTACAGCGTAGCCACGGCGACCTTTATCATCGCCGGCCGAGTCAGTTGGTATGAGCTGGTGATTCTGCTGGTCGGCGCCACCATCGGCGGCTATGTCGGTGGCGCACTGGGCCAGCGTTTACCCGCCAACCTGCTGCGCGCACTGGTGATCGCCGTGGGCAGCGGCATGACCGCTTATTACTTCTGGGTCACCTATTTCGCCGCTTAATCAGGACGGTGCCAACCCGGCGCCTGAGCGCATGACCGTGCGTTTTCGGCGCCGTTACAGCGTCACATTCACCAATCCCCAGTGCACGTCACAGCGGATACTGGGCCGCCGCTCCAGCGCCGCTTGCACAGCGGGGGCGAACCCCCGAAGCTAGGCGCCTGTTGATTGGAGCGCCTGATGAACCTCGCCGAACTGACCACCCGCATGCACGCTATTCGTGATCATAACGACTGGCGGCAATTCCACAGCCCAAAGAACCTGGCCATGGCCGCCAGCGTGGAAATGGCCGAGCTGGTGGAAATCTTCCAGTGGCTGACAGAGGCGCAGTCGCGCCAACTGCAGGCCGAGCAACTCGCTCATGCCGGCCAGGAAGTTGGCGATGTCATTCTTTATCTGGTGCTGCTGTGCAGTGAGCTGGGGCTGGATATGGAGCAGGTGGTGCGCGCCAAGCTGACCGACAACGAAAAACGCTTTCTAGGAACCCCTCACCATGACTGACCGGCACTTCGATGAGCTGGCCACCCGCTTCGCCGAGAAGATCTATGGCGGCGCCAAGGGCGCCATTCGCCTCGCCGTGCTCCAGGCCGACCTGGCCGAAGCCCTGCCTGAACGCCCGCTGCGCGTGCTGGATATCGGCGCGGGACTTGGTCATATGTCGCTGTGGCTGGCCGAGCGCGGCCATCAGGTAACGCTGGCAGAACCCGCCGCGCCCATGCTCGCCGGTGCGCGCGAGCGCTTTGCTGCCGCCGGGCAACAGGCCACCTTTATTCAGGCGCCCTGGCAGGAGCTGCTCGGCCAACTTGAACAACCCTATGACCTGGTGATCTGCCATGCGGTGCTGGAGTGGCTGGCAGAACCCCACAGCATTCTGCCGGTGCTGCACCAGCTCTGCGCGCCCGGCGGCTGGCTGTCGCTGGCGTTCTACAACAAAGACGCGCTGATCTACCGCAACCTGCTCAAGGGCCACTTCCGCAAACTGCGCAAAGCCGAGTTCGCCGGTGAAAAACAAAGCCTGACGCCGCAGATGCCGCTTGATCCGCGCGAGCTGGCGGCGCAACTTGAGGCCCATTGGCAGGTCGAAAGCCGCAGTGGTGTGCGGGTGTTCCACGACTACATGCCGCAGCCGTTTCAGGCCAAGGCCGAGCTGATTGATCTGCTGGAAATGGAACTGGCCTACCGCCGCCACCCCAGCTTTGCCGGTTTGGGCCGTTATCTACACTGGATCTGTCGCCCCCATTGATTTAACGCTCACGACTCAGGAGGCCGCGTATGCACAAACTCAGCGCTTTACTGCTGCTGGCCACGCTCGCCGCCTGCCAGAGCCAGAACCCTTATGTCGCCGACAGCCAACCACTGCCGCCAGCGCCCGTGCAGGCGGCCCAGCAACTGGACCTCAGCGCCTACCCGGCAAAACCGCGTGACTACGGCCAATACCGTACCTGGCGCTGGCAACGCCTGCCCGCCGGCACCGCCTGGGCCAGCTCCGAGCAGGTTCAGGAAGCGCTGAGCAATGCTCTCGACCAGCGCGGCCTGCGCCCGCACCGTAGCGGCGCAACGGCTGATCTGCAGGTCAGCGCCGAGCTACGCCTGGAGCAACGCATTCGCCAAGTGACAGAGCGCTACGGCAGCTATTACGGCCACAACCCTTATGGCAATCAATACGGGTTATGGGGCAGCGCGCCGCTGGTGCGCAGCTATACCGAAGAGGTGATGGTGGTGCGCATTGAGCTGTTCGATGGCAAGGACGGCCAGCCGATCTGGAGCGCCAGTGCCGAAGCCCTCAGCAGCGGCAGCCAGAGTGAACGCGCGGCCGCCCTACGCAATGCACTACAGCAAGCACTGGCAGCCTATCCACCGAACTGACTGCGGCCCCAAGGAGAACACTCATGCGTGCATCACTGTTGTTACTGCCCCTGCTACTGCTGTTGAGCGCCTGCCAAACACCACGGCTGCAGCGCGACTTCGACCCCAGCCGAGACTTTGCTGCCTACCGCAGCTGGAGCTGGCAGGAACCCGCCGTGCAGTTCAAGCCCAATGACCCGCGCATCAATAGCGACCTGACCAGCCAGCGCATTCGCGCAGCGGTAAGCGAACAACTCGAACAACGCGGCCTCCGCGCTGTAACTGCAGCCACTACTGGCGACCTTAAGGTGCAGGTCTGGGTGATCGTCGACAACCGCCAACAGCAAGTCAGCACGCAAATGGGCGGCGCCTGGGGCAACCCCTGGGGGGGCGGTTTCTGGGGAGGCCCGAGCTACGTGGAAACCCGCACCGTGGACTACCAGGTCGGCACCCTGCAGATTGACTTGCTCGACGGCAAGGATGGCAAGCTGGTCTGGCGCGGCAGTGCCGAACAGGTTTTGCGCAGCTCTCAGCCCAACCCCAGCGAGCGTGAAGCGTCGATCCGCAGCACCGTGGCCAACGTCTTAAGCCAATACCCGCCGCGTTAACGTCGCGGCGCTTCAACGCTGACGCGGCCGCCTACAACAAACGGGGCAAGCTGCTTTTACGGCATAATCGCTCGCCCTGTACCTGCCTGGAGACACCCCATGCCTGCCCCAATCTGGTGGTTACTGGCCCTGCCCTTTGTTGCCGGCGCGTGCCTGCCGCTGCAGGCCGGGATCAATGGCCAATTGGCCAAACAGGTGTCCAGTGTATTGGCTGCCTCATTGATTTCCTTTGCCATCGGCACCCTGGCCCTGCTGATTTTGGTACTGGCTCAGCGCGAATTCCCCAGCCTCGGCGCATTGAAAGGCCTGACCTGGTGGCACTGGAGCGGCGGCTTGTTGGGGGTGATGTTTATCGCCACCGCCGCCTTTGCTGGGCCCAAGGTCGGCGCGGTGCTGTTTATGGCCCTGGTGATCGCGGGGCAACTGAGCATGGCCCTGACCCTGGACCACTTCGGCTGGGCGGGTTTTCGCGAAGCTCCCATTACCGCCGGCAAGCTTGGCGGCCTGCTGCTGATCATCGCCGGTATCTGGCTGATCAGGCGCGGCTAGGCCATACCCCCGCACAAGCCCGTGCTTATGCGAACGGGCCGGTAGGCTGCGTTAAGCTCGACGCACCCAGTTTTTATTCGCCGGTCTGCCCTACCCTTGCCTGCACCTGTGGGCTCCAGCCCTTGCAACCGGCGATGCTCCAAAGCCTGAAAAACACCTGACTCTTTAACATCCTCGGCCGCCCAGGCACCACCCGCGCCCTGCTGATTCTGCGTTAACGCCCCTCGTCGCGTCCTGCACGGCATAGCGGCACTCTGACAGTTTTTTCCACGATTAACGCGCTATGCTGCAGTGACGTTGTTTTTGTGATCACACCCTATGACTGACGTTCCCCACCAGCCGCAGGCTTTCTCACTCTGGCGTGAAGCCCAAGACACCCGCACCCGTACACCGCTGGGGGGCATTTACTACCTGCTAGCCTGGCTGCTCACGTGGGGATTCAGCAACAACCCGCTGCAGCAGCTGCCTATCGGGTTGATTGGCATCGCCATTTTCGCCCTACTGCTGGCACTGCGCCTGCTCCACCGCCTACCCGACGAGCAAACGCCTGCGGCGCTAAGGCGCTGGCTCAACCACCACTGGCTGCTGATTCTCAGCACCGCGCTGCTCTGGGGCTTGGCCCATGCGCTGGCACAAACGCATCTGGCGTTCAGCAGTTCGACGATCATCGCCACCCTCAGCACCATTGCCTTCAGCACCGCGCTGGTGTTCACCTTCTCGATGCGCAAACGCCACGCGACCCTGGCCCTGCTGCTATACCTGCCCGGGTTAATTGGCCTGGCCTTGGACTGGCAGACCCATCACGCCATGGTGATTACCCCTGACAATCTATCTGAGCTATCTGCTGCTGGCCCTCAACCGCAGCCACCGCGAGTACCACAACACCCTGGCCTTGGAGCTGCAACTGCTCGACCAGCAGGAACGCCTCGACCAGCTCAGCCGCACCGACAGCCTGACCCAACTGGGCAATCGCTACCAATTCAACAGCCTGTTTCCGGTGATGGTGGCCAACGCCCAACGGCAGAGCCAACCGCTATCCCTGGTACTGCTGGATATCGATTTTTTCAAACGGATCAACGATGAATACGGCCACGCCTGTGGCGATAGCTGCCTGAGCGTGTTTGCCGAACGCATGCGGCAGAACTTCCGCCGCGACAGCGATACGTTGCTGCGCCTCGGCGGCGAAGAATTCGGCATCCTGATGCCCAACACCCCGCTGGAGCAGGCGCGCGTGCTGGCCGAGCAGTTCCGTCAGGCGCTGGAGCGGGAAGATTTTGATGTACCAGGCGCCACTCTGCCGCTGACCGCCAGCCTGGGCGTGGGCTGTTACGACACACAGCGCGACAACAGTGCCGAAGGCTTTTTCAAACGGGTCGACGACGCGCTCTATCAAGCCAAGGCGGCAGGTCGTAACCGCCTGAACCTGGCCTGAGGCCGGCGGCATCAGCAGGCAGGCGGATGTTGCTTGAGGCCATTGAGCCCAGGCAATGCCCGCCCTTGCTGACGGGCCATTGAGCGCCTTGGCCGCGATTCACGCCCCTCATTTACAGACGAAAACTGCCCATCTGTTGAGCCAGGTCATCTGCCAGGCCGCGCAGCGTTTTGCAGTCTTCTTTACACACCCCAACCTCACCGGCGGTGGCATGCGCCAGGTCGGCAATGCCCTGCACGTTACGGTTGATCTCTTCGGTTACCGAGGACTGCTCTTCCGTCGCCGTGGCTACCTGGGTGTTCATGTCACTGATGCGTTCAATCTGCTCGGTAATGGCACTGAGTGATTGCCCGGTGCGCTGGCTCGCCGCAACGCCAGTACCGGTTGCATGCTGCCCGGCATGCATAGAACTCACGGCAGTTTCCGCGCCCTGTTTGAGGCGCTGAATCATCTGCTGGATTTCATCGGTAGAGCTTTGTGTACGGCTGGCCAGGGTCCGTACCTCGTCGGCCACCACAGCAAAGCCACGGCCCATTTCTCCAGCACGCGCGGCTTCGATAGCAGCGTTGAGGGCCAACAGATTGGTCTGCTCGGAAATACCGCGAATCACCGCCAACACCTGATCAATCGATGCCACCTGCTCGGCCAGTTCGCTCACGGCAGCCGCCGCCTCGCCAATATCGGTGGACATGCTCTCGATATGACCAATCGACTGGCCGACTTCCTTACGCGCGCCCTGCGCCTCGCTGCGTGCGGTTTGCGAGGCCTGGGCGGCACTGCTGGCATTACGTGCGATCTCCTGCACGGTGAGGCCCATTTCGTGAACAGCAGTGGCCACCATGTCAGTCATTTCCTGCTGCTGACTGGAGCGTGCGGCCGTGTTATCGACCACCTGCGCTACCTGACCGACCGAAGCACGCAGGCGCTCACTGGTGGCCAGCACAGCACTGATCAAGTTGCGCTGGCCACCAATAAAGCGGTTAAAACCACGCGCCAGGTCACCCAGCTCATCTTCACGCGACTCATCCAGACGCCGAGTCAGATCACCGCCGCCGCCACCAATTTCCACCAGCGCGGTGGTCACTTGGCGGATCGGCCGCACCAAACCTCGCGCCAGCAGCACCACCAGGCCCAGGCAAAACAGCGCCACCGCCGCGCCGATGGCGCTGGTCATAAACAGCGCCTGGCGCGCTTCGGCATAGATTTCCGCCTCCGGCACTTCACTCACCAGCAGCCAGTCGATACTGCCAAGCTTCTGCGTCAGCGCCAGGTAGACCTCACCGTCACGCTCGAAGCGCACCGCCTTGCCCTCAGCATTCAACAGTTGCTCGGCCGGCTCTTGGCCGAATAACGCAGCAAGGCTGCCACTGCCGCTCAATTCCGCCTGCGGGTGCACCTTGATCACGCCCTTGGCGTCGGTCAGAAATACCTGACCGCGCTCGCCAAAGCGAAAATCACGAATCATCTCGGACATGGCTTTCAGGCTGTAGCCCAGGCCAGCCACGCCAAGCACTTTGCCGTCCTGCTTGATGCGCTGGTTGATAAACAGGGTCGGCAAGCGCGTGGCCTTATCGAGATCCACTTCCATCACCTGATCGCGGCTGCCATCGACCAGCCGGTAGAACCATTGATTCTCGGGCTGATTACGATTGATCACCCGGCTCAACCCATCGCCAGTGAAGTAGTTACCGCTGGCCAGTACGGCTACCGAGGTGGTCATGGCGTCTTGCTGCTGACGCACCCCCTCCAGGTAACGCGCCACCACATCACGCAGCCCAGGGTCTTCGCCCGCGCCCAGCCAGTCCTGAATAAATACGTTGGCGGCAATCCCGGCATTGGCCGTGATCGGGGCCGTTAGCACGCGCTCCAGATCGTTGCGAATCGCCAGTACCTTGGCCGGCAAGGCCTCTTCAACCAAAAAGCGCTCACTCAGGCGATTAACCACCGCGGAGTAGACGCCTACTACGATCAGAATACTGACCAGCAGGGCGGCGCCCATGCTGAGAATCAGCTGCCACTGGATGCTGCGTTTCCACAAGCCCATGGAGGTTACCTTTTAGTTATTATTGGACGAAAACAATTGAATACAATTTTGTATACAAATTCAATTTCCTCCCGACATATAACCGCTATCGGCCAGCCGGCGGGCCGGCTTTAATCGCCGCCGCAAAGACGGCGCAGGCCAGGCTGAGCAGGCTTAGAGCAGCAGACCTGCGCAATAAGGGCTCGCCGTTAGTTCTGCAGGCTGAAGCTCAGCTGGGCAGTCTGCCCGCTTTCGTCGAGCACGCTGAGCTGGTAACGCCCCGCACGCGCAAAACTTTGGCTAATCAGCGCGTCGGCACTGGTTTCGGCCACCGGTTGACCGTCCACAAACCACCAGCGTCGGCCACTGCCGCCCAGGGCCGACAAGCGCAAGCGCAGCGGCTCGGCGCTGCCGGCTGGGCGACGTAAACGATCGCCCTCACGCACGCCGACAATCGACAGCGGTGCGCTAGCAGGCACATGCTGCGGCGGGCACTGCGGATCAACCGCCGGCATGCGCGCACTGCGCCGCTCACGCCGGGGCAACCAGGGCTCCAGCGGGGCCGGCCACAAGGCCAGGCGCTGCTGCGTGGCGCCAGGGCAACTGGCATCCACGCGCAAGCCGGCGGCATTGGTCCAGATACGCTCCTGCAGCCCCAAGCCCAATGGCTGATCCGGCGCCGGCAAGGTCGGTGGCGTGGTGCCCGCCAGGGTCCAGGCAAAGCGCTGGCGGCGGCAGTTGGGGTCCTGTGGGTCCATCGGTTGCCCCAGCGGCCAGCAGATCGCCGCCACGCCCACTTCAGCCGGTTGCGGATCCAGCGGCTGAGCAATCCCGCGCTGGCTGTCACGGTTGACCAGCAGATCATGCACCTGCAGCAGCAAGGGCGCGGCCGAGGCCAACCCGAACTGCCCCGGCACCGGCGTACCGTCCGGCCGGCCAATCCAGATACCAATCAGGTAGCGCGGCGCCACACCAATCGCCCAGGCGTCACGAAAGCCGTAGCTGGTGCCGGTCTTCCAGGCGAGGCTCGGGCGCTGCACCAGCTGCGCGCGCGGGTCACGGTCCGGGCGCGCCTGGCCGCTGAGAATCCGCCGCACAATCCACGCCGAGCCGGGCGAAAGCAGGCGCCGCTCATGCAGGCCATCCTGCGGCTGAAAACGCAGTCGCGCAGCCATACCGCCGCGGGCAAAAGCGCTGTAACCGCTGACCAGTTCTTCCAGCCGGCTGCCGGCACCGCCGAGAATCAGCGCCAAGTTTGGCTCAGCCAAGGGCGGCAACAACAACGGCACCCCGGCGCTGCGCAACTCACCGGCAAAGCGTTTCGGCCCGTAGGCTTCCAACAGCTGCACAGCGGGCAGGTTGAGCGAGGTGGCCAAGGCCTGGCTGGCCGACACCGCGCCGCTAAACCCACTGGCAAAATTCCCCGGCCGGTAATCGCCGTAGCGCCGCGGCACGTCCTGCAGCAAGGACTCGGAGTGAATCAGCCCCTCGTCCAGGGCCATACCATAGAGAAAGGGTTTCAGCGTCGAGCCCGGCGAGCGCACCGCGCGGACCATATCGACATGGCCAAAACGCTTGGCATCACTGATATCCACCGAGCCCAGGTAAGCCCGCACCGCCATGCTCGGCTGCTCAACCACCAGAATCGCCGCCGAGGTGCGCTCCGGCAAACGCGCCCGCCAACCGAGTAGCAGATCTTCCAGGCGGCGCTGCAAGGCCGCATCCAGCGTGGTGTGAATCAGCGGCGGACTGCTGCGCGTATTCAGCCGCCGTGCAAGTAGCGGGGCCAGACGCGGCTCCTGGCGCGGCGCCAGCAGCACCGGTTCCTGCAGTGCATCGTTGATCGCCGCCTGCGGCCACACATTAAAGTCGGCCAAACGTTTCAGCACTTTGTCGCGCGCGGCCTGCGCGCGCTCGGGATGACGGTCTGGCCGCAGCCGACTGGGCGCTTGCGGCAGCACCGCGAGCAACGCGGCTTCGGCGCGGGTCAGTTGGCTCGGTGATTTGCCCAGATACGCCCAGCTGGCGGCGGCCACGCCCTGCAAGATGCCGCCAAAGGGCGCGCGGTTGAGGTACAGGGTGAGGATTTCATCCTTGGACAGGTGCCACTCCAGCTGCAGCGTGCGCCACAGCTGCTTGAGCTTGCCGCTGTAACTGCGCGCATGCGGATCCAGCAGGCGCGCCACCTGCATAGACAGTGTGCTGCCACCCGAGAGCACCCGCCCGCCTTGCAGGTTTTGCCAAGCCGCGCGGCCCAGCGCCAGCGGGTTGACTCCGGGATGCTGATAAAACCAGCGGTCTTCATAGGTCAGCAGCGCTTCGAGGTAATAAGGCGACACCTGATCCGGCCGTACCGGATAGCGCCATACACCGTCATGGTCGGCGAAGCGCCACAGCGGCGTGCCATCTTCGGCCAGCACCACGCGGGCCAGGTCATCGGCCGGCAAAGGCAGCGGCAACAGTCGGTCAGCCAGCGCCAGCACTAACACCAGGCACAGCGCTCCAGCCAGCCAGGGGCGGCGCAGCAACGGCCACACGCGCTGATGCCAAACAGACAGAGCCAATAGGTAGAGCGGCTTAACGCGGGTCATGCGCTGATCCATTCCTTGCATCGCGAACGTGTTCTGCTAATTAGCGACGTGCCTAACCAACAGCGCTGCCATTCTGCCAAATGACTGGCACACTGGCGCGCAGCAGCAATCAAAGCCGAGTCGAGTGGAACGGGAATTATGGGTGTAGAAGGTTTTTTTGAATCCCTGGGCGAGGCAGTTGGCTCGGTGATTCGCTTTATCGTCGAGGGCCTGGGCGGCTTTTTCGGCATGCTCGGCGGTGCGGTCAGCAGCTTTATCGCGGGCATGTCCAAGGCCTTAGGGGTAACGCCGTCATTGCTCAGCATTGTGGTTCTGATAGCAGGCCTCTGGCTGCTGTACATCGCAGTACGCGCCTTTATCCGCCGCTCGATCATTGCCGGCATGATTTGGCTGGTGCTGGGGTTGTGGCTGCTCAGTGGTCTGATCAGCTAAGACACCCTGACTAAACAACAAGGCCCGCCAACTTGGCGGGCCTTATGCGTTCTAGCGTTCTTTAACCACCAGGCGACCCGGCGTGGTACCCAGTGCCTGCCAGTTCGGCCGGTACATCGACTCCACTTGCGGTGGCGGTACGCGGTAGCTACCTGGCGTAACCGCACGGACCAGGTACAGCAGGTGGGTGGTGCCGTAGCCGTTTACATCCAGCGCCGCGACGTAACGATCACCCCGGAACTCCTGGTGCTTGATCGCCGCGTTCTGCATCGACTCACGCCACTCTTTCACTGCACTGCTGGCATCGTCCAGACTGGCCGAGCTTTGTGCCAGGTTCTGGTTTTCCAACTCTAGGCCCGCCGGCAGCAGATCAACCACCAGAGCATCCGGAACCCGCTGCTTGGCGGATACGGCCAGGTGCACCAGCACCAGCTCGCCGCTTTGCAGGTTACTCAGGTCCAGCGTCTCACCGTCCATGCCTAAGTATTCGCGGTAGATGCTGAGGTTTTCACCGCCAGCCGCCGGCGCCTGACTTGGATAGCCAGACAGGGTCAGCTGCTGATACAGCGGCGTATCACCCGGTTTGTCCGTCGAGTTGCTGATGCTCAGCGGCGCAGCCAGATCACCACTATCAAGTTTGAGACCTGACTGAGCATTGCTCAGCTCGAAGGCCAGGCTGCCGCTTTGCAGGTCGGCGCTCCAGTTCGGCTCCGGCTTGCTCAGCAGGTTCCGCCCGGCCAGGTACAGCGAATTACGCTCCTGGGTCGACAGCCACTGCTGGCTGGCCACTTCATCGGCCAGGTTGAACAGGCGCTCTTCACGGCGATTTTTCGCCAGGTCATGCTCTTCCAGAAGCGCCAGAATCAGCGCCTGATCACGCACTGGGCTGCCGTAATCCGCCAACCAGGTATTGCGCTCGCGCCCACGGGCCAGACCGGCGCTCAGCAGCTCATCGGCTCGCGGCTGATCACCCATTTTCTGCAGGGCCACGGCCAGGTGCACCAACGGTAAACCGGACAGTGCATCACTGCGTCGCTCATACAGGCTACGCAAGGCACCCAGCGGCGCCTGCTGGCTACGCGCCAACACGTAACCGGCGTAAGCCTGCACGGCAAAGCGGCTGTGGTTGGCGTTGTCGCTGTAGTTGACCTCGATCAACTGGCGCTCCTGCAAATAGCGCAGCAGACGTTCGTTGGCCTTTTTCAGCGCCTCTTCCGGTACGCCGAAGCCTTGCTCGCGAGCACGCAGGAGGAAGTCGCTGACATACGCGGTGAGCCAGTATTCCTCATCGCCGTCGGCACTCCACAGGCCGAAGCTGCCGTTGTAGCGCTGCATGCTCAGCAGACGCTCGATACCCAGCTCGATGGCGCGTTTGCGCTGCTCATCCGGCTCGGCTTCCACACCCAGGCGTTTCAGCGTGGCCGCATCGGCGTACAGCGACGGATACAGGCCGCTGGTGGTCTGCTCCAGACAGCCGTAGGGATAAGCCTTGAGCGCGCGAATCTGCTCACCCAGGTTGAGCGGCGGACGGCTGGAAATCGCCAGGCGCGCTTCCAGGCCGGCTGTTTCAAAGGCGCTCAGAGCATTGGCCGACAGCAGCCACGCCTCGTCTTTCAGCACCGCGCGGAAGTGCTGCAACTGCGCCGGATAGGCCGGGCGGATACCTAGCTGCCATTCACGACTGAACGGCGGCAGGTCTTCACCGGGCAGAACCAGGCCATTGACCTTGACCGTAAAGTGCCCTTGACCGTAGCCGCCCAGCGCCACCACAGGAATACGCAGAATGCTGCGCTGACCATCGGCCAAGGTGATCGGCGCCACCGCCATACCGGGGTTCTGCGCCAGTCGTAGTTGGCCTTCGGCGCTCAGTTGCACATCCAGCTTCTGCTCACGTCCGGACAGGTTGCTCAGGTCCAGGGCCAGAGTGGTTTCATCGCCGCCAGCAAGGAAGCGCGGCGCCGACAGCTCGGCAATCAACGGCGCGGCGACCACCGTCTTGCCTTCGCCCATGCCGTAATGCTCGTCGGTCCAGGCTTGCGCCATCAGGCGTAGCTCGCCGTTGAAATCCGGAATATCCAGGCTGACTTCGCCTTCACCCTGCTCGTTCAGCATCAGCGGCTGGCTTTGCAGTGCAACGATCAGCACGCTGGTATCCGGGCGTTTACCACCACCGGCCAGCGCCGCGTCACCACCAAAGGCCAGTTTGGCCACACGGCCTTGGCCGGCTTCAATCAGTTGCCCGTAGATATCCAGCTGATCCGCGCCATAGGCCTTGCGACCGAAGAAGTTGGCGAATGGATCGGGCATGGCGTACTCGGTGATGTTGAGGATGCCGACATCCACCGCGGCCACCAGCACCTGCGCCTGTTTCGGGATGCTGCCATCGGCGTTGCGCGCCTGCACCTTGACCTTGAGCGGCTGATTGGGGCGCATCTTCTCCGCAGCGGTTAGGGTCAGCGCCAACTTGCGCGGCGCACGCTCCAGCGGCAAGTGCAGTAGGCCGACCGCGCGCTTGGGCGTGGCATTGCTCTTGCGCTCGCCGGGGCGAATCACCAGGGCGCTGACATACAGGTCATGCCGCGCCCACTCCTTGGCAATCGGAATGTCGAAGGCCTTACCTTCAGCCGGCACCTCGACCTCTTGCCACCACAGCGGCCCTTCGCTGGACTCCACCATCAGGTAACCCTTGCCCGCGGAAGGCGGGGTGACGGTGACCTGGGCGGTTTCGCCATCGGCGTAAGCCGGTTTATCCAGCGCCAGCTTGACCTGGTCCGGCCTTACCGCGCCGCCGTCGGCGTTGTCCTGCCAGCGGTAGCCGGCCCAGAAGCGCATGCTGCTGAGCATGCCGGTTTGCGCATCAATAACTTCAACGCGGTACGGACCCCACTCCACCGGGAAGCTGATTTTCGCGGTGCCGCCAGCAGCGACTTTGAGGGTTTCTTCGTTGGGGGTGAGGAATTTCTCGGTGTAGTTGTGGCTCCAGCCATCGCTCTCGGAGAAATTCCAGAAGTAGTCACGGCGCTCACGAATCAGGCGCACGCTAAGTTGATCAGCCGCCAGCTTGTTACCGGCCGCATCAGCCACCAGCACTTCGAACTCAGCCAGGCTGTCGGCATCCACCTCTTCGCCATTAAACAGCCCACGCACGCCAGGCAGACGCTCGGCCGGCCATACGGGTTGAATCACTCGCCGGGTAATCGCCCGGCCGCCGGATTCCTGCAGGCTGGTTTGGAGGATCAAACGCAGCGGCGATTTAGCATCGGCCCAGCGGCTTTCGATATCCAGGCGGGCCTTGCCCTGCTCGTCGAGGCTGGTTTCATCCAGCTCGATGTCTTCGCTTAATTCTTCTTCGGTGACCGAACCGAACTGGTAGCCCGGCAGGCTGACCACCGCCTCACGCAGCGGCCGTACATAAAGTTGACCACTGAGGCGATTACCCGCCGCCGGCGCGCCGTACAGGTAGCGACCGGTGACCTCGAACTGGGCATTTTCCACCGGGGTGTAGGGTTCTTCGCTGCCTTTTATTTCCAGCGCCATACGTTCTGGCAGGAAGTCTTCCACAGAGAATTCATACAATTGCGGCTTGCCATCACCCAGCTCAAACAGCAGCTGCCAGCGCCCAGTCGGGGCTTCGTCAGCCAGTTGCAGCTGGTACTGATACAGGCCAGCGTCATCGGCCTGCCAAACGAACTTGCGGCTGACCTGCTCGTCCGGGCGGCGCACTTCAACATTCACCGGCTGGGCGTTCACCGCGCGGCCATCGGCATCGCGCAGCAGGCCGTTGAGCAGCACGGTTTCGCCCGGACGATAAAGGTCACGCGGGCCAAATACAAAGAACTGCAGGGGATGGGCGGCGGGGCCGGCAATATCAAACTCGGCCAGGTCCAGCGCCGAACCGTTTAAGCGCAGCAGGCTGGTCTGCTGCGCCTGATGGGCCAGTAACACCTCGGCCTTGGGCGGCAGCGGCAACTGCGCGTGGCCGGCGCCGTCGGTCTTGCCTTCGGCCAGCACCTGGCCTTCACCATTGAGGATTTCCAGACGCACATCGCCCAGGGCATCGCCGCCGGCCAGGGCCTGAGTGAAGACATCGATACGGTTCTGGTAGCGCCGTGCAGACAAGCCGATATCGCTCAGGGTGAACAGCGTGGCCGGCTGCGAATAGGCGTAACTGCCCGCTTCACGCATCACCGCCAGGTAAACGCCGGGTTGCTTGAACGGTTCCAGGCCGGCAATCGGCAGCAACAGGGTTTCACGGGTATTGCGCGCGGGGTTGAGGTCGAAACGCCCACCGTAGACCAGATCAGCCATCGGCAACAGGCTGCGCGCCTCCCAGGTATCCAGGTTGCTCGAACGGCCCCAACGATTGAGAAAAGCCGGCAGCGATTCGGGCTTGATGCGGAAGAACTCGACATTCACCTTGTCGACGTTCAGCGCAATCACCGGCAGGCCTTCGGCGAGGCGCGTGGGCAGCAAGGAACCACGGCTGGCGAAGCCGACACTGGCCTGCAGGTCGCGAGTTTCCAAACGCGTGACCTGCTCGGCGGCGAGCTTCTTGCCATTCAGCCCGAGCAGCCCGGCATCCACCGTCAGCACCAGCTTGCGCTGCGGCTCCAGGTGGCGCAGGCGCACTTCCATCAGGTTGTCGCTGAGCTCCCAGGCGCCATCGACCTTGCCGCTCTTGCTATCGACCAGATGCAAACGCTCGGCGAGCTTCTGCTCGGGGTCGAGCGGCACCGAAAAGCTGATCGACAAGGTACTCGCCCCGTCCAGCTGCACTTCCGAGACATCCACCACGCTCAGCTCGCGACCGGCGTAACGCTCGGCCAGCGCCGCGCGGTCAACCTCAGGCTTGGCCGCCTGACTAATCACCGGCGGGGTTTGGCTGGCCGTCACTTCGGCCGGCCCAGGGGTGGATGAATCACAGGCACTGAGCAGGCTCAGAACAAGTGCCAGAAGCAGTCCATTCTTCGGCATTGCGGGCTCCAACAGGGGTAGATGCACAGGCCTGACACTATAGTCGAGGCACTCACCCACAACTAAGCCTGCGCACGCAAAACGGCTCAGCAGCGCGCGCCGGCCGATACGTGTTTAATAGCCCGTCTGTGACACACGCTCGCGCATTGAGTTGCAGGCATTTCATTTTTCCGACCGAGAAGCGCATTGATAAACGCCGTACGCGATGCCTGGCAGCACGCCCCCACCCATCATCGAGTCTGGGCGCTGGCTGCACCGATGATCCTGTGCAACCTCTCCGTGCCCTTGGTGGCGCTGGTCGACAGTGCGGTGATTGGCCATTTGCCGCATGCTCACCAACTGGCCGCAGTGGCCGTGGGCGGCAGCCTGTATACCCTGCTGACCTGGGCGGTGGGCTTTCTGCGCATGGGCACCACCGGCTTCAGTGCTCAGGCGGCCGGGCGCAAGGATGGCGGTGCGCTGCGCCAGGTATTGGTGCAGGGTTTGCTACTTGGTGTGCTGCTGGCCGCCCTGCTGATCAGCCTGGCCATCCCCCTGAGCAGCGCCGCACTGAGCCTGATGAACCCTTCGGCGCAACTCGATGAGCTGGCGCGCAACTACCTGCATATCCGCCTATTCGGCCTGCCCGCCGCGCTGACCACCTACGCCCTGGTCGGTTGGTTGCTCGGTACGCAGAACGCCCGTGGCCCGCTGGCCATTCTGCTGACCACCAACCTGCTCAACGTCGCCCTCGACCTGCTGTTTGTGCTCGGCCTGCACTGGGGCGTGGCGGGCGCCGCCTGGGCCTCGGTGATTGCCGAATGGAGCGGCGCGCTGCTCGGTCTGTTCCTGGCGCGGCGCGCCCTGCGGGCCTATGCCGGCACGCTGGACTGGGCCGCGCTGCGCCGCTGGCTGAACTGGCGACCGTTGCTGACCGTCAATCGCGACATCTTTATCCGCACCCTGGCGCTGCAGGCGGTGTTCTTCCTGATTACCGTGCAGGGTGCGCGCCTGGGCGATGCCACCGTGGCGGCCAACGCCCTGCTGCTCAACGGCCTGCTACTGACCGCCCACGCCCTTGATGGCCTGGCGCATGCCCTGGAAGCCCTGTGCGGGCATGCACTGGGCGCGCGTGATCGCAGTGCGTTGAGGCGCACGCTGATTGTGGCCGGTGGTTGGTCGCTACTCGCCAGCAGCGGTTTCGCGCTGTTCTTTCTGCTCGGCGGGCAGTGGTTTATTCAACTGCAAACCAATATCGACGCGGTGCGCGAAGCGGCATTCATCTACCTGCCGTACCTCGCCCTGCTCCCCTTGATCGCGGTCTGGAGCTACCTGCTCGATGGCCTGTTTATCGGCGCCACCCGCGCCCGCGAAATGCGCGACGCCATGCTCCTGGCGCTGCTGCTCAGTCTGCCGCTGGCCTGGGCCCTGCAACCGCTGGGCAACCAGGGCTTGTGGTTGGCCTTTCTCAGTTTTATGGCGCTGCGCAGCCTGTGCCTTGGGGGCTATGCTTACCGTCTGACCAAGGCCGATCAATGGTTCGCCCCCAGCCCATCAGGAGCTCCCCATGCTCAGCCCTGAAATACCCAGTGATGAAGCGCTGCGCCAGCAGGCCTTGGACGATAACGAGTTACTCGACACGCCGGCCGACCCTTACCTGGACACCTTGGTGCGGGTGGTGCGCGAGGTATTTGCGGTCAAGACCGTATTGGTCAGCCTGATCGACCATGATCGGCAATGGTTTAAAGCGCGCATCGGCCTGGAAGCAGACGCGACACCACGCGCCATCTCCTTCTGCGGTCACGCAATTTTGGGTACCCAGGCACTTATTGTCGAAGACACCCATAACGACCCGCGCTTTAACGACAACCCGCTGGTGCTCAACAACCCCAATATCCGCTTTTACGCCGGCCCCCCCCTATTCTCCGCGGAAAACCAGGCACTGGGTACCCTGTGCCTGATCGACCCGCAGCCACAGAAACTCACGGCCAAACAACAAAGCCTGTTTATCGACATGGCCGCACTGGTCGAGGGCTACCTGAAACTGCGTAACGACAGTGAGCAAACCGTACAGTTACGCGCGGCGCTAAGCCGTGAACAACGCAAGGCCATGCTCGACCCCCTGACCCAGCTGTGGAACCGTGCCGGCCTTAACCACTTTCTGCCTAGGCACCAGCAACAGGCCGACGACCTTGACCTGCAACTGGGCGTGCTGTTTTGCGACCTGGATTACTTCAAGAAGATCAACGACAGCCATGGTCACGCCGCTGGCGACCAGGTGCTATGGGAAACCGCGCGACGCATCAGCGCCGCCGTGCGCCCGCAGGACGTAGTCACACGCAGCGGCGGCGAAGAATTCGTGGTGCTGCTGCAGGTGCACGACCAGCAAGAACTACTACAGATTGCCGAACGCATTCGCAGTGCCATGAGCAATACGCCGCTGGATATCGATGGCCTGCACATCAAGCTGACCATCAGCATCGGCGCCACCCTGCGTACCGCTCAAGATGCGCCGAACGATGCCCTGAAGCGCGCCGACCAGGCGCTGTATCAGGCCAAAGGCAATGGCCGTAACCGGGTCGAATTCGCCAACTGAATACCCTCTGTGAAAGGACGCCAGCATGGGCCAAGCACTTGTTGCCTACCTGCATTACCTGTCGATCTTCCTGCTGTTCGCCCTGCTCAGCATCGAACATGTGCAATTTAAATTGCCGCTGGATCTGCGCCGGGCACGTGGCCTGATCATCACCGACATCGCCTACGGCGTGAGTGCCGGGCTGGTGTTATTCAGCGGCCTGGCGCGGGTGCTCTGGCATGGCAAGGGCCTGGACTACTACCTGGGCAACAGCCTGTTTCACGCCAAAGTCGGCCTGTTTATTCTCATCGGGCTGATTTCCGTGCTGCCGACCTTTGTTTTCCTCAACTGGCGCAACAGCCTCAAGGCCGGCGAAGTGCCACAGGTCAGCAGTCGCCAGGCTCGCCTGGTGATTGGGGTGATTCGCCTGGAACTGTTGTTGCTACTGGTGATCCCATTACTGGCGGTGCTGATGGCCCGCGGCTATGGCGTAAGCAGCTGACTGCTGGCTAATTAAGCAACCGTTTTGCGGGAGGGACTTTAGCCGCGATAGTCGCTCTCCGCTAAAGCGCCTCCTACACGTCCAGATACCGCCCGCTGATTTGCCCGTACGGCCCCGCTCTGCTAGTGTCGCGCGGTTGCATATCCCCCGATTCCGCCGATCCGCCCCCGAGAAATTCGCCATGGCCGCCCGTAAAAAAGCCGCGCTCGACTTCGAGCAATCCCTGACCGATCTGCAGAACCTGGTCGAACGTCTGGAAAACGGCGAGCTGTCGCTAGAAGACTCGCTGACTGCCTTTGAACAAGGCGTACGCCTGACCCGCGATTGCCAAACGGCATTGGCTCAGGCCGAACAGAAAGTGCAAATCCTCATGGAACGTGACGGCGCGCTGGAGGAAGCCCCTTTCGACGCGGATCAGCAGGCATGATCGCGACCTACCAGAGCCACTGCCAACGGCGCGTCGATAGCGCCCTGGAAACCCTCCTGAGCAGCCCACGCCCGGAGCTGGAACGCCTGTATGCCGCCATGCGCTACAGCCTGTTCAATGGCGGCAAACGCGTACGTCCGCTACTCGCCTACGCCGCCTGCGAAGCCCTTGGCGGCGAGCCGGAACGCGCCAATGCGGCCGCCTGCGCCGTAGAACTGATCCACGCCTATTCCCTGGTGCATGACGACCTGCCGGCGATGGACGATGACGACCTGCGCCGCGGTCAACCAACCACCCACAAAGCCTTCGACGAAGCCTGCGCAATTCTTGCCGGTGACGGTCTGCAGAGCCTGGCCTTTGAAGTGCTCGCCGACGCCACGCACAACCCGCACGACGCGCAGTTGCGCCTGGCCATGCTCAGCGCGCTGGCGCGTGCAGCCGGCCCCGCGGGCATGGTGGGCGGCCAGGCGATCGACCTCGGCTCGGTCGGCCAAGCACTCGACCAAAACGCCCTGGAAACCATGCACCGGCACAAGACCGGCGCGCTGATCGAGGCCAGCGTGCAGCTCGGCGCGCTAGCCAGCGGCCTGGCTGACGAACATGCCCTGAAAGCCTTGCACAGCTATGCCCGCGCGATTGGCCTGGCGTTTCAGGTGCAAGACGACATCCTTGACGTGGAAAGCGACACCGCAACCCTGGGCAAGACCCAAGGCAAGGATCAGGCCCACGACAAACCCACCTACCCCGCCCTGCTCGGTCTCGACGCCGCCAAAGCTTATGCCCAAGAGCTGTGCGAACAGGCGCTGCATGCTCTGCGCCCCTTCGACCAAGCCGCCGAGCCACTGCGAGAGCTGGCCCGTTATATCGTCGAACGGCGTAGCTGATCCATCCCCGAGCGGCTGCCTGCCAGTGTCAGCATCTGCTCACGCAACCAACGATGTCCCGCCTGGTTCTCCACCTGCATGGACCAATAAAGATTGAGGTTCACCGGCACCAGTGCCAACGGCAAATCGAGCAACCGATTGGGCAACCCGGCATTAATCAACTCGGCGTAACGCCTCGGCATAGTCAGCAACCACTCACTCTGCGCCACCAATAGAGCCGCCGACAGGTAATGCTGGCAACGCTGCCGCACTTGCCTTACCAACCCCTGCCGCGCTAACGCCAGGTCTTCCACGCAGATCCCGCGCCGCCGTGACGTCACCGCAATATGCTCGGCGGCCAAATAACGCGCCGCACTCAACTCCCCACTAAACGCCGGCCCCGCGACTACGCACAACGGATCACTCAAGAGCAGTTGCTGTCGCAGCTCTGGGTCCGTTGAGCGGGCAATTTCAATGGCCAGATCGACCCGCCCCGCGCTTAATTCACGCTGCAACTCAGCCCAATGCACGCTGCTGCAACGCACCTCCAGTTGCGGGGCCACCTCACGCAGGTGAGCGACAATGCTCGGCAGCACCACCGGTTCCATCTGCTCAGGCATGTTCAAGGTAAAGGTGCGCCGGTCACGCAACGGGTCAAAGTCTTGCTCGCGCGTCACGCTGCGCAGCAAGCCGGCCAGCGCCGCCTGAATACCCGGGGCCAGTTGCGTGGCCAACAGTGTCGGCGCGACGCCACGCCCCTCGCGGACAAACAGTGGATCACCCAGCTGCTCGCGCAGACGATTAAGCGCATGGCTGACCGCGGACTGACTGAGGTGCAACAAAACCGCCGCGCGGGTCAGGTTGCGCTCACGGTAAATCACCTCAAACACTCGAAACAGATTCAGGTCGATGCGATCCATCTTCGACCATTCATGCTGCTGATTCATGGTTATTCCCTGCAAGAGCACATCGCTGCAGCCTAACAGCCATGCACACAGAACAAACCATGAATGCGGCTCATGGATAACGATGCATAAGCATCAGTTCTACCGCCCCAGCAAGGCTGCCTAAGATGCCCGCAAACAAGAACACCGAGGCCTCTTCTGCCATGCTTGAAAACGCTTACCTCGACCAACTGTCCCGCCTGCAAGCCGCCGCCTGGCCTGCCAATGCCCCACGCGAAGCGCAGTACCCACACGGCCAACAACCGCTCAGCGAGTACCTGCGCGCCTGGGCGAAGCAGCAGCCCGACCGCCCGGCACTGGATTTTTACGGCCATAGCATCACCTGGGCTGAACTGGACCGTTTGTCCGACCGCTGCGCCGCCCTGTTGGTCGAGCTAGGGGTCAAGGTGGGGGATCGGGTAGCGGTATTTATGCCCAACTGCCCGCAACTGCACATTGCTTTCTACGGCATTCTCAAATGTGGCGCTGTGTATGCGCCGGTCAGCCCGCTGAGCAAGCCGATGGAGCTGGCCTACCAACTCAAGGACAGCGGCGCGCACGTCATCCTCTGCTTTGACCAATTGCTACCCGTGGTTCGGGCGGTGCGCGAAGAATGCGCGCTCAGCCAGGTACTGAGCACCAGCCTGTCGGAACTGCGCCCCAGCGTGCCCAGCATCCCGGTGGCCGACCTGCTGCTCGCGCCCAAGGTTCAGGCCGATGACGCCATCGACTTTCTCCCGGCGCTAGAGCACTGCCAGCACGCCACGCCCAGCCACCGCCCGCAGCTGGAGGATATCGCCGCGCTCAATTACACCGGTGGCACCACCGGCCTGCCGAAAGGCTGCGTGCACACCCACGGCGACATGCTCTACACCTGTGCCAGCTTTGTGCCCGTCGCGCTGGGGCTACACACTGACAGCGTGATGCTCAACTTCTTGCCGGAGTTCTGGATTGCCGGAGAAAACGCCGGGCTGTTGTTTCCGGTATTCAGCGGTTGTCGCCTGGTACTCCTGGCGCGCTGGGACGCGCTGGCGTTTATGGCCGCCGTCGAGCATTACCGGGTCAGCCATTGCGGCCTGCTGGTCGACAGCGCCGTCGAGGTGCTCGAACACCCCGAAGCCGGCACCTACCGCCTGGACTCCTTGCAACGCACTGGCAGCATTTCTTTTATCAAGAAGCTGACCCGCGACTACCGCCAGCGCTGGCGCGCACTGACCGGCTGCACACTGTTCGAATTCAGCTTTGGTATGACCGAAACCCATACCTGCGACACCTTTACCTACGGCCTGCAAGATGACGACTTTGACCTGAACAGCGCCCCGACCTTCGTCGGCCTGCCGGTGCCCGGCACCGCATTCAAGGTCTGCGACTTCAACACCGGCGAGCTACTGCCGCTGGGCAGCGAAGGCGAGCTGTGCGTGCGCAGCCCTTCGCTGCTGCACGGTTACTGGCAACGCCCGGAAGAATCTGCGGCAGTGCTCAAGGACGGCTGGCTGCACACTGGCGACCTTGGTCAGATCACCGAGCAGGGCTTTATCCGCTACCTAGGCCGGCGTAAGGAGATGCTCAAGGTCAACGGCATGAGCGTATTCCCCAGCGAGCTGGAAGCCATGCTCGGCCAGCACCCTGCCTTGCTCGCCAGCGCAGTGATCGGGCGCGCAGATACCAGCAGTGGCCAACGTCCGGTGGCCTTTGTTGTGCTCAAGGCCGGTAGCCAGGAGAACGCCGACAGCCTGCACGCCTGGTGCAAGGCGGCCATGGCCAGCTACAAGGTCCCGGAACTGCGCGTGGTCGCGGCACTGCCCATGACGGCCACCGGCAAGGTGAAAAAGAACGAACTGGAGAGCCTACTGTGAGCGCGCCTTTTACCGCCCTGCTGATCGCCAACCGTGGCGAAATCGCCATCCGTATCGCCCGCGCCGCCAGCGAACTGGGCATCCGCTCCGTGGCCGTGTACGCCGAAGATGACGCCGCCTCCTTGCATGTGCGCCAGGCCGATAGCGCCGTCGCCCTCAGCGGCCGTGGCGTAGCGGCGTATCTGGACATGGATCAACTGATCACCATCGCTCAAGCTCAAGGCTGCGATGCCGTGCACCCGGGCTACGGCTTTCTTGCGGAAAACGCCGAATTCGCCCGCCGCTGCCAGGCCGCCGGTTTGTGTTTTGTTGGCCCCAGCAGCGAAGTGCTGCAACTGTTTGGCGACAAGGCCGCGGCGCGGGAATTAGCCGAGCGCTGCGAAGTGCCGCTGGTGGCGGGGATCAATCGGCCGATCAGCCTTGCCGAAGCCCACGGGTTCTTCGCCGAACATGGCGCAGTCATGCTCAAGGCCCTGGCCGGTGGCGGTGGCCGTGGCATGCGCCCGGTATTTGCCGCCAGCGAACTGGACGAAGCCTTTGCCCGCTGCCAATCGGAAGCCCGCGCTGCGTTCGGGAATGACGCGCTGTATATCGAGCAATTGATCAGCCAGGCCCGGCATATCGAAATTCAGGTATTGGGCGACAGCACGGGCGCGGTCAGCCACCTGTGGGAGCGTGACTGCAGCTTGCAACGCCGTCAGCAGAAGCTGGTGGAAATCGCTCCCAGCCCGGACCTGCCCGCCGCCACCCGTGAACGCATGATCGCCTGCGCGCTTCAGCTGGCTAGAGCGGCAAAGTACCAGGGCCTTGGCACCTTCGAGTTTCTGCTGGATGCCGAGCAGCCCGAGCGCTTCTACTTTATGGAGGCCAACCCGCGCATTCAGGTCGAACACACCGTGACCGAGCAGGTCACAGGCGTCGACCTGCTGCACACCCAGCTCAAACTCGCTGCCGGCCAGTCACTCGCCGACCTCGGCCTGCTGCAACCGCCGCCCGTTAATGGCTGCGCCGTGCAGCTGCGCATCAACCTGGAAAGCATGAACGCCGATGGCAGCACGCGTCCGGCCGCCGGCACCCTGAGTGCCTACCAACCACCCAGCGGCCCCGGCCTGCGTGTGGATGGTTACGGCTACGCCGGCTATCCGGTCAGCCCCAGTTACGATTCGCTGCTGGCCAAACTAATCGCCCACGCGGCGGATTACCCCAGAGCCCTGCGCCGCGCCTATCGCGCGCTATGCGAGTTCCGCCTGGAAGGCGTAGCGAGCAACCTGCACCTGCTGCAAAACCTGCTGCGGTTACCGCACGTGGCGAGCTATCAACTGACCACGCGCTTTGTCGAAAACCACCTGGGCGAGCTGCTGGCGGCGCAGCCTCAAGCCCATCCACATCACTTCTTTGTTGATGCTCAGGCAACCAGCCAAACCACCCATCAAGTACAGGACGCCCCGCCGGGCTGCCTGCCGCTGCAAACCCACAGCACCGGCGTGGTGGTCAGCCTGGAGGTGGCCGAAGGCGATGCCGTCGCAGTCGGCCAGAGCATCGCAGTGCTGGAAGCGATGAAGATGGAATTCGTGGTCAGCGCCCGCCACAGCGGCATCGTCCGCCAACTGGCGGTGCAGGTCGGCAGCGCGTTGGATGAAGGCCAAGCGCTGCTGTATATCGAACCCGCCGAGGTCGATGCCGCCACCCAGCAAAGCGAACAAAGCCTGGATTTGGAACACATTCGTGCGGACCTGGCCGAGGTGCTTGAACGCCATGCCATCACCGGCGACGAACGCCGCCCACAGGCCGTGGCCAAGCGGCGCAAAACCGGCCAGCGCACAGTGCGCGAGAACCTCGCCGAGCTGCTGGATGACGGCAGCTTCAGCGAATACGGCGCGCTGGCGATTGCCGCGCAACGCCGCCGGCGCTCGCTGGAGGAGCTGATTGAACAGAGCCCGGCCGATGGTTTAGTGGCCGGTATCGGCACGGTCAATGCTGCCACCTTTGGCAGCGAAGCCGCGCGCTGCATGGCCATCGCCTACGACTACACGGTATTCGCCGGCACCCAAGGCGTGATGAACCACAAGAAGACCGACCGCATGCTCGGCCTCGCTGCGCAATGGCGCTTGCCGCTGGTGCTGTTTGCCGAAGGCGGTGGCGGCCGACCGGGCGATACCGACTTTGTCGGCGTGGCCGGGCTGGACTGCCACACCTTTGTCGGCATGGCCAAGCTCTCCGGCCTAGTGCCACTGGTGGGCGTGGTTTCTGGGCGCTGCTTTGCCGGCAACGCCGCCCTGCTCGGCTGCTGCGATGTGATTATCGCCACCGACAACGCCACGATCGGCATGGCCGGCCCGGCGATGATCGAAGGCGGCGGCCTGGGCAGCTTCAAGCCGGAACAAGTCGGCCCCGTCAGCGTGCAGGGGCCCAATGGCGTCATCGATGTTCTGGTGGCGGATGAAACCGAGGCCGTGCAGGTCGCCAAGCAATACCTGAGTTACTTCCAGGGTGCGTTAAGCGACTGGCAATGCGCCGATCAGCGCGAACTGCGCCATGTCATCCCGGAAAACCGCCTGCGCGTGTATGACATCCGCCAGGTCATCGCCACCCTGGCCGACCACGACTCGGTACTGGAACTGCGCCGCCAGTTTGCTCCGGGGCTGATCACCGCGTTTATCCGCATTGAAGGCAAGCCTTTCGGCCTGCTGGCCAATAATCCCGCGCACCTGGGCGGGGCCATCGACGCAGTGGCAGGCGACAAAGCCGCGCGCTTTATGCAGCTGTGCGATGCCTTCGATATTCCGCTGCTATCGCTGTGCGATACCCCCGGTTTTATGGTCGGCCCCGAGGCAGAGAAACAGGCCACGGTGCGCCATGTGTCGCGCATGTTCGTGGCCGCCGCCAGCCTGACGGTACCGTTTTTCACCGTGGTGCTGCGCAAGGGTTATGGCCTCGGCGCGCAAGCCATGGCCGCCGGCAGCTTCCATTCGCCGCTGTTTACCATCGCCTGGCCCAGTGCCGAGTTTGGTGCGATGGGCCTGGAGGGTGCGGTGCGCCTGGGCTTTGCCAAGGAGCTGGCAGCTATCGAAGAACCCGCCGCACGCCAGCAGCTGTTCGACAAACTGGTGGCCAAGGCTTACCAAAACGGTAAGGGCATCAATATGGCCAGCTTCCTGGAGATCGATGCGGTCATCGACCCCATGGAGACCCGCGCCTGGCTGCTGCGCGGCCTGAATGCAGCGCCAACGCCCACGCCGCGCAACGGCAAGAAGCGCGCAGTCGATACCTGGTAAGCCACAGACCGTAGCCCGGATGCAATCCGGGCAACAGCTGCGTTGAACCGAAGCATGTTTGGGCAGTTTCCGGCGCTTCGGGTAAACTGCCGCATCTTTTGCTCCTATAACGATCTGCCCGATGCCGACGACCTTCCACGAGATTCCCCGTGAGCGCCCGCTGACGCCCCTTCTAGACCGCGCCAATACGCCGGACGAGCTGCGCCGCCTGGGCGAAGCCGAGCTGGAAACCCTGGCCGACGAGTTGCGCCAGTACCTGCTGTATACGGTCGGGCAGACCGGTGGGCATTTCGGCGCGGGCCTCGGCGTAATCGAGCTGACTGTAGCGCTGCATTATGTCTTCGATACGCCGGACGACCGCCTGGTGTGGGACGTTGGCCACCAAGCCTACCCGCACAAGATTCTCACCGGCCGTCGCGAGCAAATGGGCAGCCTGCGCCAGAAGGACGGCATCGCCGCCTTCCCACGCCGCTCGGAAAGTGAATACGACACCTTCGGCGTCGGCCACTCCAGCACCAGCATCAGCGCGGCGCTCGGCATGGCCATTGCGGCGCGCATGCAGGGCAGCAAGCGTAAATCGGTCGCGGTGATCGGTGATGGCGCGCTGACCGCCGGCATGGCCTTCGAGGCGCTGAATCACGCCAGCGATGTCAAAGCCAATATGCTGGTGGTGCTCAACGACAACGACATGTCGATCTCGAAAAATGTCGGCGGCCTGTCCACTTACCTAGCCAAGATCCTCTCCAGCCGCACCTACGCCAATATGCGTGAAGGCAGCAAAAAAGTGCTGTCCAAACTGCCCGGCGCCTGGGAGATTGCCCGTAAAACTGAAGAGCATGCCAAGGGCATGCTGGTCTCCGGCACCCTGTTTGAAGAACTCGGCTGGAACTACATCGGCCCGATCGACGGCCACGACTTGCCCAGCCTGCTCGCCACCCTGCGCAATATGCGTGACCTCGACGGCCCGCAGTTCCTGCATGTGGTGACCAAGAAAGGTAAGGGCTTTGCGCCCGCTGAAGTCGACCCGATTGGCTATCACGCGATCACCAAGCTGGAGCCCATCAACGCCCCGCCCGTGGCCAAGCAGCCCACAGGCCCTAAATATTCCAGCGTATTCGGTCAGTGGCTGTGCGACATGGCCGCGCAAGACCCACGCCTGGTCGGCATCACCCCGGCGATGAAAGAAGGCTCGGATTTGGTGGCGTTCAGCGAACGTTATCCCGAGCGCTATTTCGACGTCGCCATCGCCGAACAACACGCGGTAACCCTAGCGGCCGGCATGGCCTGCGACGGGGTTAAGCCGGTGGTGGCGATTTACTCGACCTTCCTCCAGCGCGCCTATGACCAGCTGATTCACGATGTCGCCGTGCAGCACCTCGACGTGCTGTTCGCCATCGACCGTGCCGGCCTGGTTGGCGAAGACGGCCCGACCCACGCCGGCAGCTTCGATATTTCCTACCTGCGCTGCATCCCCGGCATGCTGGTGATGACGCCCAGCGACGAGAACGAACTGCGCCGCATGCTCACCACCGGTCACCTGTTCGATGGCCCGGCAGCCGTACGCTACCCGCGCGGCACAGGCCCTAATGCGCCCATCGAGCCAGGCCTTGAGCCTCTTGAAATTGGCAAAGGCATCATCCGCCGCCAGGGCAAAAAAACCGCCCTACTGGTGTTCGGTGTACAACTGAGCGAAGCGCTCAAGGTCGGCGAAACGCTCGACGCCACCGTAGTCGACATGCGCTTTGTCAAACCGCTGGACGAAGCCCTGGTACGCGAACTGGCCGCCAGCCATGAACTGCTGGTAACGATTGAAGAGAACAGCGTGATGGGCGGTGCCGGCAGTGCGGTCAGCGAGGTCCTTGCCCGCGAGAACATCCTCAAACCGCTGCTGCACCTGGGCCTGCCTGACTACTACGTCGAGCACGCCAAACCCACGCAGATGCTCGCCGAATGCGGGCTGAATGCCGCCGGTATCGAAGCGGCAATACGCGCTCGGCTCGCACTTCGGGCTGTATGAGTACCGCTCATCCCGCGCTGAACCTAGCTCGCTTGTAATAGATTTAACCGCGCATTAAGGTGCGCGGCGTTTTACTTCTACCAAGGTGCGCCGCTTTTTATTGAAGCGGCGTTAAACGGGAAGCCGGTGCGCTTATAACGAGCAACCCCGGCGCTGCCCCCGCAACGGTAATCGACTGCAGAACGCTTCTGCACGTCGCCTCACAGCCACTGGGTTAGCCTGGGAAGGCGAGGCGGCACACGTCGAGAGCCCGGAGACCGGCCTTGTTGGATGTGACTGGTGTTGCGGAGGGCATCACCGTCAAGCTCAGGCTGCCCTTGCGTGCGCCCGTTCTTGCCCCTGCCCTCCTCAAAAGTCTTCCGACCTTTTGAGGATTCTCTACGTGAAATTGTCCCGCCTTGCTCTGGCTGTGGCTTTGCTACCCAGTGCGCATGCTTTTGCCGAAGCACCTTCACGCGACGATGCGCTGAAGCTCGACGACGCGGTTATCACCGCCAACAGAGAGGTGCAGACTCGCCGCGAAAGCAGTGCTGCCGTCAGCGTCTTCACCCGCATCGACATCGAGCGACTTCGCCCTGCCAGCGTTAACGAACTGCTTGCCCGCGTACCCGGCGTACAAGTCACACAAAATGGTGGCCGCGGCAGTAACTCCAGCCTGTTCATCCGCGGCACCAGCACCGCTCAGAGCCTGGTGTTAATTGACGGCCAACGCGCCGGGTCGATTTCTTCCGGCGGTGCCAGCCTGCAACACCTTAACGTGGAACAGATCGAGCGCATCGAAGTCCTGCGCGGCTCGCGCTCCGCTATTTACGGAGCCGACGCCATAGGCGGTGTCGTGCAGATATTTACCCGCCGTGGAGAAGCTAGTGGCGTTAATCCCTACCTGCGTATCGCCGGCGGCAGTAACGGTACCTGGGAGCGCAGTCTTGGAGTCTCAGGCGGCAACCAGCAAACCCGCTACAGTCTCAATGACAGCCTGGAAGAAACCGCAGGGCTCGACCGTACCGGCCCATCTTGGAACTCCGACGCAGATCACGATGCGTACCGTAATCGCGCCTTCAGCCTTAACCTCAGCCACAACTTCAATGACGACCTGCAGGTTGGCTTCAGCGCTTTGGAGCAGCGCGGCAAAAGCGAATACGACAACCCTTATGGTCGCCTGGACGCAGGCTGGAACACCAACCCCAGCAAGCCTTATACCGACTACAGCCTGAGCAGCACGTCGGTATTTGCTGACGCGCGGATAAACGAATACTGGAGTAGCCGCCTGGAGCTTGGCCACGCGGAAGACAAACAGGACGCGCGTGACAAACTGTTCCCGAGCAGTGAGGTGTTCAATACCTACCGCGACTCTGCCACCTGGTTGAATACCCTTACACTTAATTCAAACCATAGCTTGCTGATCGGCGCGGACTACCTAAAGGACAAGCTGCACAGCAGCGTTGACTACGATGAAGATAGTCGCTGGAACCAGGCCGGTTTCATACAGCACAGCTATCGCGCTGAGCACTTCTCCACTGAGTTTGGCCTGCGTCACGACAAAAACCAGCAGTACGGCAGCCAAAACACCTGGAACGCTGCTCTGACCGTCGTACTCAACGATGACAACGATCTAATTCTGTCCTACGCCGAAGGCTTCCGCGTACCTACTTTCAACAACCTCTATGGCCCGGACTCATGGGGAGCCAACCCCGCACTCGCCCCTGAGAAATCGAAAAGCTATGAGCTGCAATGGCGCAGCCAACTAAGCGAAAAAACTCGACTGGAAGCATCGCTTTACCGCACTGACGTACGCGACCTGATTGCTTATGTATGGAACCCGGCCACGTTTGAGGGGCGTAATTACAACGTCAACCAGGCACGCATCAACGGCTTTGAAGCCTCTCTGTATCAAGAGCTTCTTGGCTGGCAAAGCGTATTAGGATTGAGTCTGATCGATCCCCGTGATCGCGACAGCGGTCACACGCTGCAGCGCCGCGCCAAGCGGACGCTGGGCCTGGATCTTGATCGCCGCTTCGGCAAATTAGGTGTTGGGGCCTCTTGGCAGGTGGTCAGCAGCAGCTTCGATGATCCCGCTAACACGCGTGAAATCTCGGGCCATGGCGTGATTGATCTGCGTACTAGCTGGCACGCCAGCCAGGAACTGGCCTTCGACCTGAAGCTGAACAACCTGCTGGATAAGGGCTACAGCCGAGCGCTTTATCAATATGACGTAGACAAACAATATTACGGCTATCAGGAACAGCCATTCGGCGTGATGCTCGGTGTAACCTGGACACCAAGCTTCTAAGCTTCTCACGACTTAGATGGAAAGCCTCCAGTACTAAATGAGACTAAGCAATGCCATAGAAACAAGAAGGCCGCGCAAATGCGCGGCCTTCTTGCTTGAATGGTCTTAACAGTTCACTCAGTCTCGGCCAACTGCTCACACAGTTTCTCCATCGCCCCCAACATCTGAAAGCTAGGCCGTTCCAGGCCATCGTCGGGCACCAACCAGAGCTGATCCAGCTCAACCGCGCGCACAACTGGCCAGTTACGCCAGGCATCTAGTTGCGCCTGGCTACCGGCCAGAATCACCTCGGGATTGCGCTGCAAGACGGCCTCGACACTCACTTGCGGAGCCGGCAGGCTTAGGTCGGCAAAGATATTTTCGGCACCACAAACACGCAGGGCATCGCTAATAATCTGCTGGCCGCCAAGGGTATACATCGGTACATCCCAGACCTGGTAAAACACCCGCAGTGGCTGTGGGCGGCGATAGCGCTGAACTAAACCAGCCATTCCATCAAGAAATTGCTGCTGCAGGCGCAAACCTTGTTCGGCACGACCGATACGCGTGCCGATCTCGACAAACTGTTGCGCCAGGTCGGCCAGCTTGCGCGGTTTAACGACCAACATAGGGATGCCAAAGGCCTGCAACTGCTGACGCTGCGCCCGGCTAATGCTCTCAGGCAAGAGCAACACCAGGTCAGGCTGCAGACTGATGACGCGCTCCATCTCCAACTGTCCGTAGCGCCCGACGGAAGGCACATGCGCGGCCGCAGGCGGGCGCGGACCCGCATCAAGCACGCCCACCAGCAGGTCGACGGCTCCGAGCTCAAGCACGATTTCAGTTACAGAGGGGCCCAGACTGATCAGCCGCTCGGCGCCCGCTGCCGGCCAGGCCAGCAGCGCCAACAGGGCCACAACAAGCGCGCGCATCAGCCGAGTTGGCGAGGGATGCGGTAGAGGTAGAGCATGACGACGCTGGAAATCGCCAGCAGGATCAGCGGAATCGCTTCCAGGCCGGCGAACACCGCAACGGCCGCAATCCAGGCCGGCGCTGCGGCCCCCAGAAACCCAAGGCGTCGAACGCGCGCCAACTCCAGCCAGGCATCGTGTTCGGCGGCAGTATCGAGGGCTTTTTCAGTGGCCACCAAGGCGCGCTTATAGCGGCTGAACAGGGGCAAACTGGCAAACATTGAAGCCAGGCCGGCGATAAACAGCGGCATGGTCAGCAAACCGGTCTGCTGCTCAGCCCCGAACAGCAGGTTGAGCACAAACAGCGGCAGCAGGGTTACGGCCAGCTGCCGCCACCACTCCAGCGCCAGCCGCCGGCGCACTTCGCTGCGTGTCACAGGCTTTCCTCAACCTCGCCCTGGTGCAGGCTGCCGAGCATATGCCCGAGCTTGCCAGCCTTGGTCGCGAGGTACTTTTTGTTATGCGGATTGTGGTCGATCTGCAACGGCACACGGGTTGCCACATTGATGCCCATATCGCCCAGCGCCTTAACCTTGCGCGGGTTGTTGGTCATCAGCTTGATCTGGCTAATGCCCAGATGATCGAGCATCGGCAGGCAGATAGCGTAGTCACGCTGATCGGCGCCGAAGCCCAGGCGCTCGTTGGCCTCGACTGTGTCAGCACCGCCATCTTGCAGCTCATAGGCGCGGATCTTGTTCAGCAGGCCGATACCACGGCCCTCCTGACGCAGATAGAGCAAGACGCCACGGCCTTCATCCGCAATTGCGCGCAGCGCAGCTTCCAGCTGGAAGCCGCAGTCGCAGCGCAGACTGAACAGCGCATCGCCGGTCAGGCACTCGGAGTGCAAGCGACCCAAGACAGGGGCGCCATCGGCGACATCCCCAAAGGTCAGGGCAACGTGTTCCTTGCCGGTGGCCTCTTCGAGGAAGCCATGCATGGTGAATAGGCCAAAAGGCGTAGGCAACTGGGAGGCGGCGACAAACACGACGGACACCGGATACTCCTAAAGGAAATGGGCAGGGAATAATCAGGCCGGCATTGTAACAGCAGGCCCCAGCAGCCGGTCAGCTTGAATTACTGATGATAAGGATCGAGCCGCCTAGCATTTGTTTTCACTCTTGCGAGCTGGCGCCCTGTTTTTAACGCCACAGGGCTGACGCGCAGCAGGCCGTAAACAGGCTCTTAGTACTTGGATTCCAGCACCAGCATATCCTGCTCCACTTTCCAGCCAACCCGACTGAGAAAGCTCATGCCGAGCAAGGCTTCGCGAGGTGAACTGCCTTCGAGCACCACAGCCTCAACCCCCAACACTTCCAGCTCACCGACCTTGACCCGATCCAGCGTCACGCGCCAGCCGCGTGCCGTGCCACTGGCGGTGCTGACTTGCAAAGGCGAGCCAATCACCCGGTAATCAATACCCAACCGGCGAGCATGCTCATCATTAAGCGCCACCGAGGTGGCGCCGGTATCGACCAGAAACTGGATGGACTGACTGTTCACCGAGCCGGCCACCCAGTAATGCCCCCCGATACCTTTGGCTACGCTGAGTTGCTTCTTCTGCGCTTCGGCAAAACCGTTGCTGTACTCGCGGCTGAGGCTATAGCTGCGCTCAATACCGTCGACACGCAACACCGCGCCACGGCTGTCGGCACTGATCACCTGCACACCACGCGGGCCAACCTGGCCGACCTTGACCAGCTTGCGCTGCCCCTCAACATTCAATACGGCAGCGCCGGGGAACAGGCCGACGACACGCACCTGGGTGGCCGCCATTACCCAGCTGCTCAATAGCAACGGCACGCTCAATAGGATTAATTTCAGGGCGTACATGGACGGCCTCACACAGGTTAATCAAACGGATAAGACTGCTTCCAGCGCTGGAATATCGGCCGCAAACTGCCATCTGCCACCAACACGTCCATGCGTTTATCGAACAAATCGGCCAGGGCCCGGCCGCGCGGGTTATCGCCAAAGCCCAAATACAGCGGCAACTCAGTCAACGGATAAACGCGGTAGCGCGACGGCACACGGGCATCACGCAAAATAAATGTCACTTCATCTTGAGCGTCGAGATAGAAATCTGTGCGCCCCTGATCCAGCATGCCGAGGATACCGCTGCGGCGCAGCACTTCGCGGTACTGGTGCAAATTTGGCAAATAGCGCTGGTATTCATAACCGCGCACCCACGCCAGTCGAAACGAACCGATGCTTTCAAGGGTCGGCGCTGGCGTACTGGCCAACCCCAGCGCCACAACATTGTCGGCGTCATAGTGCCAACGCGGGTAAATCACACGGTCAGCGATTTCATTGCGATAGGAGCCTACCCAGGCGTCGGCTTCGCCACGCTGCACCAGACCAATCGAGCGGGTATAGGGCACGCTGTTTATCTGCAACTGCACGCCTGCCGGCTCATACACCGCCCGGAAAATATCCCAGGCCAGGCCGTGACCATCGGCATTGGTGTGCTGCGGCCAAGATTCGGCAGCGATGCGTACCGGTGTCGGCTCGATAGCACAGGCCAAGGTACTGACCACGCTCACTACAGCCCATAGCATCCAATAAACGCAGCGCTCCATTGCCTAACTCCTACACATCACCAACCCAGTGCAGCAGCCAGCCCATTGGCCCAACCCCAGACAATCAGTTGCAGCGCCAACCAGGCGAATACTCCCGCGAGAACGTCATCAAGCATGATGCCGACACCGCCATGCACATGCCGATCGATCCAGCGAATCGGCCACGGCTTGAGAATGTCGAACAGGCGAAACAATAGAAAGCCTAGCAGCAGCCAGCCCCAGCCGTCCGGCACCAGCCAAAGGGTAATCCACATGCCGACCATTTCGTCCCAGACGATGCCCTCATGGTCATGCACCCGCAGGTCATCGGCCACCTTGCCGCACAGCCAGAAGCCAAACAGCATGGTAAGGCCGAGCATCAGCCAATAACCCCAGTCCGGCAGTAACTGAAGCAGCGGGATAAACGGCAATGCCACCAGCGAGCCCCAGGTACCCGGCGCTTTCGGCAAGGTGCCAGAGCCGAAACCGAAGGCCAGGAAATGCCAGGGATTGCGCCACACCGAAGGCGGTACGAACTCGGCAGGAACTTGCTTGGGATGATCAGTCACGGACACTTCCAAAATGTTGATAGCCGCTACGGGGCAGCTGAACGGGCTGACCGTGTGGATCCAGCAGGGTAACGCCCTGGCCGGCCACGACCCGGCCAATCGCCTGCACCGGCAAGCCGGTCTGCTGTAACTCAGGGAGATAGTGCGCCGGCAAGGTAAAGGCCAGCCGATAATCATCGCCGCCGCTTAAACCGCACTGACGCGCCACCGACTCTCCGGCAAAGGCCCGCAAGGCGGCGGAAAGCGGCACCTGCGCCTGCTCGATAATCAGCCCCACGCCAGACGCGGCGGCAATATGCCCGCAATCAGCGAGTAAACCATCGGAGATATCCAGCGCGGCGCTGGCCTTGCCGCGCAGGGCCAGGCCCAATTCAAGCTGCGGCATGGGCGACCAGTAACGCGCCAACAGCGCAGCGGCCACTGCTGGCTCAGCCTGCTGCTGCCCCAGCACCAGCGGCAACGCACCCGCAGCATCGCCCAGTTCGCCGCCCACGCAGAGTAGATCGCCAACCTGGGCGCCCTTTCGCGTCAGCGCCATACTGGTAGGCACACGGCCGAAAACCGTCAGGGTGAGGCTCAGCGGACCGCGAGTGGTGTCGCCGCCAATCAGTCGAATCGCACAGCGTTGCGCCATGTGGTCCAAACCGCGAGCAAAAGCTTGCAACCAATCGGGCTCGGCGCCAGGCAAGGTTAAGGCGAGGGTAAAGCCGACAGGCGTCGCGCCCATCGCTGCTAAATCACTGACCGAGACACCCAGCGCGCGTTGGCCGAGCAGATAAGGGTCAGGTGATAGGGGAAAATGCACCCCACTAACCAGGGTGTCAGTGGAGATGGCCAGCTGTTCGCCAGCTGGCAACTCCAGCAGGGCACAGTCGTCGCCAATACCTAAAGCCACGCCTTCGCCAGCCTGCGCACAGGACGCAGCGGCGAAGTAGTGACGGATCAGCTCGAACTCACCCAAGGCACTCAAGCCAGATCAGCGCTTGTGGGCGCGAACTTCATCGGCCCGCAAACGCGGCGCCAGCTTGTCCAGCACGCCGTTAACGAACTTGTGCCCGTCGGTTGCACCAAACACCTTGGCCAACTCGATGCCTTCGTTGATCACCACGCGATAAGGGATATCGATGCGGTTTTTCAGCTCGAAGGTCGACAGACGCAAGATCGAAAGCTCAACCGGATCGATTTCATCCAGCGGGCGATCCAGCAACGACGCAAAAGCCCCGTCGATCTCACTCTTCTGCCGCGGCACGCCGTGCAGAATCTCGTGAAAGTAAGCACCGTCGACTGCCGTGAAGTCGTTATCGACGCGGAACTGCGCTTCGATTTCGTTCAACTGCTGCCCAGCCATGTGCCAGGAATACAGTGCTTGCATGGCCAGCGTGCGCGCCTGACGGCGTGCCAGGGTCTTGGTGCTAGGGCCTTTTTTCGGCGCTTGCGGTGGCTGCCCGTTACCGTCGGTCTGGCTCACTTGGCCTCCAACTGCGCCAGCAGGCTAACCATTTCCAGGGCAGACAATGCAGCTTCTGCACCTTTGTTACCGGCCTTGGTGCCGGAGCGCTCAATGGCTTGCTCGATGGAATCGACAGTCAGTACGCCAAAGGCGACCGGCACACCGAACTCCATGGACACCTGGGCCAAGCCCTTGGTGCATTCGCCCGCCACGTATTCGAAGTGCGGGGTGCCGCCACGGATGACTGCACCGAGGGCGATGATCGCGTCAAAGTCACCACGCTGGGCGACTTTCTGTGCCACCAGCGGGATCTCGAAGGCACCCGGCGCACGGATGATGGTGATGTCGTCTTCCTTCACGCCATGGCGAACCAGGGCGTCAACGGCGCCACTTACCAGGCTTTCGACAACAAAGCTGTTAAAGCGGCCGACGACCAGGGCGAATTTGCCTTGCGGGGCGATGAAAGTACCTTCGATGGTCTTCAGGGTCATGGAACAATTCTCATATAGCGTTAAAGAGCCAGGGGCAAAAAATGAATAGCCCAACGAAACAGCGCATAGCGCGGCAGTCGTTATTCAGCGGGCAGGTATTCTACAACTTCTAGGTCAAAGCCGGATATCGCATTGAACTTCATTGGTGAGCTCATCAGGCGCATCTTACGCACGCCGAGGTCACGCAAAATCTGCGAGCCTGCACCGACCGTGCTGTACGTGGCCGGGCTGGCCGGTTGCTGACGATCCAGCAGCGCCAGCAGTTCTGGCCCAGTCAGCGGATTGCCCAGCAGCAGCACCACGCCGCTACCGGCCTTAGCCACCTCGGCCATGGCCGCACGCAGGCTCCAACGGCCCGGCTGGTTGACCAGAAACAGGTCGCGCAGCGGGTCCATGTTGTGCACGCGCACCAAGGTCGGTTCTTCAGCACACACCGTGCCCAGTGTCAGGGCCATGTGCGCGGTGTCTTCCACGCCATCACGGTAGGTCACCAGGTTAAACTGACCCAGCTCGGTGTCGAGCACCTGCTCGCTGGCACGTTCAACCGTGCGCTCGTGCATCAAACGGTAGTGGATCAGGTCAGCAATGGTGCCGATCTTGATGCCGTGCTCGGCGGCAAACACTTCCAGCTCAGGGCGACGCGACATGGTGCCGTCGTCATTCATGATCTCGCAGATCACCCCGCTCGGCTCAAAGCCACCCATACGCGCCAGGTCGCAAGCGGCCTCGGTATGGCCAGCACGCGCCAGCACGCCGCCGGCTTGCGCCATCAGCGGGAAGATATGGCCTGGGCTGACGATATCGTCGGCCTGAGCGTTCTTCGCGGCCGCTGCCTGCACGGTGCGCGCGCGGTCGGCGGCGGAGATACCGGTCGTGACGCCCTCGGCGGCTTCGATGGAGACGGTGAACTTGGTGCCAAAACCGGAACCGTTACGCGGCGCCATCAGCGGCAACTTGAGCGTTTCGCAGCGCTCACGGGTCATCGGCATGCAGATCAGGCCGCGCGCGAAACGCGCCATAAAGTTGATGTGCTCGGCGGTGACACACTCGGAGGCGATGATCAGGTCGCCTTCGTTCTCGCGGTCCTCGTCATCCATCAGAATGACCATCTTGCCGGCGCGGATGTCTTCGACCAGTTCTTCGATACTGTTAAGAGCCATGCGGGCGATTCCTTATTTGTTCAGGTAGCCGTGTTCGGCGAGAAAACTTGCGGTCATGCCCGAGGCAGCGGGCTCAGCAGCCTTGTCACCGAGCAACAGACGCTCCAGGTAACGGGCCAGCAGGTCCACCTCAAGGTTTACCTGCTTGCCGGGGCGGTAATCGACCATGATGGTTTCGGCCAAGGTATGCGGCACGATAGTCAGCTCGAACTCAGCACCGTTGACCGAGTTGACCGTCAGGCTGGTGCCATCGACGGTGATCGAGCCTTTATGGGCGATGTACTTGGCCAACTCACGCGGGGCGCGGATGGTGAACTGCCAAGCACGGGCATTTTCCGCCATCGAGACGATCTCGCCGACGCCGTCAATATGCCCGCTGACCAGGTGGCCACCTAGACGGCTGGTGGGTGTCAGGGCCTTTTCCAGGTTGACCTTACTGCCAGCCTTGAAATCGATAAACGCGGTACGCGCTAGGGTTTCGCGGCTGACATCAGCCCAGAAACCATCGCCTGGCAACTCAACAGCGGTCAGGCATACGCCGTTAACCGCAATGCTGTCGCCCAGTTTGACGTCGCCGAGGTCAAGCTTCCCGGTTTCTACATACACCCGCACATCGCCGCCCTTGGGCGTCAATGCGCGAATACTGCCAATGGCTTCGATTATGCCGGTAAACATGCCACCCCCTGTTTAGCGCCCACGGCACAGCACTGGCGGAAAACGCCAGATGCGCGTGGCACGGAAAATAAATCAGACATCTAGACCAACTCCTGTTTTATAAAAAACAGGGCGTGTTTGATCGATAGGGATTTCAAGGCGCACCTAAATGCGCCTTATTGAGGCAATCCCGCTCTCTCTTTATCCGGACTTTAACCGTCGGCCCCGGAATCACACCGGGTCTGCTGACCTTGTCCCGGGGCTTATACCGCCTTGGACAAGCGCTCGCGGGCTAGACACTTTGCGCGTCATTACCGCCGGTGGGGAATTACACCCCGCCCTGAGAACGTTACGACCACCTGCGTAGCCGAGACGCGTTTTACCACAATTGCCGCCACCCTGCATGGCTAAGCGACAGCCTGAATGGCGCGCCATGGCTAATCACGGGCCATCATCAAGAGCCACTTATCACGCTGCCGGCTGCGGCACCGCGATAATTCGCCAGTCATCACCGACGGCACGCATCTCGACAATTTTCAGCGCGGGCGCATCGGCCATCCGCGCTAACGGCAGGTCAAGCAGCGGCCGCGCACTGGAGCCGAGCAGTTTGGGCGCGACGAACAGTTGATACTCATCCACCAGCCCCAAGCGGGCAAACGCCCCGGCCAAACGCGGACCGGCTTCAACCAACACCTCGTTAGCACCACGCGCAGCCAACTCAACAAGTAGCTTGCGCAGGTCAACATGCCCGTTGCTGCCCGGCACGGCCAATAGTTCGTGTCCATCGTCGAGATAGCGATCTCGCGCAGACGCCGCCGCACAGGTCGCCACCATGGCCGCGCCGGCCTGGAAGAACGGAACACTCAGCGGCACCCGCAAGCGCCCATCAACCAGCACGCGCAACGGCGGCCGCGCCTGCGCCAAAGCGCTTAACTCAGCGCCGAGCCCCAATTCATCGGGGCGTACGGTCAAGCGCGCCTCATCAGCCAGCACCGTGTCGGCACCGGTGAGCACCACGCTGGAGCGGGCGCGCAATCGCTGTACCGCCGCCCGCGCCGCTGGACCGGTAATCCACTGGCTCTCGCCGCTGGCCATGGCAGTACGCCCATCCAGGCTCATTGCCAGCTTGACCCGCACAAACGGCAGGCCCGTCTCCATACGCTTGATAAAGCCGGCATTCAGCGCACGCGCCTCAACCTCCAGCACGCCGCTCTGCACCGCGATACCCGCATGCATCAGCCGCAACAGGCCATTGCCGCCGACTTGTGGGTTGGGGTCTTGCATAGCCGTCACTACGCGAGCGATACCGGCATTAACCAGCGCATCGGCACAGGGCGGCGTTCGCCCGTGATGGCTGCAAGGTTCCAGCGTGACGTAGGCCGTTGCACCACGGGCCCTGTCACCGGCCTGGCGCAGCGCATGCACTTCGGCATGGGGCTCGCCCGCACGGGCATGCCAACCTTCACCGACGATGCGCCCATCCTGGACGATTACACAGCCAACACGGGGATTGGGGTGAGTGGAGTACAGGCCTTTACGGGCCAGTTCCAGTGCACGGGCCATAAAGGCGTGATCGGAATTCATCATCAACCTTTGATGGGCTCGCGGGATAGGCGGTCGATTTCCTCGCGGAATTCGTTGAGGTCTTGAAAGCGCTTGTACACCGAGGCGAAGCGGATATAGGCCACTTCATCGAGCTTCTGCAACTCACCCATGACCAACTCACCGAGCACCAGCGACTTGATCTCACGCTCACCGGTAGCACGCAGCTTATGTTTGATATGGGCGATGGCCGCTTCCAAACGCTCGATGCTCACCGGACGTTTCTCCAGCGCACGCTGCATGCCAGCACGCAGCTTGTCCTCATCGAATGGCTGACGACTACCGTCCTGCTTGATCAAGCGCGGCATCACCAGTTCGGCGGTTTCAAAGGTGGTAAAGCGCTCTTCACAGGCCACGCATTCGCGCCGACGACGTACCTGCCCGCCCTCGGCAACCAGCCGTGAGTCGATCACCTTGGTGTCATTGGCAGCGCAAAAAGGGCAGTGCATAAATAAAGCCAGCCTTAGAACGAAAGCACCATGGTAGCGCATCCCTCTGGCAAGACAAACCGAGGGCTTTGCGGTATACAAGCGCCCACCCAAACCAGCGGAGTTGATGCCCTCGATGAAAAACCCTACGCCGCTGCAATCGCTGATCTTATTGAGCCTGATCGCGCTCCTGGCGGCCTGCACCCGCGATGGTCCATCCGCCACGACCACTACGCTGCCTCAAGCCCAGGTAGCAACAGCGCCGCTACCCGCCTATCAGCGCGAGCTGAGTGGCAGCCTGCTGAATGTACCAAACGGCGCAGATGTCGAACTCGCCCTGCTGGCCGTCGATCAACGCGGCCGTCCGCAGGCGCTGCTGGGCAATATCCAGCTGCGCGGCACCGGCAAGCCGTTGGCATTTCGCCTGCCGTTCAACCCGGAAACTTTTAACAAACACAGCCGCATTGAGCTGCACGGCCGCGCCAATCAGGCCGGCCGACTGATTCTGCGCCTGCCCGAACAACCGATTGCCCGCAGTGAAACCCAGGCCCTCGGTGAACTACGCCTGGTACCGGCGCCATGACAGCACCAGCCGCCCTGCAGGCGGCGCTCAGCCAACTGTTGGGTGACGCCCAGCTAAGCGCGCAAACCCTACCCGGCACCGCGATCAAGCTTTGGCTGATCGACCCTGCGAACATGGACCGCTGCTTTAGCCCGGAAGAAACCCGCCTGATCCTTGAAGAACCGCCCTACTGGTGTTTCTGCTGGGCCAGCGGCCTGGTGCTGGCGCGCTGGCTGGCAGAGCACCCAGAGTGGGTGCGCGGTAAACGCGTGCTGGATTTTGGCGCGGGCTCAGGTGTCGCGGCGATTGCTGCGGCCAAGGCCGGCGCCCTGGAAGTGGTGGCCTGCGATCTCGACCCGCTGGCCATTGCGTCCTGCAAGGCCAACGCGGCACTGAATGATGTGGCGCTGAGTTATTCCGCAGACTTCTTCGCCGAGGCCGACCGCTTCGATCTGATCATCGTCGCCGACGTGCTGTACGACCGCGCCAACCTGCCGTTGCTCAACCAGTTCCTCAGTCGCGGCCGTCAGGCGCTGGTGGCCGACTCCCGAGTACGCGACTTCCAGCACCCGCTGTATCAGCGCCTTGGCATACTCGAGGCGTGCACCTGGCCAGACCTGGCCGAGCCGGCTGAGTTTCGCCACGTCAGCCTGTACCACGCTCAGCGTGATTAAATCGCCCCTTGCATCCAGCGCGCCGTGCCCGCATTTATAGTCCATTGCATTTCAGCCGAGACCGACCATGAGCGACTCCCCTTATATTGTTGATATCGCAGGCAGCGCCAGCTTCGAACAGCTGGTCATCGAAAACTCCTTTCAGCAACCCGTCCTGGTGGATTTTTGGGCTGAATGGTGTGCGCCCTGCAAAGCATTGATGCCGCTGCTGGCGAAGATCACCGAGGAGTATCAAGGCGAGTTGCTGCTGGCCAAGGTCAACTGCGACATCGAGCAAGATATCGTCGCCCGCTTTGGCATTCGCAGCCTGCCGACGGTGGTGTTGTTCAAAGAGGGTAAACCGGTCGATGGCTTTACCGGGGCGCAGCCCGAATCGGCGATTCGCGAGATGCTCAAGCCCCACGTGGCCGAGCCTGCCCCAGCGGGGGCCGACCCGATGGAAGCCGCGCAAGCGCTGTTCAGCGAAGGGCGTTTTGCCGATGCCGAAGCCGTACTCAAGGTGCTGCTGACGGAGAACAATGAACACGCTGCGGCGCTGATTCTCTACGCGCGCTGCCTGGCCGAACGCGGCGAACTGGACGAAGCCGAAGCCGTGTTAGGCGCCGTCAAAGGCGATGAGCACAAACAAGCCCTGGCCGGCGCCCGCGCGCAACTGACCTTTCTGCGCCAGGCCAGCGCACTGCCCGACGTTGCCAGCCTGAAAACCCGTCTGGGGCAAAACGCGGAAGATGATGAAGCCTGCTATCAACTGGCAGTACAGCAGTTGGCGCGCCAGCATTACGAGCCAGCATTAGACGCCCTGCTCGCACTGTTTATCCGCAACCGTAACTACGCCGACGGCCTGCCGCACAAGACGCTGCTGCAAGTCTTCGACCTGCTCGGCAATGACCACCCACTGGTCACGGCCTACCGGCGCAAGCTGTATCAGGCGATTTACTAAACCCTCTGCGCCGCTCGGTGCGGATCTCGCGGCTAAAGCCCCGCCCACGCGCACAGTGAACTCCGTGGGTGGGGCTTTAGCCGCGACAGATTAATCGCAAGATAACGCCGCGCAGCAACTTCCCAGTGCCGCCCATCAACCCACCCAATGGTAAATGGGCGCATCGGCGCCCGCCTCCACTCGCACCTGCGCGCAATGACGCAAACGCACCAACAGGCGCTTGCCTGCTGCCTCCCCGCCTGCCAGTCCCGCCAGTTGCCCAAGCAAGTGCGGCCCTTCGAGCTGCCCGGCCTCACGCAATAACGCCAGCGTGGTCTGCCACAGCGCATCATTGGCCACCGGTGCGGCAGCCGCTGCCGGCGCAGTCGGCACATCCAGGGTCACATGCTGAGCCAGTTGCGCCCAATCCTGCGCATCCAGTTCAACCGTCAGGTCCACCGGCCAGGTGCCGATCTGCCCACGAATTCGCACCATCACCCTGCCCCTCTAAAGATCAGCCGCCATGCTCCCACGCCACAACGAGGACGCCAAGGAAGACTGGTCACGCGCCCCACAAAGTTGTTATAACGTAACAAGTAATTATTTCGAACCGGAGACCACCATGCGCCGCCTGCTACTAGCCCTGCCTTTTGCCCTGCTGCCGCTTGCCGCCAGTGCTGCCGAACACAATCATGAACACGATGAACATCAGCACGAACATGCCGAACACGGCAGCCTGGATGCCCACGCGCACGGCGCCGCGCAACTCAACGTGGTGCTCGACGGCAAGGTGCTGGAACTACAACTGGAGAGCCCGGCCATGAACCTGGTGGGTTTCGAACATAACGCCGAGACGGATGCGGACAAAGCCAAGGTCGCCGCAGCGCGCAGCCTGCTGGAACAGCCAACACTGCTGTTCGGTGTGCATGCCGGCGACTGCAGCCTCAGCCAGACAGAATTACACAGCCCGCTGTTTGCTGGGCAGGCTGAAGCACATGAGCAGGAGAGCGCTCACAGTGACATCGACGCTCACTACACCCTTGACTGCCAGGCGCCCGACCAGCTCAAGCAACTTGATCTGGCTGAGCTGTTCAAGCGCTTCCCCGCCACCGAGAAAATTCAGGTACAACTGATCGGCCCAAATGGTCAGCAAGGCTTAGAACTTACCCCCGCGCAGCCGACTCTGAGCTTCTAATCACTTATTTTGCAGCAGAACGGCCGGGGCAACCCGGCCGCTTATTTTATGAGCACAGCCCTGATCCAACTGTCTAACCTCGGCTTTGCCTGGCCCGGCCAGCCCGAGCTGCTAGACATCGACAGCTTCACCCTGCAACGCGGCGAAAGCCTGTTTCTCAAAGGCCCCAGCGGCAGCGGCAAGACCACCCTGCTGGGCCTGCTCGGCGGTGTGCAAAAGCCTAACCGTGGCAGCATCCGCCTGCTCGATCAGGACTTGAGCACACTGTCCGCCGGTGCCCGCGACCGCTTTCGCGTCGATCACACCGGCTATATCTTCCAGCAGTTCAACCTGCTGCCGTTTCTCTCGGTGCGCGAAAACGTCGAACTGCCCTGCCACTTCTCCAAACTGCGCGCCAGCCGCGCGGTGCAGCGCCATGGCAGCGTGGCCAAGGCCACCAATGTCCTGCTCGCCCACCTCGGTTTGCACCAGCCAGAGCTTTTGCAACGCCGCGCCGGTGACCTGTCGATCGGCCAGCAACAGCGCGTCGCCGCGGCCCGCGCGCTGATCGGCCAGCCGGAACTGGTGATCGCCGACGAGCCCACCTCGGCACTGGATGCCGACGCCCGCGAAGCCTTCCTCGAACTGCTGTTCGCCGAGTGCCGTGCCGCCGGCTCCAGCCTGCTGTTTGTCAGTCACGATCAAAGCCTGGCGCGCCTATTCGACCGCAGCTTGTCGCTCGCCGAACTGAACAAAGCCACCCGTTTGGCGGAGATTTAACGATGTACCTACTGCGTCTCGCCCTGGCCAGCCTGGGCAACCGCCGCTTTACTGCGTGGCTGACAGTGTTTGCCATCGCGCTTTCTGTGTGTTTGTTGCTCGCGGTGGAGCGGGTGCGCACCGAAGCCCGCACCAGCTTTGCCAACACCATCAGCGGCACTGACCTGATCGTCGGCGCGCGCTCGGGCAGTGTGAACCTGCTGCTGTACTCGGTGTTTCGTATCGGCAACGCCACCAACAACATCCGCTGGGACAGCTTCGAGCACTTCGCCGAGCATCGTCAGGTCAAGTGGGCCATCCCGATCTCCCTCGGTGACTCACACCGCGGCTACCGGGTGATGGGCACCAGCCCGGCGTATTTCGAGCACTACCGCTATGCGCGCACTCAACAATTGCAGCTGAGCAGCGGCCGCGCCTTTGCCGATGACCCGTTTGAAGTGGTGCTCGGTGCAGAAGTGGCAAAGGCCCTCAACTACCAGCTCGATCAGGAGCTGGTACTGGCACACGGTGTGGCCACCATCAGCCTGGTCAAACATGACAACAAACCATTCAAGGTGGTCGGCATACTCAAACGCACCGGCACTCCGGTAGACCGCACCCTGCACATCTCGCTGGCCGGCATGGAAGCCCTGCATGTCGATTGGCAAAACGGCATGCCGGCACGCGGCGCGGCCAAACTCAGTGCCGAACAGGCGCGGGCCATGGATCTACAGCCCAAGCAGATCACCGCTGTGCTGCTCGGCCTGAACAGCAAGATCGCCACTTTCAGCCTGCAACGCGAAATCAACGAGTTTCGCGGCGAACCGCTGCTGGCGATCCTGCCCGGCGTAGCGCTGCAGGAGCTGTGGAGCCTGATGGGTACCGCCGAGAAAGCGCTGTTTGTGGTATCGCTGTTCGTGGTGCTGACGGGGCTGATCGGCATGCTTACGGCGATTCTCACCAGCCTTAACGAGCGCCGTCGGGAAATGGCGATTCTGCGTTCGGTGGGCGCGCGGCCTTGGCATATCGCCAGCCTGCTGATCGTCGAAGCCTTTGCCCTGGCCCTGGCCGGTGTGCTGCTCGGCGTGCTGTTGTTGTACCTGGGTATCGCGGGCGCGCAGGGCTATGTGCAGACGAATTACGGCCTTTACCTGCCGCTGAATCTGCCAACCCGCTATGAGTGGACGCTGCTCGGCGCTATCCTGAGCGCCGCCCTGTTGATGGGCTGTGTACCGGCCTGGCGTGCGTATCGCCAATCCCTGGCCGATGGCTTATCGATCCGTTTATGAGGCTTTTTTGCATGCACCGCTCCCTGCTCGCCACCCTGCTGTTCACCCTGGCCCTGCCCCTGGCGGCTGCCGAGGTGCGCGAGCTGACCTGGTCGGAAATGGTCCCCGCCGATGCACCGCCGCAAATCGTTGAGCCGGCACCGATCCACGACCTGTCGCAGCTGGCAGACGCCCTGGCCGAGTCCGGGCCCGCCAGCCAGCAGCAATCGCCCGCCGCCCCAGTGGTGCAGGCGCTGGATGGCCAAGCGGTAAAACTGCCCGGATATATCGTGCCGCTGGATATCACCGATGAAGGCCGGGTGACTGAATTCCTGCTGGTGCCGTACTTCGGCGCGTGCATCCACGTGCCGCCACCGCCGTCGAATCAGATCGTTCACGTCACCAGCGAGCTGGGCGTGCTGCTCGATGCGCTGTATCAACCGTTCTGGATCGAAGGCCCGCTCAAGGTCGAGCAGACTAGCAGCGAGCTGGCCGAAGCCGGCTATCAGATGCAGGCCCAGAAGATTTACGCCTACGAGCTACCGGACAGCTAAGCGCTTGCCCCGTAGGGTGGGTTAGCGACGCAGCATGCCGACCGATCAACCGAACATGATCATGCCGCGGCGCGTAATCCACCACACGATCGACCGCGTTGCGCCGATAGAGGGTTACACCGCATCCAAGATAGCGTGATGCACGGGTAATGACTGCATGCGGTTAACCCACCCTACGCACTAAGGCATTTCGCGGCGACCCGCCAATAAAAAGCCAGACCTAGGTCTGGCTTTTTATTGGGCAACAACCGGCAGTCGATTAGCCGGCACTGGCCACACGCTTTTCCCGCGCAAAGCTCAACTCACTTTCCGCCCAGTTCCGCCAGCTGCGCACTTTGCTGCGCTCGGCGCCAGCTCGCTCGGCCTTGGCTAGGGCATCCAGCCCCGCCTGCCAGCGTGCCTGCTCCATCTCCAATTGGGCCAGATTCATCCAGTGCTTGGCACTGCCCGAACGCTGCGCCAGTTCGCGGAAAATCTGCGCAGCCTGACTGCGCTCGCGCGCCTGCCACCAGAGCAGCGCCAGGCGTTCTTCGCGAGCGGTGGTACGCGGCAGCAAGCCTTGATCGAGCATGCCGGCCAGCAACGTGGCACCTTGCCAGGGCTGCTCAGCCGCACCGGCCAGCAGCACCAGATTGTCCAGTTCGCTTTCACTGAAGCGCAGCCCCTTCTGGTAGGCCGCACGCAAGGTTGCCAGGGACTTGGCGTGATTACCGCTGAGCTGCTGCAACGCCGCCAACTGACGCCAGCCCTGGGCATTGTTCGGCTGGCGCGCCAGCAGTTGCCGCTGCCAACGCTCGGCGGCTGGGTAGCGTTTGACGTCGGCATTGATCGCCACGAGAAACTGCAACCAGCTGTCGGCCGCCTGCGGATTGGCCTGCACGTAACGCTCGGCCAGGGGCAGGGCCTTGGCCGGCTGGCCAAGGCCCTGATAGGCCTGTACCAGCATCTGCAGCACCTCCTCATCAGCCTTCGCCTGCCCCGGCGCAAGCAGGCTTACAACCTGGGCATAGCGCCGCTCGACAAGGTTGAGGCGAGCCAGATTGAGCACTTCAGCGGCCTGCAGCTCAGCGTCTAGCTTGGCGCTTTTCAGCACTTTATCGAGCAGCTCGATGGCCTGAGCATTATTGCCTTCGGCCCAGGCCAGGTAACCCTGACTGCGCCAAAGCAGCGCTTCCTCCAGGCTACCCGGCTGAGCGTTGGCAGCCTCCAGAGCACGTCGCGCGGCGGCGTAGTCGCCGTTCTTCTGCGCCGTCTGCGCGGCATCCAGGGCGCGAAACACACTTGGGTCGACGCTTTGCCCGGCCGCCTGAGCGATGCCCGCACCGCACAGTGCGATCAGCAACAGTAAGCGATACATATCAGCGACCTCCTTCCAGGCGGAAGTACAGGGTCTTCACCGCTTCGCGCGGCACCGCGAGGCCACCCTCAGTGCGCGGCGCAAAACGCCAGCGCAGCGCAGCGCGGCGCGCTTCACGCTCGAACACATTCTGCGGACTGGCTTCGAGAACGCGCAGGTTCTCCACTGCGCCTTGGCGGTTGATGGTGAATGCCAATTTCACGTGACCTTCGATGCCGCGCTGCAAGGCATAGCGCGGGTAATTAGGGCTGACATCATTAAGCGGCATGACTTCACTTTCCGGGCCACCCGGCTGCCCGCCCGCATCGCTGGGGGCGGTAGGGCCTGGCGTCGCCACGCTTGGCGCTGCCGCGCCTGCTGCCAGGCCAGTCAAACTCGGCGTCGGTGCGCTGCTCACCGCAATTCCCGCGCTCAGGCTCGGTACTGGCAGATCCAGGGCTGGTAGGTTGGCGCTCGGCGTGACCGCCATCGGCGCCTGCGGGGTTGGCGGCTGCGGCGTCTGTGCTTGCGGGGGCTGCGGCGCCTGTTGCCGGGTGCGCGTCGCTGCATCGCTCGCCTTACCGTCCAAACGCACAAAATTGGCCACCGTCAGCGGCTCGTCACTCGGCTTACTCGCCGGCGGCGCGACCATGTAAAGCATCAGGCCGAACAGCGCCAACGCCATCACACAGGCGGCGGCAAAGGACAGTGGCAAACGCATCAACGCGCTCCCGCCGTAGCGGCCAAGGCAACATCCTGCACGCCCGCCAGGCGCGCCTGGTCCATCACCTGCACCACCAGGCCGGTACGTGCATCTTGATCGGCCTGCACCACCACGGCGCCATCCGGCTGATCGACGCGCATACGCTCAACATGGGCGCGCACGCTGCGTACATCGACCACTTTTTTGTCCATCCACACCTGCCCGTCGGCGGTGATAGCGATGAGGATATTGCCTTTGTCCTGTGGGCTGGCGGTTTGCGCCTGGGGGCGCTGCACTTCGACGCCGGCCTCTTTGATAAAGGAGCTGGTGACGATAAAGAAGATCAGCATGATGAAAACCACGTCGAGCATCGGCGTCAGGTCGATGCCAGTGTCTTCGTCTTGCTGGTGGTGACGGCGCATTCTCATGTGTTGAATCTCAGTCGTGTCGCAGCTGGTCAGCCAGCCGCTCTAAAGCCCGGCGCGCATCACGTTCGAGACGCGCCAAGCTGAACAATCCAGTAATCGCCAGCACCATGCCGGCCATGGTCGGCAGGGTCGCCTGCCAGACGCCCGCCGCCATGCCGCGCGGGTTGCCGGTACCATTGATGGCCAGCACGTCGAACACCGCGACCATGCCGCTGACCGTACCAAGCAAGCCCAGCAGCGGATACATCGCCACCAGGGTCTTGCTCAGGCGCAGTGGCCCGAGCAAATGCTGCTGCGCCTGCGCCAGCCAGGCACTGCGCACTGCGCGCTGCCAGTTACCGGTGTCATCACCGATCACCTGCTGCCAGGCTTGGCGGCGTTCACGCACCCACTCCGGAAACACCCGGCGCATGTACCAGAAGCGCTCAAACACCAGGGTCCAGAACACCACGCACAGCCCGGCCAACGCCCACATCACCACGCCGCCGGCGCTCATGAAATCGAGCAAGGCGTGGCCGCTATCCACCAGGCGCAACCACAGCGCCAGCCAATCAGTCACGACGCGGCGCCCCGGACAGGTGCAGGGCAATCAGCCCGGCGCTTTGCTGCTCCAGCAGCTGAATCAGGCCCTTGCTGCGGCTGGCCAGCAGGGTGTGCAGGAACAGCAGCGGAATCGCCACCACCAGGCCCAACACCGTGGTCACCAGCGCTTGCGAGATACCATCGGCCATCAGTCGCGAATCACCGCCACCGCCTTGGGTGATGGCCTGGAAGGTGACGATCATCCCGGTCACGGTTCCGAGCAGGCCGAGCAGCGGTGCCACGGCGCTCAGCAGTTTGAGCAGGCCCTGGCCTTTTTCCAGCGGCGGGGTTTCCTGCAGGATCGCCTCGTCGAGTTTCAGCTCCAGGGTTTCCAGATCCGATAACTGCGGCTTAGGCCCCAGCACGCCGATAATCCGCCCCAGTGGGTTATCCGCCCGCGGCGCGCTGAGGTCATGCATCTGCGCGTTGACGCCACGGCCCACACGGGTCAGATAAACCATGCGCCAGATTGCCAGCAACAGACCAAACAGACCCAGAGCGAGAATCACCCCGCCGACCAAACCACCTTGCTGTACACGATCCCACAGCCCCGGCTGACGCTGTAACTGCGCCAGCAAGGTGCCACGGCTCGGGTCGATCGGCAGGCTGGCAACCGCCTCACTGCTAGCCAGGTAATCCGCCACCTGGCCCAGCCCGGACGGCTGACGCGGGGGCGCCAGCAGCTCAGCAGCGTCGGCGTCATAACGCAGGAAGGCATCGTCGCCATAGGCCGAGAACGCGCCTACACGCAGCACGTTTTGTGGCGTGCGCGTACCATCTGCGGCCACCACCGGTAGCTGCAGCTGCTCTACACGGCCACTGGCGGTCAGGTCTTCGAGCAGCAGCATCCAGTAGCCATCGAGGTCAGCGGCCGACGGCAGCGTGCGGCTTTCAGCCAATGCCTTGAGACGCGCCAGACGCTCGGGGTATTGAGCATTGAGCAGGCTGTCCTGCCACTGGCCGGCGACATCACCAGCACTCTGACGCACCACGCCAAATAGCTCGCCAAGATGACCGACGCGCTGAGTCAGTAGTTTTTCCTGCTCGGCCAACTGGCTCTCCTGGCGGTCAAACTCGGCTTTCAGCTGTTCGGCTTCGGCTTTCTGCGTGGCCAGGGCACGGCGCGCGCTGGCCAGCAACTGGGCACGCTCGCTGCGCTCAGCAATAAACGCCTGTTCGCGGCTGTGCATGGCACTGACTTCAGCGGCACGCTCACTGCGGATGCGCTGCAACAATTGGTCAGGGCTCAACGGCTCGGCCGCACCCGCCAGAGCGGGCAAAAGAGCCAAGGTGAAAGCGAGAACACGACGATTCATGGCTTGGCCTCCAGCGCCAGAGTCTTCACGGGCAGGTCAAGCAGGGCAGGCGCCTGCTCCTGGCGGGCAATGGCAATGGCCTGGCGCAACGGACGGCGGGCACTGCCATCAAGGATTTGCCAGCTGCGCGCTTGCGGGTTCCACCAACCACTTTCATGGCCATCGAGGGTTTGGAAATACAGCATCACCCGGCCAAGACGAAGGAACTCAACGCTGCGCGAGGTGCCATCGCTTGGCAGCTCACCGCGCCAGGCCTCTAAAGTGCGACCGTAATCGCTTTCCACTTGGTAGGCCTCAAGAATCCGGCGGTATTTCTCGGCCAAGCTGACATCCGCCCGCGGCAGCAGGTCTTGTAACTGCGCCAGGCGATCACTGCGCTCGTCCGGCAAGAACGGCAGATCGGCGGCGATAAACTCCTCCAGCACCTCGACCATACGGCGCATCTGCGGCGTTACCGCCTCCTGAGTACGCTCAATGCCATCCAACTGCTGCTGATAACCCGCCAATTCTTTACGCTGCCCCGCCACTAACTCACGCAGCTGCGCGTTATAGCCCTGCAAGGCTTCAGCCTGCTGCAAGGCATTGCGGTACTCGGTCAGCATTTCCCGACTGGCGTCATCAAGCTGCTCAACTCGCGCCTGCGAGGCCTTGGCGTCGACAGCTAATTGCTGGCTTTCATCCAAGGCGGCATCCAGAGGTGTCGCCGCAAGTGGCGCACTGGCCAGAACCAGAGCGGCTGCCAGCAGGCGCTTCGGCAGAGGGGTCATGAAGGCATTCCTTGTGAAGAGACTGGAAATAAAGAGAAGCATTATCAACTGCATCTCCATCTACAGGCAAGCCGCGCGGAGGCCAATCGTACGTTCGCCCACGAAGCGTAAGCGACGCATCTGAATATCAGTCAGAAAATTTAGGTAGCTAAGTACTTTATTGAGCTGGATCAACAGCCGCTTTTTCTCGCGCCTTAAAATCACACCCAGCGAATACGAACCGACGCTTTATGGGAGCACACCATGCGCACTTCACTCTTTACCGCCTCACTGCTGGCCCTGGCTATTGCCGCCCCACTGGCGCATGCGCACCAGGCTGGCGATATCATCGTGCGTGCCGGCGCGATTACCGTTGATCCGCAGGAAAGCAGCAGCAATGTTTCACTGGCAGGCGTAGATGTTGCGGGCACCAAAGCGACTCTCGACAGCGACACTCAGCTGGGCCTCAATTTTCTATACATGACAACCGACAATATCGGCATTGAATTGCTCGCTGCGACTCCATTCAGTCACAACGTAGGCGTGAAAGGCTTTGGTGCGCCAATTGACGGCAAGCTGGGTCAGCTCAAGCACCTGCCGCCGACCCTGAGTGTTGTTTATTACCCTCTGGACAAGAGCTCGGCATTCCAACCCTATGTCGGTGCCGGCATCAACTACACATGGTTCTTTGATACCGAACTAAGCAGCCAAGCCAAAAACAACGGCTTCAACGGCTTGGATATGAAAGATTCCTGGGGGCTGGCAGCACAAGTGGGTATGGACTATATGCTGACCGACAACATCATGTTTAACGCCCAAGTGCGCTATATCGATATCGAAACTACTGGCACCACTCACCTTGGCACCACCAAGGTCAAGGTCGACGTAGATGTAGATCCACTCGTCTATATGGTCGGCCTGGGCTATAAGTTCTAAGCCTGAGCACCATAAAAAAACCGGCCTTGATGGCCGGTTTTTTCGTTTAGCGAGGCGTTAAGGCTGCGCCAGCAATCGACGCAAACCCTCGCGCATGGAAGTCGCTGACGGCAGTTGATAATGCGCCTGCAGGCGCTGATTATCGGCCCGCGAATGGCGAATATCGCCCGCACGCGATGCCTGATAACTGACGGCCGGCAAGCCACCGCACAGCTCACCAATTTCGGCCAGTAACTGGTTCAAGCTAACCGCCTGGTTCCAGCCGACATTCACCGCGCCCTCCACCACCTGCGGCGCATTCAGCGCCTGCAGCAGCAGCATCACCAGATCGGCGACAAAGAAGAAATCACGGGTCTGCTCGCCGTCACCAAACACACTAATCGGCAATCCCTGCTGGGCACGCTGAGTGAAAATGCTGATAACGCCAGAATACGGCGAAGACGGATCCTGGCGCGGCCCGAATATATTGAAGAAGCGAAAGATCGCCGGCTCAAAGCCGTGCTGGCGACGATAGAAATCCAAGTAATGCTCACTGGCTAACTTATCCGCCGCATAGGGGGTCAGCGGGGCCTTGGCCGTATTTTCATCAATTGCCTGGCCTTCACCATTATTGCCATAGACCGCCGCACTGGAGGCGAACAACACGCGCTTAACACCATGTAAGCGCATCGCCTCGCAGACATTCAGGGTGCCGACAAAATTGCTCTGGTGCGTGCTCACCGGGTCGTCCACTGAGGCTTGCACTGAAGCCACTGCCGCTAAGTGCGCCACCGCCGCGCAACCCGCCACCGCCTGAGCCACGGTAGCCGCATCGGCTACATCGCCCTGGATAAACTGCAGCCGGGGATTATCCAGCGCCAGGTTGGCCAGCCGGCCCATCGACAGATTATCCAGCACGCGCACGCAGCGTCCTTGCGCCAACAAGGCATCAACCAGGTGTGAACCGATAAAGCCGGCCCCGCCTGTAATCAAAATAGGTCGAGAGTCAGACATGGCGATAATAACGATCCAGTAGGCTCGGCAAGCCCGAGCGCCAGGCGCGCGGTTTAATACCGAATGTGTGCAGGATTTTCTTGCAGGACAGCACCGCATGTTGCGGTTCTTCAGCCGCATCCACACGCGCGCTATGGGCCTGGGGGCTCAGCTCTTCGATGAGATTGCTACGGAAGTTACGCGCCTCGCTGAGCACCGCCTGCCCGAGCGCCAGCGATGTCGTCGCCTCATGCCCGCCGTAGTGGTAAGTCCCCCACAAGGGCGTTTGGCAATCCAACTGTTTGAGCACGGCAATAATCACGCGAGCGGCATCATCAACCGGCGTCGGATTGCCCCGCCGGTCATCCGCCAACAACAGCGGCGAATCCTCGGCAGCACGAACCAAGAAGCGCCCCAGCAAACCATTGGCGCTGTCGTCCAGCAGCCAGCCAAAACGCAACAACACATGGCGCGGACAGATGGCGCGCACGTGCTGCTCGAAACGCCACAGCGCCTGCCCACGCACACCAAGCGGCTGCGGCTCTTCCTTCTCGCTGTAGGCAGTCGCGCGTACACCATCGAAAACGCGGTAACTGGACGGTTGCAGCAAGCGGATCTGGTGGTGCTGACACAGCTCGGCAAGGCGCTCGACGGAGCGCTCTTGGGCAGAAAACTGCGCCTCGCTGACGGCTTCGGCCTGGAACCAGTCGAAGTAGTAGGCAAGGTTGATCAGGGCATCGGGCCGGGTGTCGTCCAGCAACTGAGTCAGGCTGGCAGGATCCCAGCCTGACTCAGGCGGTTTGGGCGCGAGAAAACTAATGTCTTCTTCGGCGCCGAGACGGATTAACGCCTGCCCCAGCGCATTACCGCCACCTAGCAGCATCAGCCGCATACGCATAATTGAGCGCTGACTCAGCTAATCAGAACGGAATATCGTCATCAAAGCTGTCGAAATCCGGCGCAGGCTGAGCTGCCGGTTGTGGTGCCGGACGCGGAGCGGCTTGCTGTGGCACGCGCTGCGGGGCAGCAGGACGCTGCTGACGCGAAGCAGAATCACCACCGGCGTTGTCTGGACGGCCGCCCAGCAGCTGCATGGTGCCCTGCATATCCACAACGATTTCAGTGGTGTAACGCTTGATGCCGTCTTTTTCCCACTCGCGGGTTTGCAGTTTGCCTTCGATATAGACCTGCGAACCTTTGCGCAGGTATTCGCCGGCAATCTCCGCGACCTTGCCGAACATCGAAACGCGGTGCCATTCGGTCTTCTCGACCTTCTGCCCGGTTTGCTTGTCGGTCCACTGCTCGCTGGTGGCCAGGCTCAGGTTGGTAACCGCGTTGCCGTTTGGCAGGTAGCGGGTTTCCGGGTCCTGTCCGCAGGTACCGACCAGAATGACTTTGTTAACCCCACGGGCCATAACGTTCTCCTAAGCTTTCAGCACGTCGCCGGCGCCGGCTCTATGAGGCGCTCGAGGGACGTACGATCCAATTGTTGGGTATCCACTTTGATATAGATAGCCGCTTCATCGCGCGCCACTACGGCATCCGCCACTCCGGGCACTGCCTGTAAACGCTCGGCCAGTCCAGCTTCTTGCAACGCTGCCGCTGAAAGCGGCAGGCGCAGGCTGGTTACATACGGCGGTTCGCGCATAGTAACAGCAAAGGCTAGCCAAAAAAGAGCCAGTAAGGCACAGCCCGCAAACACGCCCGACAGACTGTAGTGCTGATACAGCCAACCACCAAGGATGCCGCCGATAGCCGCGCCGAGGAACTGGCTAGTGGAATACACGCCCATCGCCGTCCCTTTGCCGCCAGCCGGCGCAACCTTGCTGATCAGCGACGGCAACGAAGCTTCCAGCAGGTTGAATGCCGTGAAGAACACCACCGTACCGAGCACCAGCGCGCGCAGGCTAGTGCCGAACCACCAGAAGAACAGCTCACACAGCAGCAGCACCATCACCGCACCGAGTAGCACATGCTTCATCCGGCGTTTTTTCTCGCCATAAATGATAAACGGCACCATGCCGAAGAAGCCCACCAGCAGCGCCGTCAGATAGACCCACCAGTGCTCTTCCTTGGCCAACCCGCCCTGCTCCACCAATGCCAACGGCAAGGCGATAAAGCTGGCCATCAAGATTGCATGCAACACCAGAATGCCGAAGTCCAGGCGCAACAAGTCCGCATTTTTAAGGGTCGGCACTAACGCCCGCTTATTCACCCCGGACTCGCGATGCTGCAACGGCCCAGCGGAAGACGGCACGAGCCCCGCGACAATAACAATACCCAGCAGCGCCATGGCGGCGGTGGCAAGAAACAACCCCGACAGGCCAAAGGCGCGGGTTAACAGCGGCCCCACCACCATCGCCACGGCAAAGGACAGGCCGATGCTCATGCCGATCATCGCCATGGCCTTAGTCCTGTGCTGCTCGCGAGTAAGGTCGGAGAGCAACGCCATCACCGCTGCTGAAATCGCGCCAGCCCCCTGCAGCACACGCCCGGCAATCACCCCGTAGATCGAATCGGCATTGGCCGCCAGCAAGCTACCGGCGGCAAAGATCACCAGCCCCGCGTAGATCACCGGACGACGACCGATACGGTCACTAAGCATGCCAAAAGGAATCTGCAAAAACGCCTGTGTCAGCCCATAGGCACCGATGGCCAGGCCGATTAGCGCCGGCGTACTGCCTTGCAATTCCATGCCATAGGTCGCCAGCACGGGCAGCACCATAAACATACCGAGCATGCGGAACGCGAACACCAGCGCCAGGCCACCGGCCGCGCGGGTTTCACTGCCGCTCATACGCTCGCTGTGCGGATCATGCATGGGAAAGACCCTGAATAAAGAGGCGGCGATTCTACCAGCACTCAATCGATGCGGCACAGCAGTGACGCTTTGCCGCGCTCGCCTTTGGCCCCGTATACTCGGCGGTTTTCCGCCCGCCATGCGAGGCCGCTGTTTGTGGACAAGATTCTGATCCGGGGTGCCCGCACCCATAACCTGAAGAATATCGACCTGACCCTGCCGCGCGACAAGCTGATCGTGATTACCGGCCTGTCCGGCTCCGGCAAGTCATCACTGGCTTTTGACACTCTCTACGCTGAGGGCCAGCGCCGCTATGTCGAATCACTCTCGGCCTACGCTCGGCAATTTTTGTCGATGATGGAAAAGCCCGATGTCGACACCATCGAAGGCCTCTCGCCGGCGATTTCCATCGAGCAAAAATCCACCTCACACAACCCGCGCTCCACCGTCGGCACCATCACCGAGATCTACGACTACCTGCGCCTGCTCTACGCCCGCGCCGGTGTTCCGCGCTGCCCGGACCATGACCTGCCGCTGGAGGCACAAACCGTCAGCCAGATGGTCGATCAAGTGCTGGCCCTGCCCGAAGGCAGCAAGCTGATGCTGCTGGCGCCGATTATTCGCGAGCGCAAGGGCGAACACTTGGCGGTCTTCGATGAACTGCGCGCACAGGGGTTCGTGCGTGTGCGGGTCAACGGCAAAATTTATGAGCTGGACGAGCTGCCGAAACTCGACAAGCAAAAGAAGCACAGCATTGATGCGGTGGTCGACCGCTTCAAAGCGCGCGGCGACTTGCAGCAGCGTCTCGCCGAGTCGTTCGAGACGGCACTGAAGCTGGCCGACGGTCTGGCGTTGATCGCCCCAATGGAAGGCGAGAGCGGTGAAGAAATCATTTTCTCTGCGCGCTTCGCCTGCCCGACCTGTGGCCACTCAATCAGTGAACTGGAACCCAAGCTGTTCTCGTTCAACAACCCGGCGGGTGCCTGCCCGACCTGCGACGGCCTTGGCGTTAAGCAGTTCTTCGATATCAAACGCCTGGTCAATGGCGAGATGACCCTGGCCGAGGGCGCAATCCGCGGCTGGGACCGACGTAACGTCTATTACTTTCAAATGCTCGGTTCCCTTGCCGCACATTACGGGTTCAGCCTGGAAGTACCCTTTGATGAGCTCAGCGCCGAACACCAGAAGTGCATCCTGTTCGGCAGCGGCGCGCAGAACGTCGACTTCAAATACCTCAACGACCGTGGCGATATCGTCAAACGCTCGCACCCGTTCGAAGGCATCGTGCCGAACCTGGAGCGGCGCTACCGTGAAACCGAATCCACCAGCGTGCGCGAGGAGCTGGCTAAGTTCCTCAGCACCCAAGCCTGCCAGGATTGCCGCGGCACCCGCCTGCGCCGGGAAGCGCGGCACGTGTGGGTCGGCGAGAAGACCCTGCCGGCGGTCAGCGGCATGCCGATTGGAGACGCCACCGAGTATTTCGGCAGCCTTGCCTTGCCTGGACGGCGCGGTGAAATTGCCGAAAAGATCCTCAAGGAAATTCGCGAGCGCCTGCAGTTTCTGGTCAACGTCGGCCTCGACTACCTGACCCTGGACCGCAGCGCCGACACCCTGTCCGGCGGTGAGGCGCAGCGCATCCGCCTGGCCAGCCAGATCGGCGCCGGCCTGGTCGGGGTCATGTACATTCTCGACGAACCCTCTATTGGCCTGCATCAACGCGACAATGAGCGCCTGCTCGGCACGCTGCGCCACCTACGTGACATCGGCAACACGGTGATCGTGGTCGAGCACGACGAAGACGCTATCCGTATGGCCGATTACGTGGTCGATATTGGCCCAGGTGCTGGCGTACACGGCGGTCAAATCGTCGCCCAGGGCACCGCCGCGGAAGTCATGGCTCACCCGGACTCGCTAACAGGCAAGTACCTCTCGGGCCGCGTAAAAATTGCAGTGCCGGCCAAGCGCACGCCACGCGACAACACGCTTTCTCTGAAGATCAAGGGCGCACGTGGGAACAACCTGCGCAATGTCGACCTGGAGATTCCGATTGGCCTACTGACCTGCGTTACTGGCGTATCTGGCTCAGGCAAATCAACCCTGATCAACAACACCCTGTACCCGCTCAGCGCCACTGCGCTGAATGGCGCCACCACCCTGGAAGCCGCCGCCCACGACAGCATCGACGGCTTGCAGCATTTAGATAAAGTGGTCGACATCGACCAAAGTCCGATCGGCCGCACGCCACGTTCGAACCCGGCGACCTATACCGGCCTGTTTACGCCGATCCGCGAACTGTTCGCGGGCGTGCCGGAGTCGCGCTCGCGCGGTTACGGGCCTGGGCGCTTCAGCTTCAACGTCAAGGGCGGGCGCTGCGAGGCCTGCCAGGGCGACGGCTTGATCAAGGTGGAGATGCACTTCCTGCCGGACATCTATGTGCCTTGCGATGTGTGCAAGAGCAAACGCTACAACCGTGAAACCCTGGAAGTGAAGTACAAGGGTAAAAGCATCACCGAAGTACTCGACATGACTATTGAGGAAGCGCGACTGTTCTTCGATGCTGTGCCGGCGCTGGCGCGCAAGCTGCAAACCCTCATGGATGTTGGCCTGTCCTATATCAAGCTGGGGCAGAGCGCGACCACCCTGTCCGGCGGCGAGGCGCAGCGCGTCAAGCTGAGTCGCGAGCTAAGCAAGCGCGACACCGGCAAGACGCTGTACATCCTTGATGAGCCAACCACCGGCCTGCACTTCGCCGATATCCAGCAACTACTCGACGTGCTGCACCGCCTGCGCGACCACGGCAACACCGTGGTGGTGATCGAGCACAATTTGGACGTGATCAAGACCGCCGACTGGCTGGTGGATCTCGGCCCAGAAGGCGGCTCCAAGGGCGGTCAGATTATTGCGGTCGGTACACCCGAGGAAATCGCCGAAATGGCGCAGTCGCATACGGGTTACTTCCTCAAACCGCTACTGGAGCGTGATCGCGACTAACCTCGCACACTACAAAAAAGCCCCGCACAAGCGGGGCTTTTTATTATCAGTTGCAACCTTACATCTGCGCCTGCAGGTAGTTCTCTAGACCAATCCTGTCGATCAGTCCTAGCTGCACTTCCAGCCAGTACGCATGATCTTCTTCCGTGTCCTTGAGTTGCACCAGCAGGATGTCGCGGGTCTGATAATCCTGATGGTGCTCGCACAGAGCAATACCTTTGCTCAGTGCGGCGCGCACGTGATATTCCAGCGCCAAGTCGAGATTGAGCATCTCAGGCACTGCTTGGCCAAAACGGAAGCTATCCGGAACCATGTCCGGCGTACCTTCGAGAAACAGAATCCGCTTGAGGATGGCATCGGCGTGCTGGGTCTCCTCTTCCATTTCATGGTTGATGCGCTCGTACAACTTTTTGAAGCCCCAATCCTCATACAGGCGCGAATGCACGAAATATTGATCACGTGCCGCCAGCTCACCTTTAAGCAGCATTTTCAGGTAATCGATGACTTCTACATGGCCTTTCACGGGGCATTTCCTTAAACGAGCGGTACAGGCGTTAATGCTGGCCTCACGCAGCGCATGGGTCAAGCACAAAGCTAGAATCTAGACGACCACAGGTGCTTAGCGGCGCTCAGTACAGCAGGTGGGCGACGCTTATTTCACACATAAAAAAACCGGGCCAAGGCCCGGTTTTTTTATGCAACCTACAACTTACTCAGCGTCTACAGCTGCACCAGCGACCGGACGGTCAACCAGCTCAACATAAGCCATTGGAGCATTGTCGCCAGCGCGGAAACCGCACTTGAGAATACGCAGGTAACCGCCCTGACGGGTGGCATAGCGCTTGCCCAGGTCGTTGAACAGCTTACCAACGATAGCTTTCGAACGTGTACGGTCGAAGGCCAGACGACGATTGGCAACGCTGTCTTCTTTAGCCAGAGTAATCAGCGGCTCGGCAACGCGACGCAGCTCTTTGGCTTTCGGCAGAGTAGTTTTGATCAGCTCATGCTCGAACAACGATACCGCCATGTTCTGGAACATGGCCTTGCGGTGTGCGCTGGTGCGGCTGAGGTGACGGCCACTTTTACGATGACGCATGGTTCAATTCCTTACCAAACTCACGTTCGGTGATGATGACGATCAGGCAGTCGCCTTATCGTCTTTCTTCAGACTTGCCGGCGGCCAGTTGTCGAGGCGCATACCGAGGGAAAGACCGCGAGAAGCCAGAACATCCTTGATTTCAGTCAGGGACTTCTTGCCCAAGTTCGGCGTTTTCAACAGTTCCACTTCGGTGCGCTGAATCAGATCACCGATGTAGTAAATGTTTTCTGCCTTGAGGCAGTTAGCCGAACGAACAGTCAATTCCAGGTCATCAACCGGACGCAGAAGGATCGGATCGATCTCGTCTTCCTGCTCGATAACAACAGGCTCACTGTCACCTTTGAGGTCGACGAACGCAGCCAGCTGCTGTTGCAGGATGGTTGCAGCGCGGCGAATAGCCTCTTCAGGATCCAGAGTACCGTTGGTCTCTAGGTCGATAACCAGCTTGTCCAAGTTAGTACGCTGCTCAACACGAGCGTTTTCCACCACATACGACACACGGCGTACCGGGCTGAACGAAGCATCCAGCTGCAAGCGACCAATGCTGCGGCTTTCATCTTCATCGCTCTGACGAGCGTCAGCCGGCTCATAGCCGCGACCACGAGCGATGGTCAGCTTCATGTTCAGCGCGCCAGTGGAAGCCATATTGGCGATTACGTGGTCGCCATTGACGATTTCGACATCGTGATCCAGCTGAATATCGGCAGCGGTAACTACGCCCGAGCCCTTCTTCGCCAGAGTCAGTGTCACTTCGTCACGACCGTGCAGTTTGACAGCCAGACCTTTCAGGTTGAGCAGGATTTCAATGACATCTTCCTGAACACCTTCGATGGCGCTGTACTCATGGAGTACACCGTCAATCTCGGCCTCAACTACTGCACAGCCAGGCATAGAGGACAACAAGATGCGTCGCAGCGCGTTGCCCAGGGTGTGGCCAAAGCCACGCTCGAGAGGCTCGAGAGTGATCTTGGCGCGGGTCGGACTGACCACCTGCACATCAATGTGACGGGGGGTCAGGAACTCATTTACCGAAATCTGCATGGATGCACCTATTTTCTAGCCCTTACTTGGAGTAGAGCTCGACAATCAGGCTTTCGTTGATGTCGGCGGAGAGATCACTGCGAGCCGGAACGCTTTTGAAAACGCCAGACTTTTTCTCAGTGTCTACATCTACCCATTCAACGCGGCCACGCTGAGCACACAGCTCGAGAGCTTGAACAATGCGCAGCTGATTCTTCGCCTTCTCGCGAACTGCAACGACGTCGCCAGCTTTAACCTGGTAGGACGGAACGTTTACAGTATTGCCGTTTACGCTGATCGACTTATGCGATACCAGCTGACGGGATTCAGCGCGAGTAGAGCCGTAGCCCATACGATAAACCACGTTATCCAGACGGCACTCGAGCAGTTGCAGCAGGTTCTCACCAGTAGCGCCTTTCTTGCCGGCAGCTGCTTTGTAATAACCGCTGAATTGACGCTCAAGCACACCGTAGATACGACGAACTTTTTGCTTTTCACGCAGCTGAGTACCGTAGTCGGACTGACGACCACGACGCTGACCGTGAATACCTGGGGCTGCTTCGATGTTGCACTTCGATTCCAGAGCGCGTACACCGCTTTTCAGGAAAAGATCTGTGCCTTCACGACGAGACAGTTTGCATTTGGGACCAATGTAACGAGCCATTTCTCACTGTCTCCTGATTACACGCGACGCTTCTTCGAAGGACGGCACCCGTTGTGCGGGATAGGCGTCACATCGGTGATGCTGGCGATCTTATAACCACAGCCGTTCAAAGCACGGACAGCGGACTCACGACCCGGACCGGGACCCTTAACGTTAACGTCGAGGTTCTTCAGGCCGTATTCCAGCGCAGCTTGACCAGCACGTTCTGCAGCCACCTGGGCGGCGAACGGGGTGCTTTTACGCGAGCCGCGGAAACCCGAACCACCAGAGGTAGCCCAGGACAGAGCATTGCCCTGACGGTCAGTAATGGTCACGATTGTGTTGTTGAACGAAGCGTGGATGTGGGCGATGCCATCAACCACTGTCTTTTTGACTTTCTTACGAGTACGAGCAGCAGGTTTTGCCATGACTAAATTCCTGTCGATGCGCGAATGCGATTACTTGCGGATCGGCTTACGCGGGCCCTTACGGGTACGCGCGTTGGTCTTGGTACGCTGACCGCGAACCGGCAGACCGCGACGATGACGCAGACCACGGAAGCAACCCAGGTCCATCAAACGCTTGATTTTCATGTTCACTTCACGACGCAGGTCGCCTTCGGTATTCACCTTGGCTACTTCGCCACGCAGCTGCTCGATCTGCTCATCAGAGAGATCTTTGATTTTTGCAGCCGGATTAACGCCGGCGGCAGCACAGACTTTCTGTGCAGTAGTGCGACCAACACCATAGATGTAGGTCAACGAGATAACAGTGTGCTTGTTATCCGGAATGTTAACGCCTGCAATACGGGCCATTCAGTGGAACTCCAATTGACAGCTACCTACGCCCCGGAAGCCAAGAAATAGGGCGCGAGATATTAACGCTGTAAAAACAAATAATCAACCCGGCAGCGCACTAGCTGCCGGGCTTATCACTTCTTCACAATCAGCCTTGGCGCTGCTTGTGACGCGGCTCCGCACTGCAAATAACGCGAACAACACCTTCGCGACGAACAATTTTGCAGTTACGGCACAGCTTTTTCACCGATGCACGAACTTTCATCACCAACTCCTCGAACCTTATGGACTTCAGCGCAGCATGCCGCTGCCGTAGCCCTTCAGGTTGGCTTTCTTCATCAGGGATTCGTACTGGTGCGAAACGAGGTGCGATTGTACTTGCGACATGAAGTCCATCACAACCACTACCACGATCAGCAACGAAGTCCCGCCAAGATAGAACGGTACGTTGGCAGCCACCACCAGAAACTGGGGCAACAAGCATACGGCCGTCATGTACAGAGCACCGAACATGGTCAAACGCGTCAACACGCCATCGATATAGCGCGCCGACTGCTCGCCTGGACGGATACCGGGAATAAAGGCACCGGACTTCTTCAGGTTCTCCGCTACGTCTTTCGGGTTGAACATCAGCGCTGTATAGAAGAAGCAGAAAAATACGATCCCTGCACTAAACAGCAAAATGTTCAACGGCTGACCAGGAGCGATAGCCTGTGAAATATCCTGCAGCCAGCCCATACCCTCAGACTGACCAAACCAGGCACCCAGCGAAGCCGGGAATAACAGAAGGCTGCTGGCGAAAATAGCCGGGATAACCCCTGCCATATTCACCTTCAACGGCAAGTGGCTTGTCTGCGCAGCAAAGACCTTGCGGCCCTGCTGACGCTTGGCGTAATGCACCGCAATGCGACGCTGACCACGCTCAATGAACACCACGAAACCGATAATCGCTACTGCCAGCAAACCGATGGCGATCAAGGCAAAGATATTGATATCACCCTGACGAGCAGACTCGAAAGACTGCCCAATCGCCGACGGCAGACCGGCCACGATGCCTGCAAAGATCAGCATCGAAATACCGTTGCCAACACCACGCTCAGTGATTTGCTCGCCCAGCCACATCATAAACATCGCACCCGCCACAAACGTGGTGACTGCAACGAAGTGGAAGCCGAAATCGACCGTAAACGCTACGCCCTGACTGGCCAAGCCGACGGACATGCCGACTGCTTGGACAATAGCCAGGACGAGGGTGCCGTAGCGGGTGTACTGGCTAATCTTACGACGGCCAGCTTCACCTTCCTTCTTCAACTGCTCCAACTGCGGGCTAACAGCTGTCATGAGCTGCATGATGATCGACGCCGAAATATACGGCATGATCCCCAGTGCAAATATGCTCATGCGCTCCAACGCGCCGCCGGAAAACATGTTGAACAAGCTAAGAATGGTCCCCTCATTCTGTCGAAACAGGTCCGCCAGCCGATCAGGATTAATACCGGGAACCGGGATGTGTGCACCTATCCGATAGACGATAATCGCCATTAACAGAAAGCGCAGACGAGCCCAGAGCTCGGATAACCCGCCATTGCTGAGCGCTGAGAGAGCACCTTGCTTAGCCATTTATTCCTCGAACTTACCGCCAGCTGCTTCGATAGCCGCGCGCGCACCTTTGGTGACGGCGATACCTTTAAGGGTGACTGCCTGAGTAACTTCACCGGACAGCATGACTTTCACACGCTGTACGTTTTGGTTGATCAGGTTGGCATCCTTCAGCGACTGCAGAGTAACAATGCCGCCTTCGATTTTATTCAGCTCGGAAGTACGCACTTGCGCACGGTCCATAGCTTTCAAAGAAACGAAACCGAACTTTGGCAGACGACGGTGCAGAGGCTGCTGACCGCCTTCGAAACCCGGAGCAATGGTGCCACCGGAACGGGAGGTTTGACCTTTGTGGCCACGGCCACCAGTCTTACCCAAACCGCTACCGATACCACGGCCCGGACGGTGCTTCTCGCGACGGGAACCCGGCGCAGGACTCAGATCGTTCAGGTACATGTATTAACCCTCGACTCGCAGCATGTAGTAAGCCTTGTTGATCATCCCGCGATTCTCGGGAGTATCCAAAACTTCTACGGTGTGACCGATGCGACGCAGACCCAAACCTTTAACGCAAAGTTTATGGTTGGGGATACGGCCGGTCATGCTTTTGATCAGCGTAACTTTTACGGTAGCCATGATTAGAGAATCTCCTCGACGCTCTTGCCACGCTTAGCCGCAATAGAACCTGGCGACTGCATTGCTTTCAAACCTTTGAAAGTGGCGTAAACCACGTTTACTTGGTTAGTCGAGCCGTAGCACTTAGCCAAAACGTTCTGCACACCAGCCACTTCCAGAACAGCACGCATAGCGCCGCCGGCAATGATACCGGTACCTTCAGAAGCAGGCTGCATGTACACCTTAGAAGCGCCATGGTTAGACTTAATGGCGTACTGCAAGGTGGTACCGTTCAGGTCTACCTGGATCATGTTGCGACGAGCAGCTTCCATCGCCTTCTGGATGGCAGCTGGCACTTCACGGGACTTGCCACGGCCAAAACCGACGCGACCCTTACCATCACCCACCACGGTCAACGCGGTGAAAGTGAAGATACGGCCACCTTTAACGGTTTTAGCAACGCGGTTTACCTGTACCAGCTTCTCGATATAGCCTTCGTCGCGCTTTTGGTCGTTATTTGCCATAACTTAGAACTCCAGCCCGCCTTCACGAGCAGCATCAGCCAGCGCCTGGACGCGGCCGTGGTACTTGAAGCCAGAACGGTCGAATGCAACCTGAGTTACACCAGCGGCTTTCGCACGCTCGGCAACCAGCTCGCCAACTTTCTTGGCCGCGTCAACGTTGCCAGTGGCGCCGTCACGCAGTGCTTTGTCCAAGGTAGAGGCACTGGCCAGAACCTTGCTGCCGTCGGCCGAAATGACCTGGGCATAGATGTGCTGCGAAGAGCGATACACGCAGAGACGCACGGCTTCTAGCTCGTGCATTTTCAGGCGTGCTTTGCGAGCGCGACGCAGTCGAGTAACTTTTTTGTCGGTCATTTGCTATGCCCTACTTCTTCTTGGCTTCTTTACGGCGGACGACTTCGTCAGCGTAACGAACACCTTTGCCCTTATAAGGTTCAGGACGACGGAAGTCACGAATCTCCGCAGCGACCTGACCAACCACTTGCTTGTCCGTACCCTTGATCAGGATCTCGGTCTGGTTGGGAGTCTCAGCCACGATGCCTTCCGGCAATTCGTACTCAATCGGATGGGAGTAGCCCAGAGAGAGGCTCAACACCTGACCTTTGGCTTGCGCCTTGTAACCAACGCCGACCAATTGAAGCTTACGCTCAAAGCCAGCGTGGACGCCGATCACCATATTGTTGACCAGAGCACGAGTAGTGCCGGCCATGGCGCGAGTCTGCTGATCACCATTGCGAGCAGCGAAACGCAGCTCACCGGCCTCATGCAGGACTTCAACGGACGAGTGAACATTCAGTTCGAGAGTGCCCTTGGCACCCTTTACCGAAAGCTGTTGGCCGGCGAGTTTGACCTCAACACCAGCTGGCAGCGTAACGGGGTTCTTAGCAACGCGAGACATGCTTATTCCCCCCTTAGAACACTGTGCAAAGCACTTCGCCGCCGACACCGGCAGCGCGCGCAGCGCGGTCCGTCATCACACCTTTATTGGTGGAGACGATGGAAACCCCGAGACCGCCACGAACTTTCGGCAGATCATCAGAGGATTTATATTGGCGAAGGCCTGGGCGGCTTACGCGCTTAACTTCTTCGATAACCGGACGGCCTTCGAAGTACTTCAGCTCGATGGACAGCTGCGGCTTAACTTCACCGCTGATCTGATAACCCGCAATATAACCTTCGTCTTTCAAAACTTTGGCTACAGCCACCTTCAACGTGGAAGACGGCATGCTTACGACGGACTTTTCAGCCATCTGGGCATTACGGATACGAGTTAGCATGTCCGCTAACGGGTCCTGCATACTCATGGGCTAGACGCTCCTGATACAAAAAGAATTAGCCTTGCGGCTACAGTCGCTGAGAATTCTTGAAAAAATCAAGCCAGGCTCAGGCGAGCCGAGCATTCTAGAGACTGATCAAAAATGAATCAAGCCCCAAAGGGGCTTGATTCACAGATAAGACAAAGCCGGCACTAGGCCGGCTCTGCTTTTTACCAGCTGGCTTTAACCAGACCTGGTACATCACCACGCATTGCAGCTTCACGCAGCTTGATACGCGACAGACCGAACTTGCGATAAACGCCGTGCGGACGACCGGTAATGCGGCAGCGATTACGCAGGCGCGAAGCGCTCGCGTCACGCGGCTGCTTCTGCAGCGCCACCTGAGCTTCCCAACGCGCTTCTGGACTGGCGTTCAGATCGGCGATGGTAGCTTTCAGCTCAGCACGCTTCTTAGCGTACTTTGCTACCGTTTGCTGACGCTTCAGCTCACGGTTTTTCATGCTGGTTTTGGCCATGATCCAACTCCAATCAGTTGCGGAACGGGAATTTGAAAGCACGCAACAAGGCGCGACCTTCATCATCCGAACGAGCGGTGGTGGTCAGGGTAATGTCCAAACCACGCAGAGCGTCGATCTTGTCGTAGTCAATTTCCGGGAAAATGATCTGCTCTTTAACGCCCATGCTGTAGTTGCCACGACCATCGAAGGACTTGGCATTCAGGCCGCGGAAGTCACGCACGCGCGGCAGGGAGATAGACAGCAGACGATCCAGGAACTCATACATCTTTTCGCGACGCAGAGTAACTTTGACGCCAATCGGCCAGCCCTCACGAACCTTGAAGCCTGCAATCGACTTACGGGCATAAGTCACAACGACTTTCTGACCGGTGATCTTTTCCAGGTCGGCTACAGCGTGCTCGATGATTTTCTTGTCACCGATTGCTTCGCCCAGGCCCATGTTAAGGGTGATCTTGGTGATGCGCGGAACTTCCATCACGTTCGCGAGCTTAAGTTCTTCCTTAAGCTTCGGCGCGATTTCTTTCCGGTAAATCTCTTTTAGTCGTGCCATGGTCTTCTACCTAGCAGTGTTCAAGCATCAACCGCTTTTTGGGTCGACTTGAAGACACGAATTTTCTTACCGTCTTCAACTTTGAAACCAACGCGGTCAGCCTTGCTGGTTTCGCCATTGAAAATGGCAACGTTAGAAGCGTGCAGAGGCGCTTCTTTCTCGATGATACCGCCCTGAACGCCCGACATCGGGTTCGGCTTGGTATGGCGCTTCACCAGGTTGATCCCACCAACGACCAAACGGTCGTCAGCGAGCACCTTCAGCACCTTGCCACGCTTACCTTTGTCTTTACCGGCGATCACGATGATCTCGTCGTCACGACGAATCTTTTGCATGTCGGATCTCCTTAGAGCACTTCAGGGGCGAGCGAGACGATCTTCATGAACTTCTCATTACGAAGCTCACGAGTCACTGGCCCAAAAATACGAGTGCCAATTGGCTCTTGCTTGTTGTTCAGCAGAACAGCAGCGTTGCCATCGAAGCGAATGATCGAGCCATCAGGGCGACGAACACCGTGACGAGTGCGGACTACTACAGCAGTCATCACTTGGCCTTTCTTCACTTTACCGCGAGGAATTGCTTCCTTAACGGTCACCTTGATGATATCGCCGATGCCAGCGTAACGACGGTGGGAACCACCAAGCACCTTGATACACATAACGCGACGAGCACCGCTGTTGTCAGCGACGTCGAGCATGGATTGAGTCTGAATCATATAATTTCTCCGACCCTTAGCCCTTAGACTTCCACTGCGCGTTCGAGGATCTCAACCAGCGCCCAAGACTTAGTCTTGGCTACGGGACGCGTTTCACGAATGGAAACTTTGTCGCCGATCTTGCTCTGATTGGTTTCGTCGTGCGCGTGCAGCTTGGTCGAACGCTTGACATATTTGCCGTAGATCGGGTGCTTAACGCGACGCTCGATCAATACGGTGATGGTCTTGTCCATCTTGTCGCTGACGACACGGCCGGTCAGCGTACGGACTGTTTTTTCGGCTTCAGCCATGATCACTTACCTGCCTGCTGGTTGAGCACAGTTTTCACACGAGCGATGTCGCGCTTAACTTGCGAGAGCAGGTGAGACTGCCCCAACTGGCCAGTTGCTTTCTGCATACGCAGATTGAACTGGTCGCGCAGCAGGCCGAGCAGTTGCTCGTTCAGCTGCTGTGCTGATTTTTCACGAAGTTCATTCGCCTTCATCACATCACCGTCCGCTTAACAAAAGTGGTGGCGAGCGGCAGCTTTGCAGCAGCCAGGGCAAAAGCCTCACGCGCCAACTCTTCGGAAACGCCTTCGATCTCATACAGGACTTTGCCTGGCTGGATCTGAGCTACCCAATATTCAACGCTACCCTTACCTTTACCCATCCGCACTTCGAGAGGCTTCTTGGTAACCGGCTTGTCCGGGAAAACGCGAATCCAGATTTTCCCGCCACGCTTAACGTGACGAGTCAGAGCACGACGAGCGGACTCAATCTGACGGGCGGTGAGACGACCGCGGGCAACAGACTTCAGCGCGAACTCGCCGAAGCTGACTTTGCTACCGCGCTGAGCCAGACCACGGTTGTGGCCGGTCATCTGCTTACGGAACTTCGTACGCTTTGGTTGCAACATTTGGCGTACCCCTTACTTAGCAGCTTTTTTACGAGGCGCAGGTGCTTGTGGTTTCAGTTCTTCTTTAAGGCCACCAATTACTTCGCCTTTGAAGATCCAAACCTTGACACCGATCACACCATAAGTGGTGTGCGCTTCGTACGTGGCATAGTCGATATCAGCACGCAGGGTGTGCAACGGCACACGACCTTCGCGATACCATTCGGTACGTGCAATTTCAGCACCGCCGAGACGACCGCTCACTTGGATTTTGATGCCCTTGGCACCAATACGCATGGCGTTCTGTACAGCGCGCTTCATAGCGCGACGGAACATCACACGACGCTCCAGCTGCTGAGCTACGCTCTGCGCAACCAGCATACCGTCGAGTTCCGGCTTACGGATCTCTTCGATATTGATGTGCACAGGCACACCCATTTGCTTGGTCAGGTCCTGACGCAGCTTCTCAACATCTTCACCTTTCTTACCGATAACGATACCGGGACGAGCAGTGTGTATGGTGATACGTGCAGTCTGAGCCGGGCGAGCAATGTCGATACGGCTTACGGACGCGCTTTTTAGTTTGTCTTGGAGATACTCACGCACCTTCAGATCAGCGAACAAATAGTCCGCATAAGTCCGACCGTCTGCG
>JAHIWP010000037.1 GCA_018816095.1 Gammaproteobacteria bacterium
AGCTATGGGACAGACTTGGACTGGTCTCGATACTGGATACGATCAATCGGCTTAACCGCATGGCCTGAACCGCCGTGTACGGAACCGTACGCACGGTGGTGTGGGAGGACGGCGGCCGTGAGGCCGCCTCCTACCCGATCGTGTTGTAGTAATGACGTAAAGGCCACAGGGCACACGATCACTCATGTCGACCTTGTCTGTAGCGCTTAGTCACGCCTTGTGCTGACGCGTCGCCTTGGCGAAGTCAGCATGGCGCACACTCAAACAAGTGCATCGCAGCAAAGGCGCAGATGCTCGCAATCAGCCGCTAACAGCTGAAATGCCGGGGCACTAGAAGCAACCGTCATCAACTCATGCAGGAACGTCATGGCGGGCGCCTACCTGCAACGAAAACCCCGCAACATGGCAAACCCTCTGCCGCCCAAATAAAAACGGGGCTACCGACTTATCGGTAGCCCCGCTCAAAGGCTAAACGCCTGACACTCGCTAGGCAGATAAGCCGTGCCGAATCAAAGCACCATTGCTGCGACCCAACCAAACACCAGCAGTGGCAGGTTGTAGTGCAGGAAAGTCGGCACAACACTGTCCCAGATATGGTTGTGTTGGCCATCGACGTTAAGACCAGCAGTTGGCCCCAAGGTCGAGTCAGAAGCCGGCGAGCCGGCATCGCCCAGCGCGCCGGCGGTGCCAACGATGCACAGGATGGCAAGTGGGCTGAAGCCCAGCTGCAGACCCAGCGGCACGAAGATCGCCGCGATGATTGGCACGGTGGAGAACGACGAACCGATGCCCATGGTCACCAACAGGCCGACCAGCAGCATCAGCAATGCACCCAGAGCCTTGTTGTGGCCAATCAGTTCGGCCGCGCTCTCAACCAGGTTTTTCACATCACCCGTGGCCTTCATCACTTCGGCAAAGCCGGCAGCGGCGATCATGATAAAGCCGATCATGGCCATCATTTTCATGCCTTCGGTAAACAGCCCGTCAGCCTCTTTCCAGCGCACCACGCCTGATACCGAGAAAATCACGAAACCAGCCAGCGCGCCGATGATCATCGAGTCTAACCACAGCTGCACAACAAAAGCAGCCGCAATCGCCACGCCAGCCACCAGCAGGCTCAACGGGTTGTAGACCACATCCACGCGCTCGGCCTGCTCTATCTTGCTCAGGTCGTACACGCGCTTTTTACGGTAGCTGAACAGCACGGCGATCAACAACCCGCAGAGCATGCCCAGCGCCGGGATGGCCATGGCTTTGGTCACTTGCAGGCCAGTGATATCAACGCCGCCGCTGGCCACATTGGCCAGCAGGATGTCATTGAGGAAAATGCCGCCAAAGCCTACCGGCAAAAACATGTAGGGCGTGATCAAACCAAACGTCAGCACGCAGGCGATCAAACGGCGGTCAAGCTGCAGCTTGCTCAATACGAACAGCAAGGGCGGCACCAGCAACGGGATAAAGGCGATATGAATCGGCAGGATGTTCTGTGAAGAAATCGCCACAACTAGAAGCAGAGCGATCAGCAGCCATTTAAGCAGCCCGGCACTGTTCGTGTCCTGCTTGCCGACCATCGCCAGCGCTTTATCCGCCAGCGCGTGGGCCAAGCCAGATTTGGCGATCGCCACGGCAAAAGCGCCCAGCAAGGCGTAGGACAAGGCAACCTTGGCGCCGCCGCCTAGGCCGTTGTGAAATGCAGTCAGCGAGCCTTCAAGGCCCAAACCACCCAGCAGGCCACCGGCTAATGCACCGACTATGAGGGCTACAACCACGTGCACGCGGCACAAGCTGAGGATCAGCATAATCCCCACTGCCGCAACGACTGCGTTCATCGATTTACTCCCGCTTTTGAATAGGTCCGTGAAGGTTTCAACCTTCTCTGGATGCTGCGCCGGCTTGGCGAGGGCGCGTACTCTGCACAAAGCTGAACGAGCTGTCAAAACGCCTGTAAAATATTTAACACAAGCTGTAACTGATTCGATTACTCTGAACGCTAAAAGCGCTCTGCTGGCCTGTAACTTGCTGTGCTTTAGTTGCTGTAAAACTTAAAGAAAAGCGCCTAAGCGCCGATAGGCGCTAGAAGCCTCAGTCATATAAGGTCCTGAAAATGCTGTTCAGCCGACTCTCTATTCAGTTGAAGATCACCCTGCTGGCGGGCTTATGTCTGCTGGCCATTGTCGCCGTCTTAGTCTCTGCGTCGGTCATTCAAGCATCGAGCAGTGCTGACCTGGTCAAGCAGGCTAGCTCAAAAATGCTGCAAGAGTCCGCACAGCTGCGCATGAACGCCCGCGGGGAGTCTCAGGCACTGCAAATTCAGCGCTATTTTATGGATGCCTACCAATACGGCCGCAGTGCCACGAACCAGGTTCTGTTTATTCGCGAGCAGGCGGAAAAACGCTTTCTGGATGCCTTCGACCTGCGTGAAGACCTGACTCGACAAGTGCGCAGCGCACTAGAGAACAACCGCAGCCTGCTCGGTGTTTATGCGGTATTCGAGCCCAACGCGCTCGACGGTAAAGATGAACTGTTTGCCGACCAGGCGGAATTGGGCAGCAATGATAAAGGCCGCTTCTCCATCTATTGGGCACAAGGCGATAACGGTGAGCTGGTTGCTGAGAGCATGACCGAAGAGAGCCTCGGCGACACAACGCCAGGCATTAGCGGAGCGCCATACAACGCGTGGTATACCTGCCCTATTGAAAAGAAAAAAGTCTGCTTGCTCGACCCCTATATCGATGACACCGATGGGGTGAAAACCCTAATGACCAGTATTGCCTTTCCCCTAGAGCAAGGGGGCAAGGTCATCGGCGTGCTGGGCGTGGATATCAGCCTCGCCAGCCTGCAAGAGCTGAGCAACGAAGCCCATCAGGGACTGTTTGATGGTGCCGGGCATGTCAGCATCATCAGCCCTGCCGGGCTGCTAGCCGGTCACAGCCGTGACAGCGCTCTGCTTGGCGGCAAGCTTGATAAAGCGTTCAGTGCTCAGCACGGCGAGATTCTCAGCCTGCTGGCCAATAATCGCCCTGAAGCCTTGCACCACGAAGGTGCGTTACAGGTGCTGCAACCGCTGCTGCCCATTCCTGATGCACAGCCGTGGGGCGTGCTCATCGAAGTCCCGGAGAAAGTCCTGCTTGAACCTGCCGCTCGGCTTGAAGCTGAAATGGATGCCATGGGCACCCGTAACAGTGCCACTTCACTCGGCCTGGGTTTGGCCGCAGGTGTGGTGGGTATCTTGCTGATCTGGCTCACGGCTCTGGGCGTGACCCGGCCGATTCTTGGTGTGGCCGCCATGTTGAAAGACATCGCCAGCGGTGAAGGCGATCTGACTCGCCGCCTGGAATACGCCAAGAAGGATGAGCTGGGCGAGCTGGCCAGCTGGTTCAACCGCTTCCTCGACAAACTGCAGCCAATTATTGCCGACGTTAAACACAGCGTGCAGGACGCCCGCAGTACGGCAGATCAGTCGGCGCTGATCGCCAGCCAGACCAGCGATGGCATGCAGCAGCAGTACCGCGAAGTCGATCAAGTGGCTACAGCCTTCCAGGAAATGAGTGCCACCGCCCAAGATGTCGCGCACAACGCCGCCCAGGCAGCCGAAGCCGCGCGCACCGCTGACCAAGCCAGCCGTGAAGGGATGGATGTGATCGGTAAGACCACATCAAGCATTGAGCTGCTGGCCAATGAAATGAACGTCGCCATGCAGGAAGTCGAAGGGCTGGCTGATAGCAGCGAGAAAATCGGTTCGGTACTCGAAGTGATCCGCTCGATTGCCGAGCAGACTAACCTGCTGGCCCTCAACGCAGCGATTGAAGCGGCGCGTGCCGGTGAAGCCGGACGCGGTTTTGCCGTAGTGGCCGATGAAGTGCGCAACCTGGCCAAGCGTACTCAGGATTCAGTCGAAGAAATCCGCCAGGTGATTGAAGGCCTGCAAAGCGGCACCAAGGAAGTGGTCAGCACCATGCACAGCAGCCATCGTCAGGCCCAGGGCAGCGTCGAGCAGGTCGAACAAGCGGTGGCCGTGCTGCAACGCATCAGTCAGGCCGTGAGTGTGATTACCGATATGAACCTGCAGATTGCCAGTGCTGCCGAAGAGCAAAGCTCGGTGGCCGAGGAAATCAACCGGAACGTCGCCTCGATCCGCGATGTCACGGAATCAATCTCCTCCCAGGCCGATGAGTCGGCAAAAATCAGCCAGGGTCTGAACAAACTGGCTAACCACCAGCAAAGCCTGATGGATCAGTTCCGCGTCTAGGCTTCTGGCGTGAGCTGACCAGGCAGTGCCTGTGACGACTGCCACCTTGTGACGCAGGCTAGCAATCGTTAGCCTGCGTTTTTCGTTTATGTCTGATTAACAAGAGGTGCACGATGCTCAATATCGCCTTGGTGGCCGGCTCAGGTCGCACTAACAGCCAATCGGGCAAAGTTGCCCGATTCTTGCGTCAGCGCCTGATTCAATTGGGCTTCACCGATGATGCGCAGAGCAGCGTCATTGACCTGGGTCTTGCGCCACTGCCGCTCTGGCCTGCCGAGGATGCGGGCCCGTGGGGGCTGTACAGCAAGCAACTGGCAGCAGCTGATGCCGTAGTGATTATCTCGCCGGAGTGGAATGGCATGGCCTGCCCGGCCATCAAAAACTTCTTTATCTACGCCAGTAAGGTTGAACTGGCGCACAAGCCTGGACTGCTCGTGGGCGTCTCATCGGGCGTTGGCGGGGCCTACCCGATTAGCGAGTTGCGCGCCTCAAGCTATAAAAACTGCCGGCTCTGCTACCTGCCCGAGCACTTGATTGTGCGCGGTGTCGAAAAGGTATTGAACACCCCCGAGCCCAGCAGCGAAGACGATCAGCGGCTGCATGCGCGCATCGATTATGAGCTGGATATTCTGGCCCAGTACGCACACGCCCTGCGCCCGGTTCGCGCCAATATCGACATGAGCAACCCGGCCTTTGCCAACGGTATGTGAACCTTACGTTGTGCGCACTTGGTGAATTCAGGTGCGCTTCAACGGCAATGTGACCCTGACGCGCAACCCACCTAACGGGCTTTCCGCCAGTTGCAATTGTCCACCCCAGGCATCGACGATATCGCGCACGATGCCTAAACCCAGGCCGTGCCCCGCCACCTGCTCGTCTAGGCGACTGCCGCGACTGAGCACCTCTTCACGCTGAGCGGCGTCAATGCCCGGCCCGTCATCATCAATGAGCAATTGATAACCGTGCGGATGCCGACTGATCTGCAACTGCACCTGGCGATCGGCCCATTTGCAGGCGTTATCCAGCAGATTCCCTAGCAGCTCCAGCAGGTCTTCACGGTCCCAGGGCAATCGCAGTTCGGGTTCGGCTTGCCAGCTGAGTTCCAGATGATGGCCGTGGATCATCGCCAGGGTTGCGAATAGCTCAGGCAACTCGCTGGCACACTCGAAATGAGCCCCCGGTAATGCTTCACCCGCCAGGCGTGCACGGCCTAGCTCACGGCTAATACGCTGCTGAATATGCTGCAGCTGGCTATTGAGGCTCTCGCGCAACTCTGGCAACTGTTTGAGCTCCTCACGGGAGGCCAGGCTGACCAGCACCGCCAAGGGCGTTTTTAATGCGTGTCCGAGGTTGCCCAAGGCATTACGTGAACGTTTCAGAGTGTCTTCGGTGTGCGCCAGCAGGTGGTTGATCTGCGCCACCAGCGGCTCAAGCTCAAGCGGTACCTGCTGATCCAGCTGGCTGCGCTGGCCTTGTTGCAGCTGCATGATCTGCCGGCGAGTCTGCTCCAGCGGCTGCAACGCACGACTGACAATCAGGCGCTGCAGCAACAAAATCAACAGCAGAGCGGCAACGCCCAACCCCAGGACAACTTTCTGCACGTGGCTGAAACTGTTGAGCATCGGGGTATAGTCACGCGCCACATGGATCATGATGTTCTGGCCATAGCGTTGATAGTCGGCGCGGTACACCAGCCACTCCTGCCCTTGCGGGCCGTCAGCCAGCTCGTCCTGCAAGCCTTCAGCCTCAGCCGTGTTTAGCTCACGATCCCAGAGCGAACGTGAACGCCAGCTTTGCTCGGCAAGGTCGATGCGAAAATACAGGCCCGAGTACGGCCGCTTAAATGCTGCGCTCAGCCGGCGCTCGTCCAGCTGCAGGCCGTTGGGGCCACGCACAATCGCCCCCAGCAGGGTTTGCGTTTCATCCTGCAGGGTTGTCTGTAAATAGTTACGCAAGCTGCGGTCGAACAACCACAGGCTGCTTTGCGCCAGCAGCAGGCCGACAATCAGCAGTACGCTGACCAGCCCTAGACTGAGTCGTCGCTGAATCGACCTCAAGCCGTATCCCCATTAAAACGGTAGCCCTGGCCACGCCGGGTTTCGATGATCTCGCGCCCCAATTTGCGCCGTAGATGGTTAACGTGCACCTCGATAACATTTGAGTCGCGCTCACTCTCACCGTCGTACAGGTGGTCAGCCAGATGACTCTTCGACAATAACTGCCCGGTATGCAGCATGAAGTAACGCAGCAAGCGGAACTCGGCAGCGGTCAGCTGGACCTCTTCACCATTGCGCTTAACCGTTTGCCGGCCTTCATCCAGTTGTAACCCAGCAGCCTCCAGTTGCGGCTGATTGGCCAGACCATGGGCCCGGCGCAACAATGCCTGAATGCGCAGTTGCAGTTCTTCCGGGTGAAAGGGCTTGCTCAGGTAATCGTCCGCGCCGGCCTTCAGCCCCTCAATGCGCTCAGCCCAGGAGCCCCGAGCGGTGAGAATCAGTACCGGCGTGCTGAGGCCACCTGCACGCCACTCCTGCAACACCTGCAGCCCCGGTTTGCCAGGCAGTCCGAGGTCAAGAATGATCAGGTCATAAGGCTCAGTAGCGCCTTGGTAGGCCGCATCACGGCCATCGGCTAACCAGTCCACGGCGTAGCCCTGACACGCCAGGCTGGCCAGTAACTCATCGGCGAGGGGCACATGGTCTTCAACCAGCAGTAGGCGCATTTAGTCTTCCACTTCGTCCTTGAGTACTTCACCGGTACTCGCATGTAATTCCAGTTCGCGCACAATACCCTGCCCAGTTACCAGCTCAACTTCGTAAACCAGTACACCGTCCTCTTCCTCCAGCTCGACTTCAAGCAAAACGGCGCCAGGATGACGCTGCAAAGCCATCTGCAACAGCTGTTCGAGGGGCATGATCAGCCCCTCACGGCGTAGACGCAGTGCTTCGTCCTGATCCAGATCACGCGCGCTGCTGCTGAGCGTAACCGTCAGCAGCAGACAGGCCAGGAGTGGGCGTACAAGCCAAGCAGTGATGTTCATCAATCGTCTCGTTGGTTCTTCAGCACTTGAGCGTTGGTAGCATCCAGCTCGACATCCCATTGAACACCCTGGGCATCGCGCACTTCGACCTGGTAAATGTAGCGGCCGTACTCTTCTTCCAATTCAGTGTCTTCGGTTTTGCTACCTGGGTGCAGCGCCAATGCTGCTGCGTTGAGCTTTTCAAAGGACATAATAGTGCCCGCATCACGCAGTTTTAAGGCTTCATCCGGGCCCAGGTCACGGGCTTGGACCAGGCCGGCAGTCAGTGTCAGGGCAGCAGCGGTCAATACGGCAGTCAATGTGTGCATATCCACGTTCCTTTTCACGTTGGCTTTGGGTGGCATTCAAGTTACTGCAAATGACTTAATTCAAGCTGAATGCAGCTAAGGGCGAGCTCAAAGGCTGATCAATCCATCGCTGTACGCGTCATTCACACGCTGAACGTACTTGGTCTGGCCACTCAGCGTTTTATAATCGCCGCCCTGCGCGATGGAGGCCAGCATGAGTGCGATAGTAATCAAGTCCCCTGCCCTGACGATCAGAGCCGGCAAACGCGCCCTTGCGCGCATTCGTGAGCAGGGCCTACAACCGGCAGATGTCGGTATTCTGCCCGGTGCAGCAGGCGGCCCGAAGGCCCTGGGTATTCAAGGGCTGGATCTGGCCTTGTTTGGTGATTGGCTGCAACGTGCGCCGCGTGAGCGCTCGCTGATTGGGGCATCCATCGGCTCGTGGCGGTTTGCCAGCGCCTGCCTACCTGATCCAGCTGTCGGCTTACGCCGACTCGGTGAGCTATACACCTCACAGCGCTTTACCAAAGGCGTGAGCATGAAGCAGGTATCACACAGCTGCAGCCTTATGCTGGAGCAACTGTTGGGCAGCGACGAGCCCAGCATCCTCAGCAACCCGCATTACCGGCTTAACATTGTGGTGGTGAAAAGCCATGGCCTGCTGCAGCACGATCACCGTGGCGCACTGAGCCTGGGTTTGTCTTCGGTGATTGGCAGTAACCTGATGGGCCGAGCGCGCCTGGCTAAGCACTTTGAGCGGGTGATCCTGCACGACGCCCGCCAGGCTCCACCGCTGGGCGTGCTCAATGATTTCCCATCACGCTACCTGCGACTCGACAGCGGCAATTTACGTCATGCGCTGCTGGCCTCGGGCTCTATCCCGATGATCATGCAAGGCGTGCGTGACATACCGGGTGCCGGGCCCGGAACCTACCGCGATGGCGGGCTGCTCGACTACCACCTCGACCTGCCCTTCAGCGGCGATGACATCGTCCTCTACCCTCATTTCACCGACAAGATCATCCCTGGCTGGTTCGATAAAAGCATGCCGTGGCGGCGCGGTGATGGTGGCCGCCTTCAGGATGTGCTGTTACTCGCCCCCTCACGTGAATACCTGGCACGCCTACCTCACGGCAAACTCCCAGACCGTAAGGACTTCAGCCGTTATCAGGGTGATGATGGCGGCCGTGAACGCTATTGGCGTAAGGCCATGAGCGAGAGCCAGCGCCTTGGCGATGAGTTTCTCGAGCTTGCCGAAAATGGTCGCCTTGGCGAGCGCCTTCAGCCGTTATAAGTGATGCTGTCCGCATGAAGGCCGAGGCCGAGCAGACTGGAACATTCAGTCGATATTCGTTATGCAACCGGTAAAACTGTGATTTATCGGGCAAATAGGTGCAATTTTTGGCCAACATGTGACTTAACAGTCAACTTCGTTCATCAACAGCTATGACTGGCAAGCGGAACCTACCGCCTGTCCTTGTGTATTTGGGATCACCTCGGAGAAACCGACCCCATGAACGCACCGCTGCGTTTTAACGAAGCCCTGCTGATTGCTGACCGCGCCTTTCAACCTTTCCAATGTGTGGCCTGGGCCCCGCAGGACGGTTCTGGCAATCTCAGCCTGACAGTCATTGACCGCACCAGCACTCGACTGCTCGGTCGCACTCAACTGTCGAGCAGTATCTACAGCGACCCCGTGCAGTTTGCCGACATGCTCAAACAGTCCCGCGAGCAGCTAAGCCAGCAAGGCTTCGCGCTAGAACCGTGGAGCATGCCGGAGTAATCCGCTACTTCTTGAGGGCTCTAAGCTACCGTTAGGCCACGTCCTAATTAGAGCCCTCAACGTGTGCACGGTTTAGCGAGCGCACGGCCTCGTTAAACCGCGCGCATAGCCACCGTAGAACAGTTTTGTCGCACATGAACATTTGCGTTTATGCTCAGCCGACACGTCTTTCTGCGGAGCCTTCCATGCTGCAATTGCGCCCTAACTGCGAATGCTGTGACCGTGACCTGCCGGCTGACTCAAGCGATGCCCTGATCTGTTCGTTCGAGTGCACGTTTTGTCGTGATTGCGCCTTGCACACCCATCAAGGTGTCTGCCCGAATTGCTCGGGAGAATTGCTGCAACGACCACGCAGACCAGCAGCCAAATTATTGAAATACCCCGCCTCCAGCGTGCGCGTCAATAAATCCTGAGTCCTAGCATTGCCAGATACAGCAGCTACTCTGAGCACACAGGGGGACGGCATGATGGACGATGACCAAGACAAACCGCTGACGTTAAAGGAAATGCTGCAGAGCGTTCTTAGTGCGGCGCTCGGTGTGCAGAGTGGCAAGAACCGCAGTCGGGATTTTTCCCGCGGCAAGCCCAGTCACTTCATCATTCTTGGTGTGCTATTCACGATGGTGTTTGTGCTGGTGATTTTCGCTGTGGTCAAACTCGTCTTGCACTTGGCGGGCGTCTGACTTACTGCAGCAAGGGTTTGATGGAGAAGCCGTAATCCCTGATCTGCGGCCGGTACACCGCGCTGAACTGACGAAAATCCAGCGTAGAGCCCGGCACCTTAAGCAGCTTTTGCAGGTGCGCGGCCTGTTTGACATCCAGAAGACTGAACAGCGGATCGACCCGATCCTTACCCCCGCGCGCAGCAAAATCTAGCCCCTTATGGTAATCATGCAGCATCACCATGGCCCAGCCGCCAAGGGTGAAATGCCCGCTAGCCAATACACTGAGAGTGCCGTCTATACGCGCCTGCAGCACTTCATCCGAATTGTTCAGCGCTGCCAGGTAAATATCCTTGCCCGGTTGCTTACCCAACTCCCGCGCGGCCTGCATCACGCCAAACGCCATTTCGTCGTTGGCCGACCACACAAGCCGTACTTCTGGATAACGTGCCAGCACCAGCTGCGCCTGTTCGTAGGCGCGCTGACGCTTCCACTCGCCCTGTAACACCTGCTGAAGTTTGATCTCAGGGTGCTCGCGTAAAGCGCGGCGCAGGCCATCTTCGCGCAGGGTGGCGGATGGCGTGAAGCGCACCCCTGCAAAGGCCAGCAGGCTAGCTGGCTGGCCTTCCAGCTTGCCGATCAAAGCCTTAGCCATCCAGTAACCGGCCTGCTCGTCGTTAGGCACCAGGCTGCCTATCCAGTTACGGTACTGACCACGCGAGCCGCCAATGATCTGCTGTTGTTCAAGCGTTAAGGTGCTGTGCAGGGAGAACAGCTTGATTGGGCTTTCCGCGAATAATCTGAGCAGTTGCGGCGCGGTATACATTTCATTGACGAACACTAGGTAGTCCGGCTGCTTATCTCTGGCCATTAGGCTGCGGGCGCTCTCAAGCAAGCGCTGCGAATCGCGCTCACCATAAATAACCTCTAGGTGCATGCCCAGATCATCCGCAGCAGCCTGCATAAATGCGCTGTAACTAACCCAAAAAGGCTCGTCAGAAAACCCCGGGTTAAGGAACACCACCGACGCCGGAGCCTTGCTTTTAACATGTGCGTTTTCTGCAGCGGCCAGGACTAATTGGCTGAAGACCAATAAACATAAGGTGCCAATAACAGCCAAAGCGGACCTGAACACATCGATCATCCTAAAAACGGGTGCAGAGTATATCGGCAAAGCAGTAGCCATTAGCCATCCAGCCGACAAGCGTCTTTTAGCCGCCAAGACGCCACGCCCGGCAATCGCTACAATCGCCGTCCCTTGTTACCTCTCGCTAACCGGTGATGTGTGTCCTCTCTGGAAATTATCGCTTCAGCCATTGGCATATGGGCCGTTTGGCTGACCGTGCGGCAAAATCGCTGGTGCTGGCCGCTAGGCTTGTTGATGGTGCTGATGTACGCCTGGATTTTCTATGACGGGAAACTCTACTCAAACATGCTCCTGCAGGGTGTGTATGCCGTGTTGCAAGGTTACGGTTGGTGGCTATGGACACGAGGCGGTAGCAATCACAACGGGGTGCAGGTCAGCCGGCTAAGCCCAAACGGCATATTGGCGAGCCTGGCGGTCGGTGCAATCGGTTCACTTACCCTCGGTTACCTGATGGCCACGTTCACGGACGCCGCCGCCCCCTGGCAGGATGCAGCCCTCAGCGCGTTTAGCCTGGTGGCTCAAGTATGGATGGCACAGAAACGGGTGGAATGCTGGCCCCTGTGGATCGCTCTGGACCTGCTGTTTGTCGCTCTATTTATGCAGCAGGGTCTTTACCCAACTGCAGCGCTGTATGGGGTATTTACCCTGCTAGCACTCAACGGCTGGCTAACCTGGCGACGTGACCGCGCCCTGGATTGCGCATGAAGGTGCTGGTACTCACTGGGCCAGAATCCAGCGGTAAAAGTTGGCTGGCTGCAGAAATTCAGACGAACTTTGGTGGGCAACTGGTTGGCGAATATGTGCGGCACTTTATCGAACGCGAGCAGCGCGACACCTGTTACGCCGACATTACGACCATTGCGCAAGGGCAATTGGCCTGGGAAGACCAGGCCAGAGCTGCGCGCCCCGAGCTGCTGATTCTTGACACCCACTTATTGAGTAATCTGCTCTGGAGCCAGGCCCTGTTTGGCGACTGCCCTTCGTGGATCGAACACGCCTTGCTCGAGCGCGATTACCACCTTCATTTGCTGCTCGACCCAGTCGATGCACCGTGGGTCGATGATGGCCAGCGCTGCCAGCCGGAGCTGGCTCAGCGGCTGGCGTTCTATCAACAGTGTGAGGGCTGGTTACAGCGACATCAGCAACCGCTGCGGCGCATACAGGGCAATTGGACGCAGCGACGTGAACAGACTCTAAAGACGGTGGAGCACTGGCTCAACTCAACGCAGCAACACACTGCCCCAGGCCAGTAGCAGACTCAGGCACACGACAATCGTCAAAGGCCTGCGCAAACTGGGGTACCACTGCGGAGCCAGGCCCAGTTTGACCGCTCGCAAATCCGCAACGTACAAACCGCCGAACGCCAGCAAACATAACGGCAAGGCCAAACTGGTTGGCATGCCGCCAGTAATCGCCAGCCAACCCAACAAGGGCGGCACCACTGAAAGCCCCAGCTGCACTTGCGCCTGCTCGTTCGTATCCTCTGCACGCATAGCCAAGCCCCAGTGAATCGCCCCCATGAAAGCCAGAATCACCGCGGCATAATCCAGCAACGCCGCCAGCACCACCGGCCGCCAGCCTTCAGGGGTAATCCAAATACCCAAAGCACCGCTTACAAAAGGCACTAACCCGGCATAGCCAAGCAGCAATGCCAATTTAGGCGGGTGCGCCGCGTCAAATGGATGCATATCTTCACTCCTGTTAATCAATCCTGGATAGCCACACTTTAAGGTCATATTCGTTATTAGTAGAGGGCCGCCCTCTTAATTACTCATCTTACAGGCTGCTGCTCCCGCCCTACCGACATAGCGGCAGAACGCGTCAATCTGACCCCAATCAAAAGCCACGCCAGTTTTTCCGCAGAACACCTGATACGCGCGACCTAATGGCAGAAAAAATCTATCGACTGATGCCTGGCCATACATAAACCGTTACCCAGTTCCCACGGCACTCGGTTAACCGCGCCTGAGCTGATAATATTCGCGGCTTGCTAAGCGCGCGGTTAACTGCGCACACCTGAGAGAAATACCGTGGAATTGTTCAAAGAGTTTATGTTCGAGGCCGCGCACCGCCTGCCTCACGTCCCCGAAGGGCACAAGTGCGGTCGCCTGCATGGCCACTCGTTCAAGGTCGCGGTGTATATCGAAGGTGAGGTTGATCCTTATACCGGCTGGATTCGTGACTTCTCCGAGATCAAGGCGATCTTCAAGCCACTGTATGAGCAACTCGATCACAACTACCTGAACGATATTCCTGGCCTGGAAAACCCCACCAGTGAAGTGCTGGCTAAATGGATCTGGCAACAACTCAAGCCGCTGCTACCTGAGCTGTCGCGTATTCGCATCCACGAAACCTGCACCAGCGGCTGCGAATACCGCGGCGACTAATCGCCCAGCGCTTAGTGCGCTTACACCAGCCCGCTCTACTGGCTAGACCGCGCATAGCACCAACTCTAACCAGTCACTGCCCTCACGCGTTACGCTGGAGGGCAGTGCACAGCGGATAACGCGCCTAGAGGCCGAAGCCAGCTAAAGCTGACAAGAACTGCGCCTCGTCCATAACCCGCAGCCCCAACTCGCTGGCTTTGGCCAATTTTGAGCCTGCGCCAGGACCTGCCACCACACAGCTGGTCTTAGCCGACACAGAACCCGCCACCTTGGCCCCTAGGCTCTCCAGCTTTTCCTTGGCGACATCGCGGCTCATCACCTCCAAACTGCCGGTCAGCACCCAGGTCTGTCCGGCCAGCGGTAGGCCAGCGATAACTTTCTTCTCACTGTGCCAGTGCATGCCAAAGGCTTTTAGCTGAGCCTCAATGGCGCGCGCGCGTTCGGCATTGGCTGCGTGATCAAAAAACTCACGCACGGCCTTGGCTTGTTTCTCGGGTAAGGTCTGGCGCATGTCCAGCCAATCAGCCGCCAAGATAGCCTCCAGGCTGGCGAACTTGTCTGCCAGTTTTTGCGCACCGCCAGGCCCCACTGACGGGATATTCAACTTGTCGAGCATCGCCGCCAAAGTGACGCTGGCGCTGAACTCGGCACTCAGCTCGCCCTGCTCCTGCAGCTGCAGGCCGCACTCATCACGGCTAAGTAAGTCTGCAATCACCTGCTGGTTATGGCTGTCGGCAAAGAAGCTATGAATCTCATGTGCCACCTCCAGGCCGATATCCGGCAGGTAGGTCAGCACCTCGGGCAAGGCTTGCTGGACACGCTCCAGCGAGGCCAGCGCACGGGCCAGCACCTTGGCGGTTTCCTCACCCACGTCAGGAATCCCCAGGGCATAGATAAAGCGCGCCAGACTCGGCTGCTTGCTGTCGGCAACGGCCTGCAGCAGCTTATTGCTGGAAACCTCAGCAAAGCCTTCCAGGGTGATGATCTGCTCGTATTTCAGCTTGTACAGATCGGCCGGCGAGGCAATCAGTTGCTCATCCACCAATTGCTCGATGGTCTTGTCGCCTAGGCCTTCAATATCCATGGCACGACGCGAAACAAAGTGGATGATCGCCTGCTTGAGCTGCGCAGCACAGGCCAGGCGACCGACGCAGCGGTACACCGAGCCCTCGCTAAAGGTTTCCTTACCCTTGCTACGTTTAACCAACTGGGTGCGCTCAACGTGAGAACCGCATACCGGGCAGCTTTCAGGAATTTGCACGGGTTTGGCGTTGTCTGGGCGCCGCTCAAGCACCACCTGTACCACCTGCGGGATCACATCACCAGCGCGGCGGATGATGACCGTATCGCCGATCATCACCCCCAGACGCGCCACTTCATCCATATTGTGCAGCGTGGCATTGGACACCGTGACACCGGCTACTTTCACCGGTTTCAAGCGCGCCACTGGGGTGACTGCGCCGGTGCGGCCGACCTGAAACTCTACATCCAGCAGCTCAGTCAGCTCTTCCAGCGCCGGAAACTTATGGGCGATTGCCCAGCGCGGCTCGCGAGCACGAAAGCCCAACTCACGCTGATAAGCCAGGCTATTGACCTTGAACACCACCCCGTCAATCTCATACGCCAATGCATCACGCCGTTCACCGATATCGCGGTAATACGCCAGGCATTCCTCTGCGCCTTTGGCCAGCTTCAATTCACGGCTGATCGGCATGCCCCATTGTTTCAGGGCCTCCAGAATGCCGATATGCGTCTGCGGCAACTCACCTTGTACCTGGCCGATGCCATAGCAACAGAACTCCAAAGGCCGGCTGGCGGTGATTTTTGAGTCCAACTGACGCAAGCTACCTGCGGCCGCATTACGCGGATTAGCGAAGGTCTTGGCGCCCTGTTCCAGTTGCCTGGCGTTAAGCGCAGCAAAACCGGCCTTGGACATAAAGACTTCGCCACGCACTTCAAGAACCGCTGGCCAGCCTGCGCCCTGCAGCTTTAAGGGCACATTACGAATGGTGCGCACATTAACGCTGATGTCCTCACCCGTGCTGCCATCACCGCGCGTTGCGCCGCGCACCAGCAATCCATCGCGGTACAACAGGCTGACGGCCAGGCCGTCGAGCTTAGGTTCGCAGCTGTACTCGACCTCGGCACCGCCGCCAAACAAATCGCCCGCTGGCAAATCCAGCCCCTCACGCACCCGCCGATCGAAGTCCAACAGGTCAGTTTCAGCAAAAGCATTACCCAGGCTGAGCATCGGTACTTCATGCTTGATTTCGCCAAAGGCAGAAAGCGCCAAACTACCAACGCGCTGGGTCGGCGAATCCGCAGTGACCAGCGCCGGATGCTCAGCCTCCAGGGCTTTAAGCTCATGGAACAAGCGGTCATATTCGGCGTCTGGAATACTCGGTTCATCGAGTACGTGGTAGCGGTAGTTATGCCCATCCAGTTCGGCTCGCAGTTGCAGAATGCGCTGGGCGGCAATAGAGGCGTCGGTCATTGCGGTGTGCTCTCAAACGAAAAGAGCAGCCTTGGCTGCTCTTTCTACTTCACAGGTTAATTCAGCGTTTGTTGGTCAGCAGCTTGCGTTCATATTCAACAATGCGCTGACGGTAGTGCTCGATAGTTTGCGCCGTCATAACGCTGCGTTGATCATCCTTCAACTCACCGTTGAGTTCATGAGCAAGCTTGCGTGCGGACGCTACCATCACATCAAATGCCTGCTTAGGGTGGCGTGGGCCCGGTAGACCGAGGAAGAAGCTCACCGCACGGGTACTGAAACCTTCAATATCATCCAGATCAAACGTGCCGGGCTTAAGCGCATTGGCCATGGAGAACAAGACTTCGCCATTACCAGCCATGCTCTCATGGCGATGGAAAATATCCATCTCACCAAAACGCAGGCCACTTTCGAGAATATTCTGTAGCAACGCCGGGCCTTTGAAGCCATCGTCTTCACGGGCGATCACATGGATCACCAAGACTTCTTCAACCGGCGGCAGCTCTTTAGTGTTTTGTTTACCCTGAGCAGAAGGCTTAACTGCATCGCCATCTACTGGATTGAGCAGCGTCGGCACAGGCTCTTCCTGGCCCAAGTTGAGGTCGCCCTGCTGCGGCTCGCCGGTGCGACGGTTCAATTCACGGGCACTTAGCGACGGCAAATCTTCTTCGTCAAAACCAGGTTCATGGCTGCGATCAACAACCCGTGGCTGACTGAGCAGATCAGGGTCGCTGTCATCATCCGGCAGGTTGGCAAAACTGCGGTCAAGTTTGAACTTGAGTTTACCCTTGCCACCGCGCATTCGCCGCCAGCCATCAAACAAGATGCCAGCAATCACAATAATGCCGATGACAATCAGCCACTCGCGCAGACCGAATTCCATGAAATACCTTAACCCCTAATAATAATGTGATGAAAAAGGCCATCCCGGGCCATTTTGCTAATTCTTTTACGTGACGCCAAGCCTATGTTCTGACAAGCCTTTCCGTGCTTTTCGCAGATAAGCCTAATAACAATGCGCATTAAGCTAGCACGACGAAAGATAACTTTACACCGCCTCGCGCATCAGGACTCCACCAGCGCCAGCGCTTCTTCTACATCGACCGCCACCAGACGCGAACAACCCGGCTCATGCATGGTCACGCCCATCAACTGATCGGCCATTTCCATGGCGATTTTATTATGGGTGATATAGATAAACTGCACGGTTTCTGACATCTCTTTAACCAATCGCGCATAACGCCCTACGTTGGCGTCATCCAATGGCGCATCCACTTCATCGAGCATGCAAAAGGGTGCTGGGTTGAGCTTGAAGATGGCAAACACCAATGCCAATGCAGTCAGCGCCTTCTCACCACCAGACAACAAATGAATGGTGCTGTTCTTCTTGCCCGGCGGCCGCGCCATGATGGTTACACCGGTATCCAGTAAATCTTCGCCCGTCAGTTCCAGATAGGCATTGCCACCCCCGAAAACTTTTGGAAACAGCGCCTGCAGGCCGCCATTTATCTGGTCGAAGGTTTCCTTGAAGCGGTTACGGGTTTCCTTGTCGATCTTGCGTATGACGTTTTCCAGCGTTTCCAGCGCTTCTACCAGATCAGCGTTTTGCGCATCGAGGTAACGTTTGCGTTCAGACTGCTGCTGGTATTCATCGATTGCCGCCAAGTTAATCGGCCCAAGACGTTGAATTCGCGCAGCGAGCCGCTCCAGCTCATCCTCCCAGGCGTTCTCGTTGGCCTCTGCCGGCATACTGGCGAGTACGCCATGCAAGTCGTAATTTTCTTCCAGCAACTGATCCTGCAGCGCCTTGCGTCTTACGGTCAGCGATTGCCAGTCCATACGCTGCTGCTCCAGCTGACCACGCAACAACTGCGACTGCTGCTCGGCCTGGGTGCGGCGCTTTTCCGCGTCACGCAGTTCACGGTCGGCATCTTCTAGAGCCAGGCGTGCCAGTTTGAGCTCGTCTTCAACCGTCATGCGCTTGTCGAGCTGTTCTTCCAGCTTCATGCGCAGTTCTTCCAGCGGCGCTTCGCCCTCCTCCAGATTCAGGTTGAGCTGCTCGCGTTTCTCGTGCAAACGCTCGGCCTGCAGCTCTAGACGCTCCAGGGCCTGACGGGTGGAATCATGCTGGGCTTTCAGCGAACCCAGGCGCACGGCCAGTTGGTGAACGTGGTCCTTGTGCTGACGGGCCTCTTGACGCACACGATCGAGGCGTTCGCGCAAGCTGTCGCGGCTGGCCAGCAGACTTTCGCGCTGCTCATTATCAGTGGCCATGGCATCCAGTGCATCCTGCAGATGCAGGCGCGCCTCACCCAGCTGCTCATGTTCGATTGCACGCTGCTCGGCCAGTTCCAGCAATTCGCTGTCCAGACGACTGCGGCGCAGAACCAGTTGCTCGACCTTGGCCTGCCCGGCAGACAGTTGGGCCTTAAGCTCACCGAGGCGACGAGCCAGGTCCTGGGCCTGGCGGCGCTGCTGTTCACGCTGTTCTTCCTGGCTGCGTTGGCTCTCACGCAAGTGCAACAAACGCTCATCCAGCACGGCCAGCGCGGCTTCACGTTCATCGCGTTCCAAGCTTAATCGTTCGATCTCCTGGCCACGGGCCAGCACGCCGCTTTCCGCTTCACTGGCGCGACGTACGCGCAGGAAATGCCGACCAACCCAATAACCGTCACGGCTGATCAGGCTTTCGCCTTCGGCCAAGTTCAGGCGCGCTGCCAGTGCATCATCCAGGCTCTGCACGGGTTTAACCTTGCCCAGCCAAGGCGCCAGGTCGAGGCTGGTTTCAACCTTATCGAGCAAACTACCCGCCACTCGCGCGCCGCCCTTGCTGGGGCTGGCCAGGCGTAAATCGCCTTGGGTCAGGTCGGAAAAATCCAGGCCCTGAAAGTCATCCAGCAGCACAGCCTGCAGATCGGCACCCAGTACGGTTTCCACCGCCAGTTCCCAGCCGGCCTCAACCCGCAAGCCCTCAGCCAGGCGCGGGCGCTCGCTCAGCTGCTGTTCGCGCAGCCATTCGCTGGTGCCTTTACCGGGATCCAGCGCGGCTTGCTGCAGTGCTTCCAACGAAGCAAGGCGACCATTCAGGCGCTGAAGCTCACCTTGCGCTTGCTGCTGAGCCTGGCCGCTGTGCTGCAAATCATTGCGCAGCTGCTGAAGACGCTCGGCCTGCTGCTCTTCTTCCAGCTGCAGGTCTTCCAGGCTGATTTCGCCGGCGGCGATCTGCTCGCCCAGTTCGATAATCGCCGCATCTTCCGGGTCGGCCGCCAGTTGCTGAAGCTCATCGCTGAGACGCCGCTGACGCTCAGCCAGGCGCTCCAGGCTCTGCTCTAACTGGGCGATGCGTGATTGCTGCACCTCGGCTTGTCGCCGTGGTTCGGCGCTGCGCTGGTTGAAGCCGTCCCACTGTTCCTGCCAGCCGTGCATCGCCGTTTCGGACTCTTCCAGCATGGCAGCAGACTCTTCGGCAGCCGCGGTGCTCAGTTCCTGCTCGGGCAGCAGCATTTCCAGCTCTTCGGCGAGCGTTGCCAGCAAAGTGCGGTCATGACCCAGATGCGACTCAGTTTCTAGGCGCGAACGCTCGGCTTCGTTGAGGTCGTCCTGCAACTGGCGCAACCGTTGCTGGCCGTGCTGGATGCTCTGCTCAATGCGCGCGATATCGCCGCCGATCGAATAAAAACGCCCCTGTACCAGGTTAAATCGCTCGCTCAGCTCGTGATGGCCATCGCGCAGGCGTTCAATGCTGGCGTCGGCGTTGCGCTGCTCGGCCACTAGCGCTTCGAAGCTGATTTCCTGATTGCTGATTACCGCCTCACGGCTACCGACCTGCTCATTCAGAGCCTGCCAGCGCAGCGCCGTGAGCTGGGCTTTGAGCTGACGCTCTTCGGCCTTGTATTCCTGGTACTTCTCGGCTGACTGGGCCTGGCGGTGCAGACGATCGAGCTGACGCTCCAGTTCTTCACGCAGGTCGGTCAGGCGCGCCAGGTTTTCATGGGTGCGGCGGATGCGGTTCTCGGTCTCGCGGCGGCGCTCCTTGTACTTGGAGATGCCGGCGGCTTCTTCAATAAAGTTGCGTAGGTCTTCCGGCTTGGCTTCGATCAGCTTACTGATCATGCCCTGCTCGATAATCGAGTAGCTGCGCGGGCCCAGGCCGGTACCGAGGAAGATGTCGGTAATGTCGCGACGACGGCACTTGGTGCCGTTGAGGAAATAGGTGTTCTGGCTGTCGCGGGTCACCCGACGACGGATGGAAATTTCGTTATAGCCAGCGTATTCGCCCGTCAAGGTGCCATCCGAGTTATCGAAGACCAGCTCGATGGAGGCCTGGGTCACGGGCTTACGGGTATTCGAGCCATTGAAGATGACGTCGGTCATCGACTCGCCACGCAGGTTCTTCGCCGAGCTTTCGCCCATCACCCAACGTACGGCGTCGATAATGTTAGATTTGCCACAACCATTGGGCCCCACCACCGCTGCCATATTGCTGGGAAAAGTCACCGTGGTTGGATCAACGAAGGATTTAAACCCCGCGAGCTTGATGCACTTGAGCCGCATGAAGCGCTTCCCTTAGGCCTCGGCCAGTGCAGCCAGCACCAGCTGGCAATTGTGCTCACCATAACCCAGCAAGACTTCGCGAATGGCCTGGTGATCACGGGCAATAATCGCCTGCAACAGGGCCGCAAAGGTATTGAGGAACTGAGCCATTTCACCTTTGCGCCGCTCCAGCGCCAGGTGGTAGGTGCGGCTGATAGCGGGTAGCAGGTTCTCCACGGTTTCCTGCAGATAAGGGTTATTGGAGAACGGGAACGCGGCACGCATGATGTCGAAGCTGCTTTCGACAAAGCCGTGGATGTCCTCGCGCTGCAAGCTGTCCTGCAAGCGCTGCTGAATCACCAAGAAAGGCGCAAGGTCCGCTTCTACCTGCCAGCTATCCGCCACAGCCTTGCCCAGCAGGATGTACAACTCCATTACCAAGGCATACAGGCTTTTAACATTGTGCGGGGTCAGCTCAGCAACCTGGGCACCACGGCGCGGCGGGATCACGATCAGGTGACGACGCTCAAGAATCAGCAGCGCTTCACGCACCGATCCCCGGCTGACGTTTAGCGCCTGGGTGACTTTCTGTTCCTGAATCCGCTCACGTGCCTTTAGCTCACCACGAATGATGCGCTCCGCAAGGTGATGGGCAATCTGCTCAGCGAGGCTATCCGGTGCCTTGAACGTCATGATGATCCTTAGGCTCTATCTGGCCTAATCAGGGGCAAACGAAGGTGACATAAAGCGGCTTGAGCCCTCGCCAGGCTTGGCTTAGGCGTTGCAACGCAGGGCACGAGTGTAACACAGGGCGTTACCGGGCAAAGGCTGCCTGAATAGCGCTTTCAGCGCAAAAAAGTGGGCTGATAAAATAGCCATACCAATTAATTGCCCTACAATCGAACAATGAAAGTAATCCACAATAAAAATAGGTAACCACCATGTTCGAACGCCTGCCCTCCAACTGGATGCTCACGATAAAAAGTATCGGCTATTGGTTCTGGTTGATCCCTGTATTGGGCATCCCCATGAGTTATCACGCGTCATTGCGCGGCGAGTACAGCAACGCCTGGCCATGGCTGGTGGTACTGGTGGTATTCGGGGTTATTCCAGTGCTGGATTTTATTATTGGGCGCGACTCGGCCAATCCCGATGAAGCGGTACAAGTACCGCATATGGAACAGCAGGGTTACTACCGCCTGCTGAGCCTGGCCGCGGTACCTGCCCTACTCGGCATGCTTGCCTGGGCGGGCTGGGTGTTCGTTAACAATGAGACATGGAACTGGATCGGCCAACTGGGCTGGGTGCTGTCGGTCGGCACGGTCACTGGCTCAATTGGCATCACCGTGGCCCATGAGTTGATTCACAAGGACCCGCCACCGGAGCAGAACGCTGGCGGCCTGTTGCTGGCAGCCGTCTGCTACGGCGGCTTCAAGATCGAGCATGTGCGCGGCCATCACGTGCATGTTTCCACCCCGGAAGATGCCAGTTCTTCACGCTATGGCCAAAGCCTCTACGCGTTTTTACCGCGCGCCTATCTGCACAATTTTTTGAATGCCTGGAAACTTGAGGCAGAACGCTTGAAACGCAAAGGTTTGCCCGCCCTGCATTGGCGTAATGAATTGATTGGCTGGTATGCACTGAGCGCGTTGTTTCTGCTGGGTTTCACCCTGGCACTCGGCTGGCTCGGCGCGTTGTTCTTCATCGCGCAATCGCTGATCGCCTTTACCCTGCTGGAAATCGTCAACTACGTGGAGCATTACGGCCTGCACCGACGTAAGCTGGATAATGGCCGTTATGAGCGCACCAACCCAACGCATTCATGGAACAGTAACTTCCTGCTGACCAATCTGTTTCTCTTCCATCTACAGCGCCACTCCGATCATCACGCCTATGCCAAACGTCGCTATCAGGTATTGCGCCACTTCGCAGACAGCCCGCAACTGCCTAATGGCTATGCCGGGATGATCGTTCTGGCGCTATTCCCGCCGCTGTGGCGCACGGTAATGGATCCGCGCGTACGCGCTTACTACGCGGGAGAGGAACATCAGCTGAGCGACTCACAACTGACGCGCTCATGAGCACTGTGATTGGAGCAATAAAGGCGGGCTTACCGGGATGAGCTGATTGCTTCGCGGCCCGGCCCGGCTAAAAGCCGGGCCGGGCAAGATCAGATAGGCGGCAAGTCAGCGCTGCGAGGCAATCGCCTTCTCGACAGCGGCCAGCAGCGCCGGATCATCCGGCGTGGTACTGCTGGGGAAGCTGGCGACAACCTTGCCCTGAGCATCCACAACATATTTGGAGAAATTCCAGCGTGGAGCCTGGCTTTGTGCGGCCAGTTCTTTGAACAGCGGCACCGCAGCACTGCCGGTAACAGGCTGGGTTTCGCTCATCGGGAACGTCACACCGTAATTGACGTAGCAGACCTTGGCCGTCTCTTCGCTGCTGTCGGCCTCTTGGCGAAAATCATCGGAGGGCACACCGAGCACCTGCAAGCCTTGCGCTTTGTAGCGCTGATACAGCGCTTCAAGGCCTTTAAACTGTGGCGTAAATCCACAGAAACTGGCGGTATTGACCACCAAAAGCGGCTTGCCAGCGAAGGTGGCACAAAGGTCTATGCGCTCCTGGCTGCGCAATTTCTGCAGATCGCCCTGTAATAAAGCCGGACATTCAGCCGCCTGCGCTGCGCCCATCCACGTGCCTAACATGAGCAAAATAACCAGGGAATAACGCCGCATCAGGATCACCTTGATTGAATAGACACACGCCAAACGCGTCTTAGCAAACCCCAAGACCGAGCTGCAAAAACGCCAGGCCACTTTGCAACCAGCCCCACCAGGCCAGGCCTAGGAGCAACATGCCGCCCATTACCAGCGCAGTATTCAAGCCATAGTCTGTGTTCATACCTTCGCCTCCTGTTGTTGCAAGCGTGCCACCGGTTGCTCACGTACTGGCCAATTCAGTGCAGCGGCCAGCAGGCTGAGCAGTATCGCAATCTGCCAAACCAGATCATAGCTGCCCGTATGGTCATACAGATAGCCGCCCATCCAGCCACCGAGAAATGCCCCCAGCTGATGGAACAGGAACACGATACCGCCGAGCATCGAAAGGTTACGTACCCCAAACAGGGTGGCCACGGTGCCATTGGTCAACGGCACCGTTGAAAGCCATAGCAGCCCCATGGCCACCCCGAAGGCGTAGGCACTCCATACGCTTAGCGGCGTCAGGATAAAAGCCAAAATCACGATGGCGCGGGCCAGGTACAAGGCGCTAAGCAAACGCGGCTTGGACATCCGCCCACCCAGCAGGCCGGCAATATAGGTACCAAAAATATTGAACAAGCCCACCAAGGCCAGCACCGTGGTGCCCACCAGCGCCGGCAGATGCTGATCGACCAGATAGGCCGGCAGGTGCACGCCAATAAACACCACCTGAAATCCGCAGACAAAAAAGCCCAACGCCAACAGCCAGAAGCCCGAGTGCGCGCACGCCTCGCGCAGCGCTTCGCCTAAAGTCTGCTCCGGCCCGGTAGACGCTAACGGGGTGTCTTTGAGCATGGCGGCCAACGGAATGATCAACGCAACCAGCAGCCCCAACACCATCAGCGCGACCGACCAGCCCAACCAGCTGATTAGGCCCAGGGTGCCGGGGAGCATGGCAAACTGGCCGAACGAGCCGGCTGCTGCGGCCAGCCCCATGGCCATGCTGCGTTTTTCCATCGGTACCGCGCGGCCTACCGCGCCGAGAATCACCGAGAACGAGGTGCCAGACAAACCGATACCAATCAGCACACCAGCACTCAGCGACAGGCTCACCGCGGAGTCGGCAAGGCCCATAAAACCCAAGCCAATGGCATACAGAATCCCGCCCACAATCACCGTACTGCGGGCGCCGAAACGGTCGGCCAAGGCACCGGTAAACGGCTGGGTCAGCCCCCAGATGAGGTTCTGCAAGGCGATGGCGAAGGCGAATACCTCGCGCCCCCAACCGAACTCGGCACTCATCGGCGGCAAGAACAGACCAAAGCCATGACGAATACCCAGTGACAGGGCCAGGATCAGTGATGCGCCCAGCAGAATCCAGAAACTGCCGCGCCCGATTGTCTTCATAACCTGTCCCTTGTGATGACCGCTGATTGATCACGACCCGCTAGATTGAGCCCCGGCTAAACACCTAGCAAGCCGACTATCGGCTAATCGCGAGCAGTTTAAATGACCGCCGCTGCTCAGCCACAATGCCCTAGGGCTTAAAAAGCCAAGGCCACCAGCACCGCGCATTCGGCCAGCTCTAGCAGCGCTCCAGCGGTATCCCCGGTCGTGCCGCCCAGACGCTTGAGCATCACGCTGCGTAGCCAGAGGAAAACCAATCCGGCCATCAGCAAGGCGAGCACCGCAGGCCAGCCCAGCAGCAACATGCCCAGACCATGAGCAGCCAATACCCAGGGCAGTTGCTGACGCGGCAGATGTTCAGCCAACGCTTGGCCCAATCCACCCGCCCGTACATAGGGCGTTGTGAGAAACAGCAGCGGCAACAGCGCACGTGCCAGCCACGGCACCAACAGCACCAGTAACCCGTTGTCGTGCTCCAGCAAGGCCACCAGCGCGGCAAACTTGAGCAAGAGCAGCAGCACCAGAACCACCACGGCAATCGGTCCGCTGCGCGGGTCTTTCATAATGCTCAGGGTGCGCTCTTTATCGCCAAAGCCGCCGACCCAGGCATCGGCGCTGTCAGCCAGGCCATCCAGATGCAGCCCACCGCTGATGCCGACCCACAACGCCAGCAAGAGCGCCGCCTGCAGCAACACACTGGTATCAGCCAGCAAGTGTTGAGCAGCGAGCAGCAGCAGGCCGATCAACAGCCCCACCAGCGGATAGAACAGCAGCGATCGGCCACTCTGCTCGGCTGTCGGCATACCGGCCAACGTCACTGGCAAGCGCGTGAGAAACTGCAGGGCGATCCACCAGGGCGTCATGCCAACTCCCGCAGTTCGCCCTGCTCATCCAAGCTCAGTTGAAAACGCTCAGCGTGGCCCACCACGACCTGCAACAGATCTTTGCGCGGCAAACCCCGCGCCCGCGCCAGCAACAGGCGCATTACGCCACCATGGGTAACCAGCAATAACCGCTCGCCAGCATGACGTACCTGCAAGCGCTGCAACGCGCTCAGTACGCGTGCTTCAAATACCAGCAGTGGCTCCCCCTCAGGCGGGGTGAAGGCATAGGGATCGTTCCAGAAGCGACCTAACTCATCGGCGCTGGTTTGCATCAAATCGGCCGTGCTGCAGCCTTCCCAGGCGCCAAAATGCAGCTCTTGCAGGTCAGGCTCCAGGCTCAACGGCACACCCTGTTGCGCGGCCAGTTCTTCGGCAAACCGCGCACAACGCTGCAAGGGCGAGCTGATCAGTCGGTCCCAGCGGCTGCCGTCGGCGACGGCCGTGCGCAGTTGCGCCCATCCGGTAGCGGTCAGCGCATCGTCCAGGCTGCCACGCAGGCCGCCACCCAGTTCGGTTTCACCGTGCCGCAATAACTCCAGATACACCGTCATAGCGGCCGATCGGCCACGGCCGCCTCGGCAAAAGTAGCCATATCGTTGTGCAGGCTGCAGGCCAATCGCAGCAGCGGCACAGCCAGGGCCGCGCCACTGCCCTCACCCAGGCGCAGGCCAAGACCGAGTAAAGGCTCAGCTTGTAGCGCTTGCAGCACCCGCTGGTGGCCGGGCTCGGCGCCGCTGTGGGCAAACAGCAGCCAATCACGGCAAGCCGGATTCAGGCGCACGGCCAACAAGGCTGCGACGCTGCAGATGAAACCGTCTACCAGCGCAGTGATGCCCTGCTGCGCACAGGCGATATAGGCTCCCGTGAGGGCCGCAATCTCAAACCCACCGAGGCGTTGCAGGATCTCGAAAGGCTCACTAAGCGAGGGTCGATGCAACGCCAGTGCACTTTCGATCACCTCGGCTTTGCGCACTACACCTGCGCTGTCGAGGCCGGTACCCGGGCCGGCCAGCTTCAACGCTGAGCACTCCAGCAGCACACTGGCCATCGCCGTGGCTGAGGTGGTATTGCCGATGCCCATCTCGCCGCCGATAAACAGCTGGCTGCCCGCGTCTTTAGCCTGCCGCACGCTGGACCGCCCAACATCCAAGGCAAGGCGTAACTGGTCAGCGGTCATTGCCGAGCCGCGCGCGAAATTCTCGGTACCTGGGCCAATCGGCAAATGGCGTACGCCTGGCAGCGGCTGCAGTGGCACGGCGAGGCCAAGGTCGAGCACCTCCAGCGTCGCGCCCAGCTGCTTGGCTAATACGCTGATCGCCGCGCCACCATTGACGAAGTTATGCAGCATCTGCCCGGTAACGGCCTGGGGATAGGCCGACACACCTTCGGCCACCACGCCGTGATCGCCGGCAAAAATACTGATCGATAACTGCTCAACTTGCGGCCGCTGGCTGCCCTGCATAGCGGCCAGGGCAATGGCCAATTGTTCCAGCTGTCCGAGCGAGCCCGCCGGCTTGGTCAGTTGCTGCTGGCGCGCTTGCGCCTGGCTGCGCGCAGTCATATCCAGGGCCTGACACCCTTGTAGCCACCATTGCTCACTCATAGTGCTTGTCCTTTCAAAACCATCGGCAAACCCGCCACGCTAAACACCACCCGCTCGCAACGCTCGGCCAGGGCCTGGTGCAGCCATCCCGCCTCGTCGACATAGCGGCGGGTCAGCTCACCCAGTGGCACGACCCCCAAGCCTGTTTCATTACTGACGAAAATAACCCGCCCTGGCAGGCCGACCAGACACTCAAGCAGCGCATCGCGCTCGACATTCAGGCGCGCGGGGTCGTCCAGCATTAATAGATTGGTCAGCCACAGGGTCAGGCAATCGACCAGTAAGCATTTATCTGCCCCCGCCTGTTCACACAGCACCCGCGCCAGGTTCAGCGGCTCTTCCACCAATCCCCAGGCGGCCGGGCGACGCTCGCGATGATGTTCGATACGCGCATTCATTTCACCATCCAGCGCCTGACTGGTGGCGATATAGATCACCCCAAGACCAGACTCGCGTGCCAGCTTCTCGGCCAGGCGACTCTTGCCAGAGCGGGCACCGCCCAAAATCAGTTCAAGCATGTCGATTACCCTTTAATTCTGTAGGTGGCGCAGGACTTGTCGGAGGGGCCGGGCGGCGATCCGCTTTAGCCGCGAAACACACCGAGCTAAACCCTCGCGGCTAAAGCCCCTCCCACGCAAACCTCTTTCACCAACGCGCGTCATAGGCCACATAGTGTTCGCAGCCGCTCGACATCCAGATGCGCATCAAGCAGATCGGCCAAACGCTCGATATCACGCTCGCGCAAGGCGTGGTAGTCCACGTGTTGCACCTCGCGTAACCCAGCCCAACGCAACAGCGCGCTGCACGCTTCAGTGCGTTCAAACAACCCATGTAGATAGGTGCCCAGCACCTGGCCATCGGCGCTCATGCCGCCGTCACTGCGGCCATCATCCAGGCGCACGGCCGCATTCAGGCCGGCACCGGTGCTGACGCCCGCATGAATTTCATAGCCACTTACCGGGGCATCCTCCAGGCACAGCTGGCCGTGCACATTGCGCAGCTGTTTTTCGGCTTCCAGTACCGTGCTGAAATCCAGCAAGCCCAGCCCTGCGCTGGATCCTGCGGCACCTTCCAGCCCTTGCGGATCGTCGATCTGCATACCGAGCATCTGCAAGCCGCCACAAATGCCGAGCACCTTGCCGCCATAGCGCAGGTGTTTGTTGATCGCCGCCGGCCAGCCCTGCTCACGCAGGAATGCCAGGTCGGCGCGCACGCTTTTCGAGCCGGGAAGGATGATCAGATCGGCGGAGGGAATCACCTGGCCGGGACCGACAAAGGTCAGCTCAACCTGAGGATGCAGGCGCAACGGGTCGAAATCGGTGTGGTTACTGATGCGCGGCAACACCGGGATCACCACTTTCAGCACCTCGGCCGCCTTGGCGCTCTGGCGAATATCGATGGCGTCCTCAGCTTCCAGATGGAAATCCATCAGGTAGGGCAATACCCCAAGTACCGGCTTGCCGGTGCGCTGCTCCAGCCAGTCCAGGCCCGGTTGTAACAGCGCGATATCGCCGCGAAAGCGGTTAATCACGAAGCCCTGCACCCGCGCCTGCTCGCTCTCCGAGAGTAACGCCAGGGTGCCAACCAGGTGGGCAAATACGCCGCCCTTGTCGATATCGGCAATCAGAATCACCGGGCAATCCACCGCTTCGGCAAAGCCCATATTGGCAATATCGCCGGCGCGCAGGTTGATCTCGGCCGGCGAACCGGCGCCCTCCACCATCACCACTGGATAGGCCGCGCTCAAACGTTGGTGCGACTGCAACACCGCCTGCATCGCCACTTTTTTGTAATCGTGATAGGCCACGGCATCCATGCTGCTCAGGGCGCGACCGTGAATAATCACCTGCGCACCGATGTCACTATTGGGCTTGAGCAGCACCGGGTTCATATCGGTATGCGGCGCCAAACCAGCGGCTTGGGCCTGCACGGCTTGGGCGCGGCCGATTTCGCCACCGTCAGCGGTCACTGCACTGTTCAGCGCCATGTTCTGTGGTTTAAACGGCACCACCGCCACGCCCTGGCGTTTAAGCCAGCGGCACAGTGCGGTCACTAGAGTGCTCTTGCCCGCATCGGAGGTGGTGCCCTGCACCATCAAAGTCGTCATGTGCGTTCTCCGCTAAAGACGGCAAGTGCCTGCTGCAGACGCTGCCAACCGGCTTCATCAGGCGGCAAGCCAAAGCGCAGGCTGAGCGGCGTGCTAAACAGCCGCGTGAGAATGCCGCGGGCGGCGAGAAACCCATGCCACTCGGCCGCCTGCGGCGTACAACAAAACTGGAACAACGCGCAGCCGCCGCTGGGTGACAGCCCTTGGGCGCTCAGCAGTGTGGCTAGCCGCTGGCCATCGGCGAGCAAACGCTCCCGCTGCTGGCGCTGCGCGGCTTGATCTTGCAGCAGCGCAGTCGCTACTACCCGACTCGGCCCACTGATCGTCCAAGGCCCGAGCAGTTCAGCCAACTGCAGCAATACGCTTGGCTGGGCCAGCACAAAGCCCAGGCGAATTCCGGCCAGGCCAAAAAACTTGCCGAATGAGCGCAGCACGATCAGCCCCGGGCGCTGGCTAAAGGTCGCCAAGCTGAACTCGGGCGTGCAATCAATAAACGCCTCATCCACCACCAGCCAGCCGCCGCGCTCGGCCAGGCGGGCGTGCCAGTCCAGCAGCTGCTTAGGCTCCAAACGGCGCCCGGTGGGGTTATTCGGATTGACCAACAGCAGCACCTCCAGACGTGCCAGCGCGCCCTCGATAGCGTCCTCGCTGATTTCCAGCAGCTGATGCCCTTCACGCTGCCAGGCCGCGGCGTGTTCGGCGTAAGCCGGCGAGACGATGCCGACTGTGGCGTTGCGCAGCAGCCGCGGCAATGCCTGAATCGCGGCCTGGGAACCCGCCACCGGCAGCAGGTTGCTCACCCCGTAGTAATCACGAGCAGCGATTTCCAGATCATCCTGCGGCTCGGGCAGGCGCGCCCAGGCGCTGGCAGGAATCATCGGCAGCGGCCAAGCATAGGGCGCGATACCGGTGGACAGGTCCAGCCAATCCGCCAGAGCAATGCCATAGCGCTGCGAGGCCTCACGCAAGCGGCCACCATGCTCAAGCATAAACAGCCCCCCACAACAGCAGCAGCGCCAGCCATAGCAACACACCGCCATTGACCAGGTTAAGGGCGCGTTCGATATCACGCGCTTTGGGTGCAGGCCCTGCGCCCAGATCAGGGCGCACATGCAGTTCGCCGTGATATTCCGCTGCGCCACCCAGGCTAACGCCCAGTGCCCCTGCCCCAGCCGCCATCACCGGGCCGGCATTCGGGCTGTCCCACTGCGGCGCTTGGGTGCGCCAGCAGCGCAGCGCCAACGCGGTTCGCCCGAGCAATGCATAGGTCAACGCGACCAGCCTCGCCGGAAGGTAGTTGAGCACGTCGTCAATCTTCGCTGCGGCCCAGCCGAAACGCTCGAAGCGCTCGTTGCGATAGCCCCACATGGCATCCAGGGTATTGCTCAGGCGATACAGCACCACGCCCGGCGCGCCGGCAACCACAAACCAGAACAGTGCGGCGAATACCGCGTCGCTACCATTTTCCAGCACCGATTCGGTACCCGCGCGGGCCACCCCCGTGGTATCCAGCGCGGCGGTATTACGGCTGACCATATAACCGACACGCTCGCGCGCCAGAGCCAGGTCCCCCAAACGCAGAGCCTGCGCCACCGGTCTGGCATGTTCACCCAGGCTTTTCAGGCCCAGCGCGGCATACAGCGCAAGAATTTCCAGTGCCCAACCCAGCCCGCTGATCTGGCTCAGCAGCCAGGTCAGCAGGGTTAGCGGCAACACCGCCAGGCACCAGGCGCTAACCCCATGGCTGCGCCAACCGCCGCCTGCCGGGTTGAAGCGCTGCTCAATGCGCTCAGCCAACTGCCCGAACGCCACCAGCGGGTGCCAGCCCTTGGACTCGCCAAAAACCGCGTCCAGGGCGACCCCTGCGCAGGTGCTAAGCACCACACTCATGGCGTGCCCCAGTGATTTTCAAACAGCAGCTCACTCAGCGGGCGCGGCTTTGCCCACCCCTCCTGAACCAGCATCGGCGCGTCATAGAAGGCGTGCACCGGGCCCAGGCACAACACCGCCAGCGGCTTACTGCCCGCTGGCATGCCTAGTAGATCGGCCAGTGCCTGGGGTTCGAATAGCGAGACCCAGCCCATGCCTAAACCTTCAGCGCGCGCAGCCAGCCATAGGTTCTGAATCGCGCAGGCCAAGGAGGCCTGATCCATTTCCGGCAAGGTGCGCCGACCAAATACGTGAGCCTCGCGGCCGTCCATCAGCGCCACCACCAGCAGCTCGGCGCAGTCGCGAATACCCTCGACCTTAAGCCGCATAAACGCATCGCTGCGCTCGCCCAGCGCCTCGGCCGTGCGCACCCGCTCCTCTTCCACCAGGCCGTGAATCGATTCACGTAACGCCGGCTGGGTGATGCGGATAAACCGCCAGGGCTGCATTAAACCAACGCTGGGCGCTTGGTGCGCGGCCTCAAGCAAACGCGCGAGCAGCTCAGGAGCCACTTCGCCGCCGCTGAAATGACGCATATCACGGCGCTCGGCAATGGCGCGGTAGACCGCTGCGCGCTCCTCAGGGCTGAAGGCGTGCTCACTCATGCTGGCGCTCCGGGGCTGAATAATGCTGCCGCTGCAGCCGGGTCGGACGGCAGATAAAAGTGGATATACGACGCCGTCAGCCGACCCTGACGATAGACCGCCTCGGCGGTGCGTTTATAGTTCGGGCACTCGCCACGGGTCAGCGGTTGCAGTTCACTGCTCAGGGCTGAGTAGTGGAAACTGTGACCGCGCAACAGGCCTTCCGGCAGTTCGGCTTGCTGCAAGGCCATGGCGGTCATGCGTGGTTGCAACGTCGCCTCGCCGCTTAGCAAGCCGAGCATCTGCCCGCTCGCGCCCTGTTTGTCAGTCAGTTTGTCGAGCAGGTAAAGCATGCCGCCGCACTCGGCGTGAATCGGCTTACCCGCCGCATGGTGCGCGCGAATCGACTCAGCCATCGCCTGGTTGCCCTCCAGCTGTGCCAAATGCAGCTCCGGGTAGCCGCCAGGCAGATAAAGGCTGTCGACGTCGGGCAACTGCGCATCGTTCAGCGGCGAGAAGAACTTAAGTTCAGCACCCAGCTCACGCAGCAAATCCAGGTTGGCCTGATAGAGAAAGGCAAAGCCGCTATCACGTGCGACGCCAATACGCACCCCGCTGAGCAATGCCGCAGGCCTTGCCTGCTCAGGTGCGGCGAAGCTGACGGGCGGTGGCAGCGCCGTATCGGCGCTGGCAGCCAAGGCATCGGCGGCGGCATCCAGGCGTGCATCCAGATCAGCCAATTCAGCGGCCTGGACCAAACCCAAATGGCGGCTCGGCAAGCCCACTTCGGCGCTACGCGGCAGTGCACCGTACCAGCGGATCGAGGCCGGCAAGGCATCGCGCAAAATCTCGCCATGGCGCACGCTGCCAACCCGGTTACCCAGCACCCCGGAAAACGGCAGATCCGGTTCGAAGGTCGCCAGGCCGTGAGCCATGGCGCCAAAGGTCTGGGCCATTGCCGAGCCGTCAATCACCGCCAGCACCGGTACGCCGAAATGTCGCGCCAGGTCGGCCGCCGATGGATTGCCATCAAACAGCCCCATCACCCCTTCGATCAGAATCAGATCGGCTTCGCCAGCCGCTTCCCAGAGCAGGCGGCGACTTTCGGCGGCACCGACCATCCACAGATCGAGCTGATACACCGGTGCACCGCTGGCGCGGGCCAGAATCATCGGGTCGAGAAAGTCCGGGCCGCACTTGAACACCCGCACACGCTTGCCCTGGCGCGTATGCAAACGCGCCAACGCCGCTGTCACAGTAGTTTTACCCTGGCCGGAAGCCGGCGCGGCAATCAACAGTGCGGGGCAGGCACGTGCAGCGCAGTCGCTCATTAAAACTCGACTCCCTTCTGCGCTTTGACTCCGGCTTTGAAGGCATGCTTGACCAAGCTCATTTCGGTCACGGTGTCTGCTGCCTCGATCATCCCCGGCAACGCGCCGCGACCGGTCACCACCACATGCTGTAACAGCGGCCGGGCTTCGATATCGGCCAGCACCGCTTCCAGTTCCAGGTAGCCGTATTTCAGCGCGATATTCAGCTCATCGAGCACTACTAGGCCAATGCCCGGATCGTTAAGCAGTTGCACCGCCACCGCCCAGGCCTCGCGGGCCTTGTCGATGTCGCGCTGGCGGTCCTGGGTTTCCCAGGTAAAGCCTTCGCCCATCACGTGGTAGCTGACTTCATCGGGAAAACGCCGGAAGAAGGCTTCCTCACCGGTGCTGGCTGCGCCCTTGATAAATTGCACCACACCCACTTTGATCCCGTGGCCCAGCGCGCGCGCGACCATGCCAAAGGCGCTGCTGCTCTTACCCTTGCCATTGCCGCTGTGCACCAGCAGCAAGCCGTACTCATCCTGGGACTGAGCGATTTTTTCATCGATCAGGGCTTTCTTGCGTTGCATCCGTGCACGGTGCCGCTCGTCACGTTCGATAGACTCAGTCATCACTTGGCTCCCAGGCTAAGGCGCTGGCCAAACAGCGCCAACGAAGCAATATAAAGCGCACTGCCCACCCCGACATAAAACGTCATGTTGGACAAAAAGCGCGGGTAGTATTCGGCGATACGCGGCAGCCAGGCCGCTAGGGTCGGCTCAGGATAACGGCCGGAGAAGAAGTAGAAACCACCGCCGGAAATCAGGTAGCAGACAAAAGCGCTGACCGCGACAACAGCCGCCAACAGCAACAGGCTCTGCAAGGTGTCACGATGCCAGCCGGCATACAGTCGCCCGCCCAGCCACAGGCTGGCGTAAGCCGGCACCAGCATCCAGTAAGCGGGCGACAGGCACCAGTCACTCACCGTACCGCTGGTCATCATAGAGAAGTCCAGGGCACTGGCCAGCACAAACAGGCCAGCAAAAACCCAGCGTGGTCGCAACAGCACGCCGGCCAGGAAAAACACCGCCCAGGAGGCGCTGGGCAGATTGATGCTGGCGAAGTGACTGCCACGCGTCATGGCCAGCAGCAACGCCAGAGCGATGCCCGTCAGCAGCTGAGCACGGGTTGAAAGAATAGGCATGGGTATCTCCTCAGAGCGCTTGGTAGCGCAGGGTCAAGTAAAAGGCGCGGCCAGGTTGTTCGTAGGTCTGCGCCGTTTCGTAGTCACGGTCGAAGAGGTTGCTGACCTTAGCCTGCAGACGCCATTCGCTGTCGATGTGGTACTCGCCACGCAGATCGACCAAGGCATAGCCGGGCAGGCGTGAATCTTCGGTATTGCTGGCGTCGTTAAACCGCTGGCTGGCAGCGAACAACGTGGCACCGACGCCAAACGAGCCGATGCGGCGGTCGGCGTCGATATTGAAAGTGCGCTTGGCTCGACGCGCCAACTGATGCCCATGGTTTTCCTGGCTGCGGTCCTGCGGGTCGAGCAGCGTCAGGGTGGCTGCCAGGTCCCAATTCTCTAGCTGCGTACGCACACTCGACTCGAGGCCGCGAATGCGTGCGGACTCGACGTTCTGTGGACGCATCGGCTTACTGCCGGCCCAAACAATCAGGTCGTCGATCTGGTTTTCAAAAACGCTGAGACGCCATTCACCCCAGCCAGCACCGCCCTGCAGGCCGAGTTCGTAGTTTTCCGACTTTTCCGGTTTAAGGTCGGGGTTACCCGCGGTGGAACCGCTGTTCGGGGTATACAGGTCGTTAAAGGTCGGCGCACGGAAGGCGGTGCCGTAGGCAGCACTCAACGTCAGGCGCTCGCTGAGCTCATAGCTCCAGCCTAGGTTGCCAGTATCGTGCTCGCCGAACTGCTGGTTGTCGTCGCGGCGCAACCCAACGGACACGCCATGTCGACCGAAACGGCCCTGGTACTGAGTGTAATAACCGCGATTGTCGCGGGAGTCCTCAGCATAGGTGTCGGATGTGTCGATGCGGTCCTGCTGGTAATCAAAACCCAGGCTCAACAGTTGCTCGGGCGTCAGGCTAAAGTCGTTCTGCCAAGCAAAGGTGTAGCGCTCGGTGTCGAAGCGCGAGTAAAAACCACCATCACGGAAGTTGTCGGTGCGATCTTCGCTGTGACCGGCCTGCAAGGTCACATCCCAGGGCTCTAAGGGAGTGAAACGGGCACGACCGCCAAGCACCTGTTGCTCTCCATCGGCATAGCTGTAGCGCCCGGTTTTGCCGGAGCTGCTGCGCAGGTCTTGGTCGCTGTGGATGCTCGATTGCATCCAACTGCCGTCCAGTTCCAGACCGTTGACGAAGCGGTAGCCACCACGCAGTGAACCGGCCAGCTGGCGATAGCCATCGGCGTCTGGCTCGTAGGCACCTGCGGCACTAGGTCGGTAAGCGCGGGCATTAATCCCGTCGGTATCTTCGCTGCTCACGCCAAGGTCAAACCAGCCGTTCTGCGAACCACCGGCCAGGCCAGCATTAGCGCTGGAGCTGGAGCGCGTGCCGGTACCCAAAGCCAGGTAAGGTTTGAGCCCCTGCTTTGCGCCGCGCCGGGTGAAAATTTGAATCACCCCGCCAAGCGCCTCGGAACCATACAGACTGGAACGCGGGCCGCGCACCACCTCAATGCGTTCGACCAGCGCCAATGGAATGTCCTGCAGGGCGGCAGCACCAGAGGTGGCGGAACCCACCTTAACCCCGTCAATCAGCACCAATAGTTGCTTCTCGCTGGTACCGCGCAGGTACAACGAGGTGCTTTTGCCGCGGCCGCCGTTGCTAACGATCTGCACGCCAGCCAGACCGCGCAGCATGTCAGGCACGCTCTGTGCCTGGCTGCGCTCGATATCTTCACGGGTAATCACACTGCTCGACGCCACCGAGACCAACGGCGTAGCCGTTCGCGTGGCGGTGACCACCTGCTGAGCGAGGTTGAGGGGTTCTGCTTGTGCAGTTAAAAAAGGACTACAGCCCAGCCATAAAAGAACGGCCGGACGTTTATAAAAGGTGCGAAACAATGCCTGATTCTCCATCGCGCCGCCCGCGCGATACTGCTGAATAAAACATTGGGAGAACAGCATAGGCAGATAGAGCAGCAATACAGCCACATCAGCCCGGCAACGCCCTCCGCAATGCCGTGGATGCAGCAGGCCGGTCTCCGGGCTTACGAGTGGAACCTTGAGGTTCCTGGATCGCGCCTTCCCATGCCGGTGGGCACAGTGGCTAGTGGCGATCTTTGACTCGTTTACCGTTGCGGGGGCAGCGCCGGAATAGTTGCGTGGTTAACACGAAACGCACCGGCTTCCCTGTTTCACCCTTTGAACGCTATGCGTTTGGGGCACCTGTTGCAGGCGCGCAGGGTAGAGACTTGCATACAGAGCGTCAACGCATAACGCCGCGCATAGCACCGACGCCTCACGTGCCACTCAATGCCGCGGCATAAAACCCGCCGGCTTGCTTGCCAACCACTCAACAAAGGTACGCAAGCGTTCATCACTGAGCAGGCTGTCACGATTGTTGTAGATCAGCGCCAGCTCTTTTTCGCTGAACAGCCGGTGGATCTGGTTGTGACAGGCACGGCACACCCAGAGCGTGGCGCTGATGCGCTCATTTTTGCCGAAGCGCTTTTGTACGTAGACCTTGTTATGCAGCGCCTTGGGGATCAAGTGATGGCGCGTCAGCAGCGCCGCGCGGGCGCAGAGTTCGCAGGCATCGGGTTGTTCGGGCAGACGAATCGGTTCAGGCATACAGGCAACGGCGGGTCAGCGTTTACGGCACAGGCTCAGGCCATCGCCGAGCGGCAGCAGCGACAGGTCGATGCGCGGATCATCACGCAGCGCCAGGTTGAGCGCCTGAATCGCTCGGGTGTCAGCGCTCTCGGGGCACAGCTCAAGTACCCGACCACTCCACAGGGTGTTGTCGAATAGGATCAGCCCACCCTGACGTACCAGGCGCAGGGCGTGCTCCAAATAAGCCGGGTAGTTGGCTTTATCGGCATCGATAAACAGCAGATCAATTCGCCCTGCCAGCCCCTCAGCAGCAAGCGCCTCAAGTGTTTGCAGCGCCGGCGCCAGCCGCAGCTCAATACGCTCAGCGAGGCCCGCCTCAGCCCAGTAACGTTTGGCCGTGGCGTTGTAGTCGCCGGGAATATCGCAACAGATCAAGCGGCCATCGCTCGGCATGGCCTGGGCCATGCAGATAGCGCTGTAACCGGTAAAGGTGCCGACTTCGACAATCCGCCGCGCGCCGATCAGCTGTACCAATAAGGTCATAAACTGGCCCTGCTCGGGGGCGATTTGCCAGCGTGAATGAGTCAGCAGAGCGGTTTCGTCGCGCAGACGCTTGAGCAGTGGCGTCTCGCGCAGCGATACATCCAGCAGGTACTGATAGAGATCAGCATCGAGATTAAGCGTTTGAGTGGTCATAAAAGCCCCTCTACAAATACTCTGGGCTGGGCCTCAGGGGTTACCCGCCAGCTCTGGGGTGAACACGCGCTTGGCATTCAAGTAAGTACGCTGCCAATACGTATTACTCAGGCTGTCCAGGCGCACAGTGCCGCCGCTGGAGGGCGCATGCACGAAACGGCCATTGCCGACATAAATACCCGCATGGCTGACCTGGCTGCCGCCACTGGTGGCAAAAAACACCAGATCACCGCTTTGCAGCGCGTCGCGCCCAATGCCCGGTGCGCGCATGCTGATCAGCTCACGGGTAGTGCGCGGCAGCTTGATGCCTGCGGCATCGCGGTAAACAAAACCGATCAAGCCGCTGCAATCGAAGCCGCCTTCGGGGGTATTACCGCCATAGCGATAGGGCGTGCCCACCAAGCCCAACGCACGAAATAGCACATCATCAGCATTGCCGTTAAAGCTGCTGATGGGCTGATAAACAGTGGGTTGCGGGGTTGGCGCGGGCGCTTGACTCGCGCAGGCGCTAAGCAGCGCGGCCAACACAATCAAGCTGATACGGGAGAATGCGGTCATGGATAAGGCGATCCTGAGCCGGGATGCGCCCTACTCTGCCGGCTTGCACATGCGAGTGCAAGCTTTAGCTTTGCTTGGCAGGTTGTTGAAATCTATCGATATGCGTCAGACAGGATGCTGGCTGCAGCGGCCTTAACGTTGCGGCCGCTGCACGCCGCACTCAAGGGTTACGTACGAGGGACTCGGTTGGCGCCAGCGCCAAGGCCCGCTTGGCCTCGATAAAGGTGCGCTTCCAGTAGCGATCATCCAGGCTATCGACCCGCACACCGCCGCTGCGACTGCTGGAAGAATGGATGAATTGATCATCGCCCATATAGATGCCGGCATGGCTGACGCGACCACGGCCGTTGGTGCTAAAGAACAGCAGATCGCCCGGCTTAAGGTCATCACGCTCCACCAATGGGGCGTCGATATTGATCATGTCGCGGGTCGAGCGCGGCAACTTCAGGCCGGCCTCTTCTTTAAACAGGTAACCGATAAAACCGCTGCAATCGAAGCCGGAACTTACCGAGCCGCCGCCAAAGCGATAGCGCGTACCTACCAGTGACAGACCGTGGGACAGAATGCCGTCAGCCAGTTGCGGGAGTTTGTAGGCCTTTTCTTCGGTGAAATCGCCAAGGGCGGCTTCTTTGGCTTGCTCATCAAACTCGGCAAGGTCTGTCGAGGAGAACACTGAAGATTGAGTGGTCAGCTCCGGTTGCGGAGCATGGTTGGCGCAGGCGGCCAGGACCAGGGAAAGTGCGATAGGCACGAGGGGTGCGAGGCGTTGGAGCATGGGCACGACCGTGTCGGTTGATTTCACAAGAGCGCGACTATGCCCTCTATGACATGCATTTGCAAATTCTATGGCTCTAAATGTGACTCAGTAGTTCTGGCAAAACATCTAAAGCGCGCCCTTGCAGATGGACATCCACCCTATTGCTCAGGTCGCTGCGCTGCGGGTTGATATCGGCGGTGAATCCTCCTGCTTGCCGGGTGCGCAGCAACGGCTCGACGATGTAGGGAAAGCTGGCGCTGGTGCCGACGCTGATAACGACATCAAAGCCCTTGCCTAACTCGGCATACAGCGAAGCGATGGCCTGCTCCGGCAGCATTTCTCCAAATAGCACCACGGGCGGGCGCAGTATGCCGGCGCATTGCCGGCATTTGGGTGGCAGCGGCCGCTGCAAATGCGCGGCCAGTTCGGCATCTACAGCGCCACAAGACTGGCAATACAAGGGTGCCAGCTCGCCGTGAATCTCGATCACCCGCTCCATCGGGCTGCCTGCCGCACGGTGATAGCCATCAATGTTCTGCGTTAGCAGCCAGCAATGCGGTTTTCTGCGCTGCAGTTCAGCAATCGCGTAATGCCCAGCATTAGCCTGAGCGCCCAGGCAGGCCTTGCCCAGCTCCGCCAGGTACTTCCAGCACAGCGCCGGGTCGCGTTGCAGCATCGGCCCCGAGAGCGCCGTTTCAATCGGCAAGCCCTCAGCAGTCTGGCCGTTATACAGCCCACCCAGCCCTCGGTAAGTCGGCAACCCGGAGTCGGCCGACAAGCCAGCGCCGGTAATCAGCAAGATCCGCTCGGCCTGCTTGAGTTCCTCGGCGACGCGCTTGATGGCTTGTTCCATTAGCAGCTCCAACTTCAATGATTGACGGTATAGGCAAGCATCATCGACAGCTGACACAAGGCGCGCCCGCTCTGCTCATGCCACTCATTAAACGCCGCCTGAACCGCCGCACGCTCTTTCAAGCTGGTCGGTAGCTTATCGACGATCTTCTGCGCTTTTAATGCCGCAACCAAATCATCACTGGGCACAAAGGTATCTTTGCCGACCATGCGTAGAAAGCGCGGCGCCGACAGCCCGCCAAGCTGACTGCCGTGCTTGGCTAAGTACTTCCACAGGCCGACGATATCGCTCACCGGCCAGTCAGCGATCAACGCGCCGAAGCTGCCCTTCTCCTGGCGCACATCAAGAATGAACTGGGCATTGCGCGGCACACTTTTGAGCTTGCCCAAGTGCCGGATGATGCGCGCATCCTGCATCAGATTTTCCAGGCGCTCAGCGCCCATCAGCACCACTTTCTCCGGGTCGAAACCGAAGAACACCTGTTCAAACGCCGGCCACTTGGCATCCACCAAGCTGTGCTTGAGGCCGGCACGGAAGACCCGCAGGCTCAGCGTCGACAGGTAGCGATCATCACTGATCGCGCGTAACTGGGCAGCACTGCGCGGTTCGGGCAGCATTGATTCCAACGCCCCCACCGAGCCAAAGCGGTTCAAACAGTATTCATGCAGCCATTTGTAATCGCGCATCGGGCAGTCCTTAAGCCGGGAAACCGCTAAATCAGAGGTTCATCACATCGAGAAAGCGCGGCGTCGCACTGTCGTCGATTTTCAGGCTCTTGAAATCGAACAGGTTACGGTCGGCCAACTGCGAGGGCACCACGTTCTGCAGCGCACGGAACATGATCTCGGTGCGCCCCGGCGACTTACGCTCCCAGTCCTGCAGCATTTCTTTAACCACCTGACGCTGCAGGTTTTCCTGGGAGCCACAGAGGTTGCACGGGATGATCGGGAATTCCTTGAGCTGGCTGTAAGCCTCGATATCCGCCTCATTGCAGTAAGCCAGCGGACGAATCACCACGTTACGGCCATCATCGGCGCGCAACTTGGGCGGCATGGCCTTGAGGGTGCCGCCGTAGAACATATTGAGAAAGAAGGTTTCCAGGATGTCGTCGCGGTGATGCCCCAGGGCCATCTTGGTCGCGCCGATCTCATCCGCAAAGGTATACAGCGTGCCGCGGCGCAGACGCGAACACAGCGAGCAGGTGGTCTTACCTTCCGGGATCTTCTCCTTGACCACCGAATAGGTGTCCTTCTCGACGATGTGATACGGCACACCGATGGACTCCAAATAGGCCGGCAATACATGTTCGGGAAAGCCTGGCTGCTTCTGGTCCATGTTCACCGCGACGATCTCGAACTTGATCGGGGCGACTTTCTGCAGGTGCAACAGCACGTCGAGCATGGTGTAGCTGTCTTTGCCGCCGGACAGGCAGACCATGACCTTGTCGCCATCTTCGATCATGTTGAAGTCGGCGACGGCTTCGCCCGCCTGGCGACGCAAGCGTTTTTGCAGTTTGTTCTGATTGACCGAGAGGGTGCCCATGGTGCGCTGAAATCCGGAAGCCGTTGAGAATGCGGCATTTTACGCAGAAAGCGTGCCGCACCCTACCCCACAGTTGTTGAAATGCTAGGCTCGACCGATGAACGATGACTTCAACCCGAACCTCGACCTATCCGAACATGTGCTCCAGTTGCTCGACGCAGCGCCAGCAGGCCTTGGCGAATACCAATTGATCCAGCAGCTAAAAGCTCGCCACTGCACGCATATTCCAAACCTGCCACTGACCGACCACCTGGTGCTGTTTCGTACCCATTTTCTGCTGTTCAACGCGCTCTATCGCCTGCGTGAACGGCTATGGGCGTCGCAACGCGGCCACCTGCAGATCAGCGCGCTAAACATCCAGGTGCTGCCCTATCAACCGGGCAGTGCGCAGCTGAGCGAGCATGACCCACTGCGCGATTACTACCTCGACATGAGCCAACTCCGCGATACCGACGAGCAGGATGTGGCCAAGCTGCTGCGCAGCTTCTGGTCACGCATGCAGGGTGGCGAGGAGCAACAGGCCGCCCTGGAACTCTTTGAACTTAGCGACAACCCGCAAACACTTACGTCTGCCCGCATCAAACAGCGCTACCGGCAACTGGTCAGCCTGCACCACCCGGATCGCGGCGGCAGTACAGAGCGCTTGCAGTCAATCAATAAAGCCATGGAAATCCTCGAACGTTATTACGGCCGCGGCTGAGAGTCCGATTTGCTCTAACGCCCCGCCTTTCCAGCCGTAATGGCTGCCTATACTGCGACATACGGTCGCATAGGTTCGGCATCGCACCTGATGAAGCTGTCCATGCCAATCAGGCGCTGCGCTGGGGGGCGACCGCTATAAAAACAGGAGGTCTGGCATGATCCATCACGTTTGGGGACTATTCACTCACCCTGACCAGGAATGGCAGGAAATCCGTGGCGAAGAAGAAACCATCAGCCACATGTATCTCACCCACGTACTGATTCTCGCGGCAGTTCCTGCGATCTCGGCCTACATCGGCACAACCCAGGTAGGCTGGGCCATTGGTGATCGAGCGCCGGTGATGCTGACAGAAGCCAGCGCACTGCAAATGACCTTCATGACCTACTTGGCAATGCTGGCCGGTGTTGCAGTTATGGGCGCATTCATCCATTGGATGGCGCGCACCTACGATGCCAGCCCGAACCTAACGCAATGCGTGGTATTTGCTGCCTATACCGCCACTCCGCTGTTTATCGGTGGGCTCGCAGCACTCTACCCGCACCTCTGGCTGGCCATGGTGGTGGGCACGGCAGCCATCTGCTACACGGTGTACCTGCTGTATGTCGGTATCCCGCGGTTTATGGGCATCCCCGAGGATGAAGGTTTTATGTTCTCCAGCTCGGTACTTGCTGTGGGTTTGGTGGTGCTGGTGGCGATGATTGCCAGCTCGGTGATTCTCTGGGGCTTTGGGGTTGGCCCGGTCTACACCAGCTAACGCTTACTTGATGACACGTAACGAAACCACCTGCGGGTGGTTTCGTCGTTTCAGGGCTGCGCACATCAAAGGCCTTGGGCATAATCGCCAGCCCGACCTCGATCATCATCTTTATGCCTGAGCAACTCCTAAGCCGCGTAGAGCAGTGCTACCAGCAAGCTGAAGCGTTCTTCAAGCAACCCTTTGTCCGCGCCGAGGTGAGTTTCAAGCTGCGTGGGCAAAAAGCCGGCGTGGCGCACCTGACGGAAAACAAACTGCGCTTCAACCCGCAGCTGTACCGAGAGAATCGCGAAGACTTTCTCCGGCAGACCGTACCCCATGAAGTCGCGCACCTGATTGCCCATCAGCTGTTTGGCCTGAAAATCCAGCCCCACGGCGAGGAGTGGCAGCTGATCATGCGCGGTGTGTATGAGCTAGCGCCTAACCGTTGCCATACCTACGCCGTGCAACGGCGTGCGGTGAGTCGCTACATCTACCGCTGCAGCTGCCCGCAAGGGGAATTCCCGTTTTCGGCCCAGCGCCACACACTGGTCAGTAAAGGCCGTCGCTATTTCTGCCGACGCTGCAAGGTGACCTTGAGTTTTACCGGTGAACAGCGCATCGAATAGCCCACTAAAGGCTCACAGCACGTAACGCAACACCGCCACGAAGTGCATCAAGCTGCCGCCCATAACGAACAGGTGCCAGATGCCATGCCAATGACGGAAGCGGCTGTCATAAACGAAGAAGATGATGCCCACGGTGTAAAGCACCCCGCCTCCGGCTAGCCAGACAAATCCGGCCATGCCCAGCTTAGCGATCAACGGTTTGACCGCCACCAGCACAATCCAGCCCATTACGGCGTAGATCACAATCGACAGCACGCGCGCCTCGGAGCGCGGTTTGATCTCCTGCACCATGCCAATAACGACCAGCGTCCAGACAACGCCAAACAGCGTCCAGCCCCACACCCCTTCCAGGGTTACCAGGCAAAATGGCGTATAGCTGCCGGCAATCAACAAGTAGATCGACAGGTGGTCAAGCTTACGCATCACCACCTTCGCCCGCCCCTGCACGCTGTGGTAAAGCGTGGAGATGCTGTATAGCAGTACCAGCGTCAGGCCATAGATCGCCACACTGACGATCTTGCGTACGTCACCGTCCAGGCTTGCCAGCACCAGCATCCACACGGCGCCCACGCTGGCCAGTAGCGTTCCGACCAGATGGGTCCAGGCGTTGAAGCGTTCACCGTGATACATGCTGTCTCCCTGCATGGCCTATTGGCACGAACCACGCTTATGCCGGAAAACGCATCATTTGACGAGCCGCCAGTGCATCAGGCGCTATGCATAAAGCGCTCGACTGCTCCTTCAACGGGACTCAGGCCACCACTTTTACCGCCTTGAGCTGGGCAATCTGCTCGGCGCTGTAACCCAGTTCAGCCAGCACTTCCTCTGTGTTCGCCCCCAACGCCGCACCGATATGCCGGGGTGCAGGCAAGCCGCTGGAGAACTTGATCGGGCAGGCGATCTGCGCCTGTGGTGCATTGCCCACACGCGGCACCTCGGTAACCAGATTGCGCGCTCTGATCTGCGGATGCTCAACGGCCTCACTGAGGGTGAGCATCGGTTCCACGCAGGCATCCAGGCCGGCGAATACCTGATTCCACTCGGCGAAATCGCGTTTCTCGAACTCGATTTCGATCTCGCGTTTAAGCGCTTGCTGATCCTCGGGCTTTAGTGAAAGACCACGCGCAGCCAACTCAGGGCGACCAATCGCGGCGCAGAATTGCTGCATGAACTGCGGTTCCAGGCTACCGACCGAGAACCAACGGCCATCACGGGTGCGGTAGTAGTCGTAGAAACTGCCGCCATTGAGTGCCTGGTTTTCCATCGCCGGCTCCACCCCGGCCGCCAGATAACCCGCCCCGGCCATACCGTGCAGGCTGAAGGCACAGTCGGTCATGCTGATGTCCACCTGCTGACCCAGGCCCGTGGCCTGGCGCTGAATAACCGCCGCCAGTAGGCCGATCACCCCGTGCAGCGAGCCGCCGGCAATATCCGCTGCCTGAATACCCAGCGGCAGCGGCCCAGTGTCGCTGCGCCCGGTGTAGCTGGCGATGCCGGCCAGGGCCAAATAATTGATGTCATGCCCGGCGCGATCCTTATACGGCCCGGTCTGGCCATAGCCGGTGATCGACACGTAAATCAGCTTCGGGTTGATCGCTTTCAGCGCCTCGTAGCCGACGCCGAGTTTGTCCATCACCCCTGGGCGGAACTGCTCCAGCACGATGTCGTACTCGGCCACCAGTTGCTTGACCATTTCCACCGCCTCGGGCTTTTTCAGGTCAAGGGCGATGCAGCGCTTGTTGCGGTTGAGGTAGGCATGGCTGGCCGACACGCCGCCGTCATGCGGCGGCAGCACGCGCACCAGGTCCATGCGCGAAGGCGACTCAACTCGCAGCACCTCGGCGCCCATATCGGCTAGTAATAGAGAGGCAAACGGCCCCGGCAACAGGGTGGAAAAATCCAGCACTTTCAGGGACGACAGCGGGCCTTGCATAACAGCTCCTTTGGATAATCGTTTATGCCGATGGGTAGCGCTGCGCTCAACCTGCGCGGCCAGCCCAACCTAAGCAGTGCAGCTATTGCCAATGCAGCGGTTGCTTGGCATCCAGCTCGCTTAGTTGGTCGGCAAAGCGTGCTTCCAGTACGTTACGGCGGATTTTCATGGTCGGGGTCATGCAGCCGTTGTCCACGGTCCAGGCCTCGCGCACCAGCACAAAATGGCTAAGCCGTTCGTGGGCCTCAAGCTGAGCATTAAGCTGCTGCAAAGTCTGCGCAAGGTCGGCCGCCACTTGCTCGCGTGCCTGCTCACGAGCCGCCGGTGACAGCTCGATCAGCGCCAATGGCTGATCCAAATTGCTGCCCATCAGGCACACCTGCTCGACCCAGAGGTTCTTGGCGATCTCCCCTTCAATCGGCGCCGGGGCGATGTACTTGCCCTTGCTGGTCTTGAAGATATCCTTCACCCGCCCGGTAATTTTCAGGTAACCGGCCGCATCAATCTCGCCCTTGTCACCCGTGTGCAGCCAGCCATCGGTAATGGTTTCAGCGGTTTTCGCCGGTTCCTGGTAGTAACCCAGCATCAGGCACGGGCAACGCAGCAGGATTTCGCCATTCTCGGCCAGGCGCATCTCATTACCCGGCATCGGCCGCCCCACCGTGCCAAAACGCACCTGCCCCGGCCGGTTGAAGCAGCCATAGGCGAAGTGCTCGGTCATGCCATAGCCCTCGCAGATGGTCATACCGATACGCTGGTACCAATCCAGCAAGGCCGGCGGAATCGCTGCCGCGCCACTGACCAGAATCCGTGCGCGATCCAGCCCTAATCCCTTGCGAATTTTGCGCGCGACCAAGCCGCCAATCAGCGGAATACCCAGCAAACGTGCCAGTTTGGGCTGCGGCAGTTTCTCCAGCACGCCCTGCTGAAAGCGCGTCCACAGGCGCGGCACGGAGAAAAACACGGTCGGCCGCACGTGGCGCAAGTCGCTGGCAAAGGAGTCCAGTGACTCGACAAAGGCCACCCGCCCACCGCTGTACAAGGCGTTCATCTCCACCAGAAAACGCTCGGCGGCATGCGATAGCGGCAGGTATGAGAAGAACTGATCCTGCTCGGTGATTTGCAACTCCTGCACCGAGTGGCTACTGGCATAGGCGAACGCTTTGGCCGAGAGCATCACCCCCTTGGGCTGCCCCGTGGTGCCGGAGGTATAGAGGATGCTGAGCAAGGCATCGGGTGCCTGCTGATGCGTTTCAGCCAACGGCTGGTGCGCCGCCAGCAAGGCATGCCAGCCGTGACTGGCCTCGATAGTCGGATACGGCATGGCAATCCGCATCACTTCAGCGGGAATGCCGGGGGCCAACTTGGCCGGTTCATCCAGCTTGCCGAGGAAGATCGCCTTGCACTGCGAATGTCGCAGCACATACTCGATGCTCTCGGCTGACTGCAGGGGGTACAACGGCACGCTGATTAGCCCCGCCATCATGATCGCCAGATCGGCAATCACCCATTCGGCGCAGTTCTTCGCCAGCAGCGCCACTCGGTCACCCGGCGCACAACCCAGTGCATGCAACGCCGTGGCTATACGCCGCGCCTGCTCATCCACCTGCGCCCAGGTGAAATCATGCCATTGCCCAGCTACCGGCTGGCTGAGCCAGACCGCATCGGGGCGTTTCTCAACCCAGAGCGCCAGGCGCTCCAGAGGCAGTTGTTCGTCCATGTGCAGACCTCTTATTGTTAGTGTCTGTCGCGCCTCGATTTAGCCATTAACCCTCTATCAAAGCTTCATCCCGCGGCTGATGATCTCTTTCATGATTTCCGAGGTGCCAGCGAAGATGCGCTGAATGCGTGCATTCGCGTACATCTTGCAAATTGGGTACTCCCACATATACCCCCAGCCGCCGTGCAGTTGTACCCCCTCATCGACTACCTTGCCCAGTAGCTCAGTGGTGAACAGCTTGGCCTCGGCAGCGACTTCTGGGGTGAGCTTTTTCTCGTTGTGATCGATCACGCAGCGGTCAACAAACACCTGCGCCACGTCGATTTTCGTACGCATTTCAGCGAGCTTGAAGCGGGTGTTCTGGAAGTGCGAAATCGGCCGATCAAAAGCCTTACGCTCTTTCACGTAATCGATGGTCACTTGCAGCGCCGCCTCGGCACCGGCCACCGCGCCGCAGGCATTGGTCAGGCGCTCCTGAGCGAGCATGTTCATCAGATAAAAGAAGCCACCCTTGGCATCCCCCAGCAGGTTGGCTTTGGGCACCTTGACGTTGTTGAAGAACAGCTCGGCGGTGTCCTGGCTCTTCATGCCGAGTTTTTCCAGCTTCTTGCCGCGCTCGAAACCCGCCATGCCGCGCTCGACCAAGAACAAGCCCATGGCATGTTTGTTCGCCGGGTCGGTCTTGGCTGCGACTATCACCACATCGGCCAGGAGGCCGTTGGAGATAAACACCTTGGAGCCGTTGAGCAGGTAGTGATCGTCCTGCTCCACCGCACTGGTGCGCATGCCGGCCAGGTCGGAGCCGGCGCTCGGCTCGGTCATCGCCACCGCCAGAATCAGCTCGCCGCTGATAATCCCCGGCATAAAGCGCGCCTTCTGCTCAGCGTTACCGTACTCAGCGATATAGGGGCCGCACAGCGCCGAGTGCAGCGGCAGCATAAAACCGGCTTCGTTAACCTTGGCCAACTCCTCGCACATAATCTGCTCGTAGCGAAAATCCTTGAGGCCCGCACCGCCGTATTCCTCATCCGCCCAAGGCAGCAAAAAGCCCATGTCACCGGCCTTCTTCCATACCTCACGGCTGACCATGCCGTCGGCCTCCCATTGGTCCTGATGGGGCAGCACTTCCTTCTTCAGAAAAGCGGCAAAGGCGTCGCGAAACATGCTGTGTTCGGTATCGAAAATGTTGCGCTGCATGGGGTGGCTCCTAGAGCTGAAGTCGTGCTGCAGGTTAGGCCTGCCCTGCCACCAGCCTCAATGACCCATGCGCTCAGCCTGGGTTGACCCATTCGCTCGGTGCTTGTTCTATGCCCGTCAAGCTGCTTACCATCGGCGCACTTTCAAGGAGCCGTCATGCGCGAACACACCATCGCCAGCCACTTTGTCCGCGCGGCCTTACGCGGTGCCGAGGCCAAGGGCCAAGATTGCACGCCACTGCTGCGCCAGCTGGGGATTCAACCCGCTCTGCTGGATGAGCCACGCGCCCGCATCGCCCCCGAGCAGTTCGCCCGTTTGGTGCAGTTGTTGTGGGAAAGCCTCGACGACGAATACCTCGGCTTTGGCCGTCTGCGCAGTAAGCGCGGCACGTTCGCCATGATGTGTTACGCCATCATCCATTGCCGCTCGCTGGAAAAAGCCCTGGGCCGGGGCGCGCTGTTCTACAGCCTGTTTCCCGAAGCGCCGATCATCAGCATTCAGCGTGAAGGTGATTGGGCACGACTGAGCGTAGACGGCTCAAGCCTGCTGGACCCCGACCACTTTCTGGTGGAATGCCTGCTGGTGATCTGGCACCGCCTCGGCAGTTGGCTAATCGGCCAACGCATCCGTCTGGAAGAAACCACCTTCACCTACAGCCAGCCCGCCCACGCTGCCGAGTACGAATTGCTGTTTCCCTGCAACCGGCGTTTTTCCGCTGGGCGCACCAGCCTGCTGTTCCACGCCCGCTATCTGGCCATGCCGCTGCTGCAGGACGAGCGCACCCTCAAGCAATTCCTCCAGCATTCCCCGGCCGATCTGCTGGCGCGCCCGGATGGCGGCGACAGCCTGATCAGCCAAATCCGCCGCCTGCTTGGTCGCGACTGCAGCAACTGGCCAGACCTCGACGCCGTGGCGCAACAGCTGCACATGAGCCCACAAACCCTGCGCCGGCATTTGCGCGAGGAAGGCTCGAGCTTTCAGGAGTTGAAAGATCATCTGCGCCGGGACTTGGCGATTTATCACTTGGGCCGCGCCGATTTGGCCATTCAGGACATTGCCGAGCAACTGGGGTTTTCGGAGCCGTCTGCGTTTCACCGTGCCTTTAAAAAATGGACGGGGCTGACGCCGGGCGCGTATCGGGCCCAGGAAGCTTAAGCCGCTGAATACTCCCCACCGCACTGATGGCGGGGAGACTTGGCCGCCTATGCTTTACTGAGCAGACATATACAGAGGGTGCTAATCATGGACATACGCCGTTTGAAAGGATCATTACCCCTGCGCTTATGCCTACTACTCAGCGCATTCGCCTGCTCGGCCCACGCCAGCACACCTGCGCAATTCCCAAGCGCGCAGGCCAGTGACCCGGCTGAACTGGGCTGGATGGTTGGCTCACCACCCCCGCCTGAGCGTATTTTGCGTTTCGATGACGGCAGTTATTTTCGCTTCCCGCAGATGCGCTGGAGTGTCTCCAACTTTCGCCAACTCATGCCCACCGTCAATGTGTCGCACGGGCTTAGCGCGCCTTCGCCGCTAAAGCGCAACCTGCTGGACGCCATCGACACTGTCTCGTTCATGCCACTCGGCGCTGATAAGCCCATGACCTGGCAGCAGTCGCTGCTGGCCAACTACACCGACGGGATTGTTGTGCTGCATCGCGGCGCAGTCGTCTACGAACGCTATTTCGGTGTGCTCAAGGCGCAAGGCCAGCATGGCGCCATGTCAGTCACCAAGACCTTTATGGGCACCCTCGCCGCGCTACTGGTTGCCGAAGGGACGCTTGAGCCTGAACGCAAGGTGGCCTACTACGTACCCGAGCTGGCTGCATCTGCCTTCGGTAACGCCACGGTTCGCCAGTTGATGGATATGACCACCGGCATTCGCTTTAGCGAAGACTATGCCGACCCCAATGCCGAAGTCTGGGCGCATGCCGCCGCCGGCAATCCGCTGCCCAAACCCGCGGACTACCAGGGGCCACGTACTTATTATGAGTTTCTGCAAACGGTTCAGCCGCAGGGTAAACATGGCGAGGCCTTTCACTACCGGACCGCCAACACCGATGCCCTCGGGTGGGTGCTAGCGCGTGCGAGTGGCCGCAACGTGGCAAAACTGCTGTCGGAGCGCATCTGGAGCAAACTTGGCGCTGAGCAGGATGCCTATATGTCCGTCGACTCCATCGGCACACCGTTTGCCGGTGGCGGGCTGAACAGCGGCCTGCGTGACCTGGCGCGCTTTGGTGAAATGGTGCGCAACAACGGCCGTTACAACGACCAGCAAATCTTGCCGGCCGAGGTCGTGACAGACATCCGTAACGGTGCAAGCCGTGAAGATTTCGCCAAGGCTGGCTACTCGCTGTTGCCCGGCTGGAGCTATCGCAATATGTGGTGGGTCACCCACAACGCGAATGGCGCCTTTATGGCGCGCGGGGTGCACGGCCAAGCGCTGTACATTGACCCAGCGGCCGAGATGGTGATTGCCCGCTTCGCCAGCCACCCAATCGCGGCCAATTCCGCCAACGATCCCACCTCATTACCAGCTTATGCGGCCGTTGCAAAATACCTGATGGAGCAGCCGAAGCCCTAAGTCACCCAGGCCGTAAATCAACGCCCCAATGAACTTGCTGCACACGTAGCGTTCAAGTCTTAAGGCGATGAGACAGTGAGCAGCCGAGCCAAGCACATGGTCTCGGCGCCTCCCTCCAGAGATCCACAGTAGCGGGTGAACGCGAATGACCTATTTAAAACAGGCTGCAGCAGTGCTTTTTGCTGCACTCATTGGGAGTGGAAACGCAATGGCGGTTGAGGAAGCGAAATACTCAGTTGTGCTCAAAGAAGACAGCTTTGAGTTGCGTAACTATGAGCCCCATGTTGTTGCAGAAACCCGGGTAGACGGGGATTTTGATCAGGCTGGCAGCAAAGCGTTTAGCCGGCTGTTTGATTACATTTCGGGCAACAACACCTCCAGCCAGAAAATTGCGATGACCGCACCGGTCGCCCAAGAGGCCGAAGGTGAGAAAATCGCGATGACGTCACCCGTTGGCCAACAGCAAATCGATGGCGCTTGGGCTGTGAGTTTTATGATGCCTGCGACCCTCTCACTGGCCACGCTGCCGGCTCCTAAAGACCCACAGGTGACATTGCGCCAAGTGCCCGCGCGGCAGATGGCGGCGGTGCGCTACTCGGGGTTCTGGAGTGAACGTGCCTACACGCGCAATAAAGCAGAGCTCGACGTGTGGATTAGCAAAAACGGCTGGCGCGTCGTCGGCGAACCAGTATGGGCCCGCTACAACCCACCGTTTATGCCGTGGTTTTTACGCCGCAATGAAGTCTTAGTGCCCATCGCAATGCCCGCGGATGGCAACAACTGAATGTTTGCTCAGTCAATCGATGGCCTGCCGCCGCATACACAAGCACTTGCGTGAACCCGCAACTCAAGCCTTACAGCTTACGCACACTGATTCCGGCCGAGACAAACAGCGCGGCCAGTACGGCCAGCATGGGCAGCCAGCCGGCATGCTCCCAGATGTACCCGGCGGCATAGCCAATCACGCTGGAGCCCAGGTAATAGGCGCACAGGTACAACGCCGACGCCTGCGCCTTGGCTCCACTCGCGCGCTGCCCGACCTGCCCACTGGCCACCGCGTGGGCGGCAAAGAAACCCAGGGTGAACAAGGCCAACCCCGCCACCGCCAGGCTCAGCCAGGGCGTGGCACAGAGCGCCACCCCCAGCAGCATGATGGCGATACCGCCTAGCATCACCTGGCGCGCGCCCAGGCGTGGCACCAGTCGCCCCGCCCAACCGGCGCTGACGATGCCCAGCAGATACACGGTGAACAACAAGCCGATCCAGCTGGATGAAAGATTGAACGGTGCGGCCGCCAGGCGAAAACCGACATAGTTGAACAAGGCGACAAACCCGCCCATCAACAGAAAGGCCAACAGAAACAGGCGGCGCAATTGGCCATTGCCCAGGTGCGCCGCAAAGTTGCGCAGCAGGCCACGCACTGACAGCGATTGCGCGGTGAAATGCCGCGACGGCGGCAGCAGCCAAATAAACAGCGCCAAGGCCAACAAGCCCATACCAGCAATACCGGCCAACGCCAGCGGCCAGCCGCCCAGATCACTGAGCAGGCCGGCGAGCAAACGCCCTAGCAACCCGCCCAGCGCGGTGCCGCCGATATACAGCCCCATCGCCGCCGGCAGTGCCTCGGGGTCGAATTCTTCACCGACATAGGCCATGGCCAGGGCCGGCAGCCCGCTCAACGCCAGGCCAAGCAAGGCGCGCAGCCACAGCAGATGATCCCAACTGTCCACCAGCGCGCAGGCAATCCCCAGCAGTGACGCCAGGCCCAGAGCCGCGACCATTACCGGCTTGCGCCCCCAGCTCTCGGCCAGTGCACCGGACACCAGCAGACAAACGGCCAGGCTCATCGTGGTCAGCGACAGCACCAAACTGCTACCCGCTGCGGACACGGAGAAATGCGACGCCAGCAGCGGCAGCAACGGCTGCACGCAGTAGAGCAAGGCAAAGGTGGCAAAACCGGCGCAGAACAGCGCCAGGGTGGCGCGCCGGTAGGCGGCAGTACCGCGCATCAAATACGCAGACGAATCGGCAGCAGGCATCGGCAGGCTCGCAAAATGGCTCTAAATCGGCCGTTCCGGCAGATTAACACGCAGTCGGACAAGCCGGCTTTGCGCGCGGTGCATAGCCGCTGTGCTGCACTGGAACAAATACCGAGGAAAGCCATTCGTCTTGATTCAGATCAGCACTTTTGTCCATATCAAGAGTAAGGTCTAACCTGATTGCTACACCTGAGGGGAGTCAGTCGCCATGACCACCGACAATAACAACGACAACAATGTGCAAAAAAGTAAGGAAACCCGCCTTTTTCTGTTTCTTGTCGTCTGCTTTTTCCCCCTCCTGTCCATCGCCCTGGTCGGTGGCTACGGTTTCTTTATCTGGTTTATGCAAATGCTGATTGGTCCACCCGGACCGCCTAGCTGATCGCCCTGCCTGATCACCATCGGAGCCACGGAATATGGCCGAAACCCTGCACATTGCCAGCCTGCTGGTACACGCCCGCCCGGAGCAGTTCGAAGCGGTGAAAGCCAATCTGAGCCTGCTTGACGGGGTTGAACTGCATCAGCAAAGCCCACTGGGCAAGCTGGTGGTAGTACTGGAAACCGCCGACGAGCAGCAGATCCTTGAGCGCATAGACCAGATCAGCAACCTGCCGGGCGTACTCAACGCCGCGCTGGTCTACCACGAACTGCTGAGCCCCGAAGGAGCCGACGAATGAGCATGACCCGCCGTCAATTCGCCAAAGCCAACGCCGCCGCCATTGCCGCAGCAGCGGCCGGCCTGCCGATTGCCACCTCGGCCAGCAACCTGATCACCGAAGCGGACATGACCACGCTGAACTGGAACAAAGCCCCCTGCCGCTTCTGCGGCACCGGTTGCAGCGTGATGGTGGCGACCAAGAACAACCGCGTGGTGGCCACCCACGGTGACGTCAAGGCCGAGGTCAATCGCGGCCTGAACTGCGTCAAGGGCTACTTCCTATCGAAGATCATGTACGGCGTTGACCGCCTGACCGAGCCGCTGCTGCGCATGAAGAACGGCGTGTATGACAAACAGGGCGAGTTCCAGCCGATCAGTTGGGAGCAGGCCTTCGACATCATGGAGCTGAAGTTCAAGGAAGCCTTGAAGAACAAAGGCCCCGAGTCGGTGGGCATGTTCGGTTCGGGGCAATGGACCATCTGGGAAGGCTACGCGGCCAACAAGCTGATGAAAGCCGGCCTGCGCAGCAACAACATCGACCCCAACGCGCGCCACTGTATGGCCTCGGCGGTGATGGGTTTTATGCGCACCTTCGGTGCCGATGAGCCGATGGGCTGCTATGACGATATCGAAGCCGCCGACGTGTTCGTGCTGTGGGGCTCGAACATGGCCGAGATGCATCCGATCCTCTGGAGCCGGGTCACCGACCGCCGCCTGAGCTACCCGCAGACCAAAGTGGTGGTGCTCTCTACCTTTGAACACCGCAGCTTCGAGCTGGCTGATATTCCCATGGTGTTCAAACCGCAGACTGACCTGCTGATCCTCAACTACATCGCCAACCACATCATCGAAAGCGGTGCGGTGAACAAAGCCTTCGTCAGCCAGCACACCAAGTTCGCCAAGGGTGCCGACGACATCGGCTACGGCCTGCGCCCCGATCACCCGCTTGAAGTGCAGGCGAAAAACGCCGAGACCGCCAACACCTGGAGCGATATATCCTTCGAGCAGTTCGCCGCTTTCGTCAAACCCTACACCCTGGAGCGCACCGCCAAGGAAACCGGGGTGCCAGCCGAGCGCCTCAAGGCCCTGGCCGAGCTGTATGCCGACCCCAAGCGCAAGGTCATGTCGTTCTGGACCATGGGCTTCAATCAGCACACCCGTGGGGTGTGGGCCAATAACCTGATCTACAACATCCACCTGCTCACCGGCAAAATCAGCGAACCGGGCAACAGCCCGTTCTCGCTCACCGGCCAGCCCTCGGCCTGCGGCACTGCGCGCGAAGTCGGCACCTTCTCCCACCGCCTGCCGGCGGACATGGTGGTGACCAACCCGAAACACCGCGCCACCGCCGAGAAAATCTGGAAGCTGCCCGCCGGCACCATCCAGGAAAAGGTCGGTTTCCACGCCGTGCAGCAAAGCCGCATGCTCAAAGACGGCGTGCTCAACGTCTATTGGACCCAGGTCAGCAACAACATGCAGGCTGGGCCGAACATCATGGGCGAAGTGCTGCCCGGCTGGCGCAACCCAGACAACTTCATCATCGTCTCCGACGTCTACCCTACCGTCTCGGCTCAGGCCGCCGACCTGATCCTGCCCAGCGCCATGTGGGTGGAAAAGGAAGGCGCGTACGGCAACGCCGAGCGTCGCACGCAATTTTGGCATCAGTTGGTCACTGCCCCCGGCGAGGCCAAATCTGATCTGTGGCAACTGGTGGAGTTTTCCAAACGCTTTACCACCGATGAAGTCTGGCCGGCCGAACTGTTGGCCACCTCGCCGCAGCACAAGGGCAAGACCCTGTACCAGGTGCTGTTCGCCAACGGTCAGGTCGACCAGTTCCCCAGCGAGCAGATCGAAGCCGGCCATATCAACGATGAAGCCAAGGCTTTTGGCTTCTACCTGCAAAAAGGCCTGTTCGAGGAATACGCGCAGTTCGGCCGTGGCCATGGTCATGACCTCGCCGACTTCGACCGTTACCACAGCGAACGCGGCATGCGCTGGCCGGTGGTGGACGGCGAGGAAACCCGCTGGCGCTACCGTGAAGGCCTCGATCCTTATGTGGAAAAAGGCAGCGGCGTGCAGTTCTACGGTTACCCGGACAAGAGGGCGATCATCTTCGCCCTGCCCTACGAGCCGGCCGCCGAAGCCCCGGATGCCGACTACCCGTTCTGGCTCAGCACCGGCCGGGTACTGGAGCACTGGCACACCGGCAGCATGACCCAGCGTGTCGAAGAGCTGCACAAGGCGGTGCCCGATGCCCTGGTGTACATGCACCCGGACGATGCCAAGGCGCTTAACGCCCGGCGCGGCAGCGAGGTCAAAGTGATCAGCCGGCGCGGTGAAATGCGCGCGCGCATCGAAACCCGAGGGCGCAACAAACCGCCCCAGGGGTTGGTGTTCGTGCCGTTTTTCGACGCCAACAAGCTGATCAACAAGGTCACCCTGGATGCCACCGACCCGATCTCCAAGCAGGCCGACTACAAGAAGTGTGCGGTGAAGATCGAACTGATCAGCGTGGCCTGAGGAGAACTCTGATGAACATTCGCCTACTGCCTTTCCTGCTGCTGGCCGCGTTTGGCATTGCCGTGGCCGCCGAAGTCAATTACCCGCTGGATGCCCCGGCACCGGATGGCCGCCGCCCAGGCGGCACCATCAGCCAGACTCTATCAGCGCCGCCTATTGCCAATGAGGAAAACAAGGACCTCAAGCGCGAACGCAACTACCCCGAGCAACCGCCGACCATCCCGCACAGCATCAGCAGTTACCAGATCGACAAAAACGGCAACAAGTGCCTGACCTGCCACAGCCGCGCCGGTAGCGCGCGCAGCCAAGCCCCGATGATCAGCATCACCCACTACATGGACCGCGACGGCCAGCCGCTGGCAGCAGTATCGCCACGGCGCTACTTCTGCAATCAGTGCCACGTTTCACAGAACGAGGTGAAACCGCTGGTGGGCAACAGTTTCGAGACCATCGACAAGCTGTTGCAAGACGAAATCAATGCCCCGGCCAAACCCTGAGGAGGCGTCATGAAATCATTGTTTGCCCTGCTCAAGGACTACTGGCGCATCCTGCGCCGACCGAGCGTGCACTACAGCCTGGGCTTTCTCACCCTTGGCGGTTTTATCGCCGGGATCATCTTCTGGGGCGGTTTCAACACCGCGCTGGAAGTCACCAACACCGAGCAGTTCTGCATTTCCTGCCATGAAATGCGCGACAACGTGTATGTCGAACTGAAGGACACCATCCACTACAGCAACCGCTCCGGCGTGCGCGCCACCTGTCCGGACTGCCACGTGCCGCACAAATGGACCGACAAAATCGCGCGCAAGATGCAGGCCTCCAAAGAGGTGTGGGGCAAGATATTTGGCACCATAAACACTCGCGACAAATTCCTCGCCCACCGCCGCGAACTGGCCGAACACGAGTGGGCGCGGCTCAAAGCCAACGACTCGCTGGAATGCCGCAACTGCCACAACTTCGAGTTTATGGACTTCACCCGCCAGGGCCAGCGCGCCCGACAAATGCACTCCACCGCCCTGGCCAGCGGCGCAGCCACCTGTATCGACTGCCACAAAGGCATCGCCCACAAGCTACCGGACATGAGCGGAGTGCCCGGCTGGTAGGCTCAATCCAAGGCAAAAAAAACGGGAGCCCAAACGGGCTCCCGTACTCATTCTCAGAGAAATGCCAGAACAAGCCTCACGCCTGCGCCGGCTACAACCTCACCTGCGTCCCAGAAGAAACGCATGACCCAGTGTGGCAAAAAAGCCTGAGGAACTCCGTTTAGCTTTGTTGCCGCTTTGCAAAGAAATGTAAACGCTCGCGCTGGCTGGCCGTTAAATCCGCCGCGCGGCAGAATAGGCCGATGAATACAGCCTATCTACCGTCCTGCTGCAGCCCCCTGAAGAATCACTGGCCACTGCCGCACACGCTGCCGGCGGTGCAGTTGGTCAGCACCACTTTTAGCCCTGAGCGCCTGGATACAGCGGATTTCAGCCGCTGTGGAATTGAGCCCGCGCGCGGCGTTGTCAAACGCCAGGCCGAATACCTGGCCGGCCGCCTCTGTGCGCGTGAAGCACTGATGCGCCTGACCGGCACGGCGGCCATCCCAGGCAGCGGTGAGGACCGTGCACCGCAATGGCCGGCTGGCACGCTCGGTTCCATCACCCACGGCAGCGGCTGGGCTGGCGCAGTGGTGGGTGATAGCACGGCTTGGCGCGGCCTGGGCCTGGATATTGAGCAGATCATGCCAGCCAGCCGCGCCGAACGCCTGGCCGGAGAAATTCTCACCCCTGCCGAGCTGCTGCGCCTGGAAAGCCTGCCAGCCGAGCAGCACGCCCAGCGCATCAGCCTGACCTTCTCGCTCAAGGAGAGCCTGTTCAAAGCGCTCTATCCGCAAGTGCTGCGGCACTTCTATTTTCAAGATGCCGAACTGCTCAGCGTTACAGCTGACCACAGGGTGCGCATGCGCCTGCTGCTTGACCTGCATGCCGACTGGCCAGCAGGCAGCGAACTGGAAGGTCAATTCAGCGAATTCGACGGTTATCTGCTTAGCCTGATCAGCATTCCTCGCTGATCTGTCGAGATCAGCCGCCCAAAGCCTGGGGCAAATCCGCTAAACTCGGCCGATTGTCGCCTGGAGTGCCCTATGCGCGAAGTTTTGAACCAAGGCCTGATCGATTTCCTCAAGGCCTCGCCCACCCCTTTCCATGCCACCGCCAGCCTGGCCCTGCGCCTTGAGGCTGCCGGGTTTCAGCACCTGGACGAACGCGCCAGCTGGCACACCGAAGCCGGCGGCCGCTATTACGTAACACGCAACGATTCCTCGATCATCGCCTTCAAGCTGGGCAAGCGTTCGCCTCTGGAAGGCGGAATTCGCCTGGTCGGCGCGCATACCGACAGCCCTTGCCTGAGGGTCAAGCCACAACCTGAGCTGCAGCAACAGGGCTTTTTCCAGCTCGGCGTTGAAGTTTACGGCGGCGCATTGCTGGCCCCCTGGTTTGACCGTGACCTGTCGCTGGCCGGGCGCGTGACCTATCGCCGCGACGGCAAGGTGGAAAGCCAGCTGATCGACTTCCAAAATCCGATTGCAGTGATCCCCAACCTGGCCATTCACCTCAACCGTGAAGCCAACCAAGGCTGGGCGATCAACCCGCAGAACGAACTGCCGCCGATCCTCGCCCAGCTGGCTGGCAGTGAGACGGCGGATTTTCGCGCGCTGATCACCGATCAACTGGCCCGCGAGCATGACTTCAGCGCCGATGCGGTACTGGATTACGAACTGAGCTTCTACGACACCCAAAGCGCTGCGGTGATTGGCCTGAATGGCGACTTTATTGCCGGCGCACGGCTGGACAACCTGCTGTCCTGCTACGCAGGGCTGCAAGCACTGCTGGCGGCACCCGATGAGGAAAGCTGCGTGCTGGTGTGTACCGACCACGAAGAAGTCGGCTCCTGCTCGGCCTGTGGGGCCGACGGTCCGATGCTCGAACAGGTGCTGCGCCGTGTGTTGCCCGACGGCGATGCCTTCGTACGCACCCTTCAGCGTTCGCTGCTGGTATCGGCGGACAACGCTCACGGTGTGCACCCCAACTACGCCGACAAGCATGACGCCAACCACGGCCCCAAGCTCAACGCCGGCCCGGTGATCAAGATCAACAGCAACCAGCGCTACGCCACCAACAGCGAAACCGCCGGTTTCTTCCGCCACCTGTGCCTGGAAAACGAAGTGCCGGTGCAGAGCTTCGTCACCCGCAGCGACATGGGTTGCGGCTCGACCATCGGCCCTATCACCGCCAGCCAACTGGGCGTGCGCACCGTGGATATCGGCCTGCCGACCTTCGCCATGCACTCGATCCGCGAACTGGCCGGCAGCCATGACCTTGCTCACCTGGTGAAAGTGCTGACCGCCTTCTACGCCAGCCACGACCTACCCTGAGGCCCTGCATGATCGAACATATCCGCAACAGCCTGGAGGAAGCCCAGCGTGCCCTGGCCGCCTTTCTCGCCAACGAACAGACCCTGGGCAACATCCAGCGCGCCGCCGAGCTGCTGGTGGCGAGCTTCGAGCACAAGGGCAAGGCCTTCTCCTGCGGTAACGGCGGCTCCATGTGCGACGCCATGCACTTCGCCGAGGAACTGACCGGCCGCTATCGCAAGAACCGCCCCGGCATCGCCGCGGTGTCGATCAGCGATCCCAGCCATATCAGCTGCGTGGCCAACGACTTCGGCTACGACCACATCTTCTCCCGCTATATCGAGTCCCATGGCCGCGAGGGCGACGTGCTGATCGCCATCAGCACCAGCGGCAAGAGCCCCAACGTGGTCAAGGCTGCCGAAGCCGCGCGCGCCCTGGGGGTAAAGGTAATCGCCCTGACCGGCAAACCCGGCTCGCTGCTGGAGGAACTGGCCGACGTGTGCATCTGCGCCCCAGGCGGCGAATTCGCCGACCGCGTGCAGGAGCTGCACATCAAGGTGCTGCACATCCTCATCGAACTGATCGAGCGCCAGCTCAGCCCGCAGAATTACGTCTGAGGCTGGCTTTGCGCGCGGGCTTGCCGCTACTCCGGCACTTCGACGCTGACATGCAGGGCGTCGTGACGCCAGAACTCCAGGTCGCAATCGATCAACCGTCCATGCTGGTCGCGGTTGATCCGCACGATGCGCAGCGCCGGGCTGCCCACCGCCACCTTCAAGGCCGACGCGGCCTCGCTGTGCAGGGCCGTGGGCACCATATCGAAGCGCACCCGACCGTAATGAATGCCGTACTCGCTGGCATACAGTTCAGTCAGCGAGCGGGTCAGGTCGAAACCCAGAATGCCGGCGAAGTAATTCGGGTTGAGGTAATGCTCGACATACAGCACCAGGCGGCCATCAATCCGTCGCGCGCGGCGAATCTGATAGACGCTGGAGAGCGCTGGCAACGCCAGTAGCTGACAGATCTCGGCGCTGGCGGGAATCAACTTGGCGCTCAGCACCTCAGTGGCCGGCACCCGCCCCTGCTCGCCGACCATGGCGTGGAAATGGCTGCGCACCAACGGGTTGTAGGTCACGCGCGGCGGCGAAACAAACCAGCCGCGACGCTCCTCGCGGTAGATCAGCCCCTGGGCCTCCAACTGGCCCAATGCCTCGCGCAGGGTGATCCGCGTGGTATCGAATACCTCACTGAGCTTGCGCTCTGCCGGCAACTGACTTCCCGACGGCAACAGGCCGTGTTCGATCTGCTCCTCCAGTGCCCGGCATATCGCTGTGACCGCCCGCGGCGCTTCATCGCGCATCAAGACCTCCATACTTGGACTAGTCCAGCCCCATTAAGGAGCAATAACCGCTGCCTACAGCGGCTTTAAAAGCATGTTTCAAGTTTAAGCAGTCTTGATGAACAGGCCATGACAATAATTTTTCAGCCAGCCTAATGCGCGGCACCACATGGCCTACGCGGCAATTAATCACCGGATTGCTGATGGTCTACGCTTGCGGCTCAAGCATGCACAACGCCAAAACAGGGCAATGCGATAGCGAATGCACATAAAACTGTCATTAAACGAGCCTAAATTGGCGCAAGTCTTGCTGATCTAGACCAGAACTTTTCACTGCACGCACGTCAATCGCAAAGGAGTTTCCAATGAAACAATTGCTGCTGGCTTCACTGATGGGTTCCGCCATCGCCCTGGCCACCTCCGCCATGGCTGCTGAAACGGACTTGCAAGCACTGGAACAAGCCGCACGCGCTGAAGGCGCGGTGAACAGTGTGGGCATGCCTGACAGCTGGGCCAACTGGAAGGACACCTGGGTTGACCTGAACAAGCTGTATGGCCTGAAACACATGGACACCGACATGAGCTCGGCCCAGGAAATCGCCAAATTCGCCGCTGAAAAAGACAACGCCACCGCCGACATCGGTGACGTGGGCGCGGCCTTCGGCCCCATCGCAGTGCAGCAGGGTGTTACTCAAGCCTACAAGCCGAGCACCTGGGAACAGATTCCAGCCTGGGCCAAGGACACCGACGGCCACTGGATGCTCGCCTACACCGGCTCCATCGCCTTTATCGTCAACAAACAACTGGTCAAAGACATCCCGCGTTCCTGGGCTGACCTGAAAACTGGCACCTATAAAGTCTCCGCCGGCGATGTCAGCACCGCCGCACAGGCAGTAAACGGCGTACTGGCTGCCGCCATCGCCATGGGCGGTAATGAAAGCAATGTGCAACCGGCTCTGGAGTTTTACGGCGAACTGGCCAAGCAAGGTCGCCTGTCGCTGGCCAACCCTACTATCCAGACCCTGGAGAAAGGTGAAGTTGAAGTTGGCGTGGTATGGGACTTTAACGGCCTGAGCTACCGCGACCAGATCGACCCCAGCCGCTTCGAAGTGCTGATCCCTTCCGATGGCTCGGTGATTTCCGGCTACAGCACCATCATCAACAAATGGGCGAAAAACCCCAACGCCGCCAAGTTGGCGCGTGAGTACATTTTGAGCGACGCCGGCCAGATCAACCTGGCCAAAGGCAACGCCCGCCCGATCCGTGCGGAACATCTGACCCTGCCCGCCGACGTACAAGCCAAGCTGTTGCCGCAGGAGCAGTACACCAAGGTGCAGCCAATCAAGGATGCCGATGTTTGGGAAGCCACCTCCAAAGCACTGCCACGCCTGTGGCAGGAACACGTCATCATCCATATGAACTAACGCCACCGCGACACCACTGAAACGTAGCCCGGATGAAGTCCGGGGGAATTGCCACACATCTCCCGGATTGCATCCGGGCTACGGCTAAACCTGCAACGAGAGAAGTAGATGAACCACAACGTCATCCTGGTGGTTCTGGATGGCTTGAGCTATCAGGTGGCCCAGCATGCGCTGGGGCACCTGCAGGCTTACTGCCATGCTGGACGCGCCGCGCTGTACAAGCTCGACTGTGAACTCCCGGCCCTGTCACGCCCGCTGTATGAAGCGATTCTGACCGGTGTTGCGCCCATCGACAGCGGCATCGTCAATAACGATGTAACGCGCCTGTCGACCCAGCGCAGCATGTTTCATTACGCCCGTGACGCCGGGTTGATTACCGCGGCGGCGGCCTATCACTGGGTCAGCGAGCTGTATAACCGCGCCCCGTTCCAGGCAGCGCGCGACCGTCACACGGCGGACAGCAACCTGCCGATTCAGTACGGCCACTTCTACTACGCCGACCATTACCCGGATTCGCACCTGTTCGCCGACGCGGAAAGCCTGCGCCTGCGCCATGCGCCCAACCTGCTGCTGGTGCACCCGATGAACATTGACGATGCCGGCCACAAGCACGGCCTCGACAGTGCGCAGTACCGCAACAGCGCACGCATGGCCGATGTGCTGCTGGCCGAATATATCCAGCCCTGGCTGGACGCCGACTATCAGATTCTGGTGACCGCGGACCACGGCATGAACAACGACCGCAGCCACAACGGCCTGCTGCCGGAAGAGCGCGAAGTGCCGCTGATCGTTCTTGGTAGCGCCTTCAGCCTTGACCGCAACGCCCAGCCGAAACAGCTGGAGCTGTGCGGCACGGTTTGCGAGTTGCTTGGTGTGGCCCACGACAAACCTGTCTGCCGGGAGCTTTTATCGTGATACCTGCCCTGCGCGGCAAATGGCTGGCCTTGTTGTGCCTGCTGCCCTTTGCCCTGTTCTTTATCGCCTTTCAGATCGCCCCGCTGCTCTGGGTGGCCAGTAACAGCCTGCACACCAGCGAAGGCTGGGGCCTGGGCAACTTCAAGGAAGCCTTTGCCTCACCCTTCTACCGCCAGGCCATCCGTCACAGCCTGGAAGTGGCGTTCTGGTCGAGCCTGATCGGCATCAGCATCGCCATTCTCGGCAGCTACTCGCTGCGCCAGGTGGACAGCCGGCTGCGCGACTTCGTCATGGCGTTTTCCAACATGACCAGCAACTTCTCCGGGGTGCCGCTGGCGTTTGCCTTTATCATCCTGCTGGGGTTCAACGGCGCGCTGACCATCCTGCTCAAGCAAGCGGGGATCATCGAGGATTTCAACCTCTACTCGAAAACCGGCCTGATCGTGCTCTACACCTACTTCCAGATTCCTCTGGGCGTGTTGCTGCTCTACCCGGCCTTCGACGCCCTGCGCGAAGACTGGCGTGAGTCGGCGCAATTGCTCGGCGCGAACAACTGGCAGTTCTGGCGGCATATCGGCTTGCCGGTGCTAACCCCGGCGCTGCTCGGCACCTTCGTGATTCTGCTGGCCAACGCCCTCGGCGCTTACGCCACGGTGTATGCGCTGACCACTGGCAACTTCAACATCCTGCCGATTCGGATTGCCGCCATGGTCTCCGGCGACATCTTCCTCGACCCGAACATGGCCAGTGCCCTGGCGATGATTCTGGTGGGATTGATGACCCTGATCACCATCGTTCACCAATGGCTGCTGCGCCGGAGCTACCATGTCCCACGCTGAAAAACGCTCGCCGCTGTTCCACCAACTGGTGGTCTACAGCCTGCTGCTGATCCTCCTGCTGCCGCTGCTCGGCACCTTGATCTATTCACTGTCCACCAGTTGGTCGGCCAGCGTTCTGCCCAGCGGCCTGACCTTGAAGTGGTACCTGGCGCTGTGGAGCGATGCGCGTTTTCTCGCCGCGTTCGGCCGTTCGCTGCTGGTCTGTGTAGCCGCTCTGGCGTTGTCGCTGGTGCTGATTCTGCCGCTGCTGTTTGTGGTCAGTTATCACTTCCCCAAACTCGACGCGGTGATGAATGTGCTGATTTTGCTGCCGTTCGCCATTCCACCGGTGGTGTCCTCGGTCGGCCTGATGCAACTGTTCGCCGGTGGCCCGCTGCCGATCCTCGGCACGCCGTGGATTCTGATTGGCTGTTATTTCACCATCGCCCTGCCCTTTATGTACCGGGCGATCAGCAACAACCTTCAAGCCATCAACCTGCGCGACCTGATGGACGCCGCCCATTTGCTGGGTGCCAGCACGTGGCGCGCGGCCTTTATGGTGGTGCTGCCCAACCTGCGCAAGGGCCTGATGGTTTCGATTTTCCTCTCCTTCAGCTTCCTCTTTGGCGAGTTCGTGTTTGCCAACCTGTTGGTCGGTAGCCGCTTTGAGACCCTGCAGGTGTACCTCTACAACATGCGTAACGACAGTGGTCATTTCACCAGCGCCCTGGTGATCTCCTACTTTATGTTCGTGCTGCTGATGACCTGGGCGGCCAACCGCCTGAATAAGGACAAGTCATGAGTTATCTGAGTATTCAAGGCCTGCATAAAAGCTACGGCGCCACCTCGATTTTCAGCGATATCAATTGCGAAATTGCCAAGGGCGAATTCATCACCCTGCTCGGCCCATCTGGCTGCGGCAAATCCACCCTGCTGCGCTGCGTCGCCGGATTAACCGGGGTCAATGGCGGGCAGATTCTCCTCGACGGTGAAGACCTGGTACCCGTTGCCCCGCAAAAGCGTGGCATCGGCATGGTGTTCCAGAGCTACGCGCTGTTCCCCAACATGACCGTGCAGCAAAACGTCGCCTTTGGCTTGCGCATGCAGAAGGTCAAAGGCAGTGAGGCTGAGCAACGGGTCAAGGAGGTACTTGAACTGGTCGAGCTGAATGACTTTGCCAACCGCTACCCACCGCAACTCTCAGGTGGTCAGTGCCAACGTGTCGCCCTGGCACGCTCGCTGGTCACCCGCCCGCGCCTGCTGCTGCTCGACGAGCCGCTGTCGGCACTGGATGCGCGGATTCGCAAGCACCTGCGCGAGCAGATCCGCAGCATCCAGCAAGAGCTGGGCCTGACCACCCTCTTCGTCACCCATGATCAGGAGGAAGCGCTGGTCATGAGCGACCGTATCTTCCTGATGAACGCCGGCAAGATCGTCCAGAGCGGCGACGCGGAAACCCTTTACACCGCCCCGGCCGATGCCTTTGCCGCCGGCTTTATCGGCAACTACAACCTGCTCGACGCCGATGTCGCCAGCCGCCTGCTGCTGCGCCCGATCACCAGCCGTGTGGCGATCCGCCCGGAGGCCATCCAGATTGGCAGCCAGGGCAGCATCGAGGGGCATATCCGCAGCCATCGCCTGCTCGGTAACGTCATCCGTTACCGCATCGAAGCACGCGGCGTCGAACTGCTGGTGGACGTGCTCAACCGTTCCCCGGCGGACTTGCATGCCAGCGGGCAACGCATCAACCTGAACATTGAAGACAACGCTATTTGTGAGGTGGCCTGATGGCCCTGGCAATTTTCGACCTGGACGAAACCCTGATCGGCGGCGACTGCGCCAGCCTGTGGAGCCAGGAAATGGTCAAGCTCGGTTGGGCCGATGCCGACAGCTTTATTCCCCGTGAACAGGAGCTGATGCGCCAATACGCCGCCGGCAGCCTGGCCATGGAAGACTATATGGCCTTCACCCTCTCACCCCTGGTGGGCCGCACACCGGAAGAAGTCGCCCATGTGGTCGAGCCCTTTGTCGAAGACGTCATCGAGCCGATTTTCTACAGCGACGCCACCCGCTGCCTGGCCAACCACCGCGCCGCCGGTGACCGCATTCTGGTGATTTCCGCCTCGGCGCATTTTCTGGTCAGCGCGGTTGCTGCACGCCTGAAAATCGAGGAAGTGTTGGCCATCGACCTGGAAATCCAACACGGCCACTACAGCGGCCGTACTCAGGGTGTACTGACCTACCGCGAAGGCAAGGTCAGCCGCCTGCAGGACTGGCTGCAAGAGCACAATGAAACCCTCGACGGCGCTTATTTTTACTCCGACTCACGCAATGATCTGCCCTTATTACAACGGGTTGATAAGCCCCGCGTGGTCAATCCCGATCCCACTCTGCTGCAACACGCCGAACATGCTGGCTGGCCGATTCTTAGCTGGCGTTAGGTCAAGCCTTAACGGGTTGCATGATGCGTTCACAGGCAGCGGTTAACGCCACTGCCAGTTCCCGGGCATAGGCCGGCAGCTGCTGCCTGGCATGTAACGCCACTTCCACATCGACCACCGGCGCAAAGCCTTCGGCGGCGCCCAACTCACGGTGCCCGGCCGTAAGCAAGCGGCGTGGCAGCAAGGTAAGTCCTAGCCCGCCTTCGGCGGCGGCACTGACCCCCGACAGGTTGCTGCTGACATAGGCGATACGCCAAGGCTTACCCATGGCATCTAGCGCATGGGTCATTTCCAGGCGATACAGCCCATTGGGCGGAAATACCGCCAGCGGCGCTGGGTTACGCTCAAGCACGGGGCGTGCGCGACTGTCCATCCAGGCCAGCGGCTCGGGCCAACTGGCCAGTCCTTTAACACTGCCGATACGCTGCTTGATCAGGGCCAGATCAAGTTCACCGGCATTGAAGGCGCTCCACACGTCATGGCTGAGCCCGTTGATAATTTCCAGGCGAATACCCGGGTGGTTATCGGCGAAGTCAGCCAGGCAGGAGGTCAGACTGTCGGCGGCGAAGTCGTCCGGCACGCCCAGGCGCACCTCACCTGTCTGCTGATTGCGGCCCATGGCCAGCTCCGCCTCGTCGATCAACGCGACGATACGGTTGGCGTAACCGAGCATGCGTTCGCCTTCCGTGGTGGTCACCACATAGCGCCCGCCGCGTTCGAGTAACTCTGCGCCCACCTGCTCTTCTAAGCGGCGCACCTGTTGGCTGACCGTCGACTGGGTCAGGTGCAGGCTCGCCGCTGCGCGGGTAAACCCGCCCGTCTGCACCACGGTTAAAAAAGCGCGTAACAACACCGGATCAAGCATGGCGACAACCTATTCACAAATCCACTGAGCAGGATTCTACTATTTAATTTCAGAATCCACGCGCAAGTTCCTATAGTGAAGCCACGCCGGGATACCAAGCCACGGCTCACTTATTCCGTTTCCCGTCGGCCTACTGCCGACGCTTCACAGAGGCCTGTCTCGATGAGCCAAACAACTTACTACGCCCCACATGGTGGCCACCCGGATCAGAAACAACTGCTGACCGATCGCGCCATGTTCACCGAAGCCTATGCCGTGATCCCTAAAGGCGTGATGCGTGACATCGTCACCAGCCACCTGCCGTTCTGGGACAAGATGCGCATGTGGGTCATCGCCCGCCCGCTGACCGGTTTCGCCGAGACCTTCTCGCAGTACATCGTCGAAGTCGCCCCTGAAGGCGGCAGCGAGCGCCCCGAGTTGGACCCGAACGCCGAAGCGGTCCTATTCGTGGTCGAAGGCCAAATCGACATCACCCTCGACGGCAAGCAGCACACCCTGGCACCGGGCGGCTACGCCTTCCTCGCGCCAGGCGCCGAGTGGAGCCTGCGCAATAACACCAAGGCCAACGTCACCTTCCACTGGCTGCGCAAGCACTATCAGAAAGTCGAAGGGCTGCCGGCGCCAGAGTCGTTCGTCACCCACCGCGACAACGCCACCGTCATCGAGATGCCGGGCACCGACGGCGCTTGGAAGACCACCCGCTTCGTCGATATGGCCGACATGCGCCACGACATGCACGTCAACATCGTGACCTTCCAGCCCGGCGGCGTGATCCCGTTCGCCGAGACCCACGTGATGGAACACGGCCTGTACGTGCTCGAAGGCAAGGCGGTGTACCGCCTGAACCAGGACTGGGTCGAGGTTGAGGCCGGCGACTTCATGTGGCTGCGCGCGTTCTGCCCGCAAGCCTGCTATTCCGGTGGCCCAGGCCCGTTCAGCTACCTGCTGTACAAGGACGTGAACCGCCATATGCCGCTGACCCTGACCGGCCAGCCGCGCTAAGCGTTTAAATCCGCACAAAAAAACGGGCCACCCTCACAAGTGGCCCGTTTTTTTTATCTCTTACTCATTACGCTTGCTAGCGCCGGCGCATAGTCCGGCGCTGCAGATCGTATCTATCAGCTGCGAATCAGGTGATCGAAAGCGCTCAACGACGCTTTGGCACCCTCGCCGATGGCGATCACAATCTGCTTGTACGGTACGGTGGTCACGTCACCCGCAGCAAAGATGCCTGGCACGCTGGTGCTGCCTTTCGCATCGACGATAATCTCGCCACGCGGGGACAGCTCGATCACGCCCTTGAGCCAGTCGCTGTTAGGCAACAGACCGATCTGCACGAAGATGCCTTCCAACTCAATAGTGTGCAGCTGCTCAGTGGTGCGATCCTGGTAAACCAGGCCGCTGACCTTCTGGCCATCGCCTTTGACTTCGGTGGTCAGCGCGCTCTTGATGATGCTCACGTTCGGCAAGCTGTTCAGCTTGTTCTGCAGCACAGCATCGGCACGCAACTGGTTGTCGAACTCGATCAAAGTGACGTGGGCAACAATACCGGCCAGATCAATCGCGGCCTCGACGCCGGAGTTACCCCCGCCAATCACCGCCACACGCTTGCCCTTGAACAATGGGCCATCGCAGTGCGGGCAATAAGCGACACCTTTACCGCGGTACTCCTGCTCGCCGGGCACGTTCATCTCTCTCCAGCGCGCACCAGTGGCGAGAATCAGCGTCTTAGCTTTCAGTGAGGCGCCGCTGTCGAACTGCACTTCATGCAGCCCACCTGCCTGTTTGGCTGGAATAATGGCGCTGGCACGCTGCAGGTTCATGATGTCGACGTCGTACTGTTTGACGTGCTCTTCCAGGGCGCGAACCAGTTTCGGGCCTTCTGTTTCCTGCACCGAAATAAAGTTTTCGATAGCCATGGTGTCGAGCACCTGACCGCCAAAACGCTCAGCGGCCACGCCGGTACGGATACCTTTGCGCGCGGCATACACAGCCGCTGCGGCACCGGCTGGGCCACCGCCCACCACCAGCACATCAAAGGCGTCTTTAGCGTTGAGCTTCTCGGCATCACGCTTGGCAGCACCGGTGTCGATCTTGGCGAGAATTTCTTCCACACCCATGCGGCCCTGGCTGAACAACTCACCATTCAGGTAGATGCTCGGCACCGACATGATCTGCCGCTCTTCGACCTCGGACTGGAACAGCGCGCCGTCGATGGCCACATGACGAATATTTGGATTGAGCACCGCCATCAGGTTCAGCGCCTGCACCACATCTGGGCAGTTCTGGCAGGACAGTGAGAAATAGGTTTCGAAGCTGAACTGGCCTTCAACACCTTTGACCTGCTCAATCACATCCGCTTCAAGCTTGGACGGATGGCCGCCGACTTGCAGCAGTGCGAGTACCAGGGAGGTAAATTCGTGGCCCATGGGGATGCCGGCAAAACGCAAACCGATATCTGCACCCGGGCGATTCAGCGCGAAGGACGGTGCGCGGCTATCGCTGCCATCTTCACGCAAAGTGATCTTGTCAGTCAGGCTGACGATGTCATGTAACAGAGCACTCAGCTCGCGGGACTTGTCGCTGTCATCAAGGGTCGCGACGATCTCGAACGGTTGAGTGACCTTTTCCAGATAGGCCTTCAATTGGGCTTTAAGCGTGGCGTCCAACATGATTCAGGTATCCCTTTAACAAAATTCAGGAACAAAAACGCCCGGACGGATTGCGCCCGGGCGTCGGGCACTAAAGAGGCTGGGTTACAACCCTAAAGCGCAGAGCGGATTTAAAACCGTTTCAGCAAACTGCCTGCAGGGGCAAGGCAGTGCCGAAAGCGTTTTTAGATCTTGCCAACCAGGTCCAGCGACGGAGCCAGGGTCTTCTCGCCTTCTTTCCACTTAGCTGGGCACACTTCGCCTGGATGAGCAGCGGTGTACTGAGCTGCTTTCAGCTTGCGCAGAGTTTCCGAAACATCACGGGCGATTTCGTTGGAGTGGATCTCAACGGTCTTGATTACGCCTTCTGGGTTGATCAGGAACGTGCCGCGCAGTGCCAGGCCTTCTTCCGGGATATGCACACCGAAAGCGTTGGTCAGCTGGTGAGTCGGGTCACCGATCAGCGGGAACTGAGCCTTGCCTACTGCAGGCGAAGTTTCGTGCCAAACCTTGTGCGAGAAATGGGTATCGGTGGTGACGATGTACACCTCGGTACCGGCTTTCTGGAACTCGGCGTAGTTGTTGGCAGCGTCTTCAATCTCAGTTGGGCAGTTGAAGGTAAAAGCAGCTGGCATAAAGATCAGCACCGACCACTTGCCCTTCAGGGATTCTTCGGTGACTTCAATGAACTTGCCATTGTGAAAAGCGTTGACCTTGAACGGTTGAACTTGAGTGTTGATGAGGTTCATCTCTGCTTCCTTCTGAGGGTTAACAAATTTACAGGGCGCATTTTAGCGCCTTGAACAAAAAAAGCTTATTAATTGCCGCCATGGCATCGATTGACTAAACCAATCAACTCCATCTTCAAATCAAGGTCGGGTCTATGACCAATACCAGTTTGCCGCTGACCTGGTTAGACGCCAACGACGCAAAAGCGGCTTCGGCATCTTTGAGCGCATACGCCTGCTGAAGTTGCGGACTAAGCCGCCCCTCAGCAAAGAGCGGCCAGACAAACTGCTGCACATCACGCAATAGATCCGCCTTGAATTGCTCATCACGGTTGCGCAGGGTCGAGCCAATCAGCTGGATGCGTTTGCCCAACAGCAGCCCCAGATCCAGCTCAGCCTGACGCCCGCCCAGTAAACCAATATTCACCCAACGGCCATCCTGAGCCAGCAAGCCCAAGTTAAGCGCGGCATAACTGCCGCCTACCGGGTCGAGGATCACATCGAACGGCGCAAAGTCGCGCAGCGCTTGTAACTGTTGCTCACCACGCAGCACACCGCCCTGCGCACCCAGGCTTTCACAGTAGGCTAAACGCTCTGGCGAGCCGACACTGACCCACGTCGGGCTACCGAACGCTTTGCATAACTGAATAGCTGCCGAGCCAACACCGCTTGCCCCGGCATGCAACAGCACCTTTTGCCCAGGTTTGAGCGCTGCGAGCTGGAACAGGTTGAGCCAGGCCGTGGCATAGACCTCTGGCAATCCCGCAGCCTCATGCAGCGTCACCCCATCAGGCACAGGCAAGGCGTGGCGTGCATCGACCACCACCTCCTTAGCCATACCGCCACCGCTCAGCAGTGCACAAACCCGATCACCCACTTTCCAGTCACAACCAGCACCCACCTCACTGACAATCCCCGCGCATTCCAGCCCGAGAACCTCAGTGATGCCCGGCGGCGGCGGATAAAGCCCGGCGCGCTGTAACAAGTCAGCACGGTTGAGGCCGGCGGCCGCAACACGGATGCGAATTTCCCCAATATCACAGGCCGGCGCGGGGTGTTCTAGCCACTCCACACGGCCTTCAACGCCTTGCAATGCCTTCACGCTGCCTCCATAGTGCATTTAAACCGAGCCCGGCGCTGAACACCGGGCTTTTGCATTGCGCCGATGGAACCGGGCGCCATTAAAGACGGCCTAATATGCGTTATAAACAGCCCACACGTCGAACCAGCATGAAGCGATCCATACTCAGCGCCACCCTCGCCTTGTCGTTTGCCCTGAGCGCCCTGCCGCTTGCGGCGAAAACCACCAGTAACTCCTGGGAGTACCTGCAGCCTGACCGCGAGCAGGTGATCGCCAGCCTCAACGTCGTCGAGCTGTTGAAGCGCCACCACTACAACAAGCCGCCACTGAATGACGAGCGCTCGGAGAAAATCTATCAGGGCTACCTGAAGATGCTCGACCCCTCGCGCAGCTACTTTATCGCCAGCGACATCGCGGAATTCGACCAATGGCGCACGCGCTTTGACGACTTTCTGAAAAACGGCGATCTGCAACCCGGTTTTGCCATCTACACGCGTCACTTGGAGCGCCTGCAAGGTCGCTTGCAGTTCGCCTTGGCAATGCTCGAAAAAGGCATCGACACGATTGATTTCGACACCGATGAAAGCCTGCTCATCGACCGCGAGAACGCCCCTTGGGTCAAGAACGTCGCTGAACTGGATGATCTATGGCGCAAACGGGTAAAAGATGAAGTGCTGCGCCTGAAAATTGCCGGCAAAGAGCCCAAAGCGATTCAGGAATTGCTGACCAAGCGCTACAAAAACCAAGTCGCGCGGCTCCAGCAAACCCGTGGCGAAGACGTGTTCCAGGCATACATCAATGCCTTTGCCATGTCCTATGACCCGCACACCACTTATTTGTCGCCCGATAACGCGGAAAACTTCGACATCAATATGAGCCTCTCGCTCGAAGGTATTGGTGCCGTGCTGCAAAGCGACAACGAACACGTCAAAGTCGTGCGCCTGGTTCCGGCGGGGCCTGCAGAAAAGAGCAAGCAAATCGCACCTGCTGACAAGATCATCGGTGTTGCCCAGGGCAGCAAGGAAATGGTCGATGTCATCGGCTGGCGGCTAGACGAAGTGGTCAAACTGATTCGTGGCCCGAAAGGCTCGCAGGTGCGTCTGGAAGTAATTCCGGCCAGCAACGCCCCGAACGACCAGACCAGTAAAATTGTCTCCATCACCCGTGAAGCGGTGAAGCTGGAAGAACAAGCGGCGAAGAAGTCGGTTCTTCACCTCAAGCACGAGAACCGCGACTACACCCTGGGTGTTATTGAAATTCCAGCCTTCTATCTGGACTTCAAAGCCTTCCGTGCTGGCGACCCTAACTACAAAAGCACCACCCGTGACGTTAAACGCCTGTTGAACGAACTGGAAAAAGAAAACGTTGATGGCGTGGTCATCGACCTGCGCAACAACGGCGGCGGCTCACTGCAGGAAGCCACCGAGCTGACCGGGTTGTTTATCGACCAAGGCCCCACCGTACTGGTGCGCAACAGTGATGGCCGGGTTGACGTGCTGGCTGATGAGAATACCGGCATTTACTACAAAGGCCCGCTGGCCGTGCTGGTCAATCGTCTGTCAGCCTCGGCTTCAGAAATTTTCGCGGGCGCCATGCAGGACTATCATCGCGCGCTGATCCTCGGTGGTCAGACCTTCGGCAAAGGTACTGTGCAGACCATTCAACCGCTCAATCATGGCGAGTTGAAACTGACGCTGGCCAAGTTCTATCGCGTCTCCGGGCAAAGCACCCAGCACCAGGGGGTGATCCCGGACATTCAGTACCCAGATATCATGGACACCAAGGAAATCGGCGAGAGCGCCTTGCCCGAGGCCATGCCGTGGGACAGCATTAAACCGGCGATCAAACCAGAACTGGACGCGATCAAGCCGTTCCTCGCCGAACTGCAGAGCCGCTATGAGAAGCGTACCGCGCAAAACGCGGACTTCACCTTCGCCCGCGAACGCCTGCAACTGGCGCAAAAGCTGATGACGGAAACCACTGTCAGCCTCAACGAAGCGAAGCGCCGCGCCCAGCAAGCGGATATCGAAAGCCAGCAACTGGCGATCGAAAACAGCCGGCGCAAAGCTAAAGGTGAAGCGCTGCTAAACAAGCTCAAGCAAGAAGACGAAGATGCACTGCCGGTGGAAGACAAGAAAATCAAACCGGAAGATGATGCCTTCCTCGCCGAAAGCGGGCGCATCCTGCTCGATTACTTAGGCCTGAACACGCGCCTGGCCAAACAGTAAATCACGGCCGTCATCAAAGGGTCATCAAACTGTCGTTAAATGCGGGGACTGGTAGCAATGCCAGTCCCCGTTTTTTATGCCACAGAGAACCGTCATGATCGTCACCGAGCAGTTCCGCGCGCTGGACACCATCCTCGCCAATGGCGACCTGCATAGCCTGTTTCAACCTATTTTCTCCTTGTCCGAACGGCGCATTCTTGGCTACGAAGCCCTTAGCCGCGGGCCATCCAACAGCGCCCTGCACTCGCCTATCAACCTGTTCGCCGTGGCGCGTAGTGCGGGTCGCTTAAGTGAGCTGGAACTGCTCTGCCGCAAGAATGCCTGCCAACGCTTCAGCCAGCTCAAGCTTGAAGGCAAGCTGTTCCTCAACGTCTCGCCGGACTCACTGATGGAGCCCAAGCATCAGCCAGGACGCACCTTGCAGCTGTTGCAAAGCCTGGGGATTCCGCCGAGCCGGGTGGTAATCGAGTTGACCGAGCAATCGCCCACCGACGACTTTGCCATGCTCGACAAGGCCCTACACCACTACCGCGCCATGGGGTTTTCGATTGCCCTGGATGATCTCGGCGCGGGCTATTCAAGCTTGCGTCTCTGGTCAGAGCTGCGCCCGGATTACGTGAAGATTGACCGGCACTTTATCGACGGCATTCATCAGGATGCGGTCAAGCGCGAGTTCGTTGGCTCAATCCTGAAAATGGCCAAAGCCTCGCGCGCACAAGTGATTGCCGAAGGCATCGAACTGTCCGAGGAACTCGGCGTATTAGCCGACATGGGCGTCGACTTGCTGCAAGGCTACCTGCTCTGCCGTCCGCAGGAGCAGCCACCGTGCGACGCCACCAACTTACTGCCCAATAGCAGCCCCAGCAGCGTACTGGCTGAAGACATCAGCGACTTGCGTAGCCTGCTCAACACGCAACCAGCCGTCGCGTTGAGTACGCCCACCAGCGAAGTGCTGGAAATGTTTCGTGCCCAGGCCAACCTCAATACAGTGGCCGTACTCAACGAAGCCCAGCAACCCGTGGGCATTGTGCACCGCCACTCATTGGCCGAAGCCCTGCTCAAACCCTTTGCCAACGAGTTGTACGCGCGCAAACCGATTAGCCGCCTGATGAGTGATGACTATCTGGCTGTGGAATCCAGCCAGTCTTTGCAACAAGTCAGCCGCCTGCTTACCAGCCGCGCTCGCCAGCGGATCGAGGAAGACTTCATCATCACTGAGAACGGCTGCTATAGCGGATTGGGCCGGGTGATTGATGTACTCAAGCTGATCACCGAACTGAAAATCCAGCAAGCTCGCTATGCCAACCCACTGACCTTACTACCGGGCAATGTACCGATTCAGCAGTGCCTCACCCGCTTGCTGCAGCAAGGCCGCGAAGCGGTGGTGTGCTATGTCGATATCGACAACTTCAAGCCGTTCAACGACATCTACGGCTATGGCAAAGGCGATGAAGTGCTGCTCAGTCTGGCGCAATGCTTAAATGACCGGGTCGACCCGATGCGGGACTTTGTCGGGCATATCGGCGGCGATGATTTTTTGCTGGTACTCGGCTCGCAGGATTGGCGCGCGCGGCTCAATCGCCTGCTGGAAGATTTCCAAAGCCAATGTCGACGTTTCTATCGCGAAGATGACCTGCACGCCGGCTGCTTTGTCGCCCACGACCGCAACGGTAAACGCCAGGAATACGGTTTGCTGTCGCTGTCATTGGGAGTGGTGCACCTGCATCCCGAGCAATGTGCACAGCTCGATGCCAGCCAGTTGGCGGCCCTGGCATCTGAAGCGAAGCGACATGCCAAGGCGGTGCCAGGTTATAGCCTGCATATCATCGACACCCAGGCTGAAACAGCGGCCTGAACCGCGTATTCCCTGCCGACTTACAAGCCGCTCAGGCGGCTCGATAGGGCTGCAAAATACTCGGCCTGAGCCTCATCGGGGCTAACGCCGGCAGCGCCGCTGCGGTACAACTCAGCCAGGCGATACGCTGCTGCCGGGTGACCCGCCTGCGCTGCCAATGTCCACCACTCGATGCTTTGCTGAGCATCTGCAGCGTATTGGCTATCACCGGCCAAACTCAATACACCGAGCTGATAGGCCGCCTTGGCATCACTCGCCTTGGCCGCCAAGGCAAGCAAACGCCGACCTTCATTACGCGCTCCTAGGCCTTTCCCACGAAACAGCAGGATGTGCCCATAGAAACTCTGCGCCTGGACATCGCCCAGATTCGCCATACGGGAAAACTGCCCTTCCAGCCAATGCCAGGCACGCGGCTGCTTGACCAGCCAAGCCCAGTGGAACAAGCGGCGCGCCAGCAGATAACCGATACGCGCTCGTAGTGCAGCGAACATCAGACGTCTTCCGAATAACTGAATTCGAACACCCGAGCCACTTCAGCAGCATGCCAGGAAGCTGCCGCAACACCATCAGAAGCGCCGCTAAAGCGGCCTAGACGGCTCACACACTCGAAGAAACCTGTACGCGGCAGGCGGCTGGCGCCCTGACTGATGACCAACGCACTGCGCAGCGGCCGATCGGCACGCGCATCCAGTGCTGCGAGATGCTCCAATGCCGCCGCTAACGTTTGCATGGCTGGACTCGGCAACGCCAAGCGTTCAATCATTGCCCGATAGGTCACGACATGGCGCTGGCGCTGGGCGCTCTCTAGTTCATTGAGCAAGGCTTCCCAGTGCTGCCGACTGATACTCACGCTCAAGATTGTGACTCCCAGCCAGCAACGCCCAAATGCCAGGCCAGCGCACGCTGGATGGCGGCGTCAGGAAGGCGCTCGCCGCTCTCAATCATGCCCAGGTAATGTGGACTGATGCCGACATTGCGCGCCAGCTGCTCGACGCTAAGATCTTTGGCCTCACGCAATGCAGTGAGCTCACTCAACGCCGGCTTGCTCTCGTCAACCACCGGCGCGACAACCTCAGGGACGCGCCCAGCGGCTTGTAGCAATGCTTGATACTGCGCCCAGGGCAGCACCGCATACTCCGGCGCACCATCGCGCTCGATCACTTGCACATTCATCTGTAATTCTCCATACAGAGCACTTCCATCACTCTCAGCAACTCCAGAGTAAGTGGGCATCTTAACAGCCCAGCAGCACAAAGCGCGTGATCTATACTGCCCCAGGCTTATCTACCCGCGAATGGGAGAACCTTTTGTACAGACTGCTCACACTGCTCCTCGTTAGCTGCAGCAGCCTGGCAAACGCGGAAGAATTGAGGTGGGGTTTCGCCAGCGCTGATGGCATGCCTTACGTTGATGTACGCGAGCAACAATTGCACGGCGGCTTCATCTACGAATTGGGCCAACGGGTCAGCCAACAGCTAGGTTATCAAGCAGCGTTCATTGAAACACCCAACAAACGCATTGATGAATTCATGCAGCGTGGCCGTATTCATGTCATCTGTAACAGCAACCCGCAATGGCTAGAAAACCCCGAGCGCTATCACTGGTCCGCCCCACTCTATAGCGAAGCCGATGTTCTGCTCGTGCACCGCGAGCAAGCGCCAATCAATAGCCTGCAGGACCTGTATGGCAAGAACCTGGGCACTCAGCTGGGTTATGTTTATAACCATACGTTGATGAACGCATTCGCTACGCACAAGATCAACCGCAAGAACCTGCGTGATCACGTGGCTGGTTTAAACCTGCTGCGCAAACAGCGCCTGGATGCAGTCATCGATATGCAACGCACATTGCGCTACCAGATGAATCACCAGGCAAATGCGCCGCTGCGGATTAACAGCTGGGTGATTGAGCGTTATGACATGCATTGCACTTACAGCCCACGGCTGCCGCTCAGCGCCGAGCGCCTCGATCAAGCACTTTTGCAACTGCGTGATCAGGGGATGATTGAGCAGCTGCTGAACGACAACTAACGCAGACAGCCGCAGCTATTGCCGCGTGCCTTCTATGGCGTCGGCTGATTCGCCTGCCTCGGGTAGACGTTCGACGATCTGCAGCATTTCTGGAGCCTGAGCTGCCCGCCACTGCTCGAACGCGGCCAGCTCGGCCTGCCAGGTCCGCATAACCCAAGCGAGAACGGCCAGATCATCGACCAGACCAACGCCAAACAACCAATCGGGTATCGCATCAAGTGGTGTAACGAAGTACAGCAAGGCGGCCACTACCGCTAGCAATGCTCGGGAGTCGATGGCCCGATACTCGCCGCGCCACCACGCTAAGCAAAGCGCTTGCAACGACTTCAGCTGACTGGCCAATTCGGCAAAGCCATTACCCAGCTTGTCGCGCTTTCGAGCGACAGATAACAGCAACGCCGGTAACCGCCCAGCCTTGAGAAAACGCCGAGCTAAAAACAGGTAACGCGCGAAATTTTTCGGTGCTTTCATACCCTTCTCCCGGCAACCCCGCATCCTTACTGGTCTCGCTGAGGTTATCCACTAAAGCTGTGGATAACCTTGTGAGCAATTACTCAATAACCCTGGCAAACGCCCAGCCCATGCGGCCTCACCACAGATCGGACATTTTTTACCCACAGACTAAAAGCCCATATAAATCAATAAGTTAAAAATGGCAACGGGTTTATTAAAGAGAACCACACTAACCCGCTACAGCCACAAAAGAAAATGTGCATAACCGTAACACCGCAACCACCGGATGCATCCTTTAAGACCCGTCAGTCAAACAAAAAGTGCAGATTTCGAACGACAAAATCGAGTAGGAGGCGGATTCACATCCGCCGTCCTCTCACACCACCGTACGTACGGTTCCGTATACGGCGGTTCAGGTTATGCGGCTAAGCCGGTTGATCGTATCCAGTATTGAGACCAGCCCCAGGCGATCCCA
>JAHIWP010000003.1 GCA_018816095.1 Gammaproteobacteria bacterium
CATGCGACCGCGTAAGCGCTTCAACTTCAAGTGCCCCATCGAAGTTATGGGGGAGGTGATGCAGAAGGCCATGGCTATGCCGCATGATGCTCCAGCTTCACTTCAATAACCGTGTTGCACTCAGCACCTGCAACCGCCCTCTTTAATATGTTCCGCGATAGTTTTCATACTTTTCGGCATTAATCGGCGGGACAAAAACCGCATGTAGGCGTTTGCCTCGCTATATGGTTCAGCTGAATTATTGAAAAACTGCCTGAATTTTATGTGAGAGCTGTGAGAGCCTCGAATCGTGACTACTGCGAAAGTCAACATTGACAATCAGAACCATGTACTCTCCTCTGTGACCTGTCGCAAAGTCAGTACAAAACAAAGATAAGCCCGGAACGGCTAAATCCAGTTACTCAATTTTTTAATAAACAAAACTTCGGAACTTTGCGGAAGCGCCGAATACGCCTCGGTATCGCGAAATAGCTAATCTGCAACACTCATGGTTGCTGGGCTGCATATTTCGAGAAAGGACCTTCTCAGACCATTCGTAGAAGCTAGGCTGGCGGTGATATCAGTTTACATAGATAGCTGCCAGGCCAAGTCATACTAACAGGGCATGCGCCAGGGTAACGACACCGGCAGCCAGTACCGCTCAGCGATCTACTGCTACGGCGCCGAACAGCTAGCCGCCGCTCAGGCCAGCCAAGCCGCGTTCCAGGCCGAGCTGGACAAGGCCGGCTTCGGCCCGATCACCACTGAAGTGCGTGAAGCGCCGCCTTTCTACTACGCCGAAAGCTACCACCAGCAATACCTGGCGAAAAATCCAGGCGGCTATTGCGGCCTTGGCGGCACGGGTGTGTGCCTACCGGCCTAAGTTGCCGCAGGGGGTCAGGCCGGGGCGAAGCTGCTGGCCTGCGCCATGTGCCACATCCGCGAATAGAACTCCCCGGACACCTCGCCACTGAGCAGCTCGCCCGGCTTGAGGAATATATGCAACTGCGAGTACAGCTTGATCTCACTCGCCGACATGCGCCGCACCAGGTGCTTCGCTTCCACCTGTGAAGGATGTTCTAGCCCGGCCGCAGCGAGCATCTCCGCCAACGCCTTGAGGGTGTTGCGATGGAAGCTGTGCACCCGCTCAGCCTTGTCCGGCACCACTAACGCGCGTTGACGCAGCGGGTCTTGGGTGGCCACGCCGGTTGGGCATTTGTTGGTGTGGCACGACTGGCTCTGAATGCAGCCGATGGCAAACATAAAGCCCCGCGCCGAATTGGCCCAATCGGCACCCAGCGCCAGCACACTGGCGATATCAAAGGCGCTGACAATCTTGCCGCTGGCGCCAATGCGGATCTTGTCGCGTAAGCCAATGCCAACCAGGGTGTTGTGCACAAAGAGCACGCCCTCACGCAGTGGCACACCAATGTGATCGGTGAATTCCACCGGCGCCGCGCCGGTGCCGCCTTCCTTGCCATCGACCACGATAAAGTCCGGCAGAATTCCGGTCTCCAGCATGGCCTTGGCAATCCCCATAAACTCCCACGGATGACCCAGGCAGAACTTGAAGCCCACCGGTTTGCCCGCCGACAGCTCGCGCAACTGGGCGACAAACTGGAGTAACTCGATGGGCGTGGAAAACGCGCTGTGGCTGGCCGGCGAGACGCAATCCTGGCCCATGGGCACGCCGCGAGTCTGGGAGATTTCGGCGGTGATCTTGTGTTTCGGCAGAATCCCGCCGTGGCCCGGCTTGGCGCCCTGACTGAGTTTGATCTCAATCATCTTCACCTGCGGGTTGGCCGCCTGCGCGGCAAACCGCTGCGGATCAAACTGACCGTTTTCCTGGCGACAACCGAAATAACCGCTGCCCAACTCCCAGACCAGATCGCCGCCATGCTCGCGGTGATAAGGGCTGATGCTGCCCTCGCCAGTGTCGTGATAAAAACCGCCGAGCTTGGCGCCTTGGTTCAACGCGCGAATCGCATTGGCGCTGAGCGAGCCAAAGCTCATGGCCGAGATATTGAACACCGATGCCGAGTAAGGCTGGGGGCACTGCGGGCCGCCAACACTGACGCGAAATCCGCTGGGGTCGACATGCGCGGCCGGTAGCATCGAGTGGCCGATAAACTCAAAACCGCTCTGGTACACATCCGTTAGAGTGCCAAAGGCCTTGTCCGCACTCTCATTTTTCGCCCGCGCATACACCAGCGAGCGCTGCGCCCGCGAGAACGGCAGCTGCTCGCTGTCGGACTCCAGCAAGTATTGGCGAATCTCCGGGCGAATCGCTTCAACCAGATAACGGATGTTACCGAGGATCGGGTAGTTGCGCCGCACCGCATGGCGACTCTGCAGCAGGTCGTTGAGGCCCACCGCGCTGAGCAGCGCGGTGATCAATAACACCGCCCATAGCCAGGCATGCCCTGCCACAAACGGCAAACCACCGAGGGTGAAGAGCACGCAGAAGGCAAAAAAGGCGTAGCGGTTCAGCAGCGACAAACTCATACAAGCTCCTTGCGGTATGCGGTGTTGCAAAACGTCAGACAACCGGGCCTTCGCCAGCAAGTCTTAGGCGGTTTTTTCCTCAATCAGCCAATCCATGCGCCAGCCGCCCTGCGTTTGCCCGAGCAACTTGGCCAGCCAGGGCAGAATCTGCTTAAGCTCATCTTCCAGGCCCCACGGCGGATTGCTGATCACCAGGCCAGAGCCATTAAGCCGCGTCGGCTCATCGGTGGAATGCACATAAAGCTCCACACGCAGCAGCGTCGGCGCTTTGCTCTTTTCTACGCCACTGTAAAAACGGCGCAGCTGACGTAGGTCCTTGATCGGGTACCAGATTGCGACCACGGCTTGGCGCATGCGGCTGATCGCTTCGCTCAACGACTGAGCGCAGCGCTCCATTTCGTCGGCCTGCTCAAACGGCGGATCAATCAGCAGCAGCGCGCGCTTCTCGCGGGTCGGCAGCAAGGCGCGTGGCACATGCCAGCCTTCGCCCAGGTGCACGGCCGCGCGGCGGTCGCCCCGCATATTTTCCTTGAGCAGGCGGCCATCTTCCGGGTGCTTCTCATTAAGGTGTAAACGGTCCTGCTCGCGGGTCAGCAAGCGCGCCAGTTCCGGCGAGCCGGGATAATGGCGCAGCTCGCCATCCGGATTCATCGCACGGATCACTTCCAGATAGTCCAGCAGCGGGTCTGGCACGTCCGAGGCTTGCCACAGCCGGGCGATGCCTTCGAGCCATTCGCCGGTGCGGCTGGCCTGGTCGCCGCGCAGGTCATACAGGCCAATACCGGCATGACTGTCGAGGTAGGCAAAGGGCGCCTCCTTGCGTGACAGCAAGGCAATCAGGCGGCTAAGGACATAGTGTTTCAGTACATCGGCATGGTTGCCGGCGTGGAAGGCGTGGCGGTAGTTCATTGGGCGGACTCCTGTGGCCGCACAGTTTAACCGCTTCGTAAGGCCTGCAAATGGTTAGCGCTCGGCAATGGTTCACACAGCAGTGCCAACAAGCGCTGCTGCGCAGTGTCGGCGCCGCCGCCAGGTGCGCCACGACACGCTGAACGGAATGCGCACTTAACGTGAACATCACACTGGATATTCTTCACTGGCCGTCGTTAAGCGCCAACCGTTACTGTAGCGCCAGCCTGCCAACGAGAGCCCCCATGCAACCTGCTTCCCCACGCCAGATTTTCCTTGCCCTGTTCGCCGGCGGTGCTGCGCTGGTGGTGGTACACGCGCTGGGCCGCTTCGCCTTCACCCCATTGCTGCCGCACTTTCTCGCCGACCAGCTGTTCAGCCTTGAGCAGGGCGCACAGCTGGCCAGCTGGAACTACCTCGGCTACCTGCTCGGTGCGCTGCTGGCATTGCCTCTGTACACGCCGGCGCGCTTGCGCCTGGCGTTGCCCTTGGCGCTGCTGCTCAATGCCCTGCTGACGCTGGCGCAGGGTTTCAGTGAGAACTTCCTGCTATTGCAGGCGCTGCGCCTGGCCAATGGCATCAGTAACGGCGTGGTCTTTGTACTGGCCCCGGCGCTGGTACTGGAATGGCTCGCTGCACGCCAACGGGCCAGCCTCAGTGGCCTGGTCTACCTGGGTTTCGCCGCTGGGCTGTCGTTGGCCGGTTGGCTGGCCGACGCACCGGCGTCCTGGCTGCACGGCCCCGAACGCTGGTGGCCGATGGCAGCTATTGCCCTGCCGCTGGCCTTGCTCAGCGCCTGGCTACTTAGCCGCCTGCAGCTGCACCAGCGGCATAGCGCGCCGGTCGCCAACCGCAGCCGCTTGTTTGACCGTGCCAGCACTCCGCTGTTTCTCGCCTATGCCGGCGCGGGCCTGGGTTACATCCTGCCGATGACCTTCCTGCCGACCCTGGCGCAGGAGCAATTACCGCCTGGGCACAGCCTGATCAGCGGCGCCTGGCGCTGGACGGCCCTGGCCTGCCTGATTTCGATCCCGCTATGGAATGCGCTGGGCGCGCGCTTCGGCGACCGTCATGCCTTGCTGGCCACCTACCTGCTGCAAGCGGTGGGCTGCGCCGCGCCCTGGCTGTTCCCCAGCGCCGGCGGTGTCCTGCTGTGCGCCGTACTCGTGGGAGGCAGCTTTATGGGCAGCGTGCTGCTGACTCAACGCCTGGCGCGCACCCTACAACCGCATCAAGGCCCTCGGCTGTCGGCGGCCCTGATCGCCTTATACGGCGGCGCGCAATTGGCAGGCCCCTGGCTCGCAGGGATGTGGCTGACCTTCGGCGGCAGCCTCACGCAAAGTTTCGCCCTAGGCGTTGCCGCCATGCTCTGGGCACTCGTATGGACCTGGTTCACCCCCGCCGCCAACCCTGCCTCAGGAGCGCCGCATCCATGACCCTGCAATCACTACTCGGCTGCACCCTGCCACTGATCCAGGCCCCCATGGCCGGCTCGCACAACCACACACTGACTGCCGCCGTGTGCAATGCCGGCGGCCTTGGTTCGCTCGCCTGCGCGCTGTTCGATGCCAGTGCGTTACGCCTCGAACTAGAAGCCCTCACACGCAAAACCACGCAGCCGTTCAACCTGAACTTCTTCTGCCACACCCCGCCGCGTGTCGATGCCGCCCGCGACGCGGCCTGGCGCACAGCGCTAAGACCTTACTACGCCGAACTCGACATCGATCCGGCCAGCATCAGCAGCGGCCCCGGTCGCCTACCGTTTAGCGCCGAGATGGCCGACGTGCTCGATGAGTTCCCCCCGGCCGTGGTGAGTTTTCACTTCGGCCTGCCCGCCGCCGAGCTGCTGGCGCGGGTCAAGGCGTGCGGCGCCAAAGTGCTCAGTTCGGCGACCACGGTCGAGGAAGCACGCTGGCTAGAAGCCCATGGCGCTGATGCGATCATCGCCCAGGGCCTGGAAGCCGGCGGCCATCGCGGCATGTTCCTCAGCGAAGACCTCAACAGCCAGCTCGGCACCTTTGCCTTGCTGCCGCAGATCGTCCAGGCCGTGCAAGTGCCCGTGATCGCCGCCGGCGGTATTGCCGATGCTCAGGGCGTGCGCGCGGCCATGGCCCTCGGCGCGAGTGGCGTGCAGGTCGGCACCGCTTACCTGTGTTGCGACGAGGCCAGCACCAGCGCGATCCACCGTGCGGCCCTGCTCAGCCCGGCGGCGCAACATACCGCCCTGACCAACCTGTTCAGCGGTCGCCCAGCGCGCGGCATCGTTAACCGGGTGATGCGTGAGCTGGGCCCAATCAGCCCACTGGCGCCGGCCTTCCCGTTAGCAACCAGCGCGATTGCACCGCTGCGCAGCCAGGCAGAGAGCCAGGACAGCGGCGATTTTTCCCCGCTCTGGGCCGGGCAAAACACCAGCGGCTGCCAGGCCATCGGCGCCGCCGAGCTGACGGCGCAATTGGCCCAAGGTTTCACGCACTGAGCCTTTATCACGCCGGTTTATAGTGCTGGGAGCTACGCCGCAGGCTGCTTAGACTCGGCCCATTGCAACCGGAGGTATAAGCATGTCCGAGACCCTGCTCAGTTCCCGTAACCTGGCCTTCGAGCTGTACGAAGTGCTGGACGCCGAAGGCCTGACCCAGCGCGAGCGTTTCGCCGAGCACAGCCGCGAAACCTTTGACGCAGCCATCGACACCGCGCGCAGCATCGCCGAAAACCTGTTCGCCCCGCACAACCGTAAAAACGACGAACACGAGCCGGAGTATGTCGACGGCGCCGCAGTGCTGATCCCCGAGGTCAAGCCGGCGGTAGATGCCTTCCTCGAAGCCGGTTTCCTCAATGCCACCCGCGAGTTCGACGTCGGCGGCATGCAGCTGCCCAACCTGCTGTCGCAAGCCTGCTTTGCGCACTTCCAGTCGGCTAACGCGGCGACCACCTCGTACCCGTTCCTGACCATGGGCGCGGCTAACCTGATTGAGAATTTTGGCAGCGCCGAGCAGAAGCAGCGCTTCCTGCAGCCGATGATCGACGGGCGCTTCTTCGGCACCATGGCCCTCACCGAGCCGCACGCGGGCTCCTCTCTTTCAGATATCCGCACCCGCGCCGAACCGGCTGAAGACGGCACCTACCGCCTCAAAGGCAACAAGATCTTTATCTCCGGTGGCGACCACCCGCTCAGTGAAAACATCGTGCACATGGTGCTGGCCAAACTGCCGGATGCCCCGCCGGGCGTTAAAGGCATCAGCCTGTTTATCGTGCCGAAGTTTCTGGTCAACGACGACGGCAGCCTGGGCAAGCGCAATGACGTGGTGCTGGCCGGGCTGTTCCACAAGATGGGCTGGCGCGGCACCACCTCCACCGCGCTGAACTTTGGTGATAACGGCGATTGTGTCGCCTACCTGGTGGGCAAGCCGCATCACGGCCTGAGCTACATGTTCCAAATGATGAACGAGGCGCGCATCGGCGTCGGCATGGGCGCGGTCATGCTCGGTTACGCCGGCTACCTGTACTCGCTGGACTACGCCCGTCAGCGCCCGCAAGGTCGCCTGCCCGATGGCAAAGACCCGACCTCCAATCAAGTTTCGATCATCGAACACGCTGACGTGCGGCGCATGCTGCTGACGCAGAAAGCCTATGTGGAGGGCTCGTTCGATCTCGGCCTGTACGCTGCACGCCTGTTCGACGACACCCTGACCCTGGAGACCGAGGAGGAACGCAGCAGCGCCCTAGAGTTGCTCGACCTGCTCACCCCTATCGTCAAATCCTGGCCGTCAGAGTTCTGCCTCAAGGCTAACGAACTGGCGATCCAGATTCTCGGCGGCCACGGTTACACCCGCGATTACCCGGTGGAGCAGTACTACCGCGATAACCGTTTGAACCCAATCCACGAAGGCACCCACGGCATCCAGTCCCTCGACCTGCTCGGGCGCAAGGTCTCGATGAACGGCGGAGCGGCGCTCAAGCAGTTGCTCAAGCTGATCCACGGCACCTGCCAACGCGCCGAAGCCCATGCCTCACTGACCACCCTGCGTCAGCCGCTGGAACAACTGCTGGCTCGCTTGCAAGCGGTGACCTTGGCGCTGCTCGGCGACCTGATGGGCGGCAAAGTGAATGAAGGCCTGGCCAACTCGGCGCTGTACCTCAAGGTCTTTGGCCATACGGTGATCGGCTGGCGCTGGCTGGAGCAGGCGATCCGCGCCGAAGAAGGCCTGGCGCGCCTGAGTAACAAAGAGGCCAACTCCGCCGATGTCGACTTCTACCAAGGCAAGCTGCAGGCCGCGCGTTACTTCCTCACCTGGGAAGTGCCGAGCTGCCACCACGACCTGGCCATCCTCGAAGCCCGCGACGACACCTGCCTGAGCATGCAGGATGCCTGGTTCTAAAAACCTGCAGACGCTTAGCTGCACGTCCTCGCATGCGCTCACCTTGCATGGCTCTAGCTCGCCAGGGCGTAAACAGGTTTTAAGCGCCTAGCATGCTGTTACAACACGCCCGGCTGATGCCGGGCGTTTTTTTCAGCGGCAAATTCGAGCAACGGTTAGAATCGCTGGCACGCGCCATGCATAGTGGCACGCTCACCACCCGCACGGAGTACGCGCCTTGGATGCCAGCACCATCAATAATCTTTTTTTGGTCGGTGGTGTGCTGGTCGCAATGAGCATTCTCGTCAGCGCGTTCGGCTCGCGTTTCGGCATCCCCATCCTGGTGATTTTTCTCGGCGTCGGCATGCTCGCCGGCACCGACGGCCCGGGCGGCATCATCTTCAACAATTACCCGCAGGCCTACCTGGTCGGTAACCTCGCGCTGGCGATCATCCTGCTCGACGGCGGCATGCGCACCCGCGTGTCGAGTTTTCGCGTGGCCTTGTGGCCCTCGCTTTCCCTGGCCACGCTGGGGGTACTGATAACCGCCGGGCTGACGGGCATTGCCGCGGCCTGGCTGTTCGACCTGACGTGGATGGAAGGCTTGCTGATTGGTGCCATCGTCGGTTCCACCGATGCCGCCGCCGTATTCAGCCTGCTCGGCGGGCGCGGCCTCAACGAACGGGTCAGCGCCACCCTGGAAATCGAATCCGGTAGTAACGACCCGATGGCGGTGTTTCTCACCGTTACCCTGATCGCCATGCTCGGCAGCGGCCAGGACGGCATTAGCTGGAATCTGCTGATCCAGCTGGTGCAACAGTTCGGCATTGGCGCATTGCTCGGCCTCGGGGGTGGCTGGCTGCTGCTCAACCTGATTAACCGCATGGAGCTGGCCAAGGGTCTGTACCCACTGCTGGTGGTCAGCGGCGGCCTGATCATCTTTGCCATCACCACGGCGGTGGGCGGCAGCGGCATTCTGTCGATCTACCTGTGCGGCCTGCTGCTGGGCAACCGGCCGATCCGCTCGCGCCACGGCATTCTGCATATGCTCGACGGCCTGACCTGGCTGGCGCAGATCGGCATGTTCCTGGTCCTCGGCCTGCTGGTCACCCCACACGAATTGCTGCCGATTGCCTTACCGGCACTGGGCTTGGCGCTGTGGATGATCCTGTTCGCACGGCCACTGTCGGTGTTCCTCGGTCTACTACCGTTCCGCGCCTTCCATGACCGCGAGCGGGTCTTTATCGCCTGGGTCGGCCTACGCGGCGCGGTGCCGATTATTCTCGCGGTGTTCCCGCTGATGGCCGGGCTGCCGAATGCCCAGCTGTTCTTCAATGTGGCGTTCTTTATCGTACTGGTCTCATTGCTGCTGCAAGGCACCAGCCTGCCATGGGCCGCCAAGCTGCTGCGGGTGACCGTTCCGCCGGAGCCTGCGCCAGTATCACGCGCCGGCCTGGACGTGCACCCGACCAGCCAGTGGGAGCTGTTTATCTATCGCCTCGGTGCGGAAAAATGGTGCATTGGCGCGGCGCTGCGTGAGCTGAAAATGCCTGAAGGCACGCGAATCGCCGCGCTGTTCCGTGGTATGGAACTGCTGCACCCTTCCGGTAGCACGACCCTGGAAGCCGGCGATTTGCTCTGTGTGGTGGGCCACGAAAATAACCTGCCCGCACTCGGCAAACTGTTCAGCCAGGCCCCGAAGCGCGGCCAGGACCTGCGCTTTTTCGGTGACTTCGTCCTTGAAGGCGATGCCGAGCTGGCTGCCGTAGCAGCGTTGTACGGTTTGAAACTGGAGGGTGCCGAAGGCCAACTGCACCTGGGCCGTTTTATTGCCCACAAGATTGGCGGCGAGCCGGTGATCGGCGACCAAGTGGAATGGCAAGGCCTGACCTGGACAGTGGCCGCCATGGAAGGGAACAAGATCCGCAAAGTCGGCGTCAGATTCCCCGAAGGCAGCCGCCCCGGCCCCGGGCTCTTCCTCTAACAGTCTGTTTACGCCGGCTGCACGCCAGCCTTAACCCACTAAAGGCCATTGCGTGCGGCCCAGGCAGTTAACCAGACGCCTGTTAAACTCAGCTTCTTTATCGAGCCAACGACTGCCACTATGCCCTCTCTGCGCACCTATCTAGCCGTTGCCCTGCTCGGGCTTTGCCTGAGCGTCCCCCAGTTGCACGCCGCTGAGCCACCGAGCAGCGCTGCCGTACAGAGCAGCCTCGACAACCTGGCAGAGCGCAAATTGCCGGAAGCCGAGCAGCAGGCCGTCAAGCAAACACTGGAAAAAACCCTGGCGCTGCTGGTCGAGACAGCCGACAGCGAACAGCGCCTGGCCGCCCTGGAAAAGCAGCTAGAGGACGCCCCACGGCAGATTAGCGAAGCCCAGCGCGATTACGAGCGGCTGAAAAACAGCCCCCCCACTGAGGTCAACCTACGCTACGGCAAAAGCGCCCTGCCACAGCTTGAGCAGCTACTGGCCGAGCGCAACGCGCAACTCAACGAATGGCAAAAGCAGATCATCGAGGCCAATAGCCTGGTGATCACCGCGCAGACCCGCCCAGAGCGCGCCCAGGCGGAAATCAGCAGCAACCAGACCCGTAGCCTGGAGATCAACAACCTCCTGAAAAACGGCCGCGACGGCAGTAAACCGCTGAGCAATGAGCGCCGTGACCAGTTTAATGCCGAACTGGCCAAGCTCGACGCACAAACCCAGCTGCGGCGTCAGGAGTTGGCCGGCAATAGCCTGCTGCAAGACCTCGGTAATAGTCGCCGAACCTTGCTCGATGAACGGATCAAACGCCTCGAGCAAGAACTCCTCGACCTGCAGAACCTGATCAACGAAAAACGCCGCAACCTGTCTGAACAGGCGGTGGCCGAACAATCGCGCGAAGCCGAGAAAGCCGGCAGCGACACCCTGCTGGCGCGTGAAAGCGCAATGAATCTGAAGCTGTCCGACTACCTGCTGAACGCCACCGACCGCCTCAATGAACTGACCCGCCTCAACCTGCAGACCAAGCAGCAGCTCGACAGCCTGAGCCAGAGCGACCAAGCCCTGGCGGAACAAATCAGCGTACTGCAAGGCAGCCTGCTGCTCTCACGCATTCTCTATAAACAGCAGCAGGCCCTGCCAACGTTGCAGATCGACAGCAGCCTGCCAGACCAAATCGCTGACCTGCGCCTGTATCAGTTTGAGCTGAACCAGCAGCGCGAGGCCATCAACAACCCCAGCGTCTACGTCGACAAACTGCTCAGCAACCACACGGAAGATGCGAATACCCCGGCCTTGCGCACCGACCTGCTGGATATCATCAACACCCGCCGCGAGCTGATCGACCGCCTGAACCGCGAATTAAATACGCTGCTCAACGAGTCGATCACCCTGCAGCTCAACCAGAAACAGCTACAAACCACCGCCGAAACCCTGCGGGCCACCCTCGACGAGCAGATGTTCTGGATCCCCAGCAACAAGCCGCTGGACCTGGAATGGTTCAAGTCGGTGCCGCATTTGCTGGAGCGGCAGATTGCCGAACTGCCCTGGGGCGCTAATTTGCGTCAACTGGCGGCCGGCCTAACCGAGCGACCGCTGTTGTTCCTGCCGCTACTGCTGCTGATTACCGTGTTGCTGTGGCGCCGCAGCTACCTGTACCGCAAGCTCGGCGAACTGCACCAGGACATTGGCCACTTCAAGCGTGACAGCCAGCTGCATACGCCCATGGCGATCATGCTTAACGTGCTACTGGCATTACCCGGCACCTTGCTCCTGGCGCTCTGCGGCTTCGCCCTGCAAATGGATGCCCGCGGGCAGAACGCCAACCTGGGCGAGGCGCTGTTCCAGATGGCTCAGGCCTGGCTGGTGTTCTATACCGTCTACCGCATCCTTGCCGATGGCGGCGTGGCCGAGTTGCACTTCCGCTGGGGGCACGCGCAGGTGGCCTTCCTGCACAAGCAAGTGCGCCGTTTGGGCTTGGTGGTGATGGCCTTGGTCGCCGTCGTCACAGTGGCTAAACACCAGCCCGCCGGCCTTGGCGATGACGTCATCGGCCTGACCGTGGTGCTGAGTTGCTACGCCCTGATGGTCTGGTTGCTGTACAAAACCCTGCTCACCGGCCCGGCCCGCGAGCATGGCTCGGCGTTTCGCCTGCTTATCGGTATCGCCCTCAGTCTGCTGCCCCTGGCGCTGATCATTGCGGTCGGGTTTGGTTACTACTACACCGCGCTGAAACTCAGTGACCGCCTGATCACCACCCTGTACCTGCTGATGATCTGGCTGATCATCGAAGCCACCTTTATCCGCGGTTTGTCTGTGGCGGCACGACGCCTGGCTTACCAACGCGCCCTGAGCAAGCGCCAGGCACAAAGCAGCAAAGAGGGCGGTGAAGGCACGGATATCGTCATTGAAGAGCCGACACTGGATATTGAGCAGGTCAATCAACAATCGCTGCGGCTGATTCGCCTGTCCCTACTCGGCGCCTTTATCTTCAGCCTGTATTGGGTGTGGGCGGATCTGATCTCAGTATTTGCCTACCTGGATAACATCGCACTGTATGAGTACAGCAGCGGTACCGGCGATGCCGCCGTGCTGGTGCCCATCAGCCTCAGCGATGTACTCGGCGCGCTGATCATTATTGGCATCACATTGGCCCTGGGGCGCAACTTACCCGGCCTGCTTGAGGTGCTGGTGCTGTCGCGGCTCAAACTGGCCCAAGGCAGCGCCTACGCCACCACCACGCTGCTGTCCTACGCCATTTTCGGCATCGGCTTTGTCATCACCCTGTCGACCCTCGGGGTCAGTTGGGACAAGTTGCAATGGTTGGTCGCCGCCCTGTCGGTGGGCCTGGGCTTCGGCCTGCAGGAAATCTTCGCCAACTTTATCTCCGGCCTGATCATCCTGTTCGAGCGGCCGGTTCGCATTGGCGACGTGGTGACGATCGGCAACCTGTCCGGCACGGTCAGTAAAATCCGTATTCGCGCCACCACCATCACCGATTTCGACCGCAAAGAAATCATCGTGCCGAACAAAACCTTCGTCACCGACCAACTGATCAACTGGTCGCTGAACGACACCGTCACCCGCGTCATTGTGAAAATCGGCCTGGCCTACGAGTCGGACCTGGCCCTGGCGCGCAAGCTGATGATGCAAGCCGCGATAGAGAACCCACGGGTACTGCGCGACCCGGAGCCCTTGCTGTTCTTCCTGACGATCAGCGCCAGCACCTTCGACTACGAGCTGCGCTTCCATGTCCGTGAGCTGGGCGACCGCAACGCCGCCACCGACGAAATCCTCACGCGCATCGCCCTGAGCTTCCGCGAACATAACGTCGAGATGGCATTCAATCAGGTCGATGTGTTGATCAAAAACCTGCAGGGCCATGAGCTCAATCTGAGCAGCGGAGAACTGATACAAGCCGGGGTCGCGGCTACGGCTAAGCAACAACAGTCGCCGCCCGAGCCGCCTCTAGATCCGCAGTAAATCAGTTACTCGCCCGCACATGCGGGCCAGCCCCTCACCACCGCCGGGCCGCTGTGCCTGGCTGGAGCCTGAACGTGAAGTCGCTCATCGAGTTGCAATTCGACAACCGTTTCGCCCGCCTTGGCGACGCCTTTTCTAGCCACGTATTGCCCGAGCCGATTGCCGAGCCGCGCTTAGTGGTGGCCAGCACAGCGGCGATGGCGTTGCTCGACCTCGACCCGAGCGAGGCCGAGAGTGCCGTATTTGCGCAGATTTTCAGCGGGCACAAGCTCTGGAGTACGGCCGAGCCACGGGCCATGGTTTATTCCGGGCATCAGTTCGGCGGTTACAACCCGCGCCTGGGCGATGGCCGCGGCCTGCTGCTGGGCGAGGTGCTCAACGAAGCCGGCGAGTACTGGGACCTGCACCTCAAAGGCGCCGGGCAAACCCCCTACTCACGCATGGGCGATGGCCGCGCGGTACTGCGCTCCTCGATCCGTGAATTTCTCGCCAGCGAGCACCTGCACGCCCTTGGTATTCCGTCCTCGCGGGCGCTGTGCGTGACCGGCTCCAGCACCCCGGTGTGGCGCGAGAAGCAAGAAAGCGCGGCGATGGTGCTGCGCCTGGCGCCCAGCCATGTGCGCTTCGGCCACTTCGAATACTTCTATTACACCCAGCAGCACGACCAGCTGAAGCAACTGGCCGAGCATGTGTTGCACAGCCACTACGCCGAGTGCCTACAAGACGCGCAGCCCTATCTGGCGATGTTCCGCGAGATCATCGAGCGTAACGCCACGATGATCGCCTACTGGCAGGCGTACGGTTTCTGTCACGGGGTGATGAACACCGACAACATGTCGATCCTCGGCATCACCTTCGACTACGGTCCCTATGCCTTCCTCGACGATTTCGACGCCCAGCACATCTGCAACCATTCGGATGACACCGGGCGCTACAGCTTCAGCAATCAGGTGCCCATCGCCCAATGGAACCTCGCTGCCCTCGGTCAAGCGCTGGTGCCACTGGTCGAGGTCGATGCCCTGCGCGAAAGCCTCGGCCTGTTCCTGCCGCTGTATCAGGCGCACTACCTCGATCTGATGCGTAAACGCCTAGGCCTACTGAGCGCCGATGAGGGCGATGAAGCCCGGGTGCAGCGCTTGCTGCAACTGATGCAAAGCAGCGCGGTGGACTACACCAACTTCTTCCGCGAGCTCGGCGACAGCCCAGCGGCCGAGGCTGTGGCGCGCCTGCGTGATGACTTTACCGACCTCGCCGGCTTCGACACCTGGGCCGCCGACTACCTAATACGCAGCGCTCAGGACGGCGCTGACCAGGTGCAGCGCCAGGCGCGCATGCAGGCGGTTAACCCCAAATACATCCTGCGCAACTACTTAGCGCAGCAGGCGATCGAAGCCGCCGAGCAGGGCGATTATGCCCCGGTGCGCGAACTGCATCAGGTGCTGTCACAGCCCTTCGACGAGCAGCCGGGCTTCGAGCGCTACGCCCAGCGTCCACCGGAGTGGGGTAAGCACCTGGAAATCAGCTGTTCCTCGTAGCCAGCCGTGGGAGGGGCTTTAGCCGCGACAATCGCCGCTAAAGCGCCTCCCACAGGATTTCCTACACCCCCAACATCCACTCCAGCCCCATCGCCACATGCAACTCGGCGCTGTCGAGCAACGGCAGCGGTGCGTCCACGCCCTCCAGTAACAAACCAATTTCGGTGCAACCAAGAATCGCCACCTCGGCGCCCTGCTCTTTCAGCGTGCGCAAGCAATCCAAGTAGAAGTCGCGCGCCGGCGCGAGGAACTGGCCCTGACACAGCTCGGCAAAGATCACCCGGTCGACTTCCTCCATGTGCACAGGCTCAGGGGTGATCACCTCAATCGCAAAACGCTCGGCCAACCGCTGACGGTAGAAGGCCTCCTGCATAGTAAAACGCGTCCCAAGCAAGGCAGCGCGCTTGATCCCTTGACGCTGCAAGGCCTGACCAACCGCATCGCCGATATGCAGCAACGGGATATCGATCGCGGCCTCCAGCGCCGGCGCGACCTTGTGCATGGTATTGGTGGCGAGCAGCAAAGCGGTCGCCCCAGCCTGCTGCAAGCCCTGTGCGGCCCTGGCCAAAAGCTCGCCGGCGGCCTGCCAGTCGCCACGTTGCTGCAGCTCGGCCACTTCAGCGAAGTCCACGGAATGCAGCAACAGCGGCGCCGAGTGCAGGCCGCCCAACTGCTCGCGCACGCCCTGATTGAGCAAACGGTAATAACTGGCCGTAGATTCCCAGCTCATGCCGCCCAAGATGCCTAACTGACGCATAGCGATCCCCTTCCGACAAAGCCTTGAGCCTAATTCGCCCAGGCGCCGCCGCACAGGCACAGTGGCCAGCAGAGCGGTCCGTACAGCCTTATCTGTTAAATCGAAAAGGCATATAAACCTTCCCAAACATTCTTAGACTCTCTAAGCAGCAACCCTTATCTTCTGCGCCTTGCGCCGCCATAGCCCCCATAGGTCGGCACGCCGATAGCTCAAAAGGACGTTCATGTTCTGGGATTCACTACCGCTGCCCCTGCTGTTTGTTGGCGCCCTGTTGGTTTGGGTGCTGTACGCGTTTGTACGCGAGAAGTGGAGCCCGGATATAGTCGCCGCCATTGCCGTGGCCGCGCTGCTGATTACCCAGCTGCTGACCCCAACCGAAGTGCTCAGCGTACTGAGCAACTCGGCCCCGGTGACCATCGCCTGTATGTTTGTGCTGTCCGCCGCTTTAGAGCGCACCGGCTGTATCGACGCCCTCGGCAACTGGCTGGGCGATCTGGTCGGCACCAGCCCGATCCGCGTGCTCACCGGTCTGACGATTACCGCCCTGGTCATTTCGGCCTTTCTGAATAACACCCCGGTGGTGGCCATTCTCACCCCGGTGGCGATCTCCCTGGCCCGGCGTGCCGGCACCCTGCCGTCGAAACTGCTGATTCCGCTGTCCTACGCGACCATCCTTGGCGGCACGCTGACCATGATCGGCACCTCGACCAATATTCTGGTCGATGGGGTGGCGCGCAAGGCGGGCCTGGAGCCCTTCGGCATGTTCGAAATTACCGGCGCCGGGCTGATCCTCGCCGCCGCCGGTATGGCTTATCTGCTGACCATTGGCCGGCACTTGTTGCCCGACCGCGAAACCCTGTCCAAGCAGCTGCGCCCGGATCTTGCGCGCACCTTTATGACCGAACTGCTGGTGCCGCACGACTCCCCGGTGATCGGCAAAACCCTGCACGAAGCCCATCTCAACGGTGGCAGCGGCCTGCAGGTGCTGAAAATTTTCCGCGACGAGCAGGAGCTCACCGAGCCCGCCCACGACACCCTGCTGCTGGCCGGCGATCAGTTGGTGCTGCACGGCCAGGTCAAGGATGTGGTCGAGCTGCGCGAAAGCGGCCACCTGATCTTCAACCGCAGCGATGCCTTTGAAACCATCAGCAGCCACGATGTGATCCTCGCCGAGGCCATCGTCGGACGTAACTCGCGCTACAGCCACCGGCCCATGCGCGACCTAGACCTCACCGCGCGCTATGGCATCGCCGTGCTCGCCGTGCACCGCCAGGACGAGAACATCCAGGGCAACCTGGATGACTTCGAGTTGCAGTTCGGCGACGTGATGCTGGTCGAAGGCACGCCGACGCAAATCAAACGCTTTGCCGACAACGGCGAGCTGATCAGCCTTAACGCCGTGCAGGAGCGCGCATTCCGCCGCGACAAAGCGCCGATTGCGATCATCGCCACCCTGGCGGTAATGCTGCTGGCGGCCTTTGGCGTGATGCCCATCGAAGGCCTGGCGATCATCGGCGCGGTGACCGTGCTGGCGACCCGCTGCCTGGATGTGGAAGACGCCTACAAAGCGGTGGACTGGAAGATCCTCAGCCTGATCTTCGGCATGCTGGCCATCAGCATCGCCATGGACAAAGTCGGCCTGGTCAAACTGCTGGTGGAAAGCGTGATGGGCTGGCTGCCCTGGGCCGGGCCGCTGCTGATGCTGTCGCTGATTTACTTGCTGACCTCGATCCTCACCGAGATGCTCTCGAACAACGCCGTCGCGGTACTGGTCACGCCGATTGCCATCGGCCTGGCTCAGCACCTGGGGGTGGATCCGCGCGCCTTTGTGGTCGCCGTGATGTTTGCCGCCAGCGCCAGCTTTGCCACCCCCATCGGCTATCAAACCAATACCTTCGTATACAACGCCGGCGGCTATCGCTTCACCGACTTTATGAAGGTCGGCATACCGCTCAACCTGTTGCTGTGGGCGGTTGCCAGTGTGGTGATCCCCTGGTTCTGGCCACTGGTACCGGTCTAAGCACGCGCTCGGCACCGGCCTCGGCCCGCACACTTTGCGCTGAATGCGCCGGTGCATTGACCAGGCGGTGCTGCTTTGGCCATGCTGCGTACCTTGCCATCTGCCCCGAAGGAACGTGCGTATGAAATTGGAAACCCTGACCATCCACGCCGGCTACAGCCCTGACCCGACCACCAAGGCGGTGGCCGTGCCGATCTACCAGACCAGCTCCTTTGCCTTCGACGACACCCAGCACGGGGCCGATCTGTTCGACCTGAAGGTCGCCGGCAATATCTATTCACGAATCATGAACCCGACCAACGCCGTGCTCGAAGAGCGCGTCGCCGCGCTGGAAGGTGGCGTCGGTGCACTGGCTGTGGCCTCGGGTATGGCCGCGATCACCTACGCCATCCAGACTGTGGCCGAAGCCGGTGACAACATCGTCTCGGTGGCCAAGCTGTACGGCGGCACCTACAACCTGCTGGCCCACACCCTGCCGCGCTTTGGCATCCAGACGCGCTTCGCCGCGCACGACGACATCGCCGCCCTGGAAGCGCTGATCGACGACAAGACCAAGGCGGTATTCTGCGAATCCATCGGCAACCCGGCGGGCAATATCGTTGACCTGCAAGCACTGGCTGACGCCGCACACCGCCATGGCGTGCCGCTGATCGTCGACAACACGGTGGCCACGCCGATGCTCTGCCGGCCGTTTGAACACGGCGCCGACATCGTCGTGCACTCACTGACCAAATACATCGGCGGCCACGGCACCAGCATCGGCGGCATTGTCGTCGACTCCGGCAAATTCCCCTGGGCTGACAATAAACAGCGCTTTGCCCTGCTCAATACGCCGGACCCGTCCTACCACGGCGTGACCTACACCGAAGCCTTCGGGCCTGCCGCCTTTATCGGCCGCTGCCGCGTGGTGCCACTGCGCAATACCGGTGCGGCGCTGTCGCCGTTCAACGCCTTTTTGATCCTGCAAGGTTTGGAGACGCTCGCGCTGCGCATGGAGCGCCACTGCGAGAACGCGCTGAAGGTCGCCCATTACCTGCAAAACCACCCGCAGGTGGCTTGGGTCAAATATGCCGGCCTGCCGGATCATCCCGAGCATGCCTTGGCGCAGAAATATTGCGCAGGCAAGCCTGCGTCGATCCTGTCGTTCGGCATTGTCGGCGGTCAGGAAGCCGGGGCGCGCTTTATCGACGCGCTCCAGCTGGTGGTGCGCCTGGTGAATATCGGCGATGCTAAATCGCTCGCCTGCCACCCGGCCTCGACCACCCATCGCCAACTGAATGACGAAGAGCTGGAACGCGCCGGTGTACCGCGCGACATGGTGCGCCTATCGATTGGCATCGAACACAGCGATGACATTCTCGCCGACCTCAGCCAGGCGTTGCAGGCCGCACAAATCGTTTAAGGCACACCCGCGCACTTGATATCGGCGTCAGCGACTCCAGATTAGGACTATCCCGCGTCTGGAGTCGCCCATGTCCAATCCCCTGCTGATCCCCTGCCCGCACTGCAATGGCCTCAACCGTATTCCCTCTGAACGCCTGGGCGATGCGCCGCGCTGTGGCCGCTGCAAGGCTGAAGTGCTGCCGAGCACGCCCTTCGAGCTGAGTCAGGCCAGCTTCGCCGCGCAGAACAAAGGCGATTTACCCTTGCTGATTGACGTCTGGGCCAGCTGGTGCGGCCCATGCCGCAGTTTCGCGCCAATTTTTACCCAGGCCGCCAGCCAATTGCAGGGCCGCTGTCGCCTGGCAAAACTGGACAGCGAAGCCAACCCGCAACTGTCCACCGAGATGGGCATTCGCTCGATCCCGAGCCTGATCCTGCTTAAGGGCGGCGTGGAAATCGCCCGCCAGAGTGGCGCACTGCCATTGCCACAACTGCTCGGCTGGCTACGTCAGCACGGCATCTGAGCTGCGGCGCTGAGCGATTCAGTCAATGCCGCGATGCCAGCGCGGTCATTACCCTGCTCTTAAGCACGCATTAGGCTGGCTGCACACTCACAACCTGTGGAGCCAAGCCATGCCGATGCCCCTTGAACTGGTGCGCCAGCTCACCGAAGAACAGATCGCCTTTGTTCAGCGCAGCGGCCTCAAGGCCGAAGTCCTTGAGCCTGGCTGGGTGCGCCTGCGGATGCCTCTAGAGGGCAACCAGAACCATATCGGCAGCATGTATGCCGGCGCGCTGTTCACCCTGGCGGAGATTCCCGGCGGCGCGTTATTTCTCACCAGCTTCGATACCCAGCATTTTTATCCCATCATCAAGGAGATGAACCTGCGCTTTCGCCGCCCCGCTACCGGCGCGATTCGGGTCGAGGCACGCCTTAGCGCCGAGGAAATCCAGCGCCTGCAAAACCAGGCAACAGACCAAGGCAAGGCTGAATACCTTTTAGAGTTGCAGCTAACCGACGACAGTGGTGAAGTAGTGGTCGAGAGTCGTGGCCTGTACCAATTGCGTAGACGCTGACGCATGACCTTGCCCTAGGTCAAAAGTCCAGCTATGACTCGAGGTCACAATAAATGTGCCGACATGCATCGGCAGGAGAGTGCCGACCATGCCCAGTCATATCCTCATTGCTCACGACCTGCGCGATACCGCTGATATGGCGCTGTGCCGCGCCGCGCAACTGGCCAAACAGTTCAACGCCAAACTGACCCTGCTGCATGTGCTCGACCCGAGCAAAAGCAGCCAGGAGCATGACCAGGCCAAACAGGCTCTGGATCGCAGCCTCACCACCTATGCACCGGCTGGCACGCAACTGCTGATCCGCAGTGGCAGCAAGCCCTCGGACACCGTGCTGCAGCAGCTCAATGAACTGGGTTGCGACCTGCTGGTCCTCGGCGCCCATCACCAGCGCCACGATTTCTTCTCCGGCACTAGCCTCGACCGCATCGCCCGCAACTGTCCCGTGCCGTTGCTGTTGGTCGCACGCAATGATTCCAGCCCGTATAAACGCGCTCTGGCGGCCATCGACTTCTCGCTCTGCGCCTGCAGCGCGCTCGGCCAGGCCTATCGGCTGCTGCCCGAAACCGCTGAGCTGCATGCCTTGCACGTGTTTGAGCCTGACAAGGGCACAGCCAAGCAGGTTGAGGCGCAACTGGACACGCAGAAAGCCCTGATCAACCAGTTGCTGGAAGATGAAGCGCAAAACCTGCCAGACAAGGGCCCGACGCTGACTCATTCAGTAGAACAAGGCGGCATTCTGCGCTGCCTGCAAGCTCACCTGAAAAGTACCGATAGCGAACTACTGGTGCTCGGCAGCCACGGCCGCAGCGCACTGTCGCAAGCCCTGCTCGGCAGCCTGGCGCAGCACTTCCTGCACAAGGCACCCTGCGATATCTACGTGGTGCGGTAGGGTGAGTTTGCTGCGCAGAAGCGTAACCCACCAATAAAAAAGCTGCCTAGGCAGCTTTTTTATTGGTGGGTTACGATCAGCGGGCATTGAGCAGGTCATGCAACTCGACAAACTGCTGGGTCAGCTTGTGGTTGCGATCCAGATAAACCAGCGGCATGCAGGCCTGGTGCGACTCGCGCATCTTCACCGAACTCATCAGATTTACCGGCAACACCGGTAAGCCCTCGGCGACCAACTCATCGAGCAGTTGCTGCGGCAAGGTCGCGCGCGGCTGGAATTGGTTGACCACGATACCTTCAACCTCAAGCCCTTCATTATGGTCTTCCTTAAGCTCTTCAATTTCCCGCAATAAGCCATACAGCGCCTGACGCGAGAAGCTGTCGCAGTCAAAGGGAATCAGCACCCGGTCGGCCGCGATCAACGCCGAAACGGTGTAAAAATTCAGTGCGGGCGGGGTATCCAGGTAGATGCGTTCGTAATCCTCACCCAGCTCATCGAGCAATTTGCGCAGCTTGTTGATCTTGTGTTTCTGCTCAAGCTTGGGCTGCAGGTCAGCCAGCTCAGCGGTGGCGGTGACCACATGCAGGTTGTCGAACGGCGTTTCGTAGATATCAACCCGGCCTTTCTTGCCGAAGGGCGCGGACGACAGGGTGTTCTTGAAGAACTCGGCGATCCCCATAGGAATCTCATCGCCGGTCAAGCCGGTGAGGTAATGCGTCGAGTTGGCCTGTGCGTCCAGGTCGATCAACAGCGTGCGATAGCCCTGGGAAGCGCTGACTGCGGCCAGGTTGCAGGCAATGCTGGACTTACCCACACCGCCCTTCTGATTGAAAATTACGCGCCGCATGAAGTACCTCCCTGAGCCCCAAAATGGTCTTGGATTCTATGCAAAAAACCTGCGGATAAGCGAAAAACTCTGCAAAACGAATCGCGCATACGCAGGCTCAACAATAAAGGCAAAACGCCACCACACCATGCTAAGCTCCGCCGCCGCTTTTGCGTGGCCGGATTACCAACAAAAACATGGAGTTAGCATGAGCATCAATCGTATTTTTGCAGCAGCCAGCGTAATCGTATTTTGCACGGGATGTGCATCGGGTCTTAATTCGCATCAGGAAGCTGAGCTCAAGTATTTTGAAGCGCGCGGCCAGGCCGTCGAAGAAAAGAATCCCGGGCTAGGAGCCGCTTTAGGTCTTTTGCCAGGCGGGGGCTCCTTCTATGGCCGCGAATACGGCTTAGGCGTCGTGAACTTGCTTTTCTGGCCACTTTCGATTCTTTGGGACCCTGTCAGCGGACATGACGCCTCCCAATCAATCAACTATCAAGCGACAAAAGCACACCTTCACAGTCAGCATGAACGTGAGCTAGATGGCCTAGATGAGCAACTCCAAACAGGCCAGATCGACATTACTCAATACACGCTGAGCAAGCGTAAAGTCGATCAGAAATACCGTTACAACTGATTAAGCGCTGCACAATGAACAAGGGCCGCAAATGCGGCCCTTGTTCATTTACGAAGTGTGGTATTGCGCCGACAGCTCATGCACCGCTTCGAAGAACGCACCGGCATGCGCCGGGTCGACTTCCGGGGTGATGCCATGGCCGAGGTTGAACACCTGACCGCTGCCATGGCCGTACGACGCCAAGATGCGCCGGACTTCGGCGCGAATCGCCGCCGGGTTGGCGTACAGCACGCTCGGGTCCATGTTGCCCTGCAAGGCCACCTTGTCGCCGACGCGGGCGCGGGCGCTGCCGATGTCACAGGTCCAGTCCAGGCCCAGGGCTTCAGCACCTGTCTCGGCCATGGACTCCAGCCACAGGCCGCCGCCTTTGGTGAACAGGATTACCGGCACGCGACGACCGTCGTGTTCGCGGATCAAACCGTCGACGATCTTCTGCATATAGGCCAGGGAAAACTCCTGATAGGCCGCTGCCGACAGCGAACCACCCCAGGAATCGAAAATTTGCACCGCTTGCGCACCGGCCTTGATCTGGCCGTTAAGGTAGGCGGTAACCGACTGTGCCAGCTTGTCGAGCAACGCATGCATGGCCTGCGGGTTGTCGTAGAGCATGGCCTTGGACTTGCGGAAGTCCTTCGAGGAGCCGCCTTCGACCATGTAAGTGGCCAGGGTCCAGGGGCTGCCAGAGAAGCCGATCAACGGCACGCGGCCATTCAGCTCACGGCGAATGGTGCGCACGGCGTCCATCACATAGCCCAGATCTTGCTCGGGATCAGGGATCGGCAGCGCTTCGATATCAGCCATGGAGCTGATGACTTTGTTGAAACGCGGGCCTTCGCCGGTTTCGAAATACAGGCCTTGGCCCATGGCGTCGGGAATGGTCAGGATGTCGGAGAAGAGAATCGCCGCGTCCAGCTGCGGGTAACGGTCCAGCGGCTGCAGCGTGACCTCGCAGGCCAACTCGGGGTTCTTCATCAGTTTGACGAAATTACCCGCCTTGGCGCGGGTGGCGCGGTACTCGGGCAGGTAACGACCGGCCTGACGCATCATCCACACTGGGGTGACGTCGACAGGTTGCTTGAGCAGGGCACGAAGGAAACGGTCGTTCTTCAAGACGGTCATGGTGGCATCCGACAAAAGTGTGAGCACCTTGCACGATCAACACGCCGCTATACGAGGCCGTTCACCGCCCATAGGCAAAAAGATGCGCCATTGTCGCAAAGCACATAACAAAAGGCACGGCGGCTACCGTGCCTTTTATCTATTGCGACGATTTGCCTCGCCGGGGCCCGGCGAAATAGCCCAAGAGACGCTTTAAATAACGAATCGCTGATGAGTTCTTAACGTCTTTTCACACCCGCGCCTCTACTTTTGCAACCGTCTTCCCCTCCTCTCTTGCCTGACGGATTGCGCCGATGAACAAACTGCCTGCCATCACCCTGAGCTTCTGGGTGATGAAGATTTGTGCCACCACCCTGGGCGAAACCGCCGGGGATTTACTGTCCATGACGCTGGATGTCGGCTATGCCATAAGTTCACTGATTCTTATCAGCCTGTTTCTTCTCACCCTAGTCGGCCAGCTACGGGCGCGCAGTTACAACCCAGCGCTCTACTGGACAGTGATTCTGGCCACCAGCACCGCCGGCACCACCATCTCCGACTTTATGGATCGCACCCTGGGTCTGGGCTACGCCACCGGTTCGGCGTTACTGGTGACCTTGTTGATTGCGGTTTTCGCGATGTGGTACCTGAGCGAAAAATCCCTGTCGGTCGAGCATATTGAGAGCCGCCGAGGTGAGCTGTTCTATTGAATGGCGATTCTGTTTTCCAACACCCTGGGCACCGCACTGGGTGATTACCTGGCCGACGACTCGGGCCTGGGCTTTGCTGGTGGCGCCCTGTTGATCGGCAGCCTGATCGCCGCAGTGGTGGCGGCTAAGTACGTGACGCGCATCTCGCACGTGGTGTTGTTTTGGCTGGCGTTCGTGCTGACCCGGCCATTCGGCGCGACCCTGGGCGACTTCCTCAGCAAACCACTGGATCACGGCGGCCTGGGCTTCGGCACGGTGGGGTCGTCCGCCGCGTTGGCCATCACCCTGGTCGTACTGGTGGCTGGCGCGGTATGGAGCACCCGCCGCGAGCGCGCCGTAGGTTTTAGCGCCGCGCCCAGCAACTAAATCGGCGCAACAGCCCGCGACTTACGCGCCAGTGTCATGGCAAGCAGAATCGAGTAGGAGGCGGATTCACATCCGCCGTCCTCTCACACCACCGTACGTACGGTTCCGTATACGGCGGTTCAGGTTATGCGGCTAAGCCGGTTGATCGTATCCAGTATTGAGACCAGCCCCAGGCGATCCCATA
>JAHIWP010000038.1 GCA_018816095.1 Gammaproteobacteria bacterium
AATGAGATGGTCACCCCCGACACCCTGCGCAGACTAGTCTTTCGTAGGGTGTTTTTATTCCGGAGGCCATCGCCATGAAGTCAGTAGCATTGATCGGTATCGATCTGGGCAAGCATAGTTTCCACCTGCATGCTCAGGACAACAGCGGCAGCGAAGTATTTCGTAAGAAGACTACTCGCCAGCAGTTACTGCGCCTACTTGCTAATCAGCCCGCGTGCACGGTGGTGATGGAGGCCTGTGCCGGCGCGCACTGCCTGGCACGTGAGATTACAGCGCTAGGGCATGAGGCCCGGCTGATTTCTCCGCAATTCGTGCGGCCTTTTGTGCAGGGCAACAAGAATGATTTTATCGATGCGCAAGCCATCTGCGAAGCGGCTTCCAGGCCGTCGATGCGTTTCGTAACCCCGAAGAACGAAGCCCAGCAAACGCTCTCGGTGCTGCATCGCCTGCGCGAATCGCTGATTCGTGATCGCACCAAAGTCATTAATCAGCTGCATGGTTTTCTATTGGAGTTCGGTATCAGCCTGCCGGTGGGTACGGCAGTCATTCGACGCTTATCCAGCGTGCTAGCTGAGCATGAGTTGCCCGTGCGCCTGGTTGCCTTACTGCAGCGTCTGCATGAGCATTTCACTTATTTAGATGAACAGATCAAGGCGTTGGACAAGGAAGTCGCCAGCCAGTTGGGTGAGGATGACTTGGGCAGCCGATTGCTGACTATTCCCTGCGTGGGGCCGATCACGGCCAGTGTGCTGGCCGCGGAAATGGGTGATGGAAAACAGTACACCAGCAGTCGAGACTTTGCGGCTTCCGTCGGCTTGGTGCCGAGGCAATACAGCACGGGCGGTCGAGCCAACCTGTTGGGTATCAGCAAACGCGGCGACAAGAACTTGCGCCGCTTGCTGGTGCAATGTGCGCGGGTCTACCTGCTGCGGTTAGAGCATCAGCGCGGCGCGCTGGCCGATTGGGTGCGCAGCCTGCTTTGCCGGCGCCACTCGAATGTGGTGGCCTGCGCACTGGCGAATAAGCTGGCGCGTATCGCCTGGGCCATCGCCACACAACACAGTAGTTATGAAACAGGGCCAGACGGCTACGCCGCCTGACCCTGTTGGTGTTGCAGTGCTAAGAAGCACCTTTTCAGGTTTTGCGATAGCTGAACAACAGATGACGTGAACGGCCTACCGGCCTGGTGAAGAACCTGACACAAAAATCGGCTTAAAGAAGCCGCCGGGCTTTTCAGGATCACCAGGTGCGACTCTCATCGTGGCGCGGGGCATGCCTCATACAGACGCCGGATAGATTTAAGCAAGCCAAACACCCATCGCTGATCAGTATTGCAAAAATGGGGGTGACCATAGATAAGCCCGGCAATTGCCGGGCTTGTTTTATTCAGCAAGTGATTAAAGCGAACGCGCGATGATCTCTTTCATGATCTCGTTGGTGCCTGCATAAATACGCTGCACCCGCGCATCAGCCCAGGCGCGCGCCACCGGGTATTCCCACATATAGCCGTAACCACCGTGCAGCTGCACGCACTCATCCAGTACCTTGCACTGCAGGTCGGTGCCCCAGTATTTGAGCATCGCCGCAGTCGGCACATCTAACTTGCCTTGCAGGTGCAGCTCCAGACAGCGATCGACAAATACGCGACCGATTTGAATTTCCGTGGCCATTTCTGCCAGCTTGAAACGGGTGTTCTGGAAATCGCCAATCGCCTTGCCGAACGCCTTGCGCTCGCGGGTGTACTCCAGCGTCCACTGCAACGCCGCCTCGGCCGACGATAACGCTCCCACACCGACAGTCAGGCGCTCTTGCGGCAGCTCCTGCATCAGATAAGCGAACCCCATACCGGCCTGGCCCAGCAGGTTTTCCTTAGGCACACGCACATCCTGAAAGAACAGCTCGGAGGTGTCCTGCGCCTTCATCCCGACTTTTTCCAGGCGCTTGCCCTTGGAGAAACCCGGCGTGCTGGCTTCCACCAAAAACAGACTGGTGCCCTTGGCGCCAGCTTTGGGGTCGGTTTTGGCCACGACAATCACCAGGTCAGCGAGAAAGCCGTTGGTGATAAACGTCTTCGAGCCATTGATCACATACTCGTCGCCATCCAGCACCGCAGTGGTTTTAACGCCCTGCAGGTCAGAACCGGCACCCGGCTCAGTCATGGCGATGGCGGTCACCATTTCACCGGATACCAACTTGGGCAGGTAGTGCTGTTTTTGCGCCTCGCTGCCGTAATGCAGGATGTAAGGCGCAACGATGTCGGAGTGCAGCGAGAAACCGATGCCGGTCAGGCCCAGACGTCCTACCTCCTCGATCACCACCGTGCTGTAGAGAAAATCCGCCGCCATGCCGCCGTACTCTTCGGGAAGATGTGAGCAAAGCATCCCCGCCCCCCCGGCCTTGTTCCACAGTGCACGATCGATGTGGCCGTCCTTCTCCCATTGCTGATGGAATGGCACGGCTTCCCGCTCAAGAAACTTGCGCACACTGTCGCGAAACTGTTCGTGTTCAGGGCTGAAAATCGTTCTGGGGATCATGGCTACACCTACTGAGTGAGTCGTTTTTAGCATGGCCTCGACTTTAGCCAAGCAAACGCTTGGTCACACTGGACACAAGCGCCAATAAATAAGACGATCCAGCCAGCTCATGACCACTTAGCCCCTATAAGAACAATATTTATGTTGATTTCGTCACCAGCGCCGCTGCACCGCGTCAGCATCCTGGCCACCGAAGGCGTATTTGCCTCGACGCTGATGCAAGCCAAGGATTTCTTCCACATGGCCAGCCTGCGCTACGGCAAACAGCAAGGCCTGGGCCTGACGCCGACCTTCGAGATCCACCTGGTCAGCCCCGACGGCCTGCCGGTGCGCAGCTTCAGTGATGTACTGATCCCAGTCGATGGCGCACTGGAGGATGCCGACGTGATCATTCTGCCGGCCTTCTGGGATGACTTCGACGCGCTGTGCCAGCGCCATCCGCAGGTGCTCAGCTGGCTCAAACAGCGCCATGCTGCCGGCAGCGTGATTTTCGGCGAAGCCACCGGCGTATTTTGGATGGCCCAGGCTGGCCTGCTCGACGGCAAGGAAGCGACCACTTACTGGCGGTTTTTTAACGAGTTCACCGAGCGCTTCCCCAGGGTGCTGCTCAACCAAGAGAAACACCTGTCCGATGCCGACAACCTTTACTGCGCCGGCGGTACCACCTCGGCCTGCGACTTGTACATTTACTTAATCGAGCGCTTCTGCGGCGCTAACGTAGCCCAGGGCGTGGCCCGCGACATCCTCTATGAAGTGCAACGCAACTACGCCCCCGGGCGCATTGGCTTTGGCGGGCAGAAGCTGCATCACGACATGACGATTCTGCAGATCCAGCAGTGGCTGGAAGGTCACTTCGCCGACAAATTTCGTTTCGAGGATGTCGCCCGCGAACACGGCATGAGCATTCGTAATTTTATGCGGCGTTTTCAGACGGCCACGGGCGATAAACCTCTGCATTACCTGCAACGCCTGCGCATTGAAACGGCCAAAGGCCTGCTCAGCGCCACGCGTAAGAGCATCAAGACCATCAGTTATGAAGTGGGTTACGACGATGCCAGCTTCTTCGCCCGGCTATTCCGCCAACACACAGAGCTATCACCCAACCAGTACCGCCGGCAGTTCCAGCACAAGGACAGCCACGCATAAGGTCGCCGCTCAACGCTCCAGCTGAGCACCGCAGAAACGCAAAAGGCTGCCCAGGGCAGCCTTTTTCATTCCCCGAACAGTCAGGGCTTATCGCGCTCCAACGGTTCAAGCTGAACCCACAACGCCTGCGCCTCTTCACTCAGGGTGGCGTAACTGCGGATATCGCCGTTGCGTTGAGCCTGCATGGCTTCTTCCAACTTGGCGCTGTATTGCTTGCGCAACTTCTTAGCGGGGTCGCTTTTAAACAAACCAAACATGCTTGATGCCTCTGCCGAGAAACGCCGAGATAAGCGCTTGCTCAGCTTAATTCAGTCCCGCGCGCAACTCGGTACCCAGATGTAACAAGGTACGAAGGCGTCACTTCAGCCACGCGCGTGATCGCGTATTTTCTGCAACGCCTGAGACATCTTGGCCGCCGGTACCCGCTGCAGGTTACACAGCAGCTCATGGGAAATATCGGCTATGCCATGACGCTCACGCAGCAGCGCCGCCATAAAGCAGGTCAGGTTGGCTGCCATCTCCGCATCGGCCAGCGCCCGGTGCGCCTGGCCGGTATCCGGCAAGCCCGCCCAGCGGTTGAGATTGCCCAACTTGTGGCTCGGCGCCATCGGTAACAGGCGACGCGACAACAACAGTGAACAGGCAAACGGCTGCACGCGCTGACGACGAATCAGCGCCAGCTCGGCATCCCAGAACTTCTGGTCGAAGCTGGCGTTGTGCGCCAGCAGCGGGCGATCACCGACAAACGCCGCCACCTCCTGCATCACCTGCGCGGCAGGCGGTGCCGTGCGCAACATGGCATTGCTGATACCGGTGAGCTGCTCGATAAAGGGCGGCACCCAGGCACCGCTGTTCATCAGGCTTTGATAACGAGCGACGATCTGCCCGCCCTCGACTATCACCACCCCGATCTCAGTTGCACGAGCCTGCTGAGCCGGCGACATGCCAGTGGTTTCGAAGTCGAGTACCGCGATGGAATCTGCAAGCATTGATCAGTTTCTCAGCAACAGGCTGCCTTCAATCGGCACATAACGGCTCGCCGCGCGCACCAGCGATTGCGCTGTCAGCCCTGGCACGCCATAGGCGACAGCCTCGACACCATGACTGCTGCGAATTTTCTCCAGCAACAGGTCAAAATCACCATCACCCGAGGCCAGCACCACCTCATCGACATGCGGCGCGGCGTCCATGATGTCGATGGTAATGCCCACATCCCAATCACCCTTGGCCGAGCCATCGCTGCGTTGGATATAGGGTTTGAGTTTGACGGTAAAACCGAGGTTGCGCAGGATCTGCTGAAACTGCTGCTGCTTCTGATCACCGCGATCGATGGCATAGGCGTAAGCCTCGACAATCTGCCCATGCTGGCTGATATCAGCCCACAACGCGGCGTAATTGAAGTGGCACCCATAGGCCTGGCGCACGGTGTAATAGAGGTTCTGTACATCGGCGAATACGGCGATCTTCTTCACCGGCAATCCTCATAACAGGGCAATAAGCGCCGGGCAGTATGCCTGAAGATCAATGCAGGCAGCGCCGGCATCAATTGGAGGCCCTGGAGCAATCGGCTAAAGTGGCGGCTGCCTTCCTCAACGCGGCCCATCATGAACCTGTTCTTTGTATTGCGTGACGCCTGGTATTTCTTCACCCACAACCTGGCGGCGATTACCCGCCTGTGCCTGCCGTTGATCGTGCTCGAAGGCTTGCTGCTGCAACAGGTCAGCGGCTTAGTCGCAGCCGAGTCTGCAGCGCTCTGGCGCCTGCTCGCCGGCCTGTTGTTCTACCCGCTCTACAGCGCCGCGCTGATTTTGTTTCTCGATGCACGCAGCCAAGGCGTGCAACCACCTGCCCGCGACCTGCTCGCCGCAAGCCTGCGCCTGTGGCCAAGCTTTGCTGTACTTGCAGGGCTCAACACCCTGGCTATTTTGCTTGGCGCATCGTTATTTGTGCTGCCGGGGCTCTGGCTGATGGTCAAACTGGCGTTTGCCGAGTACCTGTTGGTCCTGCGTGGCCTGGGCCCAATGAAAGCGCTGCATACAAGCTTCGAGATGAGCAGCGGTTATTTCTGGCCCATGCTCGGCTGCATCCTGATTGTCATGCTGCCGCTGTGGCTGCTCGACGGCTGGAGTCAGTCCAACGCGCTCATCGCCAACAATGCCCTGGCCAGCCTATTACTGGACTGCACCAGCCGCTTTCTCCAGCTGTTTTCCAGCGTCGTGCTATTTCGCCTGTTTATGCTGCGCAGCAGCCAGCCCGATATCGAGTGATGTGGCAAAACCTGAACGCGGCGTGCCTGGCATCAGGAGCGCCCCGCGCGCTGAGGTTTCAGGCCAGACAAGCGCGGCAACAGCACGCGCTCAAACACCCGCGGGAAGAACCGCGCCAGCACCCGCGCGCGCCAGTCGACATTCGACAACACCAACAGACGCCGACGCTTCAGCGCGCCCTGATAAATCGCCTCGGCGACATCCTGCGCTGACGCCACCTTGCCCATCGCCAACGGCGGCTGCGCCGCCACCGAGCCATCGCCAACCAAGGCATTCTTGCGCAGATCGGTGGCCGTAAAACCCGGGCACACCAGCATCACATTGACCCCGGAGCCTTTCAGCTCATAACGCAGGGTTTCAAACAATCCATGCAGCGCATGCTTGCTGGCGTTGTAGGCGCTGCGATAGAGCAGCGGCGCAAAACCCGACAGCGAACTGAGCACGATGATCTGCCCGCCACGGGCGATCAGGCTAGGCAGCGCGGCCTTGGTGCAATGCAACGCACCAAAATAATTGACCGCCATAATCCGCTGGAACACCGCCAGCTCGGTGTCGGCAAAACTGCTGCGGTGAGTGACCCCGGCGTTATTGACCAACACATCAACACCGCCAAAACGCTCAACAGTCAGGGCCATCGCCCGCTCCACCGCCACGGCATCCGCAACATCACAGAGCACGCCCAACGCCTCGGCGTTGTGGTGATCCGCCAGGTGCTGCACTAGGCTGTCGAGCGCCTGCTGCTGCAGGTCAAAAATCACCAGACGCGCCCCGGCCTGGGCCAAGCGAATGGCCAAGGCCCGGCCGATGCCGGCACAGCCACCGGTAATCAGCACAACCTTGCGGTCGAATACTTTATTGGCGAACACCTTGCGGTACATAACCTGCCCCCAACCCCGTTACGGCAAAGTCCTTACTACAACCTGTTATGGCTGCCATCGCAACAGGGCGGCGTTTGCGTGTGCTTGCAGCCACAGAAGTACAGGGTCGCGTCTTCGTCCGCATGGTATTTCAGCGGGGTAAAAGCACTGCCTTTATGCTGCCCATCACAAAAAGGCTGCGAAGCGCTGCGCCCGCATCGGCACCAGAAATAATCCTGGCCGGCGGTGACTGTAACCGCATAAGGGTTACGTTGGGCAATCGTTGGCGTTTCCATAAAACCTCCCAGGCAAAGGGGCATGCGCTGCCGACATTCACCAGCGGCATGCTCGTTCGCTCAGCATAGTTCACCCCTTAATACCCCCGTGCAGAGCGCTAATCACGTACGAGCGTTACCGGCCATGAACTAAGGTTTGCAGTATTGCGCTAGACAACAGCGCCAGCAGTTAGCCATGCTCGCCATATGTGACAGTTTTATAACGAAAAGACGGCAGATAGCCGCAATACGTAATCACTTAATGCCACGATCTCTCTGCCTTGCGCTGTTCGCAGCATTCTTCTGCGGGCTTAGCCACGCTGCCACCACCAACGACACCCGGCCGTTGGTGCAGGTCGGTTATTACGAATTTCCACCCTACTCCTACACCGACAGTCAGGGGCTTCCCAAGGGCGCCATCCTGCAACTGAGTAAACGCCTGCTGGAGCATGCCGGGTACCGTGGCGAATTCCGCTCCTACCCCAGCGCGCGTCTTTACAACGCCCTGCAGGATGGCAGCGTGCAGGTTTGGCCTGGGGCGCCGGGTAAAGTGGAGCTGCGCGAACACACCCTAGAGGCCCGCACCCAGCTAAGCGAAATTATCCTCAACCTGTATTTTCGCCACGACACCCTGATGCCGCGCCTGCCTGAGGACCTCAAAGGCCGCGGAGTGATTATGATCAGTGGCTACACCTACTGGCAGCCGATCAACCAGATGCTCAACGACCCGCAGCTGGCCGTAGAGCAACACCGCACCGGCACCCACACCGCCGCACTGGAAATGCTTCAGCGGCGTCGTGGTGACTTCCTCCTCGACTATCAGACCCCAGTGGAGCAGGCGCGCAAACGCCTGGGTATGCCCGAGCTGCCGTATGTGGAGCTGCAGCGTATTCCACTGAAACTGATCGTCTCCAGCCACGCGCCAGGGGCCGAAGCGCTGCGTGATGCACTGGATCGCGCCTATGAAGAGTTGCAGGCTGCTGGCGAGGACCTACGCCTGCCCTGAACCTACTTGCGCGGCTTAGCACGCGCGGTGGGCTCGGCGATCAAGGGATCATCCGGCCAGTAATGCTTTAGGGTACCTGCCTTTTAAATCCTTCTTCACTTCGGCATAGGTGCTGCGCCAGAAGTTGGCCAGATCCTGAGTCACCTGCACCGGCCGCCGCGCGGGCGACAGCAAGTGCAACTTGACCACCTGGCGGCCGCCGGCAATGCGCGGCGTATCGGCCAAGCCAAACAACTCCTGCAAGCGCACCGCCAGCACCGGTGGGTGCTCGTTGTAATCCAGGCTAATGCGCGATCCGGAAGGCACCTGCACACTGCGCGGCGCCAGCTCATCCAGGCGCTGTGGCAACGGCCAGGGCAGCAGGTTGAGCAGCAGGCTGGGCAAGTCCAGATTGGCGAAATGGCTGAGCCGGGTGACGTTATCCAGATAAGGCTGCAGCCAGCCTTCCAGCGTCGCCAGCAAGGCGGCATCACTGACATCCGGCCACTCGCTGGCGTCTTTGCTGGCCATATCCAGCCCGCGCAGCAGGGTCACCCGCGCTTGCCATTGGCGCAGCTCTGGCGTCCAGGGCAGCAGCGCCAGGCCCTTACGCCGCACCAGCCCCAGCAAGGCACGGCTGCGCTGCTGGGTAGTGAGGCCGGTGAGCGGCTCACGCGACAGCACCAGTTCACCGACCTTGCGCTGGCGTTCGGCGCGCAGGGCACCCTCGCGCTCATCCCAGTCCAGCACCTCCAGGCTGCTGACCTGCTCGGCCAGCACGCCCTCAAACAGCTGCGATTCCAACTCGGCGGCCAGGTAGATGCGCTCTTCGCGCTGGCCCTGACGACTACCCAAGTCGGCCACCACCAGCCAGCTGCGCTTCATCAGCCCATCAACCTCGGCAAACAACGCAGCACGCCCATTGGCCAGGCGATATTCCGCGCCACCGGCACGGCGCTGCTGAGCGATCCGGTCCGGGTAGGCAAAGGCCAGCAATGCGCCCAGCCAGCGTGGATGCTCAGGATCATTGACCGCCTGCGGGCTGGGCCTGCGCTTGAGGTAACCCTGAAACTGCCGAGCCAATTGCCGGGCCCGCTGCACGCCGCCTCGGGCGGCGTGCAGCTGAGCGCCACCCGCGCCGCGCGTCTCCCCGGCCAGGAGGACCAGCCGACTGTGCAGATCAGCCCCTGCACCACGCAAAATGTCACGTTCGCCGAGCAAGGCTGCCAGATCGCAAGCGAGTACCCCCAAACCCAACTCCTGACCGCGCAGCAGCAGATGAGCGATGCGTGGATGAGTCGGCAGTTCGGCCATCGCCTGACCGTGAGCGGTCAGTTTGCCCTGAGCATCCACCGCGCCCAGCCGCCCCAACAACTCCAACGCCTGGGCATAGGCGGCTGCAGGTGGCGGATCCAGCCAAACCAGCTCGGCCGGTTGCACGCCCCAGCGCACCAGCTGCAGCGCCAGCCCGGCGAGGTCGGCTTGGAGCATTTCCGCCGTGCCATAAGCGGCCAATTGTTCGTGCTGCGCCTGCGACCATAAGCGGTAGCAGACGCCCGGCTGCAGACGCCCTGCTCGACCGCCACGCTGAGTGGCAGAGGCGCGGGAAATGCGCTGGGTATCCAGGCGCGTCATGCCACTGTTCGGATCAAACCGTGGCACCCGCGCCAGCCCAGCATCGATCACAACCCGCACGCCATCAATGGTCAGGCTGGTCTCGGCGATATTGGTCGCCAGCACCACCTTGCGCAGCCCGGCAGGCGCCGGTTCGATGGCAGCACGCTGGGCGCTGAGGTCCAGCTCGCCATGCAGCGGACAAAGCAAAATATCGCGACGGCCGGACAGCGCTTCGGCCAGTTGCTCATTGACCCGGCGAATCTCCGCCTGCCCCGGTAGAAACACCAGCACGCTGCCCGGCTCATCGGCCAATGCCTGCAACACCGTCTGCAGCACTTTCGGTTCCAGCCACTCGCCCGCCTGCCAGGGCGCGCCCCAGCGGATATCCACCGGGAACATGCGCCCTTCGCTGCGCAGCACCGGGGCATCACCGAGTAAACCGGCCAGCCGCTCGCCTTCCAGGGTCGCCGACATCAGCAACACCTTCAGCGGCCGTTCGCCGGAGTCCGCGCCGCGGAACATCGCCCGACCATTCAGGCACAACGCCAGCGCCAGGTCAGCGTCCAAATTGCGCTCATGGAATTCGTCAAAGATGACCAGACCGACGCCTTCCAGCGCCGGGTCGTCCTGCAGGCGCCGCGCCAGAATACCTTCGGTGACCACTTCAATACGGGTACGCGGGCCGACCTTGCTGTCCAGGCGAATACGATAACCCACGGTTTCCCCCACCGTTTCACCCAGCTCACTGGCTAGCCGCTCAGCTGCAGCCCGCGCAGCCAAACGCCGTGGCTCAAGCATGATGATGGTTTGGCCGGCTAGCCAAGGCTGCTGCAACAGCGCCAGCGGCACGCGGGTGGTCTTGCCGGCGCCGGGTGGTGCCTCCAGCACCGCCTCGTCATGCTGGACCAAGGCCGCACACAACTCAGGCAGCAAAACATCGATAGGCAGGGAATTCATGCGGGCTCCATTCAAGGCGCACGATTATAACGGCGAACCTGTCAGGCATTGCTGCTGTCTGAGCTACAGCCATTGCCCCGGACAAAATGCAGCCGCGACATTTGATGCAGCGGTATTGCGCTGAGGGCATTGCTATAGTTGCGCCACTTTTCCCTAGGAGATGCTCAATGCGTACCAAGACCCGTGTGATCGGCAGCCTGCTCATCGCCGCGCTGTTCACCCAACTGACCGCCTGCGGCACCTTGTTCTACCCAGAGCGGCGCGGCCAGATCGAAGGCCGCATCGACCCAGCGGTCGCCGCAATGAATGCTATCGGCATCCTCTTTTTTGTATTGCCCGGGCTGATCGCCTTCGCGATCGACTTCACCACCGGCGCGATTTACCTACCCGGCGGACAATCGGCCCACATTGCGCCTGAGGACTTGCAGCAGGTAGTCGATGCCAACGGCAAGGTTGATCCGCTCAAGCTCAAAGCGCTGATCGAAGTGCAGACCGGCCATAGCCTGCCCCTGAATGACCCACGCCTGACTCAACACAGTGGCAACGTCGAGCAACTGGCCGCTTACGGCCTGCGTCCGGCCGCCTAAACCGCAGCCGCACAGCTGCGCTTAGCTTGTTTCGCGTAAATCTGGCAGAACGCCCAGCACCTTGGATAGCCCGTGAACATATCGCTGCTCCATGCCCGCCTGATGCGCCTGGCGACCTTCGCCGCATTGGCAACTGCTCTCACCCTGGCGCTGGCCAAAGCCATTGCCTGGTGGCTTAGCGGCTCGGTGAGCCTGCTGGCAGGCCTGACCGACTCGTTGCTCGACGGCGCTGCCTCACTGCTCAACCTGATTGCTGTGCACTACGCCCTGCGGCCGGCTGATGAGGATCATCGTTACGGCCACGGCAAGGCCGAAGCCCTTGCCGGTTTGGGTCAGGCCCTGTTTATCGGGGCCAGCGCAGTGCTGGTGGGTAGCCACGCCATCGATCGCCTGCTGCACCCCGAACCGATTGGCGCGCCCGCCCTAGGCATTGCGGTGATGCTGCTGTCACTGGCGATGACCGTTGCTCTGCTGCTGTTTCAACACCATGTCGTCCGCGAAACCGGCTCCACGGCGATTCGTGCTGACTCACTGCACTACCGCTCGGACCTGCTCCTTAACAGCAGCATCCTGTTGGCACTGCTGCTGGCCAGTTACGGCTGGCCACAACTGGATGCGCTCTTCGGTATCGGCATTGCCCTGTACATCTTCTGGAGCGCCGTCAGCATCGCCCGCGAAGCCGCGACAGTATTGATGGACAAAGAACTCGACCCGCAGATCAGCGCGCAGATGCATGCGCTGGCCTGCGCGGTACCCGGTGTATTGGGCGTGCATGATTTACGCACGCGGCTGTCTGGTACCCACTGGTTCGTCCAGCTGCATGCGGAGCTACCTGGCGAGCTAAGCCTGCAGCAGGCACACCACCTCTGCGAGCAGGTTGAAGCGGCGATTCGCAGCGAGTTTCCGCGGGCTGAAGTGCTGGTACATGCCGACCCCAGCAGCGTGGTCAAAGCGCCGCAACAAGGCTCACCAGCCGCCGCTGGCCAGCAGCCAAGCGCTTGACCCAATAGAAAGCCAGGCACAAAAAAGGGAGGCCTGCAGGCCTCCCTTTTTTGCGTGTCCGTCATTGTGGCGATGATAACGCCTTTTCTTCGCCTGCCTGATTGGGCAGTGCGGACCCGGGTGCCGTGACGATCCGGTGGGATCGGCGGCGACCGCTCACCTGATTGGGCGAGGCGGCTGGACGTATCGTCCGGGCCTTGAAGTTGAGATAAAGCTTACGCCTGCCGACGCAGCGAAAGATTGCGAACATTGCTAATAAAACCACCACTTGCGCAATTAATCACCTCAAGCGCATCATTCAACACAATCTAATAACGAAAGCATCGCAAAGATGAACAGACTTGATCGTTACGACCTGAATATCCTCGCCGAATTGCAGCGCGACGCCACGCTGTCCAACCAGGACCTGGCCGAACGCATCGGCCTATCGCCCTCGCCCTGTTCGCGCCGAGTCAAACAGCTTGAAGACGACGGTTATATCCTCGGCCAGGTCGCCCTGCTCGACCGCAAACAGCTCGGCTTAACGCTCACGGCCTACGTGCTGATCGGCATGGACAAACACACCCCGGAACGCTTCGAGCATTTTCAGGAAGAAATCCGCAAATGCCCGCAGGTGCTCGAATGCTGCCTGGTCACCGGGATGGACGCGGACTATCAGCTCAAAGTGGTGGTGCCGGATATGGATCACTACCAACAATTGCTACTGGGCACCCTGACCCGTATCGAGGGCGTATCCAGTGTGCGCTCCAGCTTCGTGCTGCAGCAGATCCTTTCCAGCACTCAGCTGCCGTTACAACACCTGCGAACCTGATCTCGTTCTGCGAGTAAACGCACATCGCGGCGCAGCCACGCAACGGCGTATAATCGCCGGCTTGCTGCTGTGCCTTGTGCGACCCGCCCATAAGAGCCTCGCGCTCACACTATAAAAATGCATCGCCCACCTCCCGCCCTAGCTGGCGGCACAGTCTGTCTTTGCCAAACGAGGTTGCGATGGAAACCGAGCTGTTTGAAGAACTGATGATGACCGTCCTGGTTGGCGGCCTGGTGTTGTTTATGGCGTTTATCGTCTGGGACCTGGCGAAGAAATCCAAGGCTGGACGCTTCGGCACCATGATCCTGTTCCTCGCCCTGGGCCTGGGCGTACTGGGCTTTCTCATCAAATCTTTCGTCATTGCAGGTCTGGAAGGCGTCTAACCGCCCCTGCCCTACTCAATTGACTCACGGCTGCATCACCACGCGGCCTGGACAGCCTTTTATCTGGAGAAAACATGAAAGCCACCGACCGCGTGATGCAAAGCTATGGCCGCTGCTGCGCCAGCCCGGATTTTTTCGACAGTTTTTACCGGCACTTCCTCGCCAGCTCGTCAGAGGTGCGTGAGAAATTCGTCAACACCGAGATGAGCGGGCAAAAGTTGCTCTTGCGTCAGGGCATTCTCAACCTGGTGATGCACGCACGCGGCCTGCCGGACACCAAGTTGCGCGCACTGGGCTGTAGCCATTCACGCGCGGCCATGGACATTCGCCCGGGGCTGTATGACCTGTGGCAACAGGCCCTGCTGGTGACCATAGGCGAGCATGACCCGCAATACTGCAGCGAAACCCGTAGCGCCTGGAATGAAGTCCTCGACAAGGGCATTGCGGTCATCAAAGCCGGCTACTGATCACTCCAGGCGGGGCGCGACTTCACGCCATTGCCCAGGCTGCAAGCCCTCTAGGCTGAACGGGCCGATACGCACCCGCACCAGACGCAAGGTCGGCAAACCCACCGCGGCGGTCATGCGCCGCACCTGGCGATTACGCCCCTCGCGAATCACCAACTCCAGCCAGACCGTCGGAATGCTTTTGCGAAAGCGCACCGGCGGGTTGCGCTCCCATAACTGCGGTTCATCTAGCAGGCGTGCTTCGGCTGGCAGGGTGGGCCCGTCATTCAATTGCACGCCATCGCGCAACTGCTGCAACTGCGCCTCACTGGGCTCACCTTCCACTTGCACCCAGTAGGTTTTTGCCAGTTTGTGCTTGGGGTCGGCAATCCTGGCCTGTAGCCCGCCATCATTGGTCAGCAACAGCAGCCCTTCGCTGTCGCGGTCCAGACGGCCAGCCGGATAGACGCCGGGCACATCGACAAAATCCTTGAGGGTGGCGCGGCCCTGCTCGTCGTTGAACTGGGTCAGCACATCGAACGGCTTATTCAACAGCAATAACCGCGGCTCGGCCGGCGGCGCCTTGGCTACTCGGCGAACAGCCGGTTTGCCGGTGGGACGACGCGGTGAGGCGGGGCGAGGCGGACGCGACATAGGTAATCCAGGTAAACCGTACAAGGCGACCAGTGTAACCGAGGCCGCCGTACAACTATCAGCCAGACTTATGCAGGCGCACGCCCTCGGTAGACCCGGCTATGCTGGCTGGGTCCTGTTCTCCGCACCGAGGCTAATTGTCATGAGTTCGTCCGATTCGATTGTCGATACCTTTACCGGCTGGGCTGCCAAAGCCCCTGGCGCCGCCCTCGAACAGTTCAGCTACGACCCCGGCCCACTGGGCGCTGAAGAAGTCGAAGTGGCGGTGGAGTATTGCGGCATCTGCCATTCCGACCAGTCGATGATCGACAACGAATGGGGCAATGCCCGCTACCCCTTTATCCCCGGCCATGAAGTGGTTGGCACCATCGTCCGCCTCGGCGAACAAGCGCGTGGCCTGAAGCTCGGCCAGCGCGTGGGCATCGGCTGGTACAAGGGCAGCTGCATGCATTGCAGCTCGTGCATGGAAGGTGCGCACCAACTCTGCGGCACGGTAAAACCAACGATTGTCGGCAGTAACGGCGGTTTTGCCGACCGCCTGCGTAGCCACTGGGCCTGGGCTTTGCCGCTACCGGATGGCCTTGATCCCGCACTGGTCGGCCCGCTGTTCTGCGCCGGCTCCACAGTGTTTAGCCCGCTATTGGATTTCGACGTAAAACCCACCGACAAGGTCGGCGTGGTTGGCATCGGCGGTCTCGGCCACTTGGCGCTGGGCTTCTTGAATGCCTGGGGTTGCGAAGTCACCGCTTTCACCTCGTCCTTGAGCAAGCAGGATGAAGCCAAGCGCTTGGGCGCACACAACGTAGTCGCTTCCACCGACAGCGCTGCGCTGAAAGCGATTGCCGGCAGCCTGGACTTCCTGCTGGTAACGGCCAGCGCTGACCTGGACTGGAACGCCATGATTGGCACCCTGCGTGGCAAAGGCCGGCTGCACTTTGTCGGCATCGTGCCCAGCGCGATTCCGGTGCATGTGTTTAACCTGATTCCCAAGCAGAAGAGCCTGTCCGGCTCGCCCGTTGGCTCGCCGGCCAACATGGCGAAAATGCTCGAATTTTGCGCCCGCCATCAGATCCTGCCGCAGGTCGAACACTTCCCCATGAGTAAGGTCAACGAGGCCATCGACCACCTGCGCGCCGGTAAAGCGCGTTACCGCGTGGTGCTCGACGCCAGCAAGTGACAGCTGGGGCAAATCAGCCGCATGATTTGCCCTTTTTACACCGCCTAATGAGCCACGCATGCCGCACCCGATCGAAACACCCAGCACTACCGACTTCGCGCGCCTGGTTGAAATTTGGGAAGCCGCCGTACGCGCCACCCATGATTTTCTCGAAGAGCACGACATTCAGCTGCTCAAACCCTTACTGATTGGGCAGTACTTCCCTCAGGTTCAGCTCCGTTGCATCCGTGGCGAGGATGGCAACATCAGCGGGTTTCTCGGCTATGCCGAGGGCAAGGTAGAAATGCTTTTCGTCGACCCACTGAGCCACGGCACAGGCGTTGGTCGCGCACTGCTCAAGCATGCAGTAACGCATCTGAGCGCGACGCAAGTGGACGTCAACGAACAGAACCCCAAAGCACTGGGGTTCTACCTGAGTCAGGGCTTCGTGGTGGACCGCCGCTCACCACTGGATGGCGGTGGGCGGCCCTTTCCGATTTTGCATCTACGCCTGAGCTGACGCCTGCTGCATCAACGAAACGGCGGCTCATCAAAGCTGCGCAGCTTGCGCGAGTGCAGCGAGTTGAGCTGGTTACGCAGCAGGTCCAGCGCGGTGATGCCGATGTGCAGGTGCTGGGTCACCGCGCGCTCGTAGAACGCCCCGGCCGCGCCCGGTAACTTGATCTCGCTGTGCAGCGGTTTGTCCGAGACACACAGCAAGGTGCCGTAGGGCACCCGCAGGCGATAGCCTTGCGCGGCGACGGTGCCACTTTCCATGTCCACTGCCACGGCGCGCGACAGGTTGATCAGCGGCCGTTCCTGCGCCCAGCGCAACTCCCAGTTACGGTCGTCGTAGGTCAGTACGGTGCCGGTGCGCAGGCGCTTCCTCAATTCATCACCCTCTTCGCCCGTCACCTGCCGCGCCGCCGCTTGCAATGCCTGCTGCACTTCGGCCAGGGCCGGCAGCGGGATATGCGGCGGCAATACGCGGTCAAGAATGCCGTCGCGGCGCATGTAGGCGTGAGCCAGCACGTAATCGCCGATGGTTTGCGACTGCCGCAGCCCGCCGCAGTGGCCGATCATCAGCCAACAATGCGGACGCAGCACGGCTAGGTGGTCGGTGATGTTCTTCGCGTTGGAGGGCCCGACGCCGATATTGACCAAGGTGATGCCGTGGCCATCATCCGCCTGCAGGTGATAGGCCGGCATCTGGTAACGGTGCCAGATGACATTCTCGATAATCGCCTGCATTTCGCCTTCGGCCATGCCGCGCTGGATCACCACATTGCCCGGCAGCACCATACGGGTGAACCGCGACTCACCGACCAGCATGTCCAGACCATGGCGGATGAACTGGTCAACATAGCGGTGGTAGTTGGTCAGCAGAATCCACGGCTGTACATGGCGCCAGTCGCTGCCGGTGTAATGCACCAGACGGCGCAGAGAGAAGTCCACCCGCGCAGCGTCGAACAGCGCCAGCGGCAGCGGGTCGGTGTTTTCCCAGTCATACAAGCCGTCGGCGGTGCCATCAGTGGCCGCCGACAAGTCGGTACTGGGAAACACCCGCGCCAACTCGGCTGCCGTCACCCCGGAGCCGGCCAGCTCATCGCCCTGCTCCACCACATAAGGGTAGGGAATATTCTGCTGGCTGACGCCCACCTCGACCTTCACGGTAAAGTCATTCATCAGCGGGCACAACTGCTCCAGCAGGTACTTACGGAACGCCGCCGGATGAGTCACGGTGACACTGTAAGTGCCAGGCACCTGCACCTTGGCATAGGCGCGCACCGTGGTCGGCGCCTCGCCCTGACAGAGGTAGGTCAGGCGCAACTCGGGGTAACGGAATTGGCACTGCTCAGCGGCGCCGGGCTTGATGCGCTCTTTCAAGTAGCGCTTAAGCGCCGCACTCAAGCCACTAGTCGCGTGCAGATGCAGGGCGGCCAGTCGATCCACCGCCTCTTCAGCGGTATTGGCAACAATAAAGTCATCGGAACAAGGGTTCACAAGGCACCTTCCTGGCTGAACAGAATGACTCTATCTTGCCCTGATACGCGGCACGGGCGATAGCGCGGCGTTGCCTGCGCAGGCAGGCTACTTGAACAGCGCCTGCAGGTTCTCGGGCAGCGGCTGTGGGGTCAGCGCGCCAATGCGTCGTGGGCACGGATTACACAGGTGGAACAAGCCAAGCAACCAGCACCGGCAATGCGCAGCAACTGCGCCAGGCAATAAGCTGAGCGGCGCGTTTGGCCACACGCCAAGGCAGCCTTAACTGGTAGGCGATCACTGTTCAGCCTAGGGCTAAGCTGCACATCAGCAGCCGTCTCGGGCCACTGAAGCACAATTCCAGCAGGCTTAAAGGGGCTTGATCAGGCCGGCTGGTGCAGGCGCGTGTTGAACAGCGGACCGCGGCTATAACCAGAGAACGCCTTGGCGGCGGCCAGCACACCCAGGTCGACCAGTGGCTCGATCAGGATCACGCTCATATAGGCCAGACCAAAGCCGCCGACGGCAGCCAGGTTCTCGCCGGAGAAACCGTTGCCATAGACCGCCCAGAAAGCCACCCAGGCAACGATGCCACCCTGATAGGCTGTCGACAGTGCCAGTGCCTGTTTGTAGGAGAGGTCCACATAGGCGGTGCCCGGCGCGATGATGCGCTTGGCCAGCAGGTGGATGCCGAATAATGGCAGCAGCAAGGTCGTGACGTTCATGCCGTATTGCGGCAGGTCAAACTGCGCGAACAACAGCCCCTGCAGCAGCAGACCAAGCGACAGACCGACAGCCGCTGCACCCGCGCCGAACAGCAGCAACAGGGTCGAGCCGAGGATCAGGTGCACCTCGGAAACGCCCACCGCCTGATGCGGGAAGACTTCGAAGAAACAGAACACCAACGCGGTGGTCAGCAGGCTTCGCAAGGCTAGGGCAGCAACGCCACCGTTGCTGCGGATGCTGTCTAGGGCAAGCTTGGCCGTGAGGCCAAAGGCACCTGCGGCGGTTGCATAACTGAGGAAGAGTTTGGCGCCAGTAACGACTTCGGGTTCGATGTGCATAGAGATTCCTATATCGCGCCCACCGCGCGATGATCTGGATTGAGGGATTGGGCATCAGTGCCCGGCGTCGATGGCAGGTCTCCTGGCTCACGGCTTAACACTTCGCCCGCCTTCCCAACCTTGCGGTCAGTGGCATTGAGGCGTCGCTCGCCGTTTACAGTTGCGGGGGCAGCCATGGCTTCGGTACGTGTTGCTGTACCCACCATGTTCCCTTTTCATCCACTCGCGTAACACGCTGCGGAACCATCGGCGGCCACCTTACCCGGCCGCACGCAGAAATGACAGAACCCGAAGCAGGGCCCGACTGAAGTTTCAGGCGCACCCCACAATTCGCACAAACACCCATGCTAGAGAGGTCGAAGCCCTAAAGCAGATGTGCGGCACCGCGCGCTATCAGAGCGTCGACATCAATACCGCGCGGCAACGTGCCATAAACCCGCCCGCCCTGGCCGCCCAGACGGCTGGCGATAAAGGCATCGGATACCGCGGCATGACCGGCTTCCAGCAGCAACTTGGCTTGCAGCGCCAGGGCTACATCTTCCGTGAGTTGACGGGCGCGGTACTGGATGTCGGCAGTATCGCGAAAGTCCGCCTGTAGCTTGCTGATATGGGCTCTCAAACGCGCATCGCCATGGCCATCGCCCAGCTCGACAAACAGCGCATCGAGCACGCCCGGCTCTTTGGACAGCGCGCGCAGCACATCTAAACACTGCACATTGCCCGAGCCTTCCCAGGTCGAGTTAACCGGTGCTTCGCGGTACAGACGCGGCAGAATGGTGTCTTCAACGTAACCGGCACCGCCCATGCATTCGGCGGCCTCGTTGATCATCGCTGGCGCCCGCTTGCAGATCCAATACTTGCCCACGGCGGTGACCAGGCGAGCGAACTTGCCTTCCTGTTCGTCGTGCGGATTGTCCAGCGCTTTGCCCATGCGCAGGGTTAACGCCAGCGCCGCCTCACTTTCCAGAGCCAAATCGGCCAGCACGTTTTGCATCAGCGGCTGCTCGCTCAGCACGCGACCGCCGACCTGGCGATGGGCGCAGTGATGCGCGGCCTGGGTCAGGGCCTGACGCATCAGGGCGCTGGAACCGATCATGCAATCAAAGCGGGTCAGCGCGACCATCTCGATAATGGTTGGCACGCCGCGCCCTTCTTCGCCGACCATCCAAGCCAGTGCGCCACGGAATTCGACCTCGCTGGAGGCGTTCGACCAATTACCCAGTTTGTTCTTCAGGCGCTGGATGTAGAACTCGTTACGCGTGCCGTCCGGGCGATGCCGCGGCAGCAGAAAGCAGGTCAGCCCTTTCGTGGTGTAAGCCAGGGTGAGAAAGGCATCGCACATTGGCGCCGAGCAGAACCACTTGTGACCGACCAGCTCATAGGCCTGCCCCGGCCCACCAAGCCCCACCGCATAAGCCCGCGTGGTGTTGGCGCGCACATCGGTGCCGCCCTGCTTCTCGGTCATGGCCATGCCGATGGTCGCGCCGGTTTTCTGCTCAATCGGCAGATTGCGCGGGTCGTATTGGGTGGAGAGGATTTTCGGCAACCACTTCTCGGCGACATCAGCTTGCAGCTTGAGGGCCGGCACACTGGCAAAGGTCATGGTCAACGGGCAACCGCTGCCGGCTTCGGCCTGGCTGTGTAAGTAACTCAAGGCCCCGCGCGCCACCTGAGCACCGGCACGCGGATCGGTCCAGGGCATGGACGGCAAACCATGCTCGATAGCCGCGCCCATCAACTGATGATAGGCCGGGTGAAACTCCACCAGGTCCACGCGATGGCCATAGCGGTCGTGGCTTTTGAACACCGGTTTATGTTCATTGGCGAGAAAGCCCGCGGCCATCAACTCGCCGCCCGCCAGGCCACCGTAAACGTCAAGACGCTGCTCGGCCCAGCCACCGCCGAAACGCTGGGTCCATTCCTGCAGCGGCAGGTCCATGCGGTACAAATTGGCGCCATCCAGCGGCGGCACCTGGTTGAACACTTCATGGGTTTCGGCATGTTGGCTGGCATTCATGGCTGAGGCTCCTCTTCGGGCAAGCGGGCGCCTACGGCGCGTAAGCAAAAAGTGACCAAGGTCTGGCTGACTTCGGCCAGGCTAGGGGCGGGATAACCGGCTTCGCGGGCAGTGCGGGCCGGCGGCGACAAGGGGCCGACCAGGACTTCAGCAATCGCGCCGACCAGGCAGGCAGCGACCAGGCTGATTTGCTGCACGCGGAATACCCCTTGCGCCGTGCCCTCTTGGAGCAGCTCGACGAATAGATCGGCATAGGCTTCGCGGTACAACAGCCGTTGTTCGTCGACCTCCGCATCGACCGGCTCGGCAATCAACGCAAAGGCCAACTGACGGCTGTCCCAGTCACGCGCCGCAAAGCGCTCAAGCCCAGCTGCTAAGCGCGCCGCCGGGTTGCCTTGGCCACGCACGATGGCGGCCAACGCATCGACCTCGCGCTGGCTGGCTACGGCAAACACCTCGGCGGCTAGGCTGCCTTTACTGCTGAAGTGGCGGTACAGGCTGCCAGTGGCAATGCCAACATCGTCAGCCAGTGCCTGCATGGTCAACGCCGCAAAGCCACCCTCGGCAACCCGCACCAGAGCCGCGCTGATAATCCGCTCACGCAGGGCATGGTCGCGATCGAGACGAAGTGCAGTGGTGCGATAGGCCATGGTCTGAATCCTGATTCACTGTCGCTCAAGTGAATCAGGATTCAGAGTTTGGCTAAAGGGCGATTCCGGGCACAAGAGAGGGTGTATCGGCCAGCCGCCGGCATGCATACCTTGCGAGTAGGTCAGGCTTCGCGGCAGAGCACCCAATCGTGCAACAGCGTGCGCAGCTGCTCGAACTTCATCGGCTTGGCCAGGTAGTCGCTCATACCCGCCGCCAAACACTGCTCGCGATCGCCGCTGTGGCTGTGGGCGGTAATTGCCAACACCGGCAGCAGCTCACAACCGGGCAAATTGCGCAGGGCGCGGCAGGTGGCGAAACCGTCCATCACCGGCATCTGGCAGTCCAACAGCACCGCGTCGACGGTCTCGTTACGCAACACGTCCAGGGCTTCAGCGCCGTTGTCGGCAGTGCGCACCTGATAACCCAGTTTGAGCAGCATGCCGCGGGTGACCAGTTGGTTGATCGCATTGTCCTCAACGACCAATACCGTGCACTGCTCGGGCGCACGCAGGGCTGGGCCACTGCGGCGCGGCATGACGGCTGCCGGGTTACTGATTTGCACGGGCAGCGCCATCGGTAAATCCAGACGAAAGCGACTGCCCTGCCCTGGCCGGGACTCGTGACTGAGATCGCCGCCAAGCAAATCAACCAATTGCCGGCAAATCGCCAGGCCAATACCCAGGCCACCGTGTTCACGGGTCATCGAGCCGTCCAACTGATGGAAGCGCTGATACAGCTTGCCGTCGGCCGGGGCGATAAAGCCCACCCCGCTATCGCTGATCTCAATACGCAGCGGCAGGCTATCGCTCGCAGTGCCACCCCGCGAGACCCGCACGCACACCTCGCCGTGTGAAGTGAACTTGATGGCGTTATCCAGCAGGCAGTTGAGGCTCTGCAGCAGCTTGCTGGCGTCGCCTTCCAGGGTGTCAGGCAAGCTGTCGTCGAGTTCAAGAATAAAGCGCAGGCCCTTTTCTTCGGCACGCGGCGCGCACTGCGCACGCACGCCATCGAACAAGCCACGCAGGCTAAACGGCTCACGCCGCGGGTACAGCCGCCCAGCCTGCAATTCCGTCAGCGTGAGGATGTCATTGACCATGCGCATCATGTCGCGCGCCGAACTGGCGGCGGTTTTCTGGTAAGACGCCAGCTCGCCGTGGAGATCGAGCATCTGCATCAACTCCAACGAGCCGATCACACCGTTCATGGGGGTGCGCAACTCATGGGTGACCGTGGCGAGAAATTCGTCTTTCAAGCGGTTGCTATGGGCCAATTCCTGGTTGAAGGCTTCGAGCTTGAGACCGGCCTCCCGGAGGATCTGCGTGCGATCTTCCTTCATCGCATTGATACGGTCGGCCAGAGCCAGCGACAACAAGCCGACCTCCAACGCTGAGCCAATCTGGCTGGCATACATGGTGAGGAACATATTGGGCAGGTAGCCCAACACCATCAGGGTGTTAATAATCCCGCCGATGAGAAAGGCGCTCCAGGCGATGATGAAATACCGCGCGACACGCATGCCGCGTATCCAGGCGACAGCGCCGGCACTGAAAATCACCACGGTAAAGCCCAACGCCAGATAGGTGGCCAGGCGCAGTGAAAGCGCATAACTGGCCGTCAGCGACAGGGTCATCACCAGCACGCCACACGCCATCATCAACAACAGGGCACGATCGACCCAGGGGCTGTGTTCGCCGGTATGCAAAAAGCTGCGGGAGAACTGACAACCGAATAACGCCGAAGCACCAATCAGAAACGGCGTGGCGGCGTTCGCCCACCACGGGCTGTTCGGCCAGAGGTACTCAATGGCCGCACCATTGACCGACAGTTGATAAAAGCCGAACGAAGCGATGTAGAGGATGTAATAGAAGTAGCTGGTGTCACGCACGCTGAGGAAGATAAACAGGTTGTAGATCAGCATCACCAGCAGCACGCCGTAGATGATGCCCAGCACATAGATGCGCGCCGGCTGCGCCTCCAGATAGGCGCTGGGTGACCACAGGGTTAGCGGGGCCTGAATCGAGCCCTGGCTTTCCAGGCGCAAGTAAACGCTTTGCGGCTGCGCCGGCGCTAATTTGAGCTCAAACACATAGTTGTGCTGCTTGATCTCGCGGCTGGAGAACGGCAGCGCATCACCGGTGTTCTGACTCAGCTGGTAATGGCCTTGCGCATCGGCCAGATAGAGTTGCACATGGTCAAGGGGCGGGTAAGACAACTCGAGAAACCAGGGCTGCACGCCAGTCGCCTGCTGTGGCCGGTATTCAAGATCCAGACGTAACCAGAACACCGAGCGGGAATAGCCGGCGTTGAGCACCTCTTTATCATGCTGACGGAAGCTGGCCTGCAGCGCCGGCGAGGTGATGTCTTCGATGCTGGCATCGCCGCGCACATCTTCAAACACCGACATGACCTTGCCGAGCGGCAGGCTGCGGGTGTGCTCATCAAAAACCACTGCCCCAGCCAACCCTGGCACCAACATAAAGAAACACAGAAGGATGTAGTGCATGCCGCCCAGCCGGAGTTGGCTCGCAACGCTGTGGAGCGCCTTGGAGCAATCTATTTATAAGGCCGGCACTCTACCATAGGCATTTGTGCCGGAGCCCCAGGAAAAACCTGAACTGCTTAGGTTTTTAGACCCCAAGCTGACCCTCACTGCAGCGCCATGGTGGCGCGCGACAGATTGTCCGGCTAGCAGGCTTTCATCACGCGCTGGGGTCTCTATGCCGTGGTTTGGTGGTAAGCTCGCGCACCATGAAAATGCCTACTTCTCGCCCCGTAGTGCTGTGCCTGTCTGGTCACGACCCCAGTGGTGGTGCCGGCCTGCAAGCCGATATCGAAGCCCTGCTCGCGCAAGGCTGTCACGCCGCCCCAACCGTGACCGCGCTGACCGTGCAGGATACCGTCAACGTGATGGATTTCCGCGTACTCGACCGCGACTGGGTCTTGGCCCAGGCCAATGCGGTGATCAGCGACCTGCCGGTTGAAGCCGTCAAGCTGGGCATGCTCGGCTCGGTCGAAATGGTCGAAACCGTACTGGAAATCATGCAGCGCCTGCCCGGCATCCCGCTGGTCTGCGACCCCGTGCTGCGCGCTGGCGGCGGCGGCGCCCTGGGCAAGGATGAAGTGGGCTTCGCGATGCGCGAACGCCTGTTCGCCGTGTCGACCATTGCCACACCAAACCTTCCAGAAGCACGCATCCTCGCCGAACTGCCAGACGGTACGGCCGACGAGTGCGCGGACAGGCTCCTGCAGCATATCCAGCACCTGTTGATCACCGGCGGTCATGGTGATGAGCATCAGGTGCACAACCGCCTGTACTCGCGTGATGGCAGTCGCCACACCTTTACCTGCCAGCGTTTACCCGGCAGCTACCACGGCTCGGGCTGCACCCTGGCCAGTACTTTGGCCGGCCGCCTGGCGCTGGGCCAGGAGCTGGTCAGCGCCGTCGAGTTTGCCCTCGACTACACTTGGCGCACTCTGCGTGATGCCGAACAACCTGGGCATGGCCAGTACATTCCGCGCCGCTTGCCCTTAGATTTTTGCTGATGGAGCGCACCTGATGAAACTGCGTGGCCTGTATGCCATCACCGACAGCCAGCTCCTCGAAGGCCGCCTACTGCCCTACGTCGAGGCCGCACTCAAAGGCGGGGCAAAACTGCTGCAGTACCGAGACAAGTCGACCGATGAAGCCCGCCGTTTGCGCGAAGCAGAGGCCCTGCGTGAGCTGTGCAACCGCTATGGCGCGGCGCTGATCATCAATGATGACGCCGAACTGGCGGCCCGCTTGGGCGTAGGTCTGCACCTGGGGCAAAGCGATGGCTCCTTGTCAGTAGCGCGCGCCCTGCTCGGCCGCCAGGCGATTATCGGCGGCACCTGCCACGCGCAGCTTGAACTGGCTGAAGCGGCGGCCAAAGAAGGGGCCAGCTACGTCGCCTTCGGCCGCTTTTTCAATTCCAACACCAAGCCGGGCGCGCCCAGCGCCGACGTGGCGCTGCTCGATGCCAGCAAAGGCCGGATCAACCTGCCGATCGTCGCCATTGGCGGCGTGACCCTGGACAACGCACCCGCGCTGATTGCCCACGGCGCGAGCATGGTCGCGGTCATTCACGGCCTGTTCGCGGCCGACTCCGCCGCCGACGTCGAGCGCCGCGCACACGCCTTTAGCGCACTGTTCAACCCTAACTAATGGCCTGGAGCCATTTTTAACGTCGCGCAGCGACGTCCCAAGGGTGGCCGCCACGGACGGCAGGCCATAACTAATTGTTCACAGGGGCGACCCGGCTCGCCCCGCACCCCAGTTTGAGAGGCCCTGCCATGTCCCGTTCCGAAACCCTATTTAATGCAGCCCAGAAGCACATCCCCGGCGGCGTCAACTCGCCTGTGCGCGCCTTTAAAAGCGTCGGTGGCACGCCACTGTTCTTCAAGCACGCTGAAGGCGCCTACGTCACCGACGAAGACGACAAGCGTTATGTAGATTACGTCGGCTCCTGGGGCCCAATGATCCTCGGCCACAGCCATCCAGACGTGCTCGACGCGGTGCGCAACCAGCTGCAGCACGGCCTGTCCTACGGCGCACCGACCGCCATGGAAACTGAAATGGCCGACCTGGTGTGCAGCCTGGTGCCGTCGATGGAAATGGTGCGCATGGTCAGCTCCGGCACTGAAGCGACCATGAGCGCCATCCGCCTGGCCCGTGGCTACACCGGCCGCGACAACATCATCAAGTTCGAAGGCTGCTACCACGGCCACTCCGACAGCCTGCTGGTTAAAGCCGGGTCTGGCCTGCTGACCCAGGGCGTACCCAGCTCGGCAGGCGTGCCGGCGGATTTCGCCAAACACACCCTGACCTTGCCGTTCAACGACATAAAAGCAGTCGAGCAGATGCTTAGCGAAGTCGGCGACAGCGTGGCGTGCATCATCGTCGAGCCGGTGGCCGGCAACATGAACTGCGTGCCGCCGGCACCGGGCTACCTGCAAGGCTTGCGCGAGCAGTGCGACAAGCACGGCGTGGTGCTGATTTTTGACGAAGTGATGACCGGCTTCCGCGTGGCCCTCGGCGGCGCTCAGGCGTATTACGGCGTCACCCCAGACCTGACCACCTTCGGCAAGATCATCGGCGGCGGCATGCCAGTTGGCTGCTTCGGCGGCAAACGCGAGATCATGCATTGCATCGCCCCACTCGGCCCGGTCTACCAGGCCGGCACCCTGTCGGGTAACCCACTGGCCATGGCCGCGGGCCTGACCACGCTGCGCCTGATCAACCGTCCTGGCTTCCACGCCGAGCTGACTGACTACACCAGCCGCATGCTGCAAGGCCTGCAAGAGCGTGCCGATGCCGCCGGCATCCCGTTTGTCACTACGCAGGCAGGCGGCATGTTCGGCCTGTATTTCAGCGGTGCCGACGATATCGTTACCTTCGACGACGTGATGGCCAGCGACGCTGAGCGCTTCAAGCGCTTCTTCCACCTGATGCTGGACGGCGGCGTGTACCTGGCACCGAGTGCTTTCGAGGCGGGTTTCACCTCCATTGCCCATGGCGATGCCGAGCTTAAAATCACCCTCGACGCCGCCGAGCGCGCCTTTGCCGAGCTGAAGAACGCCTGATGCAGTTCAGCACCGCGCTGTCAGATGCCGTGTTGGCGTTGGCCTGCCTGGCCTGCGCCATCGCCATCGGCAAGGCCCGCAGGCACTATGGCGAGGCCGATCAACCGGCCCTGTTCTGCGCACTGTTGGGCTTTCTCATGCCGGCGGCCGCCGCCGCAGCTGGGGTCGTTCGCTTTGGCTTCGACCCCAGCGCAGAGGCGGCGCATCTGTGGTTGAGCCAAGCCAGCAGCTTTCTCGGCCTACCGCTACTCGGCGCCGCTGCGTTAGCACTGGGCCGGGGCTGGCAATGGAGCCGCGCCAACTGGGGCCGTATCCTGCTCGGGCTGTGCGCCTTCTTCGAACTGTTCCGGCAACTCAACCAGCTGGAGGACTATCGCCTATTGCTTAATCTGGCGACCTTACTGCTGATTGCCTACGCCGGCGCGGTGCAGTGGCCCAAGCGCGCGCCGCCAGTGGTGGCTGGCATGGTCGTAGGGCTGTTTCTGCTGGCCGGGGTAGCCGTAGGTACTCACGGTTTCATCGGCTCATTGCGGCGTATTGATCTGTTCCACGCCCTGCTGACGCCGGCGTATCCGTTACTGGCCTGGCTGCTGCTGAGCCTGCCTGGCAGCGCAAAACTGGGCAGTATGGAAGAAAACCCGGTAAAGACTTTGTAAGTACGCCACTGCTTATTTCATAATGTGACGGCCGCCGCGTTCCGGTGGCCAGGCTGAACGCCTGTTTTGCATCCCGAGGTAAATGGACTTTCATGAAACGCACCGGCCGCACCCTGGGCTGCCTGCTGCTCCTAATACCACTGCTCGCCTCTGCGGGCGGTAACTCCTTGCTGATCCCAGCGCTTGGCAGCTGCTCACTCAACACTGCCGCCGAAGAACTGCCGTCCGCCCTCGACGCCTGCCAACAAGCCGCCCTCAAGGGTGACGTGCAAGCGCAATTTGAGCTGGGCGAGTTCTACTACGACGGCAAGCGTATCGAGCGCGACCTCAGCCAGGCGCTGCAATGGTTTGAGCAGGCCTCACTGCAAGGCCATGCACAGTCGCAATACCACCTGGGCATGATGTTTTTCCGCGGCGAAGGCGTGCCGGCGAATGCGGTGCAAGCCTATATCGTGCTGAAAATGGCGGCAGTGAATGGCTCGGACGAGGCCATGGACAGCGCCGACCTGATCGCCGCGCAAATGCCACGCAATGAACTGGAAATCGCCAGCCAGGTGCTCGGGCAAATCTTCCGCAACTATCTGCTGGAGTTGCAGAACGCCGACACCCTCACCTCACCGTTCGCACCGTTACCCTGATTCAACACATCTAACACGCGTAGACGCTGTTTAAGATCTCGCGAGCTAGAGCACTGCAAGGCAAAAACAGGCGAGGAAGCGGAGTGTACTTTTGTACATGAGCATTCCGAGCCTGTTTTTAACGCCGCAGGGCCGACGCGCAGCAGATCGTATGCAGGCTCTTACTTATCCGGCATCGGCATGGGGAACGGCATGACATTACCGCCACCCTTGGCCTCGCTGATCTTCGGCGTACCCAGGCGCTCGACTTCGTCGATACGGATGATCGCGTGCATCGGGATAAAGCTGCGCACCACGCCGTCAAACTGCGCCTTGAGCTTTTCTTCGCTGGGGTCGACGACCACCTGAGTGCGTTCGCCGAAGACGAACTCCTCCACTTCCAAAAAGCCCCACAGATCGCTTTGAAAGATCTGCTTGGCATACATTTCGTACACCTGACCCTGGTTGAGGAAAATCACCTTGTAGATGGGTTCGCGCTTGCTCATGGTTATGCAGTTCGTACCGACAGGTTGATTAAAAGGGCGCGGATCATAGCATAGCCACCCGACAGGCAATGCTAGGAACCGGAGCCTTCGGCCTCTATAATGTGCGGTTCGTCGAATCACTCTTGTTGAGCGCGCATGACCAAGAAGCTTTATATCGAAACCCACGGTTGCCAGATGAACGAGTACGACAGCTCGCGCATGATCGACCTGCTGGGTGAACATCAAGCCCTGGAAGTCACCGAGCAAGCGGCAGATGCCGACATTATTCTGCTCAACACCTGCTCGATCCGTGAAAAAGCCCAGGACAAGGTGTTCTCCCAGCTTGGCCGCTGGCAAAAGCTGAAGATCGCCAACCCCGACCTGGTGATCGGCGTCGGCGGCTGCGTTGCCAGCCAGGAAGGCGCGGCGATTCGTGATCGCGCGCCCTACGTCGACGTGGTCTTCGGCCCGCAAACCCTGCACCGCCTGCCGGAAATGATCGACGCCGCGCGTACCACCAAGATCGCCCAGGTCGACATCAGTTTCCCCGAGATCGAGAAATTCGACCGCCTGCCAGAACCGCGCGTCGATGGGCCCAGCGCCTATGTGTCGGTGATGGAAGGCTGCAGCAAGTACTGCACCTTCTGCGTGGTGCCCTACACCCGTGGCGAAGAAGTCAGCCGACCGATGGCCGATGTGCTGGGTGAAATCATCCACCTGGCCGAACACGGCGTGCGAGAAATCACCCTGCTGGGGCAGAACGTCAACGGTTACCGCGGCGCAACCCAGAACGGCCAGATTGCCGACTTTGCCGAACTGCTGTATGCCGTGGCGGCCATCGAGGGCATCGACCGCATTCGCTACACCACTAGCCATCCGCTGGAGTTCTCCGATGCATTGATCCAGGCTCACGCCGAGATCCCTGAGCTGGTGAAATACCTGCACCTGCCGGTGCAATCGGGCTCCGACCGCATTCTCGCGGCGATGAAGCGCAACCACACTGCGCTGGAATACAAGTCGCGCATCCGCAAGCTGCGCGCGGCGGTGCCGGACATTCTGATTAGCTCGGACTTTATCGTCGGCTTCCCCGGTGAAACCGAGAAGGACTTCGAGCAGACCATGAAGCTGGTCGAGGATGTAGGTTTCGACTTCTGCTACTCCTTCGTTTACAGCGCGCGCCCCGGCACCCCGGCGGCCGACCTGCCTGATGACACACCGCTGGAACTGAAAAAACAGCGCCTGGCACTGCTGCAGCACCGCATCACCCAGCAGGGCTTCGAGAACAGCCGACGCATGGCCGGCACCGTACAGCGCATCCTGGTCAACGATTACTCGAAAAAAGACCCCGGCAGGCTCCAGGGCCGCACCGAGAGTAATCGCGTGGTCAACTTTCGCAGCGACAACCCTCGCCTGATCGGGCAGTTTGTCGATGTGTATATCGACGAAGCCATGCCCAACTCACTGCGCGGCACGTTGCTCAACGAAACCGACTGCAACTAAAGTTCAGGAGCCTGTCGAACTTAACACTGCCCTACTGCGGAAAAGCCGGGCCGGCCACTTCTGCTGCTCTTCCTCGTTAAATAGCTCGCTATTCGCCTCGGAAGACCAGCAGAACTGACTCACCCGGACTTTCCCTCGCTACGGCCGGTCAAATCCGACAGGCTCCTAGCTGCCCGAGCTTCCCCATCGCGGCCGCTAGCGCTATTCTCCGCTCACTACCCCAGCCGACTGGCGGCCATCACACGACCTTGAACACATCCATAGAACCACTCCGTTTTATCCTTGAACCCTTCGAGGCCCGCCGCTTCGCTAACCTGTGCGGTCAATTTGATGAGCACTTGCGTCTCATCGAGGCGCGTTTGGGCATAGAGTTGCGCAACCGTGGCAACCAATTTGAACTGGTCGGCAGCGCCGGCCAGACCAACGCGGCCGAGCAGTTGTTGCGTCGCCTGTATCGCGAAACCCAGAGCACCGAACTGTCGCCCGATATGGTCCACCTGTTTCTGCAGGAGTCTGGCATCGAAGAGCTGAGCAACCCGGTCGTCGAAGCCAACATCGCCCTGCGCACGCGCAAAGGCATGATTCGCCCACGCGGGGCCAATCAACAGCGCTACGTCAAAGCCATCCTCGACCACGACATCAACTTCGGCATTGGCCCAGCGGGTACCGGTAAAACCTACCTGGCCGTGGCCTGCGCCGTCGATGCGCTTGAGCGTGAGCAGATCCGCCGCATCCTGCTGGTACGCCCAGCGGTGGAGGCCGGTGAGAAGCTTGGTTTTCTACCCGGCGACCTGTCGCAGAAAATCGACCCCTACCTGCGTCCGCTCTACGACGCCCTGTACGAGATGCTCGGCGTCGAACAGGTAGCCAAGCTGATCGAGAAACAGGTGATTGAAGTCGCGCCGCTGGCCTATATGCGCGGCCGCACGCTAAGCAACAGCTTTATCATCCTCGACGAAAGCCAGAACACCACCCTGGAACAGATGAAGATGTTCCTCACCCGGATTGGCTTCGGCTCCACGGCGGTGATCACTGGCGACATCACCCAGATCGACCTGCCGCGCGGCACCAAAAGCGGCCTGACCCACGTGATTGAAGTATTGCGTGACGTGCCAGGTATCAGCTTTACCCACTTCAAGCCCAAGGACGTGGTGCGCCACCCGCTGGTGCAGCGCATCGTCGAAGCCTACGAGCGGTTCGACGCCAGCCAGGCCCCCTTCGACGCCAAGGTGCAGCGGCATGATTGAGCTTGACCTGCAAATTGCCAGCGACGCCAGCAATCTACCGACTGAGGAGCAGTTTAGCGCCTGGTGCGCGATTGCCCTGCGCCAGCGCAGCGCCGATTCCGAGCTGACCATTCGCCTGGTCGATGAAGCCGAAGGCCGCGAACTAAATCACACCTGGCGGCAGAAGGATTACGCGACCAACGTACTGTCCTTCCCAGCCGATGTACCGGACGAATTTCTGGATATCCCGCTGCTAGGCGACCTGGTTATTTGCGCACCGGTGGTCGAGCGCGAAGCCGTTGAACAAGGCAAAAGCCCAGAAGCCCATTGGGCGCACCTGGTGATCCACGGTTGCTTGCATCTGCTCGGCTATGACCACATCGAGGATGAGGAAGCCGAAGAGATGGAAGCACTTGAACGACAATTGCTGGCTGAGCTGGGTCACCCTGACCCTTACGCCGATGAAGATGAACCCACACACAACACAGAAGGTTCCTGAGTAACCACCATGAGCGAAGACCGATCGAGCAACGAGCAGAAGTCCTGGTTTAACCGACTGACCCAGGCGTTTGCTCATGAGCCGAAAAACCGCAAGGAACTGCTGGAAGTCCTGCGCGAAGCGCATCAGAACAAACTACTCGACAGTGAAGCACTGGCCATTGTCGAAGGCGCCATCCAGGTCGCCGACTTGCAAGTTCGCGACATTATGGTGCCGCGCTCACAGATGATGAGCATCAAGGCCAACCAGACACCCAAAGAGTTCCTGCCCTCGATCATTGAAGCGGCGCACTCGCGCTACCCAGTGGTGGGTGAAAGCCTCGACGATGTGGTCGGTATCCTCCTGGCCAAGGACCTGCTGCCGCTGATCCTGTCGGGCGAACAACCCAACTTCAACATCAAGGACCTGCTGCGCCCGGCCACCTTCGTGCCCGAGTCCAAGCGCCTCAATGTGCTGCTGCGTGAGTTCCGCGCCAACCACAACCACATGGCCGTGGTCATTGATGAATACGGCGGCGTCGCCGGCCTGGTGACCATCGAGGACGTGCTCGAGCAGATCGTCGGCGACATCGAGGACGAGCACGACGTCGAGGAAGACAGCTACGTTAAGCCGTTGCCGTCGGGTGACTTCCTGGTCAAGGCACTGACGCCGATCGACAGCTTCAACGAAACCTTCGATACCGAGTTCTCCGATGACGAATTCGACACCGTCGGCGGCCTGGTGATGAGCGCCTTTGGCCACCTGCCCAAGCGTAATGAAGTGACCGAAATTGGCGAGTTCCGCTTCCGCGTTCTCAACGCCGACAGCCGCCGCATTCACCTGCTACGCCTGACGCCGATCAATAACTGATCCCCTAAACGGCCACCCTAATCGGTGGCCGTTGCGCATAGCCGGCCCAGCACCGCCCCACCTTCCCTCGCCGCCTATTGCCCTTTACCCTTTGCGCCACCTCCAATCCAAGGATCTGCATGCAATGCACTGGATAACTCGACCTGGCTGGCCCGGCAACCTGATCGCCCTACTCGCAGGCGCCATCACGCCATTAGCGCTGGCGCCCTTTGATCTGTGGCCGCTGGCCATCCTCTCGATTGCCCTGTTCTACCTCGGCCTGCGCGACCTGACGCCACGCCAGGCGACGCTGCGCGGTTGGAGTTATGGCTTTGGCCTGTTCGCCGCCGGCACCAGCTGGGTGTATGTGAGCATCCACGATTACGGTGCGGCCTCGCCGCCCCTGGCGGTATTTCTGACACTGCTGTTTGTCGGCGGTCTGGGCTTGCTGTTCGCCCTCAGCGCTTGGGTCTGGACGCGCTGGCTACGCCGGGTTGAAGCGCCACTCGCCGATGCCCTGGCCTTCGCCGCGCTATGGCTGGCACAAGAGGCCTTCCGCAGCTGGTTCCTCACCGGTTTTCCCTGGCTGTATGCCGGTTACAGCCAGTTGGATGGCCCACTGGCCGGCCTCGCCCCGGTGGGCGGTGTATGGCTGCTGTCTTTCTGCCTGGCGCTGAGCGCCGCGCTGCTGGTGAACCTGGTGCAGTTGCAGGCGCGCAAAGCGTTTCTCGCCATCGGTATTGTCCTGCTGTGCGCCCCCTGGATCATGGCGATCGCCCTCAAGGGCCACGCCTGGACCCACGCCTCGGGCGAGCCGCTGAGCGTGTCGGCCATGCAGGGCAATATCGAACAGAACATGAAATGGGACCCCGAGCAGCTCAACGCGCAGCTCGCGCTGTACCGCGACATGACCTTTAGCGCCAAGCCGACTGATCTGATCGTCTGGCCGGAAACTGCCATCCCGGTGCTCAAGGACCGCGCCCAAGGCTACCTGGGCATGATCAATCGCTTCGCCAATGAGCGGAATGCCGCGCTGATTACCGGCGTGCCGATACGCCAGAGCAACGAGCGCGGCGAACAGCGCTACTACAACGGCATCAGCGTGGTCGGCCAGGGCAGCGGCGATTACCTCAAGCAGAAACTGGTGCCGTTTGGTGAATACGTGCCGCTTCAGGAAGTGCTGCGCGGGCTGATCGCCTTCTTCGACCTGCCGATGTCCGACTTCGCCCGTGGCTCCGCCGAGCAGAGCCTGCTGCAGGCCAAGGGCCATCCGATTGCCGCGTTTATCTGCTACGAAGTGGTCTACCCGGAGTTTTCCGCCGGCCTGGCCGCGCAGAGCGACCTGCTGCTGACCATCAGCAACGACACCTGGTTTGGCCGCTCCATCGGCCCGCTGCAGCACCTGCAGATGGCGCAGATGCGCGCCCTGGAAGCCGGCCGCTGGATGATCCGCGCGACCAACAACGGCGTCACCGCGCTGATCGACCCGCAAGGCCAGATCACAACGCAACTGCCGCAGTTCGAACAGGCGGTGCTCTACGGCCAGGTGCAACCGATGCAGGGGCTCACGCCTTATCTGTACTGGCGCGGCTGGCCGATGCTGATTATCTGCCTGGGGCTATTTGCCTGGGCGTTGATGGCCAGCCGTATGGCTAAAACGCTTTAACGACGAAAAAATCGGTAGAACTCGCGCAGCTCAGCCTGCGCATCGCCGATGCTGACCGGGGTGAAGCGCAGCGGATGGTGCGCCGGGCATTGCGCAAGGCGTCCCTGATCGAGCGGGTGCAACCAACCGAGCAGCGGGTAACCGCCCATGCTCTGGTGGTCGGCCTGCAGGATAATCGGCTGGCCATCCGGCGGCACCTGAATCGCCCCCCGGCCAACCCCCAATGACCACTGCAGCACAGGCGGCTGCACGGCCTCACCGAGCAGCCGCGCGCCCATTCGGTCGGAGTGCGGGCTGAGCTGCCAGGTCTGGGCGAAAAAGCCCTGCAACTGGTCTTCCTCGAAACTCGCCGCATCGCCGCCGGTAATTACCCGCAGTAAAGGTTTGCAGCGGTAATCCGGCAGGTAGGGCCAGGGCACGCTGGCGCCGCGGGTGAAGTGCGCAGGCCGACAAGCCAGCAGATCCCCCGCCTGCAACGCTCGGCCTAGCCCTTCGCGCAGCTGCACGCTGACACTACCCAGCACCGGAGCCGCAATAAAGCCGCCCGCCACCGCCAGATAGGCGCGCTGGCCACTGCGGGCAAAGCCCAGGCGCAGCAGTTGGCCTTTGCGCAGCGGAAAGCGCGTCCACAAGGGCTGCGGCTGATCCTCCAGGCTCAACGGCACCTGCGCGCCGCAAACCGCCACCCAGGTGTCGACCTCGGCCTGCAACTCGACGCCGCCCAGGGCGATTTCCAGCAACGGCGTGCCCCAGGGATTATTCAGCAGATGATTGGCCCAGGCCGCACCATGCCAATCCAGCGGCCCGGCGGGCGATACGCCCAGGTGCTGCCAGCCGCGCCGCCCGGCATCCTGCAATAGGCTTTGCGGCCCTGGCTTGAGCACCCTTAGGCCGCTCATAGCTGACCGCCTTCGCGGATAAAGTCGCGCTCATCAATGCGGCGAAAACGCACCCGGTCACCCAACGCCAGCGGGCATGGCGGCGTGCGCGCGGCGTCGAACAACGACCAGGGGCAACGGCCAATCAGGTGCCAGCCGCCGGGCGAGCTGTGTGGATAGATCGCCGTTTGCCGCTCGGCAATCGCCAGACTCCCGGCCGGTACGGCAATGCGCGGGGTGGCGCGGCGCGGCAAGGCCAGGCGCGCATCCAGCTCACCGAGGTAGGCAAAGCCCGGAGCAAAACCAATCGCGCCAACGCGGTACTCGCTCGCGGCATGCAGTTCGATCACCTGAGCGCCGCTCAGCTGGCACAGTCGCGCGACCTCGGCGAGGTCTTCACCGTTATACAAGATAGGGATTTCATGCAGCCGCCCGACCTGCGCAACAAAAGGCTCGGCCAGCCAGCGCTCCAGCAGGGGTTTGAGCCGCTCGGCCAGTTCCAAGTGATCGGTGCGCATCAGGTCGTAGTGCAGTAGCAGGCTGGTCCAGCCCGGCACCAGATCGGTAAGCACCTCACCCAGCTCGCCACGGATGCGCTCGGCCAGCAGGGCGATCCGCTGCGGCAGCTGCGCATCCGGCTGTTCGGCCAGCACCAGCAGCAGCGCTTCGGCACCGGCCGGTTCGAGGCGGATCATAGGGCGTCCAGGCTGGCCCGCAAACGCCGCAATACGGCCAGGGAGTCGGCGTTATCGCCATGCACGCACAGGCTGTCGGCGCGCAGCTGCAGCGGCTTGCCATCAATATCGGCAAACGGCTCGCCTTGAGCAATCGCCAGGGCCTGCTGAAATATCCGCTGCGGATCATGGTGCACCGCGCCGCTCAAACGCCTCGGCGCCAACTGCCCATCAGCCAGATAAGCACGGTCGGCAAAGGCCTCGAACATCAACGGCACATCGGCGGCATCGGCCAGGCGCAGCTCACGGCTGTTGTCGGCCAGCGCCAGCACCATCAACGGCAAGCCCTTGCGGTAACTGGCGCAGGCCTCAAGCACCGCGTTGAACAGCGCATCGTCACGCACCAGGTCGTTGTAAAGCGCGCCATGCGGTTTGACGTAGGCCAGTTGAGTGCCCGCCGCGCGACAAAAGGCATCCAGCGCGCCGAGCTGATAAAGCACCAGCGCGGTGACCTCCTCTGGCGAGCAAGCGATATGCCGACGGCCGAAACCGAGCAGATCAGGATAGGCCGGGTGCGCACCAATGCTCACCCCATGCTGCACCGCCAGGGCGACGGTGCGTTGCATGGTCAGCGGGTCGGACGCATGAAAGCCACACGCCAGGTTGGCCTGATCAACCAGCGGCATGGCATGCACGTCATCACCCATGCGCCACACGCCGAAGCTTTCACCCATGTCGCAGTTCAGCAGGATTTTTTTCATGCCGACAAGCTTAGTGGTGCATTACCGCTGCGGGAAGCCTGGCTGCGTTAATACACGTCGCGGCGATAGCGCCCCTCTTCGCGCAGGGCCGTGACAGCGGATTCGCCGAGCAACTCATGCAACACCGCATCCACCCCAGCCGCCATACCGTCGAGGCTGCCGCAGACGTAGATTGCAGCGCCCTCGGCCAGCCACTCACGCAGCTGCTCGGCGGACTCACGCAGACGATCCTGCACGTAGACCTTGGCGGCCTGGTCGCGCGAGAAAGCCAGGTCCAAGCGCGCCAACTCACCGGTTGCCAGCCAGCCCTGCAACTCAGCCTGGCAGTAGAAGTCATGCGCCGCATTACGCTCGCCGAACAGCAGCCAGTTTTGCCGATGCCCGGCGATGATCCGCGCCTTGAGCAGGCTGCGCAGCCCGGCCAAGCCGGTGCCGTTGCCGATCAGGATCAGCGGTCGATCATCTTCGGGTGCATGGAAGGCGCTGTTACGCCGTACCCGCGCCAGCAACTGACCCTGCAGCGCCGCGCCTTCCGTCAACCAACCGGAGCCAAGCCCGAGCGAGCCATCGCGATGTCGCTCCTGGCGGACGATCAGCTCCAGCTCGCCGTCGCTGGGCAAGGAGGCGATCGAGTATTCGCGGGCAGCCAAGGGCACCAGCGCATCCAGCATAGCCTGGGCGTGCAAGCCGACCAGGTGGGTGAACTGCTCAGGTAGCTGCTTGCCACGCAGTGCCTGCTGCAGCGACTGCGTCAGGCCATCGAGGCTGACTGTCTGGTTGCCGTCCAGCGCATGGGCCTGCAACCAGGCCTGCACCGTGGCATCGCTATGGCGCGGCGGTACCTCGAGAATATCGCCGGCACTCCAGTCGACCGGCTGTTCAGCACGCAGTGCCAGCAGGTATGTCAGCGCGCCCTGACTGCCCGGATTTAGCCGCTCGCGACGCGTGAGTGTCCACAGGCAGGGCGGCGTTTCAGCTTGAGGCAGCGGCTTGGCGCCTGTCAGCTCACCGAGTTGGCGTTGCCAGTGGGCCAAGGCTGTCGCATCGGCAGCGTCGACCTGCACCAGCTCGAACAAACTGCGCGCCCCCTGCTGAGTCAGCCAGCCGTGGACCCGCTGGGCAAAGCCACAGAAGTGCTGATACTGGCGATCTCCCAGGGCGAGCATGGCATACCGCAGATTAGGCAGATGCAACGCCTGCCCCAGCAGCCTGCGCTCGAAGCCGCGCGCGCTGTCCGGCGCCTCGCCATCGCCAAAGGTGCTGAGCACAAACAGCGCGTTGTGCGCCTGGCGCAGCATCTGCTCGTTGAGTTTGGCCAAGGGCTGCACACTGACGGCCAGGCCGGCAGCCTGCAACTGCCCGGCGGTTTGCCAGGCCAGCTGTTCGGCAAAACCGCTCTGACTGGCAAAGCCAATCAGCCAACCCTCGCCCAGCCCCGTACTCGGTTGCAACGCCCCACGCGCCTTGAGCATGGCGCGCTTTTTACGCCGACGATCCAAGTAGAGCAACCAGCCAGTGATGGCGAACAACGGCATCGCCAGGCTGGCAAGCATCATCAGAATGCGCCCGGTCAGGCCGAAATAGCTGCCCACATGCAAGGCATACACACTGGTCAGCAGTTGATCGCCAAAGCTCTGTTGCTCGTAGCGCGTGTGCTTTCCTGCCTCGCTGCTTAAAGGGTCAAGCGCCAGTTGGTTGAAAGCACGTTCATGCGGTGCATCATCACGCAGGTAGAACACAGTCATGGGTTGCCCAGCCACTGGCGGCAAGCGCAGGTTGTAGCTGCTCAACTGACTGCCGGCCTCACGCTGCAGGCCTTCCCAGACGGCGTGGTAGTTCACTATCGGCAACTCACCGGCCGGTGGCGGGCCGCGCTTGCCTCCGCGCTGCTGACCACCAGGCTCAGCGCTAAGTAACGTGGTTGCACCTTCGCGGTACCAGTCATATGACCAATACAGCCCCGTCAGCGCCGCCAGCAGGTATAGCGCCAGGCACCAGGTGCCGGCCACCGCGTGCAGATCCCAGTTGAAGCTGCGGCCCTTGCGCGCCCAATCCAGAGTCAGCCAGGCGCGCCAGCTGCCCGCCTGACGCGGCCACCGCAGGTACAGCCCCGAAAGGCAGAAGAACACCAGTATCAATGTGCTGGCTGCGGTGATCTGCTTGCCGTATTCCCCCATGGCGAGGAAACGGTGCAGCTTCAGCATCAAGTCGAAGAACCCTTGCCCGCGTGGCTCAGCTATCAATTCACCGCTGTAACCATCGAAGTAACGCGACGGCCCACGACGCTCGCCAGGCGGCGGAGCGAAAAACACCCGCGCAGCCCGATCACCCTCTACCGCCAACCACAGGCCGACCACCCGCTGCTGGCTGGCCGCTTCGAGTTTAGGCACCAGCTCGGCGGGCGACAGCGTGCCACTGTCACGCACCTCGACCTTCAGCACATCGGGGTTGAGCGCACGCATCAGCTCATCCTGAAACGAGTAGGCCGCACCCGTAACACCCATCAAGGCCAACACCAAGCCGGCTGTGATACCGAACAGCCAATGCAGCTGGAACAGAATTTTCTTTAACACGGGAAACTCGATCACCGGCGTTGAACACAGGCAGTCGCACTACAAACCGGCAACGGCCAAAGGAGAAGTAATTCTATTTAATAATTTGTTTCAATAACCAGCCATCTGCCGACCTTTACCGACTCTTTACCCAGGGTGAGCGCTCACACAAACGACCCTAAAGCCTTGATTCGTTGAACGACACGGACGATTCAAGCCTGCGTTAAGCCGAGCAGCTCACTAGGCGCGGCGACGGCAGCGATCACCGTTCACTCAGCGCAGCCACCCCGACATAGCGGACTGCAACAGTTAGCGGTCAGCGAACACACAAAAACCCTGCACATACTCGAGCAGGGTTTTCTCAATCGGCTGGCAGGCAGGCTGACTTATGCAGCCTGCCTGCCGCTGGCGTGGCTAGAAGCGGTATGTGGCCGACAGCACTGCCGAACGCGCATCACCGTATTCGATAGCCGAAGAACGGGTATTGAGGCCGACGTTCTGGCGCACGCTCTGCACATAGTCCTTATCGAACAGGTTGTTCATGTTCAGCTGCAGGTCGAGCTCCTTGTTGACCTGGTAACCGAGCATGGCGTTGTGCACCCAGTAGGCATCCAGTTTAGCGTTATCGCTGGAGGTCACGTTACGCTCGCTGGCATAACGCGCGCCGTAACCGACACGCCAGCCGGCTGGCAGCTCGTAGGTGGTCCACAGGTTGAACGAGCGTGGCGGCGTGTTGCCCAGCGCCTGACCTTCACGGGCGATACCGGCAGCAGTGTCTGCGGCCTTGAGGGTTTCGCTGTCGAGGAAGGTGTAGTTGGCGTAGACGTTCCACTGATCGGTAATCCGACCGGTCACACCAAATTCAACGCCTTGTACACGCTGCTCACCTGCCAGCTGGGTCGAGCCATCGGCCATGGTTTCACGGGCGTTGGTCTTCTCGACACGGAACAGCGCAGCATCCAGTTGCAGGCGGTTATTGAGCAGCTCCCACTTGGTGCCCAGCTCCCAGGTTTCGTTCTCTTCCGGGGCCAGTTCAGCGGCAGCAGCATTCAGCGCACCGGAAGACGCCAGGTTCTCCGCCGCCGGGTTGAAGGAGGTGCCGTAAGCCAGGTAGATGCGGCCATTTTCGGCTGGCTTGTACACTACACCGGCACGGCCGCTGAGTTCCTTGTCACGCGAATCCATACGGGTCACAGTGCCCGCTGGCAGCGCGACGTTCTTCGAATCGCCTTTGATCCAGTCGTAACGCAGGCCCAGGCTCAGGTCCCACTGCTCGTTCAGGGCCAGAGTGTCGAAGACATAAATCGCTTCGTTATCCAGCTGGGTGCTGGTTTCAGCGGAGCGAGCCTTGTTGATCGGCCCGGTGTAATAACCTGGCGGGTTACCCAGATCGAAGCTGCGACCGGCGAAATCCAAGCCATAGCTGTAAGTGTTGCGGTGATAATCCTCACGTGAAACCTCAACACCCGTCACCAGGGTGTGGCCCAGGCCGAAGGTGTCGAAATACGCGGTCAGGTTGGTCTGGTTGATCCACATCTCGCTGGTCACATCACGGCCATAGCCCTGCGGACCGGCAGGCCGGTATTGCCCAGCCGGGGCGACGGCCAGGTTGACGTGGGAGGCCGAAATGACCGTATCACGCTTGACCTGGCTGTAACGGCTGAGGTTCTGCAAGCGCAGGTTGTCGTTGAAATCGTGTTCGAATTTGACGGTGAAGGCATCCGTCTGGATCTCTTCCTTGTCAATGTTCTTCCAGCCGAAGAAACCTTCGCGGTCAACACCAGCCAGGCGCTTGCCGTCGAAAGCCGGCACACCGTAATCAGGCATGTTGTCATCGTTTTGATGCAGGTAGCTGAGAGTCAGACGAGTCGATTCGCTCAGGCCCAGCAACAACGACGGCGCAATGCCCCAGCGCTGGCGATCCACATGATCACGGCCTGGAACATCGTTCTCATGGGCCATCAGATTGAGGCGCACGGCACTGCCAGTGCCAACGCCTTCCAGGGTCTGATTGGTGTCCAAGGTCAGGCGGTGGTAGTTGTCCGTACCCAGGCTGGCACCGATTTCGGTGAAGTCACGCTGACGTGGCTGCTTGCTGACCTGGTTGATACTGCCGCCGGTGGTACCGGAGCCGCCGAATACCGAGTTGGGGCCTTTGATGACTTCAACGGCTTCGATATTGAAGGTGTCGGTACGGTTGTTCTGCGAGCTGTCGCGCAGACCGTCGATCTGCATGTTGGCGTTGGCACTGAAGCCACGGATGTTGATGCTGTCACCCGAGCCACCACCGCCCTCACCGGCGTTAAAGGTGATACCGGAGACGTTGGCCAGCACTTCTTTCATGCTCAGGGCTTTCTGCTCTTTGAGCAGCGCCTGTGGCACCACGGTGATGGTCTGCGGGGTATCAAGCAGCGGCACCGCGTACTTGGCGGAAGACGAGGTTTCGGTCTTGTAGCTTTCGGCCTGCTGGCCCTTGACCGTCACGCTGCCCAGTTCGACCGGTGTTTTGGTCTTTTGCGGCACTTGCTCGGCTGCCATGCCTGCGCCCGCCCAGGACGCTACAGCCAGACCGATGGCCGTAGCCAGAAGACGACGCTGCGGCAGGTTGCCGACTTGTTTACCCATACCCATGAGAACCACGCCAGATAAAAACGAGGCGTGATTCTATTTGATAATCATTACCATGCAATACGAATTTACACTTTTATTTGTATTAAGCTCCCTGCGTCTTACTTTTTCTATATCAGGCTCGCCGTACCAATACCGGCCAGATCACGACACCCGGTCAGCGCCATGGCCACTTCCAGCTCAGCGCGCAGCAACTGCACCACATGCGCCACCCCACTCGCCCCCGCCGCAGCCAGGCCATACACGTAGGGCCGCCCGATCAATACGGCATCGGCACCCAGGGCCAGGGCTTTGAATACGTCCGTACCGCGACGGATACCGCCATCGAGCAGCAGTGGCACGCGCCCTTGCACTGCAGCGGCGATATCCGCCAGCACTTCGATGGTCGCCGGCTGGCCGTCCAGCGTGCGCCCGCCATGGTTGGAGACAATGATGCCGTCGACGCCTTCGGCTACCGCGCGCTGCGCATCTTCGGCAGTCATCACGCCTTTGAGCAGGATCGGCAGGCACGTCAGTGAACGCAGCCACTGCACGTCCGCCCAGCCAGGCGCTGCCGCCATTAACGCACCACCGAGCAACAGGCCACCGCTGGGCGGCGCATTCTCGCGCAGCGGCTGCATGCCACGCAGATTGACTGCCTCAATGCCCTCGGGCAGAAAGAAACCGGCGCGCTGTTCACGGTTGCGCACGCCGTTGACCGGCGCATCCACTGTCAGCACCAGCGCCTGATAGCCTGCGGCTTCGGCGCGCCTGACCAGCGCCTCGGTAAAAGCCCGATCCGGCTGGATATACAGCTGGAACCACAACGAGTTATGCGCCTGCTCGGCCACCGCCTCAAGCGATACGCTGGCCTGAGTGCTCAGCACCATACCGGCCTGTACCGCCGAAGCCGCCAGCACCGTAGCCAGCTCACCGTCGGCATGCGCCAACTGCTGATAGGCCACCGGCGCGAGGAAAATCGGGTGAGCAAAGGCCTGACCAAACAGCTGCAGATGGGTATTGCCGCCACTGAGGTCGGCCAGCACCCGCGTGCGCAGACGAATGCGCTGAAACGCCGCCTGATTCTGCGCCAGGGTCAGTTCATCGGCCGCACCACCGGCGATATAGGCCCAGGCCTGGGCGCTCATACGCTCGCGGGCCAGGGGCTCATAGTCCGCCACGGCTGCGACGCTTGGCGGGATCTGCGTCAGTGTCGGCAATGGCAGGTCAGTCATGTGTTGGCCCACTGGCGCAGCAGGTTGTGATAAACCCCGGTCAAGCGCGCCAGCTCGGCACTCTCCGGCACTTCAAGGGTCAGCGCCTGCACCGCGCGATCCAGCTCCAGCAACAGACTGCGCTGGGTGTCATCACGCACCAGGCTCTGAATCCAGAAAAACGCCGCATAGCGTGTACCCCGAGTCACCGGCTCAACCCGATGCAAACTGCTGCCGGGGTATAGCACCAGATGCCCGGCCGGCAGCTTGACGCGGTGGCTGCCGTAACTGTCTTCGACCACCAGCTCGCCGCCGTCGTACTCGTCCGGATCACTGAAGAACAGCGTGGCCGACAGATCACTGCGCACCCGATGCGGCGTGCCCGGCACGCTGAAAATCGCGTTATCGATATGGTTGCCGTAGGTGCCGCCGCCGGTGTAACGGTTGAAGCGCGGTGGCAACACCTTCAGCGGCAAGGCCGCCGAGACGAACTGCGGATGGTTGCCCAGACGCTGCACGATAAAGTCGCCAATCTGCACCGTCAGCGGATCGTCCTGGGCCAGCTGCTGGTTGGCCTTGGCTTTGGCCGCCTGATAGCCCGCAGTCAGCCGACCATCCTGCCAGCTGGCCTGCTCGAAGGCCTGACGGCACTCACGCACCTGCTCAGGCGTCAGCACATCGGCAATGCTCAACATCATGATTTGCTCTCCTCACCGGCCGCCCTGAGCGACCGCCACCAAACAGTTGCAAATGATTCTAAATAGCTGAGACGCACTATGACAGCGCCGCGCACCAGGACCATTGATCCAGCCCAATAAATCCTCCACGAGGAGGCCGCAGAACCAATAAAAACGCCCCGGATACCAAGGCATCCGGGGCGCGTTTTACGGCCTGCGCAACTTAGAAGCGGAAGTCGGTGCTCAGGGTCAGGGTACGTGGATCACCAAGCATGGCGCGACGACCATTCCAGTTGGTGGAAACGGCGTATTCCTCATCGGTCAGGTTATCCAGGTTGACCCGCACATCCAGGTTTGGATTGACCGCGTAGGACGCCATCGCATTAAAGGTGGTGTAGCTCGGCAGCTTGCCCACTGCACCGTTGGGAATAATGCGCTCAGCATCATCCGGACGGCCCAGGTAAGACGAACCCACGTGCTTGGCACCCGCCCCGATGGTCACACCTACCGGCAGACGATAGGTGGTCCACAGGCTACCCGACACACGCGGGGTAAAGGCCAGCTCATCACCGCTGGTACGCACCACCGTGCCGTAGTCGCCAGCATCGGCGCGCTTGCGTACCTCATCCAGATAAGCGCTATGCTTACGCTCGCTGTCCATAAAGACGATGCCGGCAAACACATTCCAGTCAGAGGTGATCTGACCAGTGGCACTCAGCTCCAGGCCTTTGACAATCTGCTTGCCATAGCCTTTGAGGGTGGCCGGCGCCGGCTGGCCGACATCACGCCCGGTAATCGGCACACGCTTCTCGGTGTAGAACAGCGCCGCTGCGGTCGACAAACGCTTGTCGAAGAAGTCCCACTTGGTGCCCAGCTCGTAGTTGTCGGACTCGACCGGATCGGCCCCTTGCACCAGACCCGGCATGGACTGGCCGTTGACCCGAGAGATATCTGAGCCGGACAGGAAAGAACCAGCAGGCTGCACCGAACGACCGTATGCGGCGTAGATGCTGCCGTACTCCACCGGCTTGTACACCAGGCCCAGCTTGCCGGCCACGGTGAACTCGGTGTCATCGTAGCCATCCGGACCGACAGGTGCGCCGGCAAGGGTCTTGCTGCTGATATCGACCTGGTAGTTCTCCAGGCGCAGGCCGCCGGTGACTTGCCATTGCTTGTTCAGCTCAATGGTGTCGTAGACGTACAGGGCAACCGTATCAACGGTCACCTCATTGAGATCACGCAGCTGGCCGCGTTTAGCCGTGGGGCCAGTACGCTGCCAATCGGGATTGAACGGATCGACCGCCACTTGCGGGCGTACCTCGGCATAGGTGCGACCCTCGGATTTCTCACGGGTCAGTTCCAAGCCGGTGGCCAGGTTGTGCTGCAGGCTGCCGGTGGCAAACTGCGCCGACAGGTTGGTCTGGTTGGACAGGCTGGTGTTTACCCGGTCATAAAACTGGGTGTCAGTCAGCAGATCTCCCTGCGCGGCGCGGTACTGGAATGGCACGGTGTAACGCGCATCACGGTCAACCCGCGCCCAGCGCGTCTGGTTACTCAGAGTCATGCCAGTGGACAGGTCGTACTCAAGACGCGCCAGGAAGGCATCGCTGGTGGTGTCGTCATAATCGGATTTGAGGCCATAGAAGGTGTCGCGATCCACCGACGACAGCGACGGATCATAGACAGCCTTGAGCCCCTTGACCGAGGAACCGGACACGCCCCAGTCCGGACGATCGTTCATCTGCACATGCTCATAGGCGAAGATCGCCCGGGTATCGGTACCCAGACCGAAAGCCAGCGACGGCGCGATGCCCCAGCTGTTGTTCTCCGCGCGCTCGCGGCCGGCCACACCGCTGTCTTCCAGCAGCAGGTTGAGGCGCGCGGCAGTAGTCTCGTTAATCACCTGGTTGGTATCCAGGGTCATGCGCTTGCGGGCTTCGGAGTCGTACTGGTCGAAGGCATAACTGATGCCGCCGCCGATAAACTCTTCCAGGGTCGGCGTCTTTGTCACCAGGTTGATATAACCGCCAGCACCGCCACGGCCGTTATCGGCGGCCGGGCCCTTGGCCACTTCAACAGACTCAACGTTGAACACGTCGCGGGTGTAGCTGCCGTTGTCGCGCGCACCGTCGATAAAGATGCTGCCGCTGGTGTCGAAACCCCGCAGGCTGAAATTGTTGGTGCCGCTGGCAAAGCCGTTCTCACCGGCATTGAAGCTGATACCTGGCGTGTTGCTCAGCACGTCGGTCAGGTTGCGTGCGCCTTGCTCTTTGAACAGCGCTTCCGGGATCACGCTGAAGGTTTGCGGGGTCTCCAGCAGCGGCGCGGTCTGCTTCGGCGAGGAGGCCTTGTCGACCTTGTAACCGCTTTCCTGCTGGCCTTTGACCGTAGTGCTGCCCAGCTCAACCGGGGCCTTCGCGGCTTCGGCGGCAAAGCTGTGGCTGGCACACGAAGCAATGGCAAAGCCAATTGCACTGGCCAACAGGCGGCGTTGTGGGAGATTTCTGCGCTTTTTATCGTAGTTGTTCATGAGAATCGCTCAGGATTTAAAAACTGACGCGATTCTAATTAGCAAACACTCTCAATCAATCTTTACATCTCGTTTACAGGAACTTCTTTGTAACAAAAATTGTCAACCTGCCCCACCGAGCATAGGCCGGGCTAGCGCAAGCGGAACGACGCAAAGGCTCTAGCGCAAGTAATAGCAACTGAAGCCGGCGTATTGGCTGGCATCTAAGGCGCAGGAAAAATGTTGCGGGATCGGGTAGGAGGCGGCCTCACGGCCGCCGTCCTCCCACACCACCGTGCGTACGGTTCCGTACACGGCGGTTCAGGCCATGCGGTTAAGCCGATTGATCGTATCCAGTATCGAGACCAGTCCAAGTCTGTCCCATAGCT
>JAHIWP010000039.1 GCA_018816095.1 Gammaproteobacteria bacterium
AGCTATGGGACAGACTTGGACTGGTCTCGATACTGGATACGATCAATCGGCTTAACCGCATGGCCTGAACCGCCGTGTACGGAACCGTACGCACGGTGGTGTGGGAGGACGGCGGCCGTGAGGCCGCCTCCTACCCGATCACACAATTACGTCCCCCCCTAGCGTGCAGCCCTGCATGCGATTAGCTAGCATGACTTACGAGCACACCGCTCGATAAGGCCCACGCCCGGAGGACGTCATGCGTAATGCGGCGCTGTGTCTGCTGCTGTTAATACCCTGGGGGTTACAGGCCGAAGAGTGGAAGGTGGCCGGCGACGAACAGTTTGCCCCCTACAGCTTTGTCACCCTCGACGATGACCAGCCACGCGGGCTGGATGTCGAGCTGGTGGAAGCGGTGATGCACGAAGCCAAAATCCCCTACAGCCTGCGCCTGTACCCGTGGCAGCGGGTCAAACGCATGCTCGAACGTCACGACGTGACCATGGCCTTCCAGTTTGTCGGCACCCCCGAGCGGATGCAGCAGTATGAGCTGGTCGGGCCAATCCGCACCGGCTCCACCGTGTTTATGACCACAGAAAAAACCGCCATTGCGGACTGGCGCAGCTTGGATGACCTGTCGCCCTACGTCATTGGCCAGGTGCGCGGTTATGCCTACCAAGCGGATTTCGACAAGGCCGACCTGCGGCGTGACAGCAGCGCGCAGAACCCCCGCCAGCTGGTGTCTATGCTGCTGGCCGGACGCATCGACATCATTGTCGGCGACCGTGTCCAACTGATGTACTTCGTCCGCGAACAGCGCGCCGAACAAAGCGTGCGCATCCTCGCCAAGTCCCTGGTGGAAATGCCGCGCTATGTGGCCTTCAGCAAAGGCGATCGCGACCGTGCCGACACGTTCGCAGCAGCGCTGGCGCGTTTACGCGATGCTGGCGTACTGGATACTCTCTACCAACGCTGGCAATAAACTGCCCGCCAATCAAACCTCGGAGTTTTTATGCGCGGCCTGACCCTCACCCTGCTATCGACCACGCTGCTGTTGAGCGCCTGCGGCCTCGGCGAAACCGCCGCCACCGCCAGCCTGCAAGCCGAGCAAGCGAAGCAGCTGCAACAGCAAACAGAGCAACTCAAGCAGCAGATTGAGGCCGCCAACGCACAGGGCCAGAAGCGCCTCGAAGAAAGCTATTAAGAGAGCGGTTATTAACAACGGGAAGGGGCGGCTTACTGCACCGGCAGGAAGTTCATAAACAGCAACCCCTGGGCATAACTCACGCCCATGCGCCGGTAGCGCTCATCCAGCACATCGGTGAGCAGATCCAAGCGTGCCACGATCTTGCCGAACTCCACCGCATAGCTCAGGTTGCGCCCCTCGGCGGAAATCTCGTTGGACAGCAGCCACGGCGTGCCGCCGGCATCCGTGCGTTGCGCAAGCATCCAGCTGGCCTTCTCAATGTTACGCGCCGCGTTGTGGATGAACTGCGGATCGAGCGTATCGCTCATGTAGTACTCGGTGCGCCCGCCATGGGCGGTAATCAGCATACTCGCCAGGGCGTAGATAAAAGCCCCAACGCGATCCCCCTGATACTCGGCACTCAAGGCATAGCTCAGCGCGGCAATATCAGTCCGCCCGCCCAGCTGCGGCAGCGGCTGGTCCTGCTCAATCGCGCGGTGCACGGCACGCTTCGCGGGTTGCGCATCAGCCAAGCCGGTTTTGCGCCACTCGCGCGGGTTGCGCAGGTACAGCTTGTCCATCAAGCGGTAAAGGCTGTTGAGGTTATTGCGCATGCCCAGAGTTGCCATGCGGTCGGCATGACTCTGGAAAAACTCGGAAGGTTTGATCGGGCTTTGATTGCTGATAATGCTCTGATGGTCCTGCCGTGTGGAGCAACCACTGAGCACCAGCACGCTGAAAAGCAGCAGCCCAGACACCCAGCTCCCCCGCCGCGATAGACCCAGAACGGGCATAGCATGGGCGCGTTTTTCCTCCCTTGGTAAACGCTGCACGGGACTCATCAGAGGAGGTCATCCACTGGGGTGTGATGGGGTAACGCTAGCAACAAAATCCAGATTGATCCGCTTTTCTGCCCAAAGGCATGACTTACAGCACAATCAAACACCTAGCTGCGCAAGTTCAGGTTGCGTGCTAACAGACCCGGCTCAGCATCAAAGGTTGCGGACCGCTGATCATTGGCGCGCTAAAAGCCCCGTCGCAGAGCGTTTTAACCGGTATGATCCGCAGCTTTTTTGCTGCCGAGTCCCCCATGCCACGCCTGCTTGCCCTGCTCTGCCTACTCATTGCCCTGCCCACCTTCGCCGAGGCACCCAAAACCTTCAGCGCCGCCAAGAAAATTGCCTGGCGCCTGTATGCCGAACAGCCCAAAACCTTCTATTGCAACTGCGCGTACAACGGCAACCGCGTCGACCTCGACAGCTGCGGCTACAGCCCGCGCAAACAACTGCGCCGCGCCCAACGCCTGGAATGGGAACACGTGGTGCCGGCCTGGGTGATTGGCCATCAGCGCCAATGCTGGCAAAACGGCGGGCGCAAAAACTGCGCGCGTAACGACGCCACCTTCAAGGCTGCCGAAGCCGACTTGCACAACCTGGTACCGAGCATTGGCGAGGTTAATGGCGACCGCTCCAACTACGCCCTCGGCATGCTCAGCGAAAAACCACAGCAATACGGCGCCTGCCCGATGGTGGTCAATTTCAAAGCCAAGACCGCCATGCCACCGGTGCATGCCCGTGGCGCAGCGGCGCGCATCTATTTGTATATGGCTGACCACTACAAACTGCGCCTGTCGAAACTCGACCGCCGCACCTACGAAGCCTGGAACCGCCAATACCCGATCAGCGAATGGGAGCGCTGGCGCAACCAGCAAGTGGGCTGCGTGATGGGCTACGGCAACCCCTACGTCGGCGCTGTTGACCCACGCAGTTGCAGCCCGCTGCGCCGCGCCGGCAACCCGCAACGCAACAGCGGCTAAACCGCAACGCGCGCGCCGCAAACCCTCGGCGCGCTATTGCCGCTAAACTTAATCCCACCCTGCCAGCCCGAGTCGTCTTCTATGCCGAACCCCGTCACCCCGAGCGCCGCCCACGCCATCGCCGAAACCCGCGCCTGGGTCGACCGCGCCGTGATTGGTCTGAACCTCTGCCCCTTCGCCAAAGCCGTGCAAGTCAAAGGGCAAGTGCGCTACGTGGTATGCGCCAGCTCCGAGCCGGAAGCGCTGCTCAGCGCCTTGATTGACGAACTGCACGCACTGGCCAACGTCGCGCCGAGCGAAACCGACACCACCCTGCTGATCCACCCTGCCGCACTCACCGACTTTCTCGACTTCAACGACTTTCTCGCTGTGGTCGATGACACCGTGGAAGACCTCGGCTACAGCGGCATCCTGCAAGTGGCCAGCTTCCACCCGCAGTTCCAGTTTGCCGACACCCACGTCAACGATGTCAGCAACGCCACCAACCGCGCGCCCTACCCGACCCTGCACATCCTCCGCGAAGCCAGCATCGACCGCGCCGTCGCAGCCTTCCCCGACCCGGAAACTATCTTCGACGCCAACATCGACACCCTGGAGCAACTCGGCAGCGACGGCTGGGCCGCCCTGCAGGCGCAGTGCCGCGAGGATGCGCAAAACAGCTAAATCACCAACCGCCAGTCAGCTAAAACCAATGCGTAAACGCGACGCGTAGCCACGTTTACACAGGCTTTACACTGCCGCCTGCAATGCCAGCCACACAGCAGTGTCGAAACAACATGCCGGGAAATCCGGTTTGCAGAGGAGTTTCGACCATGCTGTCACGCATCCCCTTAATCACAGGCCTGCTGGCCTGCTTGGCGCTCGTTGGCCAAGCGCCCGCACAGGCGTCCAACCGCGACGCCGCCATTGCGGGCGTAATCGCCGGCGCCGTGATTGGCGGCGTTATCGTCAGCCAAAGCCGACCGGTGCAGGCTTATAGCCCGCCGCCACCCGCCTACTACCCACCTCCGCCGGCTTACTACCCGCCGCAACAGGTTTACTACGAGCGCCGCCCGGTCTACTACCACCCGGCGCCGGTGTATTACGTGCAGCAACGGCCGCACAATAAGCACTGGCACCAGCCACGCCGGGGTCACAGAAACGAGCATCTCCACGGCTATCGCCGGTAAACGAAAAAGCCCCGCCAATGCGGGGCTTTTTTATGGTGCGCCAGGCATGGCGCGTAGCGCCGTGACTGGCGCTGTCGGGTTCACTGTGGTGGTGAGCCTGGCGACTTGGAGGTGAAAGTCCTCTACACACCCGGCAAGGGGAAGTGTTAGCTGAAGGCAAG
>JAHIWP010000004.1 GCA_018816095.1 Gammaproteobacteria bacterium
TGCGTAGCTGCCTGCCTGAAAAGTGTCCGGATGGCCGTGGAATCGGTGTCCGGATGCTCGTGGAGTGAGTGTCCGGATCAGCGTGGAATCACTGTCCGGATGTGCGTGGAATGGGTGTCCGAGTCAGCGTGGAATCCGCAGCCACTGCACACGGCCGCAATTGGCCGTCTCGATGACATAGCTGGCCGCCACTACCGCGCCCTCGCTAGGCTGCTTAATCACATCCACCACCGTACCGCGCTCTTCAACGCGCATCCCGTCGAATACCAGCACGGCCCAGGCCTGGCTGTTCTCTATGACTAGGTAAGTGCCATTGGCTCGGGGTTGATCAAGCTGCGGCTGCGCACAGCCGGCTAAAAGACCCAGTAGCACAAGTGTCATCAGCATCTGTTGCATTGTTAGCGACTCCTTTGCAGTGCCTGTCGCCATTGGCTTTGCGAGCACATGGCGGGAGAGATCGGGTAGGTGACGATTTAGGACTTGGGCTTACTATTATCGAATACTGTTTATTTGTACAGTATTTTCGATTACCCTTGCCCCCGCCTACTTAGCCAGCCGCACAACCCGTAAACGGACCCTACAAGTCGCGAACAGGAGCTCACACATGCAAGACGTATTGCAGATGAAAGACAGCGTAAACCGCATGGCTGTGGAAAAAGTCCGCGCCATCGTCGAAGAATTACAGCTCGACGGCATCGTCACCGAGGGCAAGACGCCGTTCTCACGGGCGCACTTCAATACCTGTTTTGCCGAGATAGAAGCGTTATTGCAGCGTGCCGGCTATCACCGCCAACTGGACGTAGTCGGTTACCAAGGCCTGGCCTATACCATGTTCGATCCTTCACGCTGGGAGGCTGTGGAGGTACTGCGCTGGCTCAAGGCCTTTGTCGAGGAAGGACAGAGCCAATCACGCTCACGTTAGGACTGTTAATACCGAACACCACGCAGCACCTGCCACACAGAGCGCAACAGGGCTAATATTCGCCATCTTTTCAACGACTGGATGCAGCAATGGCCCGCTTGACCCTAATGTTTCCCGAAGACCAGTTCTGCTTTAGCACTCACCTGACTGTGCGGGTAACTGACATCAACGCTGCCAACCACCTGGGCAATGACTCGATGATCTCGATGATTTCCGAGGCGCGGGCGCGCTTTCTATTCGAGTTCGGCATCGAGGAAACCCAGGAAGACGGCACAGGCATCATCGTTACCGACCTAGCCACCACCTACCGCGCCGAGGCCCACGCCCGCGATCAATTGCTGTTCGAGGTCGGCGTGATGGATTTCAACAACTACGGCGGCGATATCACCTTCCGCATCACGCGTCCGGCCGACGGTGTGCTAGTGGCTATGGCTAAGTCCGGCTTCGTGTTTTTTAACTATAAGCTAGGCAAGGTGGTGAAGATGCCAGCCGCCTTCAGCAATAAATTCAGCAAGGTTAACTGGCTCAGCCAATAACCGACGCTGCCGAGGAACTCCGGCGAGCGCCAGCATGACCTCGCCTGAGCGCTACGACCCCGCCTGGTCAGAGAGTTTTTGCTCGTTTATTCGGCTGCCGCCGTGACAGCCGGCGCATCCTCTGCTACGCCTTATGCATAAAATCAAAAGCAGGGGCCATTACTGTGACAGCTACGCGCCGCCATGTCCGCAACGCCGGACTACTGAGCAACCTACTCGCCTTGGCGCTCCTGACCCTTCCCATGCCTACGCATGCGCTTAACCCCGCCGCTGACGTCAAACCCACGGAACACCATTGCCGCGCGCATGCCAGATGAACCTGACATAGATATGTTTTTTATAACGCCTCAGCCTATTTCCAGACAAAGAAAAGCCCGGTCTAAGCCGGGCTTTTCTATACAGCCAGATCGATTACTGCTGGATCTGAGCTTCTACTTCAGCTTCTACGCGACGGTTAACAGCGCGGCCTGCGTCGGTAGCGTTATCAGCAACCGGACGAGTTTCGCCGTAGCCTGCCGCATTAACGCGGGCAGCATCAACGCCGTACTGATTGACCAGCACGTCACGAACAGCGCTAGCGCGGCGCTCGGACAGGTTCTGGTTGTAAGCGTCGCTGCCTTTGGAGTCAGTGTGACCTTCAACCACGGTGGTGGTCTGCGGGTACTGCTTCATGAAGTCAGCCAGGTTCTTGATGTCGCCGTAGCTTTCTTCTTTAACATTGGCCTTGTCGAAATCGAACTTAACGTCCAGCTCAACACGAACCAATTCCATCGGCTCTTCAACAGCTACCGGCTCTGGGGTCGGCTCAACAGCAGCGACAACAACTGGCGCCGGCTTGCTGCCACCACCGAAGTTCATGCCTATACCGACGCTTGGCGCCCACTCGGTATCGCCCTGGTCGATGTTGTACTGAGCTTCAACGCCAGCACGGGCATAGAAGTTGTCAGTGAAGTAATACTTAGCGCCGCCGCCGATGTTGGCGAAGGTAGAACCGTTACGACCATTGCGACCAGACTGACCGATGCTCTGATCCGAGAAACCAGCAGAAACGTAAGGACGCAGTGCGTCGCCAGCGTTGTTGAAGTGGTACAGCGCGTCCAGAGCGGTGTTCGAACCCTTGATGTTGCGACCATCTTCGCCGCGGGCGTTGTGTACTTCGTCATAGGCCAGACGCAGTTCAACGTCGTCAGTCAGGTAGTAGCCGATGCTGCCACCAAACAGGTTGCCGTTGTTTTTGAAGTCACGGGCGCTGTCAAAAATTTCTTTCTTGGCAAAACCCTCAATTTCTACAGCGCCTTGGCCTTGGGCCAGAGCACTGAGAGAAGAAGTAGCCAACAACGAGCCAATGACAACGCCTAAAGTGTTTTTCAGTTTCATTACCAATATTCCCTATCTCATGATGGTCAGTAAGTTGTCTGACAAACACAAGACAACTCAGCCGATAATTCTACCAGAATTAACCGTTAGCTATGACGGCTTTATTCTAAGTAAGTTTCAGCACTATCCGAAAATTTATCGCGTAGCCGATCAAGTGCACGCTTATAGCGCATTTTCGTAGCACTTAGGCCCATGTGCATAATGTCGGCAATCTCTTGGAACTCCAGCTCTGCGACAAAACGTAGCACCAAAATTTCCCGATCGATGGGATTAACGTGCACCAGCCAACGATCAAGTCCACCTTTATCTTCAGGCTTTGGCTCTTTCTCTTCAGACGCTTCTTCGAGCGGATCCAAGCTTAGGGCGTCAATAAGACGGCGCTTGCGACGTTCTTTGCGATATTGAGTAATGCATTCGTTGTACGTGATGCTGTACAGCCATGTTTTAAACTTTGACTTACCCTCAAAGTTTTTAAGGCCATATAAAACCTTGAGCATAACTTCTTGGCAGACATCATCCGCATCACGGTCGTTACCCAAATAACGCGCGCACACGTTAAATAAAGTACGTTGATAACGGCGCATTAACTCTTCATAGGCACGGGTTATATGAAATAACTCGTCACGGGCACGCGCCACTAACTCTTCGTCCGAGAGTTCGCGGGGGTCATAGCGCAGTGATGCGGAGTGGGCTTTATTCAAAACGAGTCGGGCCGACAGTCAGGACATAAGCCAACGCAACCTGTAATCAGGCTGCTGATTGGCCGCATACAATAGCAGGGATTAGCCTTAGCGGCTGCTTACCTGCTGATCAAGCAAGGTACGGTTAGCGACTGAAACCAGCTCGCCGGCTTCCGTCAGCAGCGTGGTTTTAACCGTACCGATCTCTTCGATCTGCCCTTCGACCGCACCGACCTGGACTTGTTGCCCCACTTCATACAATTCACGCACATAAATACCAGCCAGGATCTGACTGGCGATATCGCGACTGCCCAGCCCCAGCGCCAGAGCGACAGCCAGCCCTACCGAGATCAGCACAATGGCGATCACGTTATTAAGCAGTTCGGTTTTCACCTCAAGCTGACCGATCGCCACCGAGATACTGATGATGATCACCAAGCCCTGAGCAATACGCCCCAGGCCGCCGGCATAATCCAGGCCTACGCCTTCTGCAGCGCCGCGCACCAAGCCACTGACCAGTTGCGCCAACAAGACACCGGCGAGCAACACCAAGGCCGCACCGAAGACTTTCGGCAGGTACAGGGCCAGCACATCGAGGGTGGCGGAAACCCGCTCAAGACCAAGGGATTCAGCCGCAGTGACCAGGAAGATCAGCAACACAAACCAGTAAACGATTTTACCGATCAGGGTCGACACCGGCACTTGGATACCGGCACGACCGAGGATTTTGGTCAGACCAGTACCGGCCATCAAACGATCCAGGCCAATCTTACCGAGCAGCTTGGACAGTAAAGTGTCGAGAAACTTAGCCACCACAAAACCCAGTAACACCACCACCATGGCGCCAAACAGCCGCGGAATAAAAGCAGCAATAGGGGTCCAGACGCTGGCCATCGCGTCTACCAGCACTTGAGTAAATTCCATGCTCAGTCAGCCTTATCAAGAGAAGATTCGGAGGATTTACGGCGCGAAACCGGCGCAACGTGAGGCGATCCGTTATTCAGCGCGATCATTAACGCGCCGGCCCAATGCCCCATCAGGGCAAACAAATCACCGACACCGACCTGGCGGTTGGCGGTTTTTAGCACGCGATGCAGACAAGCATCATCGTCATGGCTCGAGGCGGGCGACTTAAGTAAATCGCGCAATGATTCTTCAAAGGGATCGTGCATGGCGCACCTCACAGGATGTGACGGCTAGACGAGACCAGTACCGAGCAGGTCACATCAGATCCAGCGCAAGCGACGAAACAGCAGCCACTGCACCAGCGCTACCACCGCCATCAGCGAACAAGCCAGAAGAAAGCCATGCGGGCTTTCTGAGCCGGGAATACCGCCGACATTAATCCCGAGCAAGCCGGTAAGGAAACTCATCGGCAAGAAGATCCCGGTGATGATGCCGAAACGGTACATGGTGTGGTTCATCCGCTCATCCATGCGCCGATTTTCCGCTTCCAGCAGCAGGCTGACCCGCTCACGGCTGAGTTCAAGCTCTTCCAGGTAACGGGTCAAGCGGTTGTTCAGCTCATTCCAGTAGCCACCGTCTCCCTCAACAAACCACGCCTGGGCACTGGCAGTCAGCTGAGCGTAGATATCACGCTGCGGCGCCAGGAAACGCCGCAAACTGGCCGCACGACGACGTATCTGCAGCAGCGTGGAATGATCCGGCGCCTCACTGGCTTCGGCATCGGCGGACTCTTCCAGATCATCGATCTGCTCCGACAGTTCGCCCACCAACAACTCAACTTTATCGGTCAGGTAATGCGCCATGCTGAGGATCAGCTCGGCCGAGGTTTTCGGCCCGCGGCCGGCCAACAGGTCTTCGATCAACGCCTCAGTGGCCCGCAGCGGTCGTAAACGCAAAGAAATGGCCCGTTGGGTGTCGGCAAAGATACGCACAGAGACCATGTCTTCGGGCTCAGCCCCCGGGTTGAGGTTCAAACCACGCAAAAACAGCAGCAGCTGCTGCTCAGGCAGCGCCAGCAGTCGCGGCCGCGTGTTCTCCTCAAGCAGCAGGTCACAGCAGAACTCACTCAAGCCACTTTCGGCGCGCAACCAGGCATGCGTCTGCGGATGACCGCGATCCCAGTGCAACCAGAGGCTTTCTTGCTCAGCCAGCACCAACCCAGGCAACTCATCCCGAGCGATGCTACGAGCACCGCCCTGGCCGTTGAGGACAAAGGCATGCACCAAGCCCCACTGAGCGTTTTCACCTTCGTGCATGACGGTTTCCTGCAAGTGGGCTACTCCGGCATTTGTAGGGCAGACGGCGAGATGATCACGCCATTGTTGTCGGCATAGATAAATTCACCCGGACGGAAGGTCACGCCGCCAAAGGTGACCGCGACGTTGAGGTCGCCGATGCCGCGCTTATCGGTTTTCATCGGATGGCTGGCCAGAGCCTGAATACCCAGATCGGTCTGCGCCAGCACGTCGACATCCCGCACGCAGCCATAAATCACAATGCCTTCCCAGCCATTCTTCGCGGCTTTCTCGGCGAGCATGTCACCGAGAAGCGCGCGACGCATGGAAGCGCCACCATCGACCACCATGACCTTGCCCTTACCCGGCTGCTCAACCTGCTCTTTAACCAGCGAGTTGTCCTCAAAGCACTTGATGGTCACAATTTCGCCACCAAAAGAGTCGCGGCCACCAAAATTGCTGAACATCGGTTCAACCACCTGGACCAGTTCCGGGTAGGCATCGCACAGATCGGGGGTGATGTAATACATGGCAAAGCTCCTTGGAGAATTTGAGGGGCGCTGACAGGTCGATCCCGACCCGTTTTGCATCATAAACCACAGGCCAATACGCCGGCTGACAAAGGGCGCATTCAACGCGCGACAACTGTCCAGGTCAACCGCAATTAGGCTCCCCTGCCGCTACTCGACGCCAGCAGTTGCAGCGCCTTCTAATTCACTACGCTCCAGCTCGGCAGACATTTGCGGACTTCGTTGCAACCATTGCTCAAGCAAGGGCCAGACCTCACGCTGCGCTTCTTTACTGATGAGCATTTCAACATGGCCGAAGTCGCTGCTGAAACCCTGCTTTTTACCCAGGCAGATAAACTCACTCACGGGCGAACCGAACTGCTTGAGTAACTTTTCGCAGGCCCAGGCCGGATCCTGCCTGTCCCCTAGCGCAGCTACGGCCAGAACCGGCACCCGCACCTCTGCCAACCCGGCCCACCAGTTGCGCTTGGCATCACCAAAACGGCCAAACAGGCCATGCCAGCGCAAGCTCTCGACGACCAAGCCAATCGGTTCATCTTCCGGGCCACGCTTAAGTCGGGCGCCGGAAAGCACCGAGAAGCGCTTAAGCAGCAGCCGTGCGGTCCACTCCAGTGGCGGCAGCTTCAACGGCCAATAAACGCGACTGATCTGACTGCCGAACAACGCACTGGAGGCGATTTTCGCCTCATCCAGATAATGCCCACCCAACGCCCCAGCAAGAATAATCCCGCCCAGAGAATGCCCCAGCCAGTGGGCCTTCTGCGGGTTTAGCTCATGGATAAAGTCAGCGATTGCCGGCAGGTCGTAACGCACGTAATCACTGACCGTGTTGCGTGAATAGTCGCGGTTACGCGGCGACAAGCCATGCCCACGCATCTCGGCAATCCACACATCGAAGCCGGCACGGGCCAGGTAAGCGCCCAACCCAATACCCTTGGGCGAAAACCAGAAGCGCCGGTTGGAAAAGCTCCCGGGAATCAGAATCACCGGCACGCCACGAGTGTGCTCATAGCCTGCACGACCCAGACGCGTCAGCGCCAGTTCAACACTTCTATCCGGACTGTTACCGGGCTTGAGGCGATAAATGTCTTCACTCAAATCGCCACGGAGTTCCGCGCTGATCAAGGCGACGGGAAAAAGCTCACTGCTGCTTTGCATCTGTTTACGCTCTGGTACAAGCCAATTGCCGGGCGCAATTTTTCACGTCGCAGGCGACGGCCCTAAGGTCGCCACGATGGCCGACCACAAAAACGCCAGCAGCGTTTTTGCGCGCAAGCCCCGGAGAGGTGAAGCACATGGATGTGCTGAACACAAAAAAGGGCGGGATCAACCCGCCCTTGAATATAACGTTAACGCGCCATCAGGCCGATTGCTGACCTTCGGCCAGGAAGAACCAGGTATCGAGCACCGAATCCGGGTTCAACGATACGCTTTCGATGCCCTGCTCCATCAGCCAGCGCGCCAGATCTGGGTGGTCCGAAGGACCCTGACCACAGATGCCGATGTACTTGCCGGCCTTGTTACAGGCCTGGATGGCATTGCTCAGCAGTTTCTTCACGGCCGGGTTACGCTCATCGAACAGGTGCGCGACGATACCCGAATCGCGGTCCAGGCCCAGCGTGAGCTGGGTCAGGTCGTTGGAGCCAATGGAGAAACCATCGAAGAACTCAAGGAACTCTTCAGCCAGAATCGCGTTGGACGGCAGTTCGCACATCATGATGACCTTCAAGCCATCCTGACCACGGGCCAGACCGTTGGCAGCCAGCAGATCAACCACTTGGCTGGCCTCACCGAGGGTGCGCACGAACGGCACCATGATCTCGACGTTGGTCAGGCCCATTTCATTGCGCACTTTCTTCAACGCGCGGCATTCGAGTTCGAAGCAATCACGGAACGACTCGCTGATATAACGCGAAGCACCGCGGAAGCCCAGCATCGGGTTCTCTTCTTCCGGCTCGTAGAGTTTGCCGCCGATCAGGTTGGCGTATTCGTTGGACTTGAAGTCCGACAGACGCACGATAACTTTCTTCGGCCAGAACGCTGCAGCCAGAGTACTGATGCCTTCGACCAGCTTCTCGACGTAGAAATTGACCGGATCGTCGTAACCTGCAATGCGCTTCTCGACGCTTTCTTTGATCTCCGGCGGCAGGCCGGCAAAGTTCAGCAGCGCTTTGGGGTGCACACCAATCATGCGGTTGATGATGAATTCCAGACGCGCCAGGCCCACACCTTCGTTGGGTAGCTGGGCGAAGTCGAAGGCACGGTCCGGATTACCGACGTTCATCATGATCTTGAACGGCAGTTCAGGCATGGCATCGACCGAGTTCTTACGAATATCGAAGCCCAGCTCGCCTTCGAAAATAAAGCCGGTGTCGCCTTCAGCGCAGGATACGGTGACGCCCATGCCGTCTTTCAGCACCTGGGTGGCGTTGCCGCAGCCGACGACTGCAGGAATACCCAGTTCGCGGGCAATAATCGCAGCGTGACAGGTACGCCCGCCACGGTTGGTGACAATGGCGCTGGCGCGCTTCATCACCGGCTCCCAGTCTGGGTCGGTCATGTCGGAAACTAACACGTCGCCTGGCTGGACCTTGTCCATCTCAGAAACGTCATGGATCACCCGTACGCGACCCGCACCGATCTTCTGCCCGATCGCGCGACCCTCAACCAGCACGGTGCCGGTTTCCTTGAGCAGGTAACGCTCCATTACATTGATGTTAGAGCGGCTCTTCACGGTTTCAGGGCGCGCTTGAACGATGTACAGCTTGCCGTCGTCACCGTCTTTAGCCCATTCGATGTCCATCGGACGACCGTAGTGCTTCTCGATGATCATGGCTTGTTTGGCCAGCTCGCTGACCTCAGCATCGCTCAGGCAGAAGCGCGCACGTTCGGCGCGATCAACGTCGACGACCTTGACCGACTTACCGGCCTTGGCTTCGTCGCCATAGATCATCTTGATGGCTTTGCTGCCCAGGTTGCGACGCAGAATCGCTGGGCGACCGGCTTCCAGGGTCTGCTTGTGCACGTAGAACTCATCGGGGTTCACAGCGCCCTGCACCACGGTTTCGCCAAGGCCATAGGCGCCGGTGATAAACACCACGTCACGGAAGCCGGATTCTGTATCCAAGGTGAACATCACCCCGGCGGTACCGGTTTCCGAGCGCACCATGCGCTGCACGCCGGCAGACAGAGCGACCAATTTATGATCAAAGCCCTGGTGTACGCGGTAGGCGATGGCGCGGTCGTTGAACAGCGAGGCAAATACCTCTTTAGCAGCACGGATCACATTGTCCACGCCACGGATGTTCAGGAAGGTTTCTTGCTGACCGGCAAACGAAGCGTCTGGCAGGTCTTCGGCGGTGGCCGAGGAGCGCACGGCTACGGCCATGTTGTCGTTGCCACCGGCCATTTCGGCGAAGGCAATACGAATCTGCTTGTCCAACTCGGCGGGGAACGGTGCATCCATGACCCACTGACGGATCTGCGCGCCAGTCTTGGCCAAGGTGTTGACGTCATCAACATCAAGGGCATCAAGGGCCGCATGAATCTGCGCGTTCAGGCCGCTCTGCTCGAGAAAGTCTCGGTAAGCCTGGGCTGTTGTGGCGAAACCACCGGGCACTGAAACACCGGCACCAGCAAGGTTGCTGATCATCTCGCCCAGGGAGGCGTTCTTGCCCCCTACGTGCTCAACATCGTGATTGCCGAGCTTATCGAGGGAAACTACGTACTCTACCAAGGTGATCTCTCCACTAAGGTGTTGGAAAAGCTCAAGGGGCTGGGGAAACTCGCCGGCATACATGCCCGCACGATTGTGGCCTGGCCCTGGAAAATAAGTAACAATGCCGGCCAGATCGGCCCTGCAAAGGCGGGCCTATGATAGCCAAGATTCGTCCTCAGCTTAAGGCCCATGGCACAAATGAAACGAACCGCTTTTTTCATCTCCGATGGCACCGGCATCACTGCCGAAACCCTGGGCCAAAGTCTGCTAGCCCAATTTGAAACTATCGACTTCACCAAACTCACGCGACCCTACATCGATAGCGTGGAAAAAGCGCGCGCAATGGTACAACAAATCAACAGCGCAGCCGAGAAGGACGGCTCTAGACCGATCATTTTCGACACCATCGTCAATCAGGACATACGCGACATCCTGGCTGAGTCCGAAGGTTTTATGATCGATATCTTCTCGAGTTTTCTGGCCCCTCTGGAACAGGAACTGACCTCACATTCCTCTTACTCCGTCGGCAAGTCACACTCCATCGGCCACAACTCCAACTACATGGAGCGTATTGAAGCGGTCAACTTCGCCTTGGATAACGACGACGGTGCACGCACTCATTACTACGACAAAGCTGATTTGATCCTGGTCGGCGTATCACGCTGCGGTAAAACCCCAACCTGCCTATATATGGCCATGCAATATGGCATCCGCGCCGCCAACTACCCGCTGACCGAAGACGACATGGAGCGTTTGCAGCTGTCGCCGGCCTTGAAAAAGTACAAGGACAAGCTGTTCGGCCTGACCATCGATCCGGATCGCCTCACCGCCATTCGCAACGAGCGCAAACCCAACAGCCGCTACGCCAGTTATGCCCAGTGCGAATTTGAAGTACGCGAAGTGGAAAACCTGTTCCGCCGCGAAAACATCAATTTCATCAATTCCACGCATTTCTCGGTAGAAGAAATATCGGCCAAGATCCTGGTGGAAAAAGGTGTTGAGCGCCGCTTTAAGTAAACGCTATAAACACTTGATATAAAAGAAAAAGGCCCGACAACTTCGAGCCTTTTCTCAGGCTGCTGATTTAGATCGAGTCGCCAGGAACCCGCACCCAACCTTCCATCAGAATCCGCGCACTACGCGACATAATCGCCTTAGTCACCGTCCACTGGCCGTCAACCAGCGCCGCCTGAGCGCCAACGCGCAATGTCCCGGATGGATGACCAAAGCGCACCGCTTCGCGTGCACTGCCACCCGCAGCCAAATTAACCAGCGTGCCCGGAATCGCCGCCGCCGTGCCGATAGCCACAGCACAGGTGCCCATCATCGCGTGGTGCAGCTTGCCCATCGACAGCGCGCGCACCAGTAAATCGACATCAGCCTCCTGCACTGTTTTGCCGCTGGACGAGAGGTAATCCTTGGGCTTGGCGACGAAGGCGATCTTCGGCGTGTGCTGCCGGGTAGCCGCTTCTTCTGCAGTTTTGATCAGGCCCATGCGCAAGGCACCTGCCACACGAATCTTCTCGAAGCGCGCCAATTGCTCCGGATCACCGTTGATCTGCTCGCGCAGCTCGCTGCCGCTGTAGCCAATGTCTTCGGCGTTGACGAACACGGTGGGGATACCGGCCGTGATCATGGTCGCTTTGAAAGTACCGACGCCCGGCACGTCCAGATCATCGATCAGGTTACCGGTGGGGAACATCGAACCGCCTTCCTCACCATCGTCAGACGGATCAAGGAACTCCAGCACAATCTCGGCAGCGGGAAAGGTCACCCCATCCAGCTCGAAGTCGCCGGTTTCCTGCACCTGGCCATTGCTAACCGGCACATGGGCAATGATGGTTTTCTGGATATTTGCCTGCCAGATACGCACCTCGCACATACCGTTCTGCGGAATGCGCGACGGGTCAACCAGGCCGGCGTGCAGGGCAAACGCGCCAGCGCCCGTGGACAGATTGCCGCAGTTACCGCTCCAATCGACGAAGGCCTTGTCGATCGACACCTGGCCGTAGAGGTAGTCGACATCGTGATCCGGCTGGCTGCTCTTCGACAGAATCACGCATTTCGAGGTCGAGGATGTCGCCCCACCCATGCCATCAATTTGCGCGGCATAAGGATCGGGGCTGCCAATCACCCGCATAAACAGCTTATCGCGCGCCGCTCCTGGCACTTGGCAGCTCTGCGGCAGGTCTTGCAGGCGGAAGAACACGCCCTTACTGGTACCGCCACGCATATAGGTGGCGGGGATTTTGATCTGGGGTAACTGAGACATGGTGATTACCTGGCCTTATAAACCCTAGGGTGGATAGTGTTTTTCCATCCACCGCTCAACGTTGTCATGGTGGATCGGTGAAACGTGATCCACCCTACGAAAGACCGGGGCGTTAACGCCCCGGTGGTCAATCAGCCCTTGGTGGACTCCAGGAAGTCCTGAGCAAAGCGCTGCAGCACACCGCCCGCCTCGTAGATCAAGACTTCTTCGTTGCTGTCCAGGCGACAGGTCATCGGCACTTCAACGCGCTCGCCATTGCGACGTGTGATCACCAACGTCATGGTTGCGCGCGGCTTGCGCTCACCGATCACGTCATACACTTCAGTGCCGTCGATACCCAGGGTCAGGCGTGTAGTGCCTGGTTTGAACTCCAGCGGTAGCACGCCCATGCCGATCAAGTTAGTGCGGTGAATACGCTCGAAACCTTCGGCGGCAATCACCTCAACACCGGCCAAGCGTGGCCCCTTGGCGGCCCAGTCACGCGAGCTGCCCTGGCCATAGTCGGCGCCGGCAATGATGATCAGATTCTGCTTGCGCCCCATATAGGTTTCGATGGCTTCCCACATGCGCATGACCTGGCCTTCCGGCTCAACCCGCGCCAGCGAACCCTTCTTCACCTGCCCATCCACCACGGCCATTTCGTTGACCAGTTGCGGGTTGGCGAACGTGGCGCGCTGCGCGGTCAGGTGATCGCCGCGGTGGGTGGCGTAAGAGTTGAAGTCCTCTTCCGGCAAGCCCATTTTGTGCAGGTACTCGCCCGCTGCCGAGTTCAGCAGAATGGCGTTGGAGGGCGACAGGTGGTCGGTGGTGATGTTGTCCGGCAGCACCGCCAACGGCCGCATGCCCTTGAGCGTGCGCTCACCGGCCAGCGCACCTTCCCAATACGGCGGACGACGAATGTAGGTCGACATCGGGCGCCAGTCGTACAACGGGCTTTCAGCCTCCTGCACAGCACCCAGGTCAAACATCGGGATGTAAACCTGACGGAACTGCTCCGGCTTGACGCTGGCCGCGACGATGGCATCGATCTCTTCGTCGCTCGGCCACAGGTCTTTCAGGGTGACCGGATTGCCCTGCTGGTCATGCCCGAGCACGTCTTGCTCGATGTCGAAACGCATGGTGCCGGCAATGGCATACGCCACCACCAACGGCGGTGAAGCGAGGAACGCCTGCTTGGCGTAAGGGTGAATACGCCCGTCGAAGTTGCGGTTGCCCGACAGTACGGCGGTGGCGTACAGATCACGGTCGATGATCTCCTGCTGGATCAGCGGATCCAGCGCACCGGACATGCCATTACAGGTGGTGCAGGCGTAGCCAACAATGCCGAAACCGAGTTGTTCCAACTCGGACAGCAGGCCTGCGTCCTCCAGATACAGCTTGGCGACCTTGGAGCCTGGTGCGAACGAGGTCTTGACCCAAGGTTTGCGCAGCAAGCCGAGCGCATTGGCCTTCTTCGCCAGCAAGCCCGCAGCCACCACATTGCGCGGGTTGGAGGTGTTGGTGCAGCTGGTGATGGCCGCGATAATCACCGCGCCGTCGGGCATCAAACCGTCAGCTTCCTCAACCTTGCCGGATGCCAGCTTGGCTTCGTCTGCAATGCCGCGCTCGTGCAGTGCCGAGGTTGGCAGGCGGCGATGCGGGTTGCTCGGTCCGGCCATATTGCGCACCACAGACGACAGGTCGAAGCTCAGCACCCGCTCGTATTCGGCAGTAACCAGCGCATCAGCCCAGAGACCGGTGGTCTTGGCGTAATGCTCGACCAACGCCACCTGCTCCGGTTCGCGGCCGGTGAGTTTGAGGTAATCGATGGTCTGCTGGTCGATGTAGAACATCGAAGCAGTGGCACCGTATTCCGGGCACATATTGGAAATGGTCGCACGATCGCCAATGGTCAGGCTGTTGGCACCCTCACCGTAGAACTCAACCCAGGCACCGACCACGCGCTCAGCACGCAGGAACTCGGTGATGGCCAGGACGATGTCGGTAGCGGTAATACCGGGCTGACGCTTGCCGGTCAGCTCGACACCGACGATATCCGGCAGGCGCATCATCGATGCGCGGCCCAGCATCACCGTCTCAGCTTCCAGGCCACCAACACCCACGGCGATTACGCCCAGGGCATCGACGTGCGGAGTGTGGCTGTCCGTGCCGACGCAGGTGTCCGGGAAGGCCACGCCGCCACGCGCCTGAATCACCGGGCTCATTTTCTCCAGGTTGATCTGGTGCATGATGCCGTTGCCGGCCGGGATCACGTCGACGTTCTTGAATGCAGTCTTGGTCCACTCGATAAAGTGGAAGCGGTCTTCGTTGCGACGGTCCTCGATGGCGCGGTTCTTATCGAACGCGTCCGGGTCGAAGCCCGGCGCTTCGACAGCCAGCGAGTGATCGACGATCAGCTGAGTCGGCACCACCGGATTAACCTTGGCCGGGTCACCGCCCTGCTCGGCAATCGCATCACGCAGGCCAGCCAGGTCGACCAACGCGGTCTGGCCAAGAATGTCGTGGCACACCACGCGGGCCGGGTACCAGGGGAAATCCAGGTCGCGCTTACGTTCAATCAGCTGCTTCAGCGACTCAGTCAAGATCGCCGGATCACAGCGCCGCACCAACTGCTCGGCCAGCACGCGCGAGCTATACGGCAGCTTGGCGTAGGCACCGGGCGCGATAGCATCCACCGCCTCGCGGGTGTCGAAGTAGTCCAACACGGTGCCGGGCAACGGCTTACGGTGTTGGCTGTTGAGGGTAATGGTCATGGTTATGGACGCTCCTTGAGCGGCACGAACTTGACGTCTTCCGGGCCCACGTAGTTAGCGCTCGGGCGGATAATCTTGCCGTCGATGCGCTGCTCAATCACGTGGCTGGACCAGCCTGAGGTGCGCGCGATGACGAACAATGGGGTGAACATCGCGGTCGGCACACCCATCATGTGGTAGCTGACGGCGCTGAACCAATCGAGGTTGGGGAACATCTTCTTGATTTCCCACATGGTCGATTCCAGGCGCTCGGCAATGTCGTACATCTTCATGTTGCCCTGTTCGGCAGACAGCTCGCGCGCAACGTCCTTGATCACCTTGTTACGTGGATCGCTGACGGTGTAGACCGGGTGACCGAAGCCGATCACCACTTCCTTCTTCTCGACGCGCGCACGGATATCGGCCTCGGCCTCATCCGGATTGTCGTAGCGCTTCTGAATTTCAAATGCCACTTCGTTGGCGCCGCCGTGCTTCGGCCCGCGCAACGCACCAATACCGCCCGCGATGCACGAGTACATGTCCGAACCGGTGCCGGCGATTACCCGCGAGGTGAAGGTGGAGGCATTGAACTCATGCTCGGCATACAGGTTGAGCGAGGTGTGCATGGCACGCACCCAGGACTCGCGCGGCTTTTCACCGTGCAACAGGTGCAGGAAATGGCCGCCGATGGAGTCATCGTCGGTTTCCACCTCGATGCGCTTGCCGTTGTGGCTGAAGTGATACCAATACAGCAGCGCGCTGCCCAAGGAAGCCATCAGCTTGTCGGCAATATCACGGGCACCCGGGTGGTTGTGGTCGTCTTTCTCCGGCGACACACAACCGAGCACCGACACCGCGGTGCGCATCACGTCCATCGGGTGCGCCGACGGCGGCAGCTGCTCAAGACTGACCTTGAGGCTTGCCGGCAAGCCACGCAGGGCCTTGAGTTTGGCTTTGTAGCCTGCCAGTTCAGCGACGTTAGGCAGTTTGCCGTGCACCAGCAGGTGAGCGATCTCTTCGAAGTCGCAGCGATTGGCAAAATCGAGCACATCATAGCCACGGTAATGCAGGTCGTTACCGGTACGGCCAACGGTGCACAGGGCGGTATTACCGGCGGCGGTGCCGCTCAGTGCCACTGACTTCTTCGGCTTGAAGCCCGGGGTGGTGGTTTCTGGGGTCGCACTCATCGCTTCTATCTCCTCATCCGATCCGGTCGGGTGGTTCTTTTTATTGGCAGGCGCGCTGGCCCGCATTCCGGTTATTTCTTGGCGGCGAACAACGCATCCAGACTCTGCTCGAACGCGTGGTAGTTGATGCGATCGTAGAGCTCCATACGCGTCTGCATGGTGCCGACCACATTCTTCTGCGTGCCGTCGCGGCGCACGGCCATGTAGACGTTTTCAGCCGCCTTGTTCATCGCACGGAAAGCCGACAGCGGGTACAGCACCAGGCCGACATCCACCGAGGCCAGCTCTTCAGTGGTGTACAACGGCGTGGCACCAAACTCGGTGATGTTGGCCAGAATCGGTGCCTTGACCCGATCGGCGAAAGTTTTGTACATCGCCAGCTCGGTGATCGCTTCGGGGAAGATCATGTCGGCACCGGCCTCGACACAGGCGGCGGCGCGGTCCAGCGCCGAGTTCAAGCCTTCAACCGCCAGCGCATCGGTGCGCGCCATGATCACGAAGCTGTCGTCGGTACGCGCATCAACGGCAGCCTTAATACGGTCGACCATCTCCTGCTGGGAAACGATTTCCTTATTAGGGCGATGGCCGCAACGCTTGGCACCGACCTGGTCTTCGATATGAATCGCCGCGGCGCCGAACTTGATCATCGATTTGACCGTACGCGCGACGTTAAAGGCCGAGCTGCCAAAACCGGTGTCGACATCAACCAACAGCGGCAAGTCGCACACATCGGTAATGCGCCGTACATCGGTGAGCACGTCATCCAGGCCGGTGATGCCCAGGTCCGGCAAGCCGAGTGAACCCGCCGCCACGCCACCGCCAGACAGGTAGATCGCCTTGAAACCGGCACGCTTGGCCAGCAATGCATGGTTGGCATTGATGGCGCCGATAACTTGCAGCGGATGCTCTTCGGCAACCGCATCGCGGAAACGCTGACCGGGACTTTTCATGCTCATGACTCACCTCGGGTTTTGGCTGTTTGGGTGGGTGCGCCCTGCTCTTTGCTGATAGCAAAGTGGCGCTCGATATTACGTTTGGAGGCGCTGATATGGCGGCGCATCAATAACTCGGCCAGCTCACCATCACGCTCGGCAATGGCATCGAGAATACGGTGGTGCTCGGCAAACGCCTGCCGTGGCCGATTGGGCGTTGCGGAAAACTGCAGGCGGTACATGCGCACCAACTGGTACAGCTCACCACAGAGCATCTGGGTCAGGGTCTTGTTGCCACTGCCCTGGATGATCCGGTAGTGAAAGTCAAAATCGCCTTCCTGCTGGTAGTAGCCGACACCGGCCTTGAAAGCCGCGTCCTGCTCATGCAGGTCCAGAACGCGGCGCAGCTCGTCGATTTCGGCAGCGCTCATGCGCTCGGCCGCCAGTCGACAGGCCATGCCTTCCAGGGACTCGCGAATTTCGTAAAGCTCAATCAACTCAGCGTGACTGAGGGACACCACCCGCGCGCCAACATGCGGAATGCGTACCAACAAACGCTGGCCTTCGAGGCGGTGAATGGCTTCACGCAGCGGCCCACGGCTGATGCCATAGGTGCGCGCCAGCTCCGGCTCGGAGATCTTGCTACCGGGGGCAATCTCACCTTTGACGATCGCAGCCTGAATACGCCGAAAAACCTGCTCGGAGAGGGTTTCAGAATCTTCCTGACTGGACTCGGGCGACTCAATCACATCAGTCATATTGTCGACACTGTTTAAATTAACTGCCGTAAAACTAACTATATACCCCGTAAATGTCAAACACGCCCGCAGATTGTTGACAGTTGCTCATCAGCCTTTAGTCGATAACCGCCGCGACCTTACTTGCATAAACGTCTATAAGCGCCTGTGCTGACTGAAAAAGCGCATGGTAGAATGCCGCCCGCTTAGCACCCGCAAAGGAATTTTGCCGGCCTACCAGACTCCAAGCGCAAGCTCGCTCACGGCGATACGCGTTACACGCTTTTATTTACCCCCTATCAACAGCACACCGCCCGGACTTATGACACTCAAGCCCTTCCTTCTATTGTTATGCCTGTTACTGACTCCCGGCCTGAGTCTCGCCGCGGAGAAGACGGTTTATGGGCTTAATGAGTACGTGCGTTTATTCGACCTCGACCTCAAGCTCGCCGCCAAACTCGATACCGGCGCAAAAACCGCATCGCTGAGCGCCCGCGACATCGAACGCTTCAAGCGTGATGGCGAAACGTGGGTGCGCTTCTACCTGGCCATCGATGAGGCACATAACAGCCCGATCGAACGCCCCCTGGCACGCATCAGCAAAATCAAACGGCGCGCGGGCGACTATGATCCAGAGGAAGAAAAAACTTACACAGCTCGCCCGGTGATCGAAATGGACGTCTGCATGGGCCATGCCCTGCGCACTATTGAAGTGAACTTGACCGATCGTAGTGCATTCCAATACCCGTTATTGATAGGCTCCGAAGCACTCAAACGCTTTTCGGCGCTGGTCGATCCGAGTCTTAAATACGCAGCAGGCAAACCTGCTTGCACCCCTGACGCAAACCCTGGCGAGTAATTCCCATGCGCTCTCTTACGCTCCATCTGAAAGTCCTAGTCACGCTCCTTGTGAGCCTGGGCATTCTGATTACGGCTTATCAGATTTTCATCCTCGGCATCCCCATGACCGAAGACGAGACTGACGATCTGTGGAACATCGACGCCAAAGTCGAGTTCCTGGCCAACCCGCGCGAGCCGGTTAAACTGCAGATGTTTGTACCGCCACTGGCTCAGGATTACGTCAGCCTGAACGAGAGCTTTATCTCCAATAACTACGGCGTGAGCATCAACCGCACTGACGGCAACCGCAAAGTCACCTGGTCCGCACGTCGCGCCAGCGGCAAGCAAACCCTCTACTACCGCCTGGTGCTGACCAAGCGTTACAGCGGCGAGCAAACCAAGGCCAAAGGCCCCATTTTCCGTGACAGCATCCCGGTAGAAGGTGCCGAGAAAATTGCCGCTGAAGCGCTGCTCGCACCGATTCGCCAACACTCGGCAGACGTCGAAACCTTCATCAGTGAAACCATCAAACGCGTCAACAACAGCAACGACGACAACGTCAAACTGCTGCTGAGCGGCGACACCTCCACTGCCAACAAAGCCACGGCGATCGAGCTACTGCTGTCCATCGCCCACGTGCCGATGCAGCGCGTTCACACCATCCGCCTCGCCAGCGAAATCCAGCAAAGCCCAGAGCTGTGGCTGCGCAGCTTCAACGGCGAAAAATGGCTGTACTTCAACCCGGAAAGTGGCGAGCAAGGCCTGCCGGCTGATCGGCTGGTCTGGTGGACCGGTGATGAAAGCTTGGTCACCCTCGAAGGCGGCAAACAGGCGCAAGTCAGCTTCAGCCTGAACAACAGCGAAATGAACGCCATTCGCCTGGCCAAGCTGACCGACGAAAACACTGACGCCGACTTCCTCGAATACACCCTGTATGGCCTGCCGCTGCAAACCCAGCAGACCTTTATGATCATGGTCATGATCCCGATTGGCGTGCTGGTGATTCTGATCCTGCGTAACCTCGGCGGCCTGCAGACACTCGGTACCTTTACCCCGGTACTGATCGCCCTGGCCTTCCGCGAAACCCAACTGGGCTTCGGCATTATCCTGTTTACCGTGATTACCGCTCTTGGCCTGTCGCTGCGCTCTTATCTGGAACACTTGAAACTGCAGATGCTGCCTAGGCTTTCGGTAGTACTGACCTTCGTCGTGGTACTGATCGCGGTGATCAGCCTGTTCAGCCATAAACTTGGCCTGGAGCGCGGCTTGTCGGTAGCGCTGTTCCCGATGGTGATTCTGACCATGACCATCGAACGCCTGTCGATCACCTGGGAAGAGCGCGGCGGCGGCCATGCCTTCAAAGTGGCCATCGGTACCCTGTTCGCCGCAACCTTGGCGCATCTGCTGATGAGCGTACCGGAGCTGAACTACTTCATCTTCACCTTCCCGGCCGTGCTGATGATTCTGGTGGGCTTCATGTTGGCGATGGGTCGCTACCGCGGTTACCGCTTGACCGAACTGTTCCGCTTCAAAGCCTTCCTCAAGGACTAATGCCATGTTCGGTCTGATCAAGACGTGGAAAGCCCTTGAAGCCAAAGGCATCATGGGCATCAACCGACGCAACGCGGACTACGTGCTGAAGTACAACAAACGGCACCTGTACCCGATCGTCGATGACAAGATCATCACCAAGCAGCGCGCGATCGAAGCGGGCATCGATGTGCCGGAAATGTACGGCGTTATCGAGACCGAGAAAGGCATCGACAAGCTGCGCGAGATTATTGGTGACCGTCCGGACTTCGTGGTCAAGCCAGCGCAAGGCGCTGGCGGTGACGGCATCCTGGTGATTGCCGATCGCTTCGAAGACAAATACAGAACCGTCTCGGGCAAAATCATCAGCCACGAAGAGATCGAGCATCAGATCTCCAGCATTCTCACCGGCCTCTACTCCCTCGGCGGCCACCGTGACCGTGCGCTGATCGAATACCGCGTGACCCCGGACCAGATCTTCAAAAGCATCAGCTATGAAGGTGTACCGGACATTCGCATCATCGTACTGATGGGCTACCCAGTGATGGCCATGTTGCGCCTGCCCACCCGTCAATCCGGCGGCAAGGCCAACCTGCACCAAGGCGCCATCGGCGTTGGTGTGGACATGGCCACCGGGGTGACCTTGCGCGGCACCTGGCTGAACAACAAAATCAGCAAGCACCCGGACACCACCAACGCGGTGGACGGCGTGCAACTGCCAAACTGGGACGGCTTTATGAAGCTCGCTGCCGGCTGCTATGAGCTGTGCGGGCTGGGCTATATCGGCGTGGACATGGTGCTGGACCAGGACAAAGGCCCGTTGATTCTTGAACTCAACGCCCGCCCAGGCCTGAATATCCAGATTGCTAACGACTGCGGGCTCACTCACCGCGCCCATGCGGTTGAAGCACGTATCGCCGAGCTGAAAAAGAAAGGCATTGTGGAAACACCTGAAGAGCGCATGCGCTTCTCGCAAGGGCTGTTTGGTCACATAGCACCGGTCAAGGGCTGATCGACAACAGATGAGTCCGGACATTCCGGGCTTATCAAATAGCGACCCAACACCCTGCCAGGGCTTTGTTCTGGCGGGGTGTTTTGTTTTCAACCCTGCCTGGCCGTATGTTGTTTGAGACACATCGCACCACCCGACGATGCGCCCACTAAACCTCTCAGTAACAGAGCAAAGCAATGCACTGCTCTAGGACGAATACCGGCGACGCTCTACAATCGCCATCCGCGCACTCGAAGCTGTCATATGCCTACTTGCCTTGTACTGCCACTGCCCTATCAAGCAGACCCTTCTCACTATTTCAGCAGCATCCTGGATGCCCCGGGCGCCGTGCTGCTGGATGCCGGACGGCCGACCGCACAACGCGGGCGCTACGACCTTATGAGTGCCTGGCCACTGGCTGAATTGCTGCCAACGCCTGACGAAACGGCCGAGGCCTTCCTACAACGCCTGCGCCAGAGCCTCAACGCGCTGGGTAAAGCCGAAGCACCCGCCGACACGCCCCTGCCATTCGTTGGTGGGCTAATCGGCTACTTGAGTTATGACTTCGGCCGCCGACTGGAGCACCTCCCGAGCGAAGCTTTCGATGACCTCGACCTGGCCGACGCCCGCTTTGGTGTTTATGCCTGGGCCCTGGTGACCGATCACCAACAGCAGCGCAGCCAATTGGTATTTCACCCAAACCTGCCGGCAGCCGAACACCAGCGCCTGAGCCTGTTGTTCACCCAGCCATCAGCGCCGACACCCGAGCCGCAACCGTTCAAGCTGCTGCAACGCTTCCAGCACGACATCACCGAAGAGCAGTACCTGCAGCGCCTGGCGCGAATTCAGGCCTACATCCAGGCTGGCGACTGCTACCAGGTGAACCTTACCCAGCGTTTTCGGGCGAACTACCAGGGCTCGACGTGGACTGCCTACCAGGCACTGCGCGCCGCCTGCCCGACACCGTTCTCGGGCTATCAAACGCTGCCGAACGGTGGGGCAATCATCAGCCTGTCACCGGAGCGCTTCTTGCGCCTCAGCGAAGGCCAGGTCGAAACCCGCCCCATCAAGGGCACCCGCCCTCGCCATACAGATCCGCAGCAGGACCAAGCCGAGGCCGACGCCCTGCTCGACAGCAGCAAAGACCGCGCAGAGAACCTGATGATTGTCGACCTGCTGCGTAATGACCTGGGGCGCAGCTGCAAAGTTGGCTCGGTGCGAGTGCCGGAACTCTTCGCCTTGGAGAGCTACCCCAACGTGCACCATTTGGTCAGCGCCGTCACCGGCGAACTGGCACCGGATAAAGATGCGCTGGACCTGATCGCCGGCAGCTTCCCCGGCGGTTCGATTACCGGCGCGCCAAAGATTCGCGCAATGCAGATCATCGATGAGCTCGAGCCCACGCGCCGTGCACTGTATTGCGGCTCACTGCTGTACCTGGATGTGCGCGGCGAAATGGACAGTTCCATCGCCATCCGCAGCCTGCTGGCCAAAGACGGTCAGATCAGCTGCTGGGGCGGCGGCGGCATCGTCGCTGACTCTGACGGCCACGCCGAATATCAGGAGTCCATCACCAAGGTCAAAGTGCTGCTGCAAACCTTGGAGCGTTTCTGCGATTGAACGCAATACAGGACAGGCTTTTGCTTGCCGAGTCTTTGCCGATAGCAGTCGTTCGCCACAGAAGCGCGCCGATGATGCCCAGCAAAAACTAAACACCCTGCGAAGGCCTAGCCCTCGCAGGGTGTTTGGGTATCCGCCTAATTAACCCGCCAGCGCGCGGCATGGCGGGCTTTTGAATGCAGTCGATTAGATTGCCGGCTCGCCAGCCACGACAGCCTCACCAGGCTGGGCGATCTCAACCGGCAGGCCATCTTCCGCAGCAACCACTTCACGCAGCACTTCCCAATCCAGACGCAGATCGGCAAATTCGTCGTTTTTCAGCAGCGCATTGATCACCGCGGTGTGCTTATCGACGACCGAAACCTCTCCAGTCTCATCCAGCGGCGCGTGCGCCTCCAGATAGACCTTGCCGCCACTGCGGCCAAACTTGTAAGGCTCGTTGATGATGCGCACCGGCGTACCGACCGACACCATCGACGCCAGTTTCAGCACGTTATGGTTAAGCATGCGGAAACAACCGTGGCTGACGCGCATACCGATACCGAACTTTTTGTTCGAGCCGTGGATCAGATAGCCCGGCACCGACAGGCCCAGTTTATAGGGGCCCAGCGGGTTATCTGGTCCAGGCGGCACATAGGCCGGCAGCGGGTCACCTGCTGCCGCATGCTCTGCCAGAATCGACTTGGGTGGCGTCCAGCCCGGGTTCGGCGTTTTGGCTGTAATGCGCGCATCAGCCACCGGCGAACTCCAGCCCTCGCGACCAATACCCAGCGGATAGGTGTGCACCACATTGCCGCCTTTGGGGTAGTAGTACAGACGGTACTCAGCCAAGTTGATCACCACACCTTCACGCGGGCCTGGCGGCAGGATAAAACGCGTCGGCAGAATGATCTCAGTCCCTTCACCCGGCAACCAGGCGTCAACACCCGGGTTGGCGATCACCATTTCCAGATAACCCAGGTCATTGACCACACCTAAATCGGCAAAGGTGTCCTCATATTTGGCCTTGATGACCTGCACCTCGCCAACGATGTCCTCGCCAGGCGGCGGCAAAGGAAGCTCAAGCGCATTGGCAGACGCTACCGCGAAGACAGCAGCGAGAGGCAGGCAGCGGGTAACGGCAAAAGCACGCGACAACATCCGAGAATTCCTGACGAAAATAGTGGGTGAAGGTAAATGGCGAGTGTACACCGGTTGATCAACTGCCGGGATACCTCAGCTCACGGGCAACGCAGGACGATCACCGCGCTTCTGCGCATCCAGCCTCGCGCGACAAGCCGGGCACAAGCGTTTATCACGCAGCACGGCTTTGCTCAGATCACGCCATAACGGCTGCGCAGGCAGTAAACCACCACACAGCGTTCGGTCGGCGAACTCGCCTAATTCAAGCTGACGCGCGAGCAGGTGCACGCGCGCCTCTCGGCAGGCGAACAAGTCGAGCTGCTCGTCAGGTTCGATCAGTTGATAGGCATGCAAGGACCAGGCAGGACGCGGCATTGAGGGCTCCAGTGCGGGGGCGCCACATTAGCCGAAAGGCAGCCTACAGAAAAGCCTCTCAGACAAAGGTTTTAGGGCTAACCAGGCTTATTCAGCCGCGTGAAGTAGAGCCCAGGTAACTGGATGACATGATTTAGCATCGCGGCATGCCCACTCAGTACAATCGGGCCTTCCTGATCCTCTCTAGGGTGTACGTCAAAGCATCGGTTTTAGCAGCGGCCAGACGTTATCTAACAGTCGAGGCTGGGCTTCAGCGGTCGGGTGAATACCATCACTCTGCACCATGGAAGGCACGCCACCGATGCCCTCCAGCACAAAAGGCACCAACTCAGCACCAGTCTCAGCGGCGACTTGGGGAAACACCTCAGCGAACGCCGTGGTGTAGCGCACACCGTAATTAGGTGGTAAGCGCATGCCCAAAATCAGCACTTTGGCTCCTACCTTTTGTGATTGCTCAACCATGGCCGCAAGGTTTTGTTGCAATTGCATCGGCGGCTGACCACGCAGGCCATCGTTCCCCCCCAGCTCGATAATCACCAGCTCCGGCTGATGCTCTGTAAGTAGCGCAGGCAGCCGCGCGGCACCGCCTGCACTGGTATCGCCACTGATCGAGGCATTGACCACTCGATGGTCAAAACCCTGCTCAACCAGGCGTTTTTCCAGCAAAGCGACCCAGCCCTGGCGGGTATCCAGGCCAAAAGCCGCGCTGATACTATCGCCGACGACCAGTACGGTATCCGCGAACGCCGCCGGCCCCCAAAGCAGCAGGCTCAGGGCAGTACCGATCAACCACTTACGCATTGGATTCTCCATGAGCTCAAGTATTCTCACCGCGCGAAACCTTAGCAAAGTGGTCCCCAGCACGGAAGGCGAACTCACCATACTCCATGACCTGTCGCTGGAGCTTGCCTCTGGCGACAGTTTGGCGATTGTTGGCAGCTCTGGCTCGGGTAAATCCACCCTACTCGGCCTGCTTGCCGGCCTCGACCTGCCCAGCAGCGGCAGCGTTGTGTTGGCCGGTAACGACCTCGCTAGCCTCGACGAAGACCAGCGCGCCCGCGTGCGTGCCGAGCACGTCGGCTTTGTCTTCCAGTCATTCCAGCTGCTCGACAGTTTGAACGCCCTGGAAAACGTCATGCTGCCATTGGAGCTTGAAGGCCGTGCCGATGCCCGCCAGCGCGCCCGCACCTTGCTCGACCGGGTTGGCCTGGGCCAGCGTCTGACTCACTACCCACGTCAGCTCTCGGGTGGTGAACAACAGCGTGTGGCCATCGCCCGCGCCTTCGCCGCAGAACCGGCGGTGCTGTTTGCCGACGAACCCACCGGCAACCTCGACAGCCATACCGGCGAACGCATCAGCGATTTGTTGTTCGAGCTGAACAAGGAGCGCGGCGCGACACTGGTCCTGGTCACTCATGACGAGCGTCTGGCGCACCGCTGCCATCGCCTGATCCGTCTTGAAGGCGGCCACTTGGTCGACCACGTGGAACCCTGATGAACCACCTGCCGTTTACCCGCCTACTCTCCCTCGCCAGCCGCCAATTGCTACGCGATGCCCGCGCGGGCGAGCTGCGCGTACTGTTTTTCGCCCTGCTGATTGCGGTCGCGGCCAGCACGGCCATTGGCTACTTCAGCGCACGCCTGAATGACGGCATGCTGCTGCGCGCCACCGAGTTCCTGGCGGCAGACCTGCGCCTGACGGGCAGCTCGCCCAGCTCACCCGAGCAAATCAGCAGCGGTAAACAACTGGGCCTTGAGCACGCCCAGTTGGTCGAGTTCTCCAGTGTGATCGCCAGCGACGCCGGTATTCAGCTGGCCAGCGTTAAGGCGGCGGACAGCGCCTATCCATTACGCGGCGAGCTGAAGAGTGCTGCCGCGCTCTATGACACCGAACACGTCAGCCCTGGCCCTGGGCCGGGCGAAGCCTGGGCCGAAGCCCGGCTGTTTGTCGCGCTTAACCTTAAACCCGGCGACAGCGTGGAAGTCGGCGCGAAAACCCTGCGCCTGACCCGCGTGCTGACCTTCCTGCCGGATGAAGCCGGCGACTTCTATAGCCTGACCCCACACCTGCTGATGCACCTCGATGACCTGGCCGCCACCGGCGTAGTGCAGCCCGGCAGCCGCGTGCGCTATCAAGAGCTGTGGCGTGGCGACAGCGAGGCCTTGGCGCAGTATCGCCAGAACATCACCCTTGCCGCCAACCAGCGCCTGGAAGATGCCAAAGATGGCAATCGCCAGGTGGGCAACGCCTTGGGCCGCGCCGAACGTTATCTGAACCTCGCCAGCCTCGCGGCCGTATTGCTCGCTGGGGTTGCCGTAGCCTTGTCGGCTGCACGCTTTGCCGCCAGGCGTTTCGATGCCAGCGCGCTGCTGCGCTGTCTCGGGCTGTCACGTAAGCAGGCACTCGGCCTGTTCAGCCTGCAACTGGCGCTGCTGGGCATAACGGCCAGCCTGATCGGTGCCCTGCTGGGCTGGCTGGCGCAACTGGCGCTGTTCAACCTGCTGCAAGACTTACTCCCAGCGCAGATTCCCCCTGGCGGTCTGTGGCCCGCCGTGGCCGGCATGGCCACAGGGCTGGTCGCCCTCGCCGGCTTTGCCTTGCCGCCCCTCGCTGCACTGGGCCGCGTACCGCCGCTGCGGGTTCTGCGCCGTGACTTGCTGCCCGTACCCGCCAGCTCCTGGCTGGTGTATGGCGCTGCCTTGCTGGCCCTGGGCCTGATCATGTGGCGCTTGAGCCTCGACCTGCAATTGACCTTTGCCCTGCTCGGCGGCGGCCTGGTGACCGCGGCGGTGCTCGGCGGTTTAATCCTGCTCAGCCTACAAAGCCTGCGTCGCCTGCTGGCCGGTGCCTCGCTGCCCTGGCGACTGGGGCTGGGCCAACTGCTGCGTAACCCACTCGCGGCCGCGGGCCAGTCGCTGGCGTTCGGCCTGATCATTCTGTCCATGGCACTGATTGCCCTGCTACGCGGCGAGCTACTCGACACTTGGCAAGATCAACTGCCCGAGCAAGCGCCCAACCACTTCGCCCTGAATATCCTGCCGGCGGACAAAGACGCCTTCAGCGCTCGCCTGAGCGAACTGTCCCCCCACCCCGCGCCACTCTTCCCGGTGGTGCCCGGCCGCCTTGTGATGATCAATGGCGAACCGGTACGGCAGATCGTCAGTAAGGAATCCCAAGGTGAACGTGCAATTCGCCGTGACCTGAGCCTGACCTGGGCAGCGGACCTACCCGCGGACAACTCCCTCGTCGCAGGGAGCTGGTGGCGCGAGGCCGACAGCGGCGAATTACCCGGCGTATCGGTGGAGTCCGAACTGGCCGAAAGTCTGCAACTGAAACTCGGCGACCGCCTGAGTTTCAGCGTCGGCGGCCTCAACCGTGATGCCGTGGTCAGCAGCCTGCGCGAAGTCGACTGGAACAATTTCCAGCCCAACTTCTACATGATCTTCCAGCCCGGCACTCTGCAGGATCTGCCCGTCACCTACCTGACCAGCTTCTACCTGCCGCCGCAGCAGGAGCAGCAACTGGTGGCGCTGTCACGCGCCTTCCCGGCTGTGACCTTGCTGCAGGTCGAAGCCCTGTTGGCGCAGCTGCGCAGCATCCTCGCGCAGGTCACCCTGGCCATCGAGTTCGTCCTGCTGTTCGTCCTGGCGGCCGGGCTTGCCGTGCTGTTCGCCGGCCTGCAGTCCACGCTGGATGAGCGCATTCGCCAAGGCGCTCTGCTTCGGGCCCTGGGTGCCGAGCGCAAACTGCTGATCAAAGCGCGGCGCGCCGAATTCGGCCTGTTAGGTGCTTCGAGCGGGCTGCTGGCGGCATTTGGCTGTGAGCTGATCAGTTTCTTGCTCTACCGCTTTGCCTTTGACCTCAGCTGGCAACCCCACCCCTGGTTGCTGTTGCTGCCGTTGATTGGCGCCTTGCTGGTGGGCGGCGCAGGTATTCTCGGCACGCGCCGGGCGTTAAATATCAGCCCGCTGACGGTGCTGCGCGAGGGCTGATAGACTCGCGCCTCACTTTTCTCTGCCGTCTGCGAGCCTGCTTTTAACGCAGCAGGCCGACGCACAGCAGACGTTAAACAGGTTCTTATGAGTCGCTACCGCCCACCCCGCTCCGCTGGCACACCGTTGATTACCCCCGAAGGCGAGGCGCGCATGCGTGCCGAGCTGCATGAGCTGTGGCATGTGCGGCGCCCGCAGGTCACCCAATCGGTCAGCGAAGCCGCTGCGCAAGGCGACAGGTCGGAAAACGCCGAGTACACCTACGGCAAGAAAATGCTGCGCGAGATCGACAGCCGCGTACGTTTTTTGACCAAACGCCTGGAAAACCTCAAGGTCGTCAGCACCCGGCCCAGCGATCCGGATAAGGTCTACTTCGGCGCCTGGGTCACCCTGGAAGATGAAGAAGACAGCGAGGCGCGCTACCGCATCATCGGCCCCGACGAGCTGGACCTGAAAAACAACCTGATCAGCATCGACTCGCCCTTGGCCCGCGCCCTGATCGGCAAAAGCCTGGACGCCGAAGTGCGGGTACACACCCCGACCGGCGAAAAGACCTGGTACATCGTCGCCATCGACTACCCGTGAGCGAGCCAAGCATGCCCTCCACCGCTGATACCCCCACCCAGCAAGCTTGCCTTGAATGGGATGAGCAGGGCCAACCGCTGTCCAGCCATTTCGCTGACGTGTACTTCTCCAATGAGAATGGCCTGGCCGAAACCCGCTACGTATTCCTTGCCAATAACCAGCTGCCTGAACGCTTCGCGGCGCTGCAGGCGCACGAGCACCTGGTCATTGGCGAAACCGGCTTTGGCACCGGGCTGAATTTCCTCTGCGCTTGGCAGCTGTTCGAGCAACAGGCTGTAGCAGGGGCCCGCCTGCATTTTGTCAGCGTGGAAAAATACCCGCTAAACAAAACCGACCTGCAGCGTGCACTGGCCCTGTGGCCTGAACTAGCGCCCTACGCCGAACAGTTGCTGGCGCAATACGTGGCGCTGCACCCAGGCTTTCAGCGCCTGGTGTTTGCCGGCGGGCGCGTCGTGCTCACCCTGCTGATTGGTGATGCGCTGGAGCTGCTGGGCCAGTTGTACGCCAAGGTCGACGCCTGGTTTCTCGACGGCTTCGCCCCAGCGAAGAACCCGGACATGTGGACGCCGGAACTGTTTACTCAGCTGGCGCGGTTGTCGCACGCCAGTACCACGCTGGGCACCTTTACCAGCACCGGCTATGTGCGCCGCCGCCTGAACGAGGCTGGCTTCAAGATGAAGCGCGTACCAGGCCTGGGGAAGAAATGGGAAGTGCTCAAGGGAACGTATGTCGGTAGCGCAGCCGTGCAGCACAAACCCTGGTTTGCCCGTCCCGCACCACCAACCGGGGAACGCAGCGCTTTAGTCATTGGCGCAGGCCTGGCGGGCTGCGCCACTGCTGCCAGCCTGGCCCAGCGCGGCTGGCAGGTCACCCTACTAGAACGCCATAACGCCATCGCCCAGGAAGCCTCCGGTAACCCGCAAGGCGTGCTTTACCTCAAGCTCTCGGCCCATCACACCACGCTCTCGCGCCTGATTGTCAGCGGTTATGGCCACACCCGCCGGCTGCTGGCGGGCCTGCAAAAAAAGCAGCACTGGGATAATTGCGGCGTGCTGCAACTGGCTTTCGATGACAAGGAAGCGCAGCGCCAGAGCCAGCTTGCCACAGCGTTTCCCGCCGACTTGCTGGTTAATCTGGGCAAAAGTGCCGCCGAAGCCAAAGCCGGTATTGCCCTGCCTGCCGGTGGCCTGTTCTACCCCGAGGCGGGCTGGGTACACCCACCAGCACTGTGTGAGCTGCTCAGCCAGCAGCCAAATATCCAGCTGCAACTGCATCAGGAAGCACTGGAGCTGCGCCGTGAAGGTGAACGTTGGCAAGCCTGGAATGGCGAACAGCTGCTGGCCAATGCCAGCGTGGTGGTGCTGGCCAGCGCCGCCGAGATCAAGCGCTTCAGTCAAGCCGCGCACTTGCCCCTGAAACGCATCCGCGGGCAGATCAACCGCCTACCCGCCACAGCAGCCAGTCGCGCGCTAAGCACCGTGGTGTGTGCGGAAGGCTATGTCGCCCCCGAACGCCAGGGCGAGCACACCCTAGGCGCAAGCTTTGACTTCAACAGTGACGACCTGAAGCTAAACAGCGCTGATAACGCGAGCAACCTGCAGTTATTGGAAGAAATATCGCCAGAACTGGCCAAGCAGCTTAATGCCGCTGAATTAGCGCCTGAGCACCTACAAGGCCGCGCCGCGTTTCGCTGTACCAGCCCCGACTACCTGCCGATTGTCGGCCCGCTCGCCGATACAGCGGCCTTTAGCGAGGCCTATGCGGTGCTGAGCAAAGATGCGCGCCAAATGCCGGATACACCCTGCCCCTGGCTCGACGGCCTGTATATCAACAGCGGGCATGGCTCGCGCGGGTTGATCACCGCACCGCTGTCAGGCGAGCTGATTGCCGCCTGGCTGAATGACGAGCCACTGCCAGTGCCTGCCGATGTGGCGCAGGCCTGCCATCCCAACCGCTTCGCCTTACGTACGCTAATCCGCAACAAGCCATAACGCTTGTGCGCCTGCGAGCAGGCGCACAGCTCATCAACCGCGCAGGGTAAAGCGCCAGGCGCGGTGGATTTTCGGGTTGCGGGCAAAGTCAGGGTCGAGGGTCGATTCGCTGATGTCTTCCACCTGATAACGCGCAGCCAGGCTCGCATCGAGCTCGAACTTGCGGAAGTTATTGGAGAAATACAGCACCCCATCTTTGGCCAAGCGCGCCATGGCCAGATCGAGCATCTGCACATGGTCACGCTGGATGTCGAAGATGCCTTCCATGCGCTTGGAGTTGGAGAAGGTCGGCGGATCAATAAAGATCAGTTCGTACTCGCCACGATCCTCGGCCAACCAGGCCATCACGTCACCCTGTTCGAGCTTGTTCTTATCCGAATAGCCATTGAGCGAGAGGTTGCGGCGCGCCCAGTCCAGATAGGTTTTCGACAAGTCGACGCTGGTGGTGGTGCGCGCGCCGCCCTTGGCCGCATGCACGGTGGCGGTGGCGGTGTAGCAGAACAGGTTGAGGAAGCGCTTACCGGCGGCCTCTTTCTGGATGCGCAGACGCAGCGGACGGTGATCGAGGAACAGACCGGTATCCAGGTAGTCGGTGAGGTTAACCAGCAGTTTTACGCCGCCTTCGTTGACCTCCAAAAACTGCCCTTGGGTGGCCTGACGCTGGTACTGCTTGGTGCCGCTCTGGCGCTCGCGACGCTTGACCACCACCTTGCTCTTGTCGACGCCCAAGGCCTGCGGAATTGCGGCGATGGCATCAAACATGCGCGCCTTGGCTTTCTCCGGATCAATGGACTTGGGCGCCGCATATTCCTGCACATGCACCCAATCACCATACAAATCCACCGCCATGGAATATTCTGGCATATCGGCGTCATACAGGCGGTAGCACTCAACGCCTTCCTTGCGCGCCCACTTGCCCAACTGCTTGAGGTTCTTCTGCAAACGGTTGGCAAACATCTGCCCGCCTTCGCTTAGGCGCGCCTGCTCGACCACCGGAGCAGGTGCCGGGGTCGGTTTGATCGGGTTGCCGTTCTTGTTGTACTGGCGCTCCACCGGCTCAAGCGGTGCTTTATCAGCCTCAGCCTGTTCCCGCTCGCGCTCACGCTGCTCAGGGGTACGACGCTCGCCCGTGACGAACTGCTCGGGCTGGACCTTGATGAGTAGTAACTTGCACGGCAATGCGCCGTTCCAGAAGGCATATTGCTTGTGGCTGCGAATGCCCATGCGCTTGCCCAAGTCCGGCGCGCCGGTGAACACCGCCGCTTCCCAGCCCATGCAGGCCTGACGCAGGCGTTCACCGAGATTCTGGTAGAGGTAGAGCAGGCTCGCCTCATCACCCAGGCGCTCGCCGTAGGGTGGGTTACAGATCACCAGACCTTTTTGGTTCTGATCAGGACGTGGCTCAAAAGTCGCCACTTCGCCTTGATAGACCTTGATCCAGTCGCTCATGCCAGCGCGCTCGATGTTATTGCGTGCCGGTTGAATCAGGCGTGGGTCGGCTTCGTAACCGCGAATCCACAATGGCGGTTTGGCCATGCCAGCTGCGGCGCGCTCTTCGGCTTCGGCATGCACTTTCTTCCACAAGGCTGGCACGTGGCCCAGCCACTTGCTGAAGCCCCATTGCTCGCGGGTCATGTTCGGCGCGATATCGGCGGCAATCATCGCCGCTTCTACCAAGAAGGTGCCAACACCGCACATCGGGTCAGCCAGCGCGCCGCCTTCAGCGGCAATGCGCGGCCAGCCGGCACGAATCAGCACAGCGGCCGCGAGGTTTTCCTTCAGTGGCGCAGCGCCCTGCTGCAGGCGATAACCGCGCTGGTGCAGGCTGTGGCCTGAGAGGTCGAGGGATAGAATGGCCTCGCCGCGATCCAAACGCAGATGCACGCGCAGATCCGGGTTGATCTTATCGACCGATGGCCGTGTGCCGTCTTTCAGGCGTAGTTTGTCGACGATGGCGTCCTTGACCTTCAACGCACCGAAATGCGTGTTGTCGATGCCCGAACCATTGCCGCTGAATTCCACGGCCAGGCTGCCGGTGGACTCCAGGTGCTCGAACCAGTCGACCTCCAGTACGCCCTCGTAAAGGCTCTGGGCGTCCTGCACGCTGTAGCGCTTGAGCACCAACAACACGCGGTTGGCCAGGCGCGACCACAGGCACAGGCGATAGGCCGTTTCCATGTCAGCCATGCCACGAATGGCCGACGTGTGCTCACGCGCCTCTTCAAGGCCGAGGCTGCTGGCTTCTTCGAGCAGCAAGCCTTCAAGGCCCTTGGGGCAGGTGAGGAAGAGTTCGTAACGATCCGACATGGGGGGTTCCAGTGCCTAAGGCAATCAACGGTGTACAGAAAAGTCAGCACAGCCAAAATAAGTGACAAAGCGTCGCAACGCGACCCTTCGTCGGAATAAACAACAGTCTCAATCGCACTTAATTCGCGATAGCAAAATACCAGTACATACAGCGCCTATGCCCACAGCATAGGCGTTACAGCATTAAAACAGGACGCCTGGCACCGCCCTTATGGCTTGACCCTCAAAAAGGTTACGGCCTTATGACGAAACGGTCATTCACAGGCACCCGCGCATTGGTTAGAAATCACCTCAGGCCAATACCGCAACGGTACTTGGCAAGGAGGCTCGCGACGCCGGCAGCGAACTCCGTCGGCAGATTATTTCTGCCTGACCTTGCGACAAGGTCTAAGGGACATAACAGTCAACATTGAGGGCTTCACCCTATGAGAAGACTTAAGCGTGATCCGTTAGAAAGAGCTTTTTTGCGCGGCTACCAATACGGCATCAGTGGTAAATCCCGCGAACTCTGCCCCTTCACCCTCCCCTCTGTGCGCCAAGCTTGGATAAACGGCTGGCGCGAAGGCCGCGGTGACAACTGGGACGGCATGACCGGCACGGCCGGCATCCATCGACTCAACGAACTTCACGCTGTCGGCTGATAAAGGAACCTACCGACTCACCAAGCACGCTCCACCCGAGCGGCGGGCGCGAGCCCAGGGGCTCCCTTAGGGAGCCCTTTTTTCATCTGCCAATTTTAGCTAAGGGGTTTGTGCGGTAGCGCGGCTATTGCATCGACCGCTTCGCGGATCAACGCCGGCCCTTTGTAGATAAACCCGGAATAAATTTGCACTAGGCTAGCACCTGCGGCGATCTTCTCAGCCGCATGCTTACCTTCGGTAATACCGCCCACCGCAATGATCGGCAAACGCCCTTTCAGCTCGCTGGCCAGCACCTGAATAATGTGAGTGCTCTTATCACGCACCGGTGCACCGGACAGACCGCCCGCCTCATCGGCACACTCCAGCCCATGCACCCCTTCACGGCTCAAGGTGGTGTTGGTGGCAATCACCGCATCCATGCCGGCGTCAACCAGTGCATTGGCCACTTCGATGGTTTCTTCATCACTCATGTCCGGGGCGATCTTGATCGCCAGCGGCACACGCTTGCCATGTTGCGCCGCCAGGTCTTCCTGACGCTGACGCAAGGCTTCGAGCAATTGCTTGAGCGAGTCACCAAACTGCAGGCTGCGCAGCCCTGGGGTGTTCGGCGAGCTGACGTTAACGGTGACGTAGCTGGCGTGTTGATAGACCTTGTCCAGGCACAGCAGGTAGTCATCCACTGCGTTCTCGACCGGGGTGTCGAAGTTCTTGCCAATATTGATACCCAGCACACCCTTGTATTTGGCCGCGTGTACACGAGCCAGCAAGTGATCAACACCGTGGTTGTTGAAACCCATGCGATTGATGATCGCCTCAGCTTCAGGCAAACGGAACAAACGCGGTTTGGGGTTACCTGGCTGCGGACGCGGCGTCACCGTACCAATTTCAACAAAGCCAAAGCCCAGCTGAGCAAAGCCGTCGATGGCGTCGCCATTCTTGTCCAGCCCAGCAGCCAACCCGACCGGGTTAGGGAATTCCAGCCCCATTACCTTAACCGGCAGAACCGCGGGTCTTTTGGTCAGTAAACCGTTAAGCCCCAAGCGACCGCCCGCACCGATCAGGTCGATGGACAGTTCGTGGGAGGCTTCAGGGGAGAGTTTAAACAGCAGCTCGCGGGCCAGGGTATACATGGGCAGGCTTAGCTCGATAAAGTAACAAAGGCCGCGATTATAGCTGGCCGCACGCCCGATAGGCGAGGCGCCTCGGCAGCATCAGCCCAAACGACGCAAACTGAGTAGCTCACCAGCCGCACTGAATTCAAGCTCGAAGGAGCCGTAGACGCCTTCGTGCGTCAGAAATGCTCGAAAATGGTGAGCGGGCACACTGACACTGCGGCCATCGCGGCTTTTCACTAATACCCGATTGGCACGCCCCTGATAGACGGCCCGCAAGCGTTCGGCCGATAACGCAATATCAAACACCAGACTGGGCATGGAGGCACCTTTGCAACTCAACGCAGTAATCTTGCCATACACGGCGCGCATGCTAGGTGAAAAACCTGTCGATACGCCCGATAAAGCCTGTGCAGCGGCCAGCGGGCTCTGCCACACTTGCTATGGCGATTTTGGAGTTATTACCCGGTCATGAGTCTGCCTGAGCAACCCTCCACCCTTAGCTCACGCCTCGGTGCCCTGGCGCAACGACTGGGTTTTATTGGTCGCGGGCAACGCCAAATACTTGAGCGCGCCAGTCGATTACAGCTGCCCTTTACCCCATTGCCGCCACTGCGTGAAACAATCTGCTGGCAAGACGGCCCACCCCTGCAGCGTCTGCTAGACCTGCCGCGCAGCGCACTCTCCGGCCCGGTACAGGAAGACAAAGCCCAAGCGCATGCCATGTTGGTTGGGGTAATTGAGGCGCAAGAACAACAGCTGACATCATTCGACCTGCGCATGATCGATGGCATATCCAACTGCGATCCTCAGCAAGCGAGCCACGCCAGCTTCGAGGCCTTCGCCGCCAGCGAGTTGTGCCGCCAGGTACGCATCATCAGCTACAAGGACTTTGTCAAAGCCATCAGTCTGGCGCTACCGCGCTTTCTTGCCGGCGAACGCATCATCTTGCGTCAAGCCAGCTGGCGCGGTGGGCGTGTGTTCTGGTCTGGTGATCACCACAATGAAGCGTTTGCTTGCGCCATTGCCTACGCGCGCAGGCGCGAACTGGACGTTAAACTACCTGCCGCAATGACCCAATACCGGTTGAGCGAGCAAGGCCTGACCAACCTGCAGCAGCACTACCATGTACTGGCCATGCCGAGTGCGTCGTGGAGCGACCCTACGTTTATGGCGCTGCTGCTGGATAATGGTCTGCCTTATGCGCGCCTATCTTTGCTAGGCGCCCCTGGCTCACCGGAGTTTCTGCTTCTACCCAAGCATTCCAACGAAGCGACCGCCCTGGGGGAAGGTCTACGCCTGGCGGGGGCGCCAGATGTGGTGGGGTATTTGTGGCAGTTGAATGCAGCAAGCTAAACCAGAGCATGGTTGCCTGGCGTAACCACAACAATCTGACCTGCAGGGATGCCCTTAACGGACCAATAATCTCTAAGTGATTAAAGCTTATGGTCGGGTCAATAGTAGTGGTCGCACCAACAACAGCAATTAAACCGGTTTGCATTGCCCCCGTCAGCGTATTGGTCGCAATCCAACGAATATTTAAAGAGCCGTTGATATTGTCATTGACCAATACAACTTTCTCGACAAATTGGGGGTTGGTATTCGGGGAGTCATCGCCAGGAGTGCCAGGGTTATGGAATTCCATAGCAAAGCGCTCGCCAACACCAACAAACTGGTTATCTACACCAAAGCCCTGACCTGAAGAGTTAACGCCTTTGCCATTACCGGTAAATTCAATACGTCCATCCTGCGTTTCAAGCCACGGCGCAGGTCCACCCGCACTCAGGTTCAACAGCGAGAACGTTTGACTGGTTGACGCCTCGGGTTTAACCAACTCAAAGTTGTAAGTACCATCAGCATTAACCGTCAACTCGAATACTGCTTCATTAGCCGTAGACTTGGCTATCAGCGTCGTACTGACAAACTCACCTCCGTCGAAGTTATTAACCGTTGTATAGGTCAACCCGTTAATAACTGGCCCTGTAATCTGGAATCCGGCCAAACCATCAGCCCCTGGTTCCACCTCAAAGAAGCCATTAGCTGTGCCAATTTCGTTTGGCAATATCGCAAAGGTGAATTCCCCCAGAGTCGGCAGGTCGTCCGAGACAGAAACATTCACCGTGCCTTCGACAAAATCACCGTCCGTATCGGTCGCCACTACAGTGACCGAACCCAGGCTCTGCAGGTCGTCTACATCAATATCAGGGTGACTGTCGTAGTTATCGGCCA
>JAHIWP010000040.1 GCA_018816095.1 Gammaproteobacteria bacterium
CAGGAACAACTCTTTGCGGGTTTGTTTGCGCTTACCGGCGTACTCGGCGTCAGCGAAGGTCATCTGCTTCATGGGGAAACTCAGCGGGTGGAATCCGGGTATTTTGCCAAAATCTGGAAGTCTTCTTCAGAGTTTCCTTAGATAGACGGTATGTTGACAGTTGTTCGTGCCGCGCCTTAAGTCTAACTGTGGGCAGGGCCTGAAGCAGGCGACGAGACCGTAGAGTCTGCGGCTTCAGGGTATGGAACAGTCAATGCTAGGGAACGAATAATCATGGTCGTTTCACTTCACCTCGTTAGCCGCGTTGCAACGCAAGGGCACTTCCTGCTTGCACGTACATTCCATGGACCACCCGGGTTCGCTGGGTAACGTCAAGCCACAGGCTTGTGCATTGCCCCAAGGCGGCGTAACCGCCAAAAATGAATGTTTAATCAATCGCTAAACACGCGTTCGTCGTGTCGCGAGGGGGGACTTTTGGTCTTTATCAGGTATGGGGGAATACTTCATTTGGAGCGTTCATCATGTCTAGCAGCCAATATGATTTCACCGTCACCCAGCAGGACCTCGAGTTCATCCTTAAGCAAATTAAGATATCTGAGGCCAGTACCAACCCGTTGACCGGAGCGGTAGAAAACCTGCCCGAACTGGTTGGCAGCCCCTTGTTGCCATATGGCTTGCGCACGGTGGACGGCTCTTGGAACAGCCTGTTACCCGGACAAGAGGCCTTGGGCGCTGCCGATAACATCATGCCGCGCCTGGTTGAGGCCAGCTTGCGTGAAGCCGATCTCTCGCCTATCCAGTTCGGACCCCAGGTACAGACGTCTTACACCCAAACCAGTGGCTTCGTATTCGACTCCCAGCCGCGGATTGCCAGTAACTTAATTGTTGATCAAAGCGCCAATAACCCAGCCGCCGTGGCGGCAGCTTTGCAATTGGCGGGGCATGCAGATCCTTATGGCGAGGCCAGTGTTATCGCCACCTTTAATGCGCCGGTACAAGCGGCCAATGTGCTGATTCAGGCCGCGCAAGCGAGCATCATCGCAGCAGGTAACGACCCCACTCTGTTGGCGGCAGCGCAACAACAGTTAGCTGATGCCAAGGCCGTGCATGCAGCGGCCTTTACGGCGTTGAGAGATGAAATGGAGAATGCCGGCCTGACCGTGTCGGACAACGGCACCATCGGCATCGAAAACCAATCTCCGGATATCGGTTTATCGCCAGCCTTCAACGGTTGGATGACGTTATTCGGCCAGTTTTTTGACCATGGTCTGGACCTGGTAACCAAGGGTGGTAATGGCACCGTGTTTGTGCCGCTGCTACCCGATGACCCGCTGTATGTGGAGGGTAGCCAGACCAACTTCATGGTACTGACCCGCGCCACTCAAGTGGATGGCCCTGGTGCTGACGGCATTATGGGAACCGCCGACGACACCACCCATGAAAGCATCAATACCACCACGCCGTTTGTCGACCAGAACCAAACCTATACCTCGCACCCTTCACATCAGGTCTTCCTGCGTGAATACGTCATGGTCGACGGTAAGCCCATGGCCACAGGGCACTTGCTGAGTGGCGCGCACGGCGCAGGCAACTGGGGTGAGGTCAAGGCTCAGGCGAGCTCGATGCTGGGCATTCAACTGGTGGACATGGATGTACACAACGTGCCTTTGCTGGCCACCGATGCTTATGGTGCGTTCCTGCGCGGCCCCAACGGTTTTGTGCAAATCGTTACGGTCAGTGGGTTGATCGAAGGCGATCCGAGTGCCAATGGTGGGCAGGGCTTGTTGCTGCCTCCCGATACGATCCGCACCAATCATGCCTTCCTGGATGACATCGCACACGGTGCGGCCCCTGGCTTTGCCGACCTGGATAACAACCCACTCACTGCGCCTACTGAGTTGCTGGCGGACTCCGATACGGCCGTGGGTTCAACTCCCAACCCCGATTTCGATCCAACCTTGCCGGTTGGGCCGAACAATATGCCGATTCTGCCTCAGGAGGTCGGCACCTATGATGACGAACTGTTGGATCGGCACTTCATCACCGGTGACGGTCGAGGTAACGAAAATATCGGCCTGACGGCTGTGCATACCATCTTTCACTCTGAACACAATCGGTTGGTCGAGGCATACAAACAGACCATTCTGGACAGCGCAGACCTGAACTTCATCAATGAATGGTTGTTGACCGATTTGGCTGACTTGAGCGCAGTACCGACGACTCCGGAAGGTATTGCAGCGCTGAATTGGGATGGTGAGCGTTTGTTCCAGGCGGGTCGGTTTGTCACCGAAATGCAGTACCAACACCTGGTTTTCGAAGAGTTTGCCCGTGCCGTACAGCCAGCAATCAACCCCTTCGTATTTTCCAACTCGCCCGACATCGATCCGGCCATCGTGGCTGAATTCGCCCATGTGGTTTATCGCTTTGGCCACTCGATGCTCACCGAGTCGGTGGATCGACTGGATATCAATATGCAGTCGGACGATATCGGGTTAATTGCCGCCTTCCTCAACCCATTGGCCTTTGATGGGGATGGCGCGATGAGTGTGGAAGCCGCTGCCGGGGCTATTGTGCGCGGTATGACACGTCAGGCGGGCAACGAGATTGATGAGTTTGTCACCAGTGCGCTGCGTAACAATGTGCTGGGCCTGCCGCTCGACCTGGCCACGCTGAATATGGCCCGTGCCCGCGATACCGGGATGCCGAGCTTTAATGAGGCGCGTGCGCAGTTTTATGCCAATACCGGCGACAGCCAATTGGCGCCCTTCACCAGTTGGGCCGGCATGGCCCCGGAGCTGAAGAACCCTGCATCCATCATCAACTTTATTGCCGCCTACGGCACGCACACCAGTATCACCAGTGCCACGACCTTAGAGGGTAAGCGCGATGCGGCCATGGCATTGGTCTTTGGCGTTGCCGGCCCAGGCGGGACGGTGCCGACTGACCGTCTGGACTTCCTCAATAGCACTGGCGCCTGGACTGCGGAAAATTCCGGGTTGAATGATGTGGACTTCTGGATCGGCGGGCTGGCTGAGCGCAAAAATGAGTTTGGCGGCATGCTTGGCGCCACGTTCAATTATGTGTTTGAAAGCCAGATGGAAAGCTTGCAGAACGGTGACCGCTTCTACTACCTCAGCAGGGTGCAAGGCACCAACATGCTCAACGAGCTTGAGGCCAATACCTTCTCCAAGTTGATCATGCGCAACACTGACCTGGGCGATGAGGCCTCCTCGCACCTACCGAGCCTGATATTCCACACCCCGGACCTGATCTTGGAGATGGATATCAGTAAGCAAATTGGCGCTGACCCCATTGAGTCGAATCCAATTCTGCAGATCCTCCATCCCAAGGTTATTCGTGTTGCACCTGGCCTCGATGTGGATAATGACGGTAAGGCGGATGGCGGTTATCTGCGCTTTACCGGCGGTGAGCATGTGGTGCTCGGAGGTACAGCGGGCAATGACACCATTATTGGCGGTAATGGCATCGACACGATCTGGGGCGGTGCCGGTAATGACCGCTTGGATGGTGGCAATGAGGCCGACCAAGTACACGGTGGCGATGGTGACGACATTATTACCGACCTGGGCACGCCAGCTGGCGGCGCTGATTTCCTGCACGGCGACGCTGGCAATGATGTGATCTCGTCGGGTATGGGCCTTGATTTGGTGTTTGGCGGTTCCGGCAAGGACTTTGTTATCACCGGCAATGATGCCACTGAGGTATTTGGTGGGCTGGACGACGACTTCATCCTCGGCGGCAACGATTCGGACTTCCTGCTGGGTAACGAGGGCGATGACTGGATTGAGGGCGGTGAAGGCTTTGATACCCTGGCTGGGGAAAACTCGGAGCTGTTCTTCAATAGCCCGATCATTGGCCACGATGTGCTCAATGGGCAGGGCAACGATACCGACTACGACGGTGAGTCGGGCGATGACATCATGTTCCAAGGCCCCGGTATCCAGCGCAGCAACGGCATGGCCGGGTTTGACTGGGCCGTGCATAAGGGCGACCCCAACGGGGCCGACTCGGACCTGGGTATCCCGATCTTCGTCAACCAGCAGAATCTTATTCTGCGCGACCGCTTTGACTTGGTTGAAGGCCTCTCGGGATGGAACTTCAACGACACCTTGACCGGCCGCGAGGTCGTGACCGGGGCAGCGGGCGCCGATGGCGGTGGTGCGGCGATATTTGATGCCAACAGCCCGCTTGAAAGCTTCGCTAACCTGCTGCAGCAGTCCAGCGTGGACCGTATCAATGGTCTTGATTTGCTGGTCAGCCACCTGGGCCGTGAAACCTTTACCTGGAACGGTAAGGAATACACCGTAGTCGTGATGGACGAAGCGTCTGTGGTGCGCGATGACAACGGCATCGTGACCTTTGTCAGCGATAACCCCTCCGACATCCTGTTGGGCGGCGGTGGCAGCGACACCCTGCAGGGTAAAGCCGGGAATGACATTCTCGATGGCGATGCTTGGCTAAATGTGCGCATCAGTGTGTTGAATGCAGTCCCAACGGCCGGCAACCCTGATCCGGGTGAGTGGTTCAGCGTCGACAGCATGAATGAAATCAAGGCGCGCATGCTCACTGGTGAGATCAACCCCGGTCAGTTGCAGATCGTGCGGGAGATTCTCTACAGCAACAGTCCGGACGACATAGACACCGCGGTGTTTAGCGGGGCCTTTGCCAACTTCGATGTGATTGACAACTTCGACGGCAGTTTCCAAGTGGTGGATAACACCGGCGCCGAAGGCACCGATTGGTTGCGCAATATCGAGCAGGTGCAGTTTGCCGACCACACCCTGTGGTTGGTTGATCGCCCAGCCACTGGCAATGTCACCATTAGCAGCCTGACCCCGGCCGAGGATCAGCTGTTGACCGTCAGTAACACCATCAGTGACCCCAATGGCTTGCTGGATGCGACCATTACCTACACCTGGCAGGCTGAAATAGATGGCGTGTGGACGGATGTCGGCAGTGGGGACAGCTTCCAGCCTGGCGATAACGAAGTGGGCTTGGCGCTCCGGGTGGTGGCCTCGTATGTCGATGACGGCGGTTACCCGGGCTCGGTTATTTCCGAGGTTACGGCGACGGTGACTAACGTCAATGATGCCCCCACCGGTTTACCGCTGCTCAGCAGTGATACGCCTATTGTCGGGCAGTTGTTGAGTGCCTCGACCATTGGCCTGGCCGATGCCGATGGTTTGGACGGCGTGACCTTTGCCTTTCAATGGCAGTCCGGTGACGGCATCACGTTCAGCGATATCGCCGGTGCTGATGGCGAGACCTTCACCGTGACTGCGGCGCAGGCGAGCCAGCAGATACGGGTAGTGGTGTCGTATACCGATAACCGCGGCACGTTTGAATCCGTCACCTCGGCGGCTACGGCGCTGGTTGCCAGCGCTGTGATCATCGGTACCAACGCGGCCGAAACCCTTACAGGCACCGCGTTTGATGATCAGATATTCGCCCTCGGCGGTAATGACGTGCTTAACGGTTTGGACGGCAATGACATGCTGGATGGTGGCGCCGGCAGTGACACACTGGATGGTGGGCTTGGCGCCGATGTAATGCTCGGCGGCACTGGCAACGACACCTATATCGTCGATGATATCGGCGATGTGGTGACTGAGCTGGCCGGGGCGGGCACCGATACCGTGCTCACCTCACTGCTGAGCTACGCGCTCGACGCTAACGTAGAGCGGCTGACCTATACCGGCATGGATAACTTTGCCGGCACCGGTAATGCCTTGAATAACATCCTGACAGGCGGCAATGGCAATGACAGCCTGGATGGTGGCGCTGGCGCTGATCGGCTGGTGGGTGGCTTTGGTGACGACAGCTACTTTGTCGATAACGCCAATGACCTCGTCATCGAAGGGGTTGGCGGGGGAACGGATACCGTCTACTCCACCAGTGACCTGCATAACCTGCGGGCTAACGTGGAGAACCTGGTGCATACCGGTAGCAATGCCACGCTGGTCAACGGCAATGGTCTGGATAACGTAATCCAAGGCGGCATCGGTAACGATACGCTGAATGGCGGTGGCGGCAGCGACACCCTGCTGGGGGGCGATGGCAACGACAGCCTTAACGGTGGCAGCGGTGCGGATGTGCTTGCCGGCGGCATAGGCAACGACCTGCTCAATGGTGGAGGGGGCAATGATGTCCTGACGGGGGGTGAAGGCGACGACATCCTGAATGTCAGCCAAGGCAACGACATCCTGGTGTTCGGGGCGAACTTTGGCAACGACAGCGTCGTAGGTTTCGACGCCAATCCGGTCAATGGCCAGGACTTGCTGAATATTGCTTACTTCAACCTGACAGCGGCGACCTTTAATAGCCGGGTGAGCATCACTGACATTGGTAACGACACTCTGGTGTCAATCAATGGCGCTGATGGTGGGACTATCACCCTGGCTGGGGTCGCCAATGCCAATGCGGTGACCATCGCCGACTTCCAGTTGGCGTGAATGCTGCGATGACGGCCTGCCAGGGACGGCAGGTTTAATACTCTTTACTAAAAAAGCCCCAGTCGAGTGTCGACTGGGGCTTTTTGTGTGCGCGGCTTTATTTAGACAAGAATCTCATGCCTTCTTCCAGCCCGCTCAAGGTCAGCGGATACATCTGATCTTCCAATAGCTCACGCATGATATTGGTCGAAGCGGTGTAGCCCCAAGTGTCCTTGGGGTAGGGGTTGATCCAGATAAGTTTTTTATACTTCTCCATAAAGCGCTTGATCCAGACGTAACCCGGCTCCTCGTTCCAGTGCTCGACGCTACCGCCGGCCTGGGTGATCTCGTAGGGCGCCATGGCCGCATCGCCGACAAACACTACTTTGTAATCCGCGCCGTACTTGTGCAGCAAATCCTGCGTGGAGAAGCGTTCGGAGGTGCGGCGCAGGTTGTTCTTCCACACCGATTCGTACACGCAGTTATGGAAGTAAAAGTACTCCATGTGCTTGAACTCGGTTTTGCAGGCACTGAACAGCTCTTCGCAGACTTTAACGTGTGCGTCCATCGAGCCGCCGATGTCGAACAGAATCAGCAGTTTCACCGCATTGCGCCGTTCCGGGCGCATCTGGATATTTAGCAGGCCGCCGTCTTTGGCGGTGTGGTCGATGGTGCCGCTGAGATCAAGCTCGTCCTCGGCCCCCTGGCGAGCGAACTTGCGCAGGCGACGCAGGGCTAACTTGATATTGCGCGTGCCCAGTTCGACCTGATCATCGAGGTTTTTGTACTCGCGCTGATCCCAGACCTTCACCGCTTTGCCTTGGCGCTTGCCCGCATCACCGACGCGGATGCCTTCCGGGTTGAAGCCGCCGGAACCGAACGGGCTGGTGCCACCAGTGCCGATCCACTTGTTGCCGCCTTCGTGGCGTTCCTTCTGCTCTTCGAGGCGCTTCTTGAACTCCTCGATCAGCTTGTCCAGGCCGCCGAGGGACTCGATCTTGGCGCGCTCCTCATCGGTCAGCGAGCGTTCGAATTCCTTGCGCAGCCACTCATCGGGGATCAGTGCCTCGATGTGCTGATTAAGGTTTTCCAGACCCTTGAAGTAGGCCCCGAACGCGCGGTCGAACTTGTCGAAATGACGCTCGTCCTTGACCAGAATGGTGCGCGCGAGGAAGTAGAACTCGTCCATATCGGCGAACACCACGTTGTGTTTCAACGCGTTGATCAGGTCTAGCAGCTCACGCACCGACACCGGCACCTTGGCGGCGCGCATTTCATTGAATAGGTTGAGCAGCATGGCTGCATCCTCGTGAATTCATTGGTTCCAGGGCTGAGCCTGTTGTGGTCAGGTCCCTTTGTCACTCGGTGCAAGGGCTTGCGAGCTAGAGCCAGGCAAGGCGGAATCAGGTGAGGAAGCGGAGTTTACGTCTGTAAGCATTACTCGCTTCGCTCGCCCCTTCGGGGCCGCCCTTTGGGCGTTCAGTGGCAAGCCACTGTCCGAACCTGATTCCAACGCAGCATGGCCGACGCGCAGCAGCCCGAATGGGTTAACGCGAAGCGCGGCGGCTCATAAACGCCAGGCGCTCCAGCAACTGCACATCCTGCTCGTTCTTCACCAGCGCACCGGCCAGTGGCGGGATGGCCTTGGTCGGATCGCGCTCACGCAGCACGGCTTCGCCGATATTGTCGGCCATCAGCAGCTTGAGCCAGTCAACCAGTTCGCTGGTGGACGGCTTCTTCTTCAAGCCCGGCACCTTGCGCACGTCGAAGAACACGTCCAGCGCTTCGGCGACCAGATCCTTCTTGATGTTGGGGTAGTGCACGTCGACGATCTTCTGCAGGGTCGCGCGATCTGGGAAGGCGATGTAGTGGAAGAAGCAGCGGCGCAGGAAGGCATCCGGCAGTTCTTTTTCGTTGTTCGAGGTGATGATGATGATCGGGCGCTTGGTGGCCTTGATCGTCTCGTCAGTCTCGTAAACGTAGAACTCCATCTTGTCGAGTTCTTGCAGCAGGTCGTTGGGGAACTCGATGTCAGCCTTGTCGATTTCGTCGATCAGCAGGATTACCCGATCCTCCGACTCGAACGCTTCCCAGAGCTTGCCCTTTTTGATGTAGTTGCGCACGTCGTGGACTTTGTCGCTGTCCAGCTGCGAGTCGCGTAGGCGGCTGACCGCGTCGTACTCGTACAGGCCCTGGTGAGCCTTGGTGGTGGATTTGATGTGCCAAGTGATCAAGCGCGCGCCGAAGGATTCGGCCAGTTGTTCGGCCAGCATGGTTTTACCGGTGCCTGGCTCACCCTTGACCAGCAGCGGACGCTCCAGGGTAATGGCGGCATTGACCGCAAGCTTGAGGTCGTCGGTGGCGACGTAAGACTGGGTGCCTTCGAACTTCATCGGTAAATCCTCGAACGGTAACGCGCAAGGCCGTGCCTGCGGGTTCAGTATGTTAAAAGCCGACTATAACGCGCGGCCCTGGCGACTGTGAACGTAGACGGGCCATTCAGTCACTGAATGGCGGGTCACGCCGCGTTTGTTGCTGCGCTGGACGGGTGCGAGCCAGCGTTTTAGTCTGGGTGACTTTCGGCAACCTGCATAACAAGGACTTCGTCATGAGCCGCATCTTCGCTGACAACGCGCAAGCTATCGGTAACACCCCGTTGGTTCGAATCAATCGCCTGGGCCCGGCAGGAGTGACCATTCTGGCCAAGATCGAGGGGCGTAACCCGGCTTACTCGGTGAAGTGCCGCATCGGCGCGAGCATGGTCTGGGATGCGGAAGAGCGCGGCGTGCTCAAGCCTGGCATGACCATTGTTGAGCCGACCTCCGGCAACACGGGTATTGGCCTGGCTTTTGTCGCTGCGGCACGCGGCTACAAACTGCTGCTGACCATGCCGGCCTCCATGAGCCTGGAGCGGCGCAAGGTGCTCAAGGCCCTGGGCGCTGAGCTGGTGCTGACCGAGCCGGCAAAAGGCATGAAGGGCGCCATCGACAAGGCAGCAGAAATCGCTGCCTCCGACAGCAACACCTACTTTATGCCGCAGCAATTCAATAACCCGGCCAACCCGGCGATTCACGAAAAAACCACCGGCCCGGAAATCTGGAATGACACCGACGGTGCGATTGATGTGTTGGTTTCAGGCGTCGGCACCGGCGGCACCATCACTGGTATTTCGCGCTATATCAAGCAGACCCAGGGCAAGCCGATTCTCTCGGTGGCAGTTGAGCCAATCAGCTCGCCGGTGATCAGCCAGACCCTAGCCGGTGAAGAGGTCAAACCCAGCCCGCACAAGATTCAGGGTATTGGCGCCGGCTTTGTCCCAAGCAACCTTGACCTGAGCATGGTCGACCGGGTTGAACTGGTGTCTGACGACGATGCCAAGGCCGTGGCGCTGCGTTTGATGCGTGAGGAGGGGATTCTCTGCGGTATTTCCTGCGGTGCAGCCATGGCAGCCGCCCTGCGCCTGGCAAACGAGCCGCAGATGCAAGGCAAAACCATCGTGGTGATCCTGCCGGACTCCGGTGAACGCTACCTGTCGAGCATGCTGTTTAGCGACATGTTCACCGAGCAAGAGTTGCAGCAGTAAAGGCTGCTGCCACAAAAACCGCCCAATACGGGCGGTTTTTTATGGGCGGTTACTCCGTGATTTATCAGCCTGCACTGCAGAAGTGTCGCCAGTATTAAATAGCCGCTTCGGTTTAAGGACGGCTACGAAGAATTCAGGCGATTACGTGATGGGTATCGCTAAGCTCAACCCATCCTACGAGCTGGCTATCGTCGAGCGCCTAAGCCAGTAGATCGGAACGAGCACTTCGGCCAGAGCGGCATCAACGTGGAATACACCACACCTGACGAATTCGCCCGCATCATCCGCATGCAACGCTGGGCTGGTTTTTTGCAGGGGCTCGACGGGTACATCAGTCAGGCTTGGGCCCAAGCCTTCGGATCCCTGAGAGGCGTCCAATTGCAAATTGCCTTCCCGGCGCTATGTGCCTACGATTCGACGGTTTGAAATGCCATGCCGACTGCCTCTGGAACTTAGAGAGAGTCGAGGGGGCCGTTGCCACCCAGTGCCAGGCTCCCGTTGCCACTTCTCAACTGCGCGAACCATGATCACTACAGTTATCCTCGGCATGCTCTGCCTGTACCTGCTTTGCTTTTCCGTGATGTTCCTGCTGATCAGCACCCGGCTGAATAGCAAGAAAATGGGCATGGAAGTCTTCGCGTTGGGCAACCTGCTGCTTGGCTTTGCCTATATCCTGCAGTTGTTCGGCGGCCCACCGAATGAGGGGCTGGTGAGTGTCATCAACCACACGATGACGCTCTGTGCGCCTGTCGTCTATGTGCTGGGCGCCATGCGCTTTTTCGAGCATCCGACGCCTGTGTTGCGTCCATTGCTCACACTGGCTGCCGGTTACACGGTATTGCAGCTGTTGGTGCAATGGTTGCTGGGAATTGAAGCCCGCCACGCCATGCTGGCCGCAGCCTGCGCCTCGGTATTTCTGGCTATGACGGTGGCGCTGCTCTACGGCCGGCGAACCTTTGCCAGGGATCTACGCGTCGAGATGCTCGTGTTCGCTGTGCTGATCGGCGGCATCTGCATCCTCAACGCCATAAAGTTCTGGATGATCCTTATGGGCGGACTGGCTGCCCTCGATATGAACAGCGGCTTCCAGAAGGTCTTCTACCTCTATATGTCGTTCCTGGCGACGGTGTTGCCGCCGAGTGCCGTGTGGCTGGTGCTGCGCCGTCTTACCGATGAACTGCGTAACCTGGCTGCACATGACCCACTTACCCAACTGCTGAACCGGCGCGGGCTGATGGACGCCCTAGACGCACACTTTCGCTCGCATACAGCCGGTCCGGCGTATCTGCTTATCATGGATATTGACCACTTCAAGCGCATCAACGACACCCACGGCCACAAGGCGGGCGACCGTGTTCTGAGCCACATCGCCGGTACGCTCAAGGACAGTGCACGCCAGGGCGATCTGGTCTGCCGCTTGGGCGGCGAAGAATTCGTGGTCATCGCCCTGCACACCGACAACGCCGGCGCTCTGCAACTGGCCGAACGCATACGAGCGGCGATCGAGGGCAGTGAAGTGGCTATCGCCGGGCTGAGTAAACCGATTCGCTGTACGGCGACCCTTGGCGGCTCAGGTGTGTTAACCCGTGCGCAGGACTTGGATGTGTTCCTGCAGCAGGCGGATGCCGCCCTGTATCAGGGGAAGACGCTAGGGCGGAATCGGGTGGAGTGGGCGCGGGAGTAGGGTGCCCGGTTTGGGATTACGGGCTGTAATCGCTACGTCTGGCCGATCGCTGCCTATTGCCAATCGGCTATGTGCGGGTCATGTCTAACCAAATGAGCGCAGTGACTTTTTGATCAATTCGCAGTGGTCAGCCGGTTAGATAATTAGTCTCCGACGCCTTTTGAGCGCTGATGATTTATTTAGGCCACGTTGCAGTCTTGCAGGCACGCCTGAATCTCGGCAAACAACGGACGCTCGGCAGGTTGCGTGTGGCTGCAGCGCGCATGCAAGTGCCACAGGCGGGTTTGCTGAGCGGGTTGGTTGTCTTTGTTGCAGCGCACTAACAACTCCTCTAGCAAGCAGGCAAAGGCCCGGGCCTCAAGTTGTTGCAGGGCAATCCCGTTGTGGCTCTGTGGGTCAAAAAACGACGCTGCGCCGAAATCGCCCAGCAGCGTTTGCCCGGTTGGGTTGACCAGCAGGTTATGGGCATACAAATCGCCATGCAGGATGCCGCGTTGATGCAGGTGAACGATGGCCGCCGCTGTGTCGCGCAAAATACGTAAGGCTTCTGCCACGCTGAAACGACGCTGCTCGGCATAGCAGTCGCGCGTGCAGCTGGCGAGGGAGGGCGGGCCGGCCAGCGCTTTGAAGCTCGGTTGAATACGCGCCAATAGCAGGCCGGGCGGAGCGTCCGGTAGTGGCTCCAGTGGGCCGGCAACGCTGATCAGGTTGTTGTGCTCACCGGCTGCAATACAGGCAGCCATCTCACTGTGGGCAAGCCCGTCGCTGGTTACATCACCTTTGAACAGTTTGACCGCCATGGCCTGCGCCGGCTGGTTGGGCTGCTGCCAGGTCGCACTGTGGATGACTCCCGAGGCGCCCTGGCCGAGTATTTCACCCAGCTCAAGGGCGTCGCGGGCGACGGTTGGCAGTGGGTGCTGCCGGAGAATTTCAGCTTCGCTGGCGTCACTGAATGGATTGCCGGCAAAGGCCAGCCAGCACAAGGACGGTAGCTCCGTGAGCCACTCTGGCAGATGCTCTAGCTGGTTAGCCGCAATGCGCAGCAGCTGCAAGCGCTGCAGCTTGGCCAGGCTTTCGGGCAGTGCGCGGAGCTGGTTGCCCGCCAGCATTAGCTTTTGTAAGTGGGCACAGTCACCTAACTCAGCCGGTAGCTGTTGCAGTCGGTTGTCGGTCAGGATCAGCCAGCGCAACGCGGGCGGCAGTGCTGCAGCGGGCAGGTACTGAATGCGGTTGCTCTTGAAGCCGATCATTTCCAGCTGCGTGCAGCTGCCCAGCACCTCAGGTACTGAGGTGAACAGGTTGTCTGAACAAAACACAATACGCAGCTTGTGTAGGCGCGCTAGGTCAGCGGGGAGTGCGCTGAGGCGGTTGCCCGAGAGGTTGAGCACTTCGAGGCTGTCGGCCAGAGAGAAAATCTCCTCTGGGACGTCAGTCAGGTTGCAGCACAGGTCTAGCCGGGTAATGCCGGCCAGCTCTCCGCTGCGAAGTTGTTCAAGGCTGTGCATAAGCAGAGGGGCTCGCGCGCTGGGAGCAATGCCCAGCGGGGGTTGGCTGAGAACGGGCGTAGTCACAACAGCGGAGGGCTAGGTTGCAAGCCCTCCACTGTCGTGTGTATCCGTAGGCGTGTGTTAGTTGTCGTAACCCAGGTTGGGTGCCAACCAGCGCTCGCTGACGTTGAGGTCCTGCTTTTTGCGGGCGGTGTAGCTTTCCACCTGGTCTTTGTCGATCTTGCCGACGGCAAAGTACTGCGCCTGTGGATGGGCGAAGTACCAGCCTGAAACCGCTGCTGCCGGGAACATGGCGTAGTGCTCGGTGAGGAACACACCGCTGTTGCCGGCTTTGTTGAACTCGGCCGCGGGGTCGAGCAGTTCAAACAGGGCTTTTTTCTCGGTGTGATCCGGGCACGCTGGGTAGCCGGGGGCAGGGCGGATGCCCTTGTAGGCTTCCTTGATCAGATCCTCGTTGGACAGCTGCTCCTCCGGATCGTAACCCCAGTAATTGGTACGCACCTCTTTGTGCAGCCACTCGGCGCAGGCTTCCGCCAGGCGGTCGGCCAGGGCTTTGACCATGATCGAGTTGTAGTCGTCGCCGGCGTCCTGATAAGCCTTGGCGACTTCCTCGGCACCGATACCTGCGGTGGTGATAAAACCGCCGACGTAATCGGTGATGCCGCTGTCTTTCGGCGCAACAAAGTCGGCCAGGGAGAAGTTCGGCTTGCCATCCGGCTTGATCGTTTGCTGGCGCAAGTGGTGCAGGGTGGCCAGCTTCTCGCCGTTGTCGGCGTAGACATCCAGATCGTCGTCATTCACTTGATTAGCCGGCCAGAAACCAAATGTGGCGCGGGCGCGGATCAGCTTCTCGTCGATCAGCTTCTTGAGCATTTCCTGGGCGTCGGCATACAGCGCGGTGGCGGCTTCGCCCACCACTTCATCGGTGAGGATGCGCGGGAACTTGCCGGCCAGGTCCCAGGAGATAAAGAACGGCGTCCAGTCGATGTATTCGGCCAGAACATTCAGGTCGATATTGTCGAGTACCTTCACACCGGTAAAACTCGGCACGCTCGGCTGATATGTCGCCCAGTCGAACTTGGGTTTGTTCTCGACCGATTTGGCGTAGCTCAGGCGTTCAGTACGGGCGCTGCGGTTGGCGGTGCGCTCGCGTACTTCGATGTAGTCGAGGCGGGTGCGCTCGACAAAATCGGCTTTCAGTTCTTTCGACAGCAACTGCGTGGCCACACCTACGGCGCGCGAGGCGTCGGTGACGTAGATCACCGCATCGTTCTGGTACTTGGGCTCGATCTTCACCGCTGTGTGGGCTTTCGAGGTGGTCGCGCCGCCGATCATCAGCGGCAGGGTGAAGCCTTGGCGCTGCATTTCGCGGGCGACATGCACCATCTCATCCAGCGATGGGGTGATCAGGCCTGACAGGCCAATGATGTCGCACTTTTCGGCAATCGCCGTTTGCAGGATTTTCTCCGCCGGCACCATCACGCCGAGGTCGACGATGTCATAGCCGTTACAGCCGAGCACCACGCCGACGATGTTCTTGCCGATGTCGTGCACGTCGCCTTTCACCGTGGCCATGAGGATCTTGCCTTTGGCTTCCGGCTTGTCGCCTTTTTCTAGCTCGATAAAGGGGATCAGGTGACCGACCGCCTGCTTCATCACGCGGGCGGATTTCACCACCTGCGGCAGGAACATCTTGCCCGCGCCGAACAGGTCGCCGACCACGTTCATCCCGGCCATCAGTGGGCCTTCGATCACTTCGATGGGGCGCGCGCACTGTTGGCGGCATTCCTCGGTGTCTTCGATGATGTGGCTGGTGATGCCTTTGACCAGCGAGTGCTTGAGGCGGTCAACCACGCTCCAGGTCCGCCACTCTTCGGTTTCGACTTCCTTGACGCTGCCGTCGCCCTTGTAGTTGTCGGCAATCGCCAGCAGCGCTTCGGTGGCGCCGTCGTGGCGGTTCAGCACCACGTCTTCCACGGCATCGCGCAGCTCTTTTGGAATCTCGTCGTAGATTTCCAACTGGCCGGCGTTAACGATGCCCATGGTCAGGCCGTTCTGGATCGCGTAGTACAAGAACACCGAGTGAATCGCTTCACGCACCGGGTTGTTGCCACGGAAGGAGAACGACACGTTGGACACGCCGCCCGAGGTCAGTGCGTGCGGCAGGTGATCGCGGATGTAGGCGCAGGCTTCGATAAAGTCGACCGCGTAGTTGTTGTGCTCTTCGATGCCGGTGGCAACGGCGAAGATATTCGGGTCGAAGATGATGTCTTCCGGCGGGAAGCCCACTTCGTTGACCAGAATGTCGTAGCTGCGCTGGCAGATCTCGCGCTTGCGCGCGGCGGTATCGGCCTGACCGGCTTCGTCGAAGGCCATCACCACCACGGCCGCGCCATAGCGCTTGCACAGCTTGGCGTGGTGCTTGAACTGCTCGACGCCTTCTTTCATCGAAATCGAGTTAACGATGCCCTTGCCCTGGATGCACTTAAGGCCGGCTTCGATTACTTCCCACTTGGAGGAGTCGATCATGATCGGCACGCGGGAAATATCCGGCTCGCCGGCAATCAGATTCAAGAAGGTGACCATGGCCTTCTGTGAATCGAGCATGCCCTCGTCCATGTTGATGTCGATCACCTGCGCGCCGGCTTCCACCTGCTGCAGGGCCACTTCGAGGGCTTCGGTGTAGTTGTCCTCGCGGATCAGCCGGGCGAACTTGGCCGAGCCGGTGATATTGGTGCGCTCGCCGACGTTGATAAACAGCGAGTTACGGTCGATGGTGAACGGCTCAAGCCCCGACAGGCGGCAGGCCTTGGGAATATCCGGAATGGCGCGCGGCGGGTATTTGCTCACCGCTTCAGCAATCGCCTGGATATGCGCAGGCGTGGTGCCGCAGCAGCCGCCGACGATATTCAAAAAGCCCGATGCGGCAAATTCTTCAACCACCACCGCCATTTCCGCCGGCGTCTCGTCGTACTCACCAAAAGCGTTCGGCAGGCCGGCGTTTGGGTGGGCGGAGACGTGGGTGCCGGCTTTGGCTGACAACTCTTCCAGGTACGGGCGCAGCTCTTTGGCACCCAGGGCGCAGTTAAGGCCCACGGAGATTGGTTTAGCGTGGTTGATCGAGTTCCAGAACGCTTCAGTGGTCTGCCCTGACAGAGTGCGGCCAGAGGCGTCGGTGATGGTGCCGGAAATCATGATCGGCAGCTCGACGCCGTCATCCTCGAACACCTGTTGCACTGCGAAGATCGCCGCCTTGGCGTTGAGGGTGTCGAAGATGGTTTCGATCAGGATCATGTCCGCGCCGCCTTCGATCAGGCCGCGGGTGGCTTCGGTGTAGTTCGCCACCAGCTCATCGAAGGTGACGTTGCGATAGCCGGGGTTGTTCACGTCGGGGGAGAGTGAGCAGGTGCGACTTGTAGGACCGAGCACGCCGGCCACAAAGCGCGGTTTGTCCGGGGTTTCCAGGGTTTTCGCATCTGCCACGCGGCGTGCCACGCGAGCCCCTTCGACGTTTAACTCATACACCAGGCTCTCCATGCCGTAGTCGGCTTGGGATACCTGGGTAGCGTTGAAAGTATTGGTTTCGAGGATGTCGGCGCCGGCATCGAGGTAGGCCTTCTCGATGGCGCTAATTGCATCCGGGCGGCTGAGAATCAGCAGGTCGTTGTTGCCCTTAACGTCTTGCGGCCAGTCGGCGAAGCGAGCGCCACGGTAGTCTTCTTCCTCCAGCTTGTAGCTCTGGATCATGGTACCCATGCCGCCGTCGAGAATCAGGATACGTTCCTTCAGGGCTTGCTGAAGGGCGTTGAGGCGGGCGCTGCGATCGGACAGAGACATGGGGAGAACTACCTGAGACGCGTGAAAAAAAGATGCGCGATCATAGCAAAGCTGCACGCTTTTGCAGTGCCTTGTGCTTTTCCATGAATTTCATTCATGTTCATGAGTTGGCTTTGCTTCGCTGCGGGCAGCTAGAATCGGCGCTCAGACCATTTCAGAGACACTTCCATGCTCGGTCGCTTACTGCTTAGCACGTGTTTAATGTTCATCGGCGCATTACACGCGGCCGAGCCCATCTCCTACAGTCGTGACATTCAGCCGATTTTTACCCAGAACTGTGTGGCCTGCCATGCCTGTTACGACGCGGCCTGTCAGCTCAATTTGGGCAGCGCTGAAGGCGTGCAGCGGGGGGCGAGCAAAGCAACGGTTTACGCAGGTACACGCACCGAGGCCCAGCCCACCACCCGGTTGTTTGTCGATGCCCACGGTGCGGCGGCTTGGCAGCGCAAAGGTTTCACCTCTGTGCTGGATCAGCAGGGTAGCCAGGCTGCCTTGCTCGCACGGATGTTGGAGTTAGGCCACCAGCAGCCTTTTGCGGCTAATAACAAGCTGCCGGCCGAGCTGGAGATCAGCATCAAACGGGTCAACCAATGCCCACTGCCGCAGGAGTTCGACGCGTTTGCCCGCGACAACCCGCAAGCGGGCATGCCGTTCGCGGTGACCGGTTTGACTGAGGCCGACTATCAAACGCTGCAGGCTTGGATCGAGCAGGGCGCGCCGGTTGATCAACAAGCGCTGCAGGCCAGTGCGGCCGAAGCGCAGCAGATCGCCACCTGGGAAGCCTTCTTGAACGCCCCTGGCGCCCGTGAGGGGTTGGTTTCCCGTTGGCTGTATGAGCATCTTTTTCTTGCCCATATGCATTTTGCTGGCGGTGAGCCGGGGCATTTCTTTCAGATGGTGCGTTCGCGCACGCCCAGCGGGCAGCCAGTGGACATTATCGCCACGCGCTTGCCCAATGCCGATCCAGGCAGTGAGTTCTACTACCGCCTGACGCCGGTGCAGGGCGTTATTGTGCACAAGACCCACATCACCTATGCGCTGAGTGCGGCCAAGCTGGCGCGGATCAAAGAGCTGTTCTTCGCCAGCGAATGGCAGGCCGACGCCGTTCCGGGCTATGGCGCTCAGCGCCGCGCCAATCCGTTTGAAACCTTTGCCGCGATTCCGCCGCAGGCGCGATACCAGTTCATGCTGGATAACGCCGAATACTTTGTGCGCACCTTTATCCGCGGCCCGGTGTGCCGCGGGCAGATTGCCACGGATGTGATTCGCGATAATTTTTGGACGGTGTTCCAGGACCCGCAGCACGATTTGTACATCACTGACCCGGTGTATCGCGAGCAGGCCAAAGACTTGCTGGCCATACCTGGGCAACTCGACAGCATCACTGACTTGCTGGGTATATGGCGCAGCTACCGCAATAAACGTAATGAGTACGAAGCGTTGCGCATGCAGCGTTATGCCGACGCGCCAGCGCCGAGCTGGTCGCACATCTGGGCCGGTAACGATAACGCGCTGTTATCGGTCTTTCGCCAGCATGACAGCGCCTCGGTGCGCAAAGGCCTGATTGGCGAGGTGCCGCAGACGATCTGGTGGCTGGACTTCCCCTTGCTGGAACGCACCTACTACCAACTGGTGGTGAACTTCGATGTGTTCGGCAATCTCTCTCATCAGGCGCAAACGCGGCTGTATTTCGACTTGATCCGCAATGGTGCGGAGGTCAACTTCCTGCGTTTGATGCCTGCGCAGTCGCGTCAGGCTTATTTAAGCGATTGGTACCAGAGCAGCGGCAAGCTGAAAATCTGGCTCGATTATCAGGCGATCGACACTAAAACCCCGAGTGCCTTGCGCTTGGCGGGCAGCGATGCCAAACATAGTTTTGCCGAGACCCTGCTGGCTCGTTACGGCAGCCTCAATGCGCGCCCGGATCCGATCAATCGCTGCAGCGGTGCGCATTGCCATCGCCCAGGCATAGCCCCCGAATTGCAGCGCGCGGAACAATCCTTGAGTCGCTTAACGGCTAAACCAGCGGGGGCGCTGAAAGTGATCGAGCAACTGCCGGAGGCCACTCTGCTGCGGGTGGAAATGCCCAGCGGCCAGCGTGAGGTCTACAGCCTGCTGCGTAACCGCGCGCACACCAATGTGGCGTTTATGTTGGGCGAGGAACTGCGCTACCAGCCCGCGCTGGATACCTTGACGGTTTATCCCGGGGTGCTCAGCAGCTACCCGAACTTTATCTTCAATGTTCAGGCTGAACAGGTGGCGGAGTTTGTCAGTGCGATGGAGCAGGCGCGTGATACGCCGGCATTCGAACAGGTGGTGGAGCGCTGGGGGATTCGCCGTACTCATCCTGAGTTCTGGCGCTATTTCCACGATATGTCAGCGTATATCCAGCAAACCGAGCCTATTGAAGCCGGGGTGCTGGACATGAATCGCTACGAGAATTTGTAACCGGGAGGGCGGCGCATGGCTGGGCCATGCGCCGTTTCAGGATTAGCGGTTGAAGCGCTCGACCAAGGCGTACTGACCCTGAGCGGTGGCGGTTAGCGCCTCGCTGAGCAGCGCCGTGTCATGCGCCTCACCGGCTGTTTGGTCGGCCAACTGAGCGATGGTGGTGATGCTGCGGTTGACCTCATCAGCTACCGCGCTCTGTTCCTCAGCCGCGGCGGCAATCTGATCCGCCATGCTGGCAATATTGGCAACGGCTTCACTGATACCCGCCAGTGCATCGTCGGCTTGCTGTACGCGCACAACACCTTCTTCGGCCTGTTTACGGCCGATTTCCATGGTCATGACGGCTTCTTCAGCGGTGCGCTGCAGCTTGGCGATCAGTTGGTGGATCTGCCCGGTGGATTCGGCCGTGCGCTGCGCAAGTGAGCGCACTTCATCAGCCACCACGGCAAAACCCCTGCCCATTTCGCCCGCACGCGCGGCCTCGATGGCAGCGTTGAGCGCGAGCAGGTTGGTCTGGTCGGCGATGCCTTTGATGACATCGACTACACCGCCGATTTCATTGCTGTCTTGGGCCAGGCGGGTGACTGTTTCGCCGGTCTCACCAACTGATTGCGACAGGCGCTGAATCGCGTGGCGGGTTTCACTGGCAATAGTGCGCCCAGCGCTGGTCAGGCGATTTGCATCCTGAGTGGCGATGGCTGTGCGCGCCACGTTGCTCGCCACTTCCAGGGTGGTGGCAGCCATTTCATTGATCGCAGTGGCCACCTGATCGGTTTCATTACGTTGGCGCTCAAGCCCGGCGGAGCTGTTATGCGCCAGGGTATCGGCCTGCTTAGCCTGCAGGGTGAGCTGTTCGGCGGTGTCCTGCAGACGGGTCAGACAGGTTTTCAGGCGTGCTTCCTGGCTGAGCGTCGCCATTTCCAGGCGACCCTGAGCACCACGGCTGTCGGTGTACATCTGCGCGATCAACGGGTCAGACGTGGTCTGGTCAGCCAGCCGTAGCAAGCGCTTGAGGCCACGTTGTTGCCAGCTCAGGCCGGCCAAGCCCAGCGGTATCGACAGCGCCGCCGCCAGAGCAAAGCCCCAGCTGGAGTCGAGCCAGGCACCAATAAGAAAGCCAATCTGACTGATCAGGATAAACGGCAGCCAAGCCTGCAGAGTCGGTAGCCATTTATCCCTACTCGGCACGGCGGACTTACCGCTATTGATGCGCTGATACAGCGCCTCTGCGCGACGCACCTGTTCGGCGGTTGGCTTGACCCGTACGGATTCGTAACCCACTACCTGGTTGTTTTCCGTCACGGGCGTGACGTAGGCATTAACCCAGTAATGATCGCCGTTCTTACAACGGTTCTTAACAATCCCCATCCACGGCCGGCCGCTTTTCAGGGTATCCCACATGTGCTGGAACACCGCAGGCGGTACGTCGGGGTGACGTACCAGATTGTGCGGCGCACGAATCAACTCATCGCGGGTGAAACCACTGATCTCGACAAACGCGTCATTGCAGTAGTTGATCTGACCTTTGAGGTCAGTCGTCGAGATCAGTCGTTGCTGAGCAGGGAAGCTGCGTTCGCGCTGAGTGACCGGCTGGTTGTTACGCATGGCAATTATCCGTCGTTGTAATGCCTCTTCATCGGCCAATGGCGGGCGAAGTTGAGAGCGAAATCCGTGCCGGCGAGTTTAACCGCTTTTTGAATGGCGTCACATTTATGCCATGGTCGTGGTCGTCCTTGACCTTAGGTGTGTGTTGTCCGGCACACGTGGCACTCGGGCGGGTCTGTCAGCTGGCGATCAACTGCCGCAGCACGTAATGCAGGATGCCGCCGGCCTTGAAGTATTCCACTTCGTTGAGGGTGTCGATGCGGCACAGCACTTCAATGCTGTCGCGGCTGTTGTCCTCGCGCAAGATGTCCAGGGTTAAGGTCATGGACGGGTGGAGTTCAACACCATCCAGGCCGCAGATGTTGAGTGTCTCTTTGCCCGTGAGGTTGAGCGTTTTGCGGTTTTGCCCGGTTTCAAACTGCAGCGGCAAGACGCCCATGCCCACCAGATTAGAGCGGTGGATGCGCTCGAAGCTTTCGGCAATGACCGCTTTGATGCCGAGCAGGTTGGTGCCCTTGGCCGCCCAGTCGCGGCTTGAGCCGGTGCCGTACTCTTTGCCGGCAATGACCACCAGCGGGGTGCCGGCCTCCTGATAGCGCATGGCGGCATCGTAGATCGACAGCTGCTCACCACTTGGCACGTGCAAGGTGTTACCGCCTTCTGCGCCGCCGAGCATCTCGTTGCGGATGCGGATATTGGCGAAGGTGCCGCGCATCATCACGTGATGATTGCCGCGCCGCGAGCCGTAGGAGTTGAAGTCGACCGGCTCTACGCCCTGTTCGCGCAGGTAGCGACCGGCGGGGCTGTCGGCCTTGATATTGCCGGCGGGGGAGATGTGGTCAGTGGTCACCGAATCGCCGAGCAGGGCAAGAATGCGCGCTTGGTGAATGTCACCAATATGCGGTGGCGCCTCGGCGATATTCTCGAAGAACGGTGGATGCTGGATGTAGGTCGAGTCGTCCTGCCAGCTGTAGGTGGCAGTTTGCGGTATGTCGATGGCCTGCCACTCGGCATCCCCGGCGAACACCTCGGCGTATTCCTTGTGGAACATCGCGGTGTCGACCTTGAGGATCGCCTCGGCGATTTCCGCCTGGCTCGGCCAGATGTCTTTGAGGTAAACCGGCTGGCCATCTTTGCCCAGACCCAAGGGTTCAGAGGTTATGTCCATCCGCACCGTGCCGGCCAAAGCATAGGCCACTACCAAGGGCGGTGAGGCCAACCAATTGGTTTTCACCAGCGGATGCACGCGGCCCTCGAAGTTACGGTTACCTGACAGCACCGAGGCGACGCTCAAGTCCGATTGCTGGATGGCTTGTTCGATAGGCTCAAGCAGCGGCCCGGAATTACCAATACAGGTGGTGCAACCGTAGCCCACCAGGTCGAAGCCCAGCTCGTCGAGGTAGTGGGTCAGGCCGGCGGCGTTGAAGTATTCGGTGACCACCTTGGAGCCCGGAGCCAGCGAGCTTTTCACCCACGGCTTGCGCTGCAGGCCTTTCTCCACGGCTTTTTTCGCCAGCAGGCCGGCGGCCATCATCACGCTGGGGTTGGAGGTGTTGGTGCAGGAGGTAATTGCCGCGATGACCACGGCACCGTTTTTCAGGCGATGCGTCTGTCCCTCATGTTCATAGTCCGCCTCGCCAACCTGGGTGGCGCTGCCGATCGCCGCGCCACCACCGCCTTCGTCGAGAAGGCGTGATTCCGCGCCGGGATTGGGCTTGAGTTGCAGCCCAAGAAAGTCATCGAAGGCTTGTTTGACCTGGGGCAGGGCAACCCGGTCCTGTGGGCGCTTGGGCCCGGCCAGGCAGGCCTCGACGCTGCCCATATCCAGCTCCAGGCTATCGGTAAACAACGGCTCAACGCCTGGCTCGCGCCACAGACCTTGGGCTTTGCAGTAGGCCTCGACCAGTTTGACGGTCTGCGGCGACCGGCCGGATAAGCGCAAATAGCCGAGGGTGATCTCGTCGACCGGGAAGAAGCCACAGGTGGCGCCGTATTCCGGGGCCATGTTGGCGATAGTGGCGCGATCCGCCAGCGGCAGATCGGCCAGGCCGTCGCCATAGAACTCAACAAACTTACCGACTACGCCTTTGCTGCGCAGCATTTGCGTGACGGTCAGCACCAGGTCGGTGGCGGTGATGCCTTCCTTGAGTTTGCCGCTGAGCTTGAAGCCGATGACCTCGGGAATCAGCATCGACACGGGCTGGCCGAGCATCGCCGCTTCCGCCTCGATGCCGCCGACGCCCCAGCCGAGAATGCCGAGGCCGTTGATCATGGTGGTGTGTGAGTCGGTACCAACCAAGGTGTCGGGGAAGGCGAAGGTCTGGCCGTCTTCTTCTTTGGTCCAGACGGTGCGGCCGAGGTACTCCAAGTTGACTTGGTGGCAGATGCCGGTGCCCGGCGGCACCACGCTGAAGTTATCGAAGGCATGCTGGCCCCAGCGCAGGAAGGCATAGCGCTCACCGTTGCGCTGCATCTCGATGGCGACGTTCTGTTCGAACGCGTTATGGGTGGCGAATTGGTCGACCATTACCGAGTGGTCGATGACCAAATCGACGGGCGATAGCGGGTTGATCTTCTGCGGGTCGCCGCCAGCCTTGGCCATGGCGTCACGCATGGCCGCGAGGTCGACCACGGCGGGCACGCCGGTGAAGTCCTGCATCAATACGCGGGCGGGGCGGTACTGGATTTCGCGCTCGGAGCTGCGGCTCTTTAGCCAATCGGCCATGGCCTGCAGGTCGTTGCCGGTGACGGTTTTACCGTCTTCCCAGCGCAACAGGTTCTCTAACAGAACCTTCAATGACATCGGTAACGGGTCGATGTTGCCAAGGGATTTGGCGGCTTCAGGGAGGCTGAAGTACTGGTAGCTCTGGCCTTCTACGTCGAGGCTGCGTTGACTATTCAGGCTATCTAAGGAAGGCATTGCGCGTCTCCTGTGGCTTGTCACGGTGCAAGCCGGTTGGTGGCTGCAGACTGTTCACCCTAGCTCTGCTTGTTCTGGCTCGCCATTTAGGGGGTTGGCTGCTTGGCATCTAAGTGTTTCTGGGTGGGCGCAGCGACTATGGCTGTTCACACTGGACAGGTCGCGGGGGCTAAGGGTTCCCGAGTCGGCTATGATGCGCGCCTTGAGGAGAACCCCGATGAATACCCCCGCAATTAATACCCTGCTACTGCACTGCCGTCCCGGTTTCGAGAACGAGGTGTGTGCCGAGATCGCCGAGCATGCCGCGCGCCTGGATGTGGCCGGCTATGCCAAGGCCAAGCCGAGTACCGCTTGCGCTGAATTTATCTGCACCGAAGAGGATGGCGCCGAGCGTTTAATGCGTGGGGTTCGCTTCAATCAGCTGATTTTTCCGCGGCAATGGGCGCGAGGTGTGTTTATCGACCTGCCTGAGCTGGATCGTATCAGCGTGCTACTCAGCCACCTGAGCGGTTTCCCGGTGTTTGGCAGCCTGTGGCTGGAAGTGCTGGACACCAACGATGGCAAGGAACTATCGAATTTCTGCAAAAAATTCGAGGCGCCGCTGCGCAACGCCCTGACCAAGGCCGGCAAGCTGGTTGAGGATGCACACAAACCGCGCCTGCTGTTGACCTTCAAGAGCGGCCGCGAGGTGTTTGTCGGCATGGCCGAGACGAATAATTCGGCGTTGTGGCCCATGGGCATTCCACGCTTGAAGTTCCCCCGTGAGGCACCGAGTCGCTCGACCTTGAAGCTTGAGGAGGCCTGGCACACCTTTATCCCCCGCGAGCAGTGGGATGAGCGCCTGTCGGGCGACATGACCGGGGTTGATTTGGGGGCTGCACCAGGTGGCTGGACCTATCAACTGGTCAAACGCGGCATGCTGGTCACCGCCATCGACAACGGCCCAATGGCCGAAAGCCTGATGGATACCGGGTTGGTGCAGCACCTGATGGTTGATGGCTTCACCTGGAAACCCAAGCAGCCGGTGGACTGGATGGTCTGCGACATTGTCGAGAAGCCCGCGCGCAGCGCCGCCTTGCTGGAAGCCTGGATTGGTGAAGGCCACTGCCGTGAAGCGGTGGTCAACCTCAAGTTACCGATGAAGCAGCGTTACGCCGAAGTACGCCGCTTGTTGCAACGTCTGGAAGAGGGCTTTGCCGAGCGTAAGCTCAAGGTCTCGATTGCCTGCAAGCAGCTCTACCACGACCGCGAAGAGGTCACCTGCCACCTGCGTCGCCTGAGTAAATAAACCCGCTGTACTGTTTTTAACCCGCTATTTGCTGACCTTTGGCGTAACGTTGCGCCAAAATAGCGGCCTGCAACTGGAGCCCATTGATGTCTTTGCAATCCACCGCCATTCCTGATGACACCCTCGACGCCACCGGGCTTAACTGCCCGGAGCCGGTGATGATGCTGCACAACAAAGTTCGCAGCCTACAGGCCGGCGGTCTGCTCAAGGTGATCGCCACCGACCCCTCGACCCGTCGCGACATCCCCAAGTTTTGCGTGTTCTTGGGCCATGAGCTGGTCGAGCAAGCCGAAGAGGGCGCGACCTATCTGTACCTGATTCGCAAGAAACTCGACTGATGGATTGGTATTTCGCGTATGGCTCGAACATGAACCCGCTGCGCATGCAGGCGCGCGGGCTCACAGTGTTGGAGGCCCTGCCAGGCCGTCTGCCGGGTTACGGCTTGTGTTTTAACAAGCGCGCGATGGACCGTGCTCCAGGGCGGGCGTACGCCAATATTCGCCACGCGCGTGCAGGGCAGGTCGAAGTCGAAGGGGTGCTTTATCGCCTGCGGGACGCCGGCGAGATCGCCAAGCTGGATCACTTTGAAGGCACCCCGGTCTATTACAGCCGTGAGTGTTTGCCGGTTATCACCGCACATGGCGTGCAGCCGGCGTGGGTGTATATCGCCAACCCGGCCTTTCGCGAAGAGGGTTTGCTGCCCAGTGAGGACTATCTGGCGCATCTGCTCGCCGGCCGCGAGCTGTTGTCTGAGGCTTACTGGTCGGCGCTGGCGGCGTTGCCATTCCATCCCGACTGACCAGGCGCCAGCCCACAGCTGTTGAGCAGATTTTGCCAGCTGCGCACATGCCGCGCTGTCGCCAGCCGGAAATCCGCCCACAACGAGTGCTCATCTGCGCTCAGGCGCTGCAGATAGCCGCGCGTGGCGGGCGGTACCTGCGCCACCTCGCTGAGTTGGCGCAGGCTCTGACTCCAGGCTTGCCCGCGTTGGTCCACCAGCGCCAGGTAGGGCTGCAGACTGCCGGCGTAATACTTGATGAAGATGTTCTGCACAATCCGCCCGCGCGCTGTGGCCTTGCCCGTGGGGCAGATGGGCCTTTGCTGATGGCGACTTTCCAGCATCTGGCTGGCTTGATTGAGGCTGTGGCTCAGGCTGGCCAGGCTGGTGATCAGCTGACCGCCCTGATCACTGGCGTGCAGGGCAAAAAATACCGGATCCAGTTGCGCGGCGCTCGGCGGTAATACGGCGGGCAATGCGCTGCCAATAGTGGCCAGCTGCGTCAGGGCATCAAGCGCCGCAGCGTCTTCAGTGGCATTTGTCGGCAGCGCTTGGTTGGAGAAGCGCAGGTAGCGTTCAACCTCCTGGCTGGCGTTTAGGGCGTTCCAGAATACCCCCGCCAGTTGTGCGCGTTTGTCCTGAGCAAGCTGTTCCAAGGTGCCGCGCAGCTCCTGTTGTTCTTGATCGCGCAAGTAGTCAATGCAGCTGTCGATGGCCCGCAGCAGGTCGCCTTCATAGGCCAGCCGGCTGCTTGGCGTCAGTTGCTTACCCAGGCTGTTATTGCGCAGGCTGATCTGCTGTTGCAGCACCGGGCAGTAACGCGCCTCGACCAGCAGTTCGAGCAGGCTGATACGCAGTTCGGGGATGTCTATAAGGCGCTCGCGGCGCGCTGGGAGTCGATAATCCACCGGCGTGGCGGCTTCGATATTGAGCGGCGGAGCAACATCCAGTGCGTTGCTCAAACGTTTCAGGTAATCGGCCTGCAGCGCCAAACCATCATCAGTTGGCGTGCAGGCGCACAGGCACAGTGCAGTGATCAGAAACAGCAGGCGGGCTTTCATCAGGCCATCTTAGCGGCTCGAATGCGTTTGCGCGCGCTGCCGGCCAGGCGCAAAGCGAGCATGCCGCCGGCACAGGTGAGGCCGACGATTAGACCTTGCCAGAGCCCGCTCGGCCCGGTGGGTTGGCCAAACCAGTCAGTAAGCCCGAGCACATAGCCCACCGGCAAGCCGATACCCCAATAGGCGAACAGGGTCAGGATCATCGTTACTCGGGTGTCCTGATAACCGCGCAACGCACCGGCGGCGGTCACCTGAATAGCGTCGGAAAACTGGAACAACGCCGAATACACCAACAGGGTGGTCGCCACCGCGATCACGGTCGTGTCGGGGGTATAGATCTGCGCAATGTCTTCGCGCAGCAGCAGCATCAGGCTGGCCGACAGGCAGGCATAACCCAGTGCGGCGGCCATGCTCACGCCCGCAGCAAAGCGCGCTTCCCGTGGCTCACCCCGGCCCAGCGCCTGGCCTACGCGCACTGTGGCGGCCATGCCCAGGGAGTAGGGGATCATAAACACCATGGAGCTGAAGTTCAGGGCAATCTGGTGCCCGGCCACCACTGTTGCGCCCAGGCCGCCGATCAGCAGGGCGATCACGGCAAAGATGCTCGACTCGGCAAACACCGCAATACCAATCGGCAGGCCCACCGAGAGCAGGCGCTTGAGTACCTTCCACTGTGGCCATTCGAAATGGCTGAAAATTTTACTCGGCTGGTAGAACGGCGCCCATTTCACCCACCAGAGCATGCTCAGAAACATAAACGTCATTACCAGGCCCGTGGCCCAGCCGCAGCCGACGCCGCCCATGGCCGGCACACCGAGCTTGCCGTAAATGAAGATGTAATTGAGCGGGATATTCAGCGCCAGGCCACACAGACCAATGACCATGCTTGGCCGGGTATGCCCCAGACCGTCACTGAAGCAGCGCAGCACGTGGTACAGCGCCACCGCCGGGAAGCCGCAGCCCACTGCACGCAGGTAGCCCATCGCGGGCTCGATCAGCGCCGGTTCAACATCCATAAGGCGCAGGACAAATTCGGCGTTCCACAGTATCACCGCGGCGGCAACGCCCACACCCAACGCCAGCCAGAGTGCCTGACGCACCAGGGGGCCAATCTCGGTGTGCGCGCCGGAACCGAAGCGTTGCGCGACCTTCGGCGTGGTGGCCAGCAGAATGCCGGTCATCAACAGAAACACCGGTATCCAGATCGAATTGCCCAGCGCCACGGCGGCCAAATCCTGCGGGCTGACCCGTCCCGCCATCACGGTGTCGACGAAGCCCATGGCGGTATTGGCCAACTGGGCAATGATGATTGGCGTTGCCAGCTTCAGCAGGCTGCACAGTTCAGTGCGGGTGCGTTGCAGGCGGGTTTGGGCGAGCATGTCGAATATCCGGAAAATGGGGCAGAAAACCGCGCAGTCTACGCCTTGACGCCTCAGTCAGGAAAGCGTGATTTCACCTGCGCGGCAACCCTGTACAGCCTAGCCAAGTTGCCTCGGCGGGGTAGAATGCCCGACTGATTGATGGAGCCCTGCCATGCGAATAGTTGCCGACGAAAATATCCCCCTGCTGGATGAGTTCTTTGCCGGCTTCGGTGAGATACACCGGCTGCCTGGCCGCAGCATTGACGCCGCCGCTGTTGCCGAGGCCGACCTGCTGCTGGTGCGTTCGGTGACCCGGCTTGACCGTGCCTTGCTGCAAGGCACGGCGGTTAAATTTGTCGGTACGTGCACCATCGGCACCGACCATCTCGACCTCGATTACTTCCAGCAGGCCGGCATCACCTGGGCCAGTGCGCCCGGCTGTAACGCCCGTGGCGTGGTCGACTATGTGCTGGGCAGCCTGTTGCTGCTGGCTGAGCAGCAGGGCGTTGAGCTGGCGACGCGGACCTATGGCGTGATCGGTGCTGGCCAGGTCGGCAGCCGCTTGATCAAGGTGCTGCGCGCTCTGGGCTGGAATGTGTTGGTGTGCGATCCGCCACGCCAGGCGGCGGAAGTGGGAGATTACGTCAGCCTGCAGCAGGTGCTCGATGAATGTGATGTGATCAGCCTGCACACGCCACTTGAGCGCACGGGCGAGCATCCGACCCACCACCTGTTTGATAGCGCCCGTTTGGCCGCACTCAAATCCGGCAGCTGGCTGATCAATGCCAGCCGTGGTGCCGTGGTGGATAACCAGGCCTTGCGCACGTTGCTGGTACAGCGCGCTGATCTGCAGGTGGTGCTGGATGTTTGGGAGGGTGAACCGCAGGTGGATGTTGACCTGGCGGCGTTGTGCCAGATTGCCACTCCACATATCGGCGGCTATAGCCTGGACGGCAAGCTGCGCGGCACTGCGCAGATCTATCAGGCGCTGTGTCAGCACTTGGGCGTTGCAGCCAGTGTGGAACTGGCGCAGCTGATGCCCGCCGCCTGGCTAAAGAGTCTGACCATCGATGCCAGCGCTGATCCGGTCTGGACCTTAGCCAGCATTTGCCGCAGCGTGTATGACCCGCGCCGCGATGATGCGGATTTCCGGCGCAGCTTGCAGGGCGATGCAGGCGCTCGGCGCTTGGCTTTTGACCGGTTGCGCAAGCACTACCCGATGCGGCGGGAAATCGACGGGCTAGAGGTGTGCATACAAGGCAATGCCCCGGCGTTGAGCAGCCTGGTGCAGGCGTTGGGGGCGAAGCTAAATCAGCTGTAGTAAAGGGCAGCGAATGCTGCCCTGAGGGGTAGGTTACTTACGCTTGGCCGCTTGCTGCTGGGCTTTTTCCAGTGCGCTGCAGGCCTGCTGGATCATCTCTTCGGTGATCGGAACTTCCCGGCCCTGCTCGTCGATGACAGCGCCACCAACTGGCACTGGCGCGGTTTTTGGTGGTGTCTGTTGCGTGCTGTGCATGGGTTGTCTCCTCATCGATGAGCGCGATTTTATGAGTGTTAGATGACGGCGCTATGACACTTGCGACGGCATAAAGCTGGCGCAAGACACAGGGCTAAATAGCCATAGCAGGTACTGTGCCAGAATGCCGGCAGCAATTGAACATGAGGGAGTTATGGGGCTTTTCCATATTGGCTTGATCATCAATCCCCTGGCGGGGCTGGGCGGCCCAGCTGGGTTCAAGGGCAGTGACGGTATGGCGATGCAGGCCTTGGCCTTGGGGGTTGAGGCCAAGTCTGCGCAGCGTACGCAAACCGCCCTTGAGGTGTTGTTGCCGCTGCGCGAGCGCCTGGAGTTCGTCACATTCCCCGGGCCTATGGGGGCTGATTTGCTCACTGTGATGGGCTTTGCCCACCGTGTGGTCGGTGAACTGGCAGCCGAGACGAGCAGCGCTGCTGACACCCACCAGGCTGTGGCGCTGCTGCAGGACGCTGGCGTGGCGCTGATTCTGTTTGCCGGTGGCGATGGCACCGCGCGCGATATCTGCGCGGCCGTGCGTGAAGGCCAGCCGGTACTTGGGATCCCTGCCGGGGTGAAGATTCAATCTGGCGTTTATGCCATTAGCCCGCGCGCCGCTGGCGAACTGACTGCCCGTTTGGTCGAAGGCGGCCTGGTGCGCTTGAGCAGCGGTGAAGTGCGCGATATTGATGAAAGCGCTTTGCGTGAAGGTCGGGTGACCGCGCGCTGGTATGGCGAACTGACGGTGCCGCAGGAAGGCGGCTATGTGCAGCAGGTCAAGCAGGGCGGAGTGGAATCCGAAGAACTGGTGCTCGGCGACCTGGCAGATTGGCTGCAGGACAGCTGGGAAAGCGATGTGCGCTATGTGTTCGGCCCGGGCTCGACCCTGCACGGTCTAGCGCAGAACCTCGGTTTGACCACCACGCTACTTGGCGTGGATGTGATCGAGAACGGTCAGCTACTGGCCAGCGATGTAACCGAGGCGCAACTGTTTGAACTGGTTAATGGCCATCCAACACGTCTGTTGGTCACGGCCATTGGTGGGCAGGGCCATATCATCGGCCGGGGTAATCAGCAGATCAGCCCGCGGGTGTTACGTGCCATCGGCCTTGAGCACCTGCGGGTAGTCGCCACCAAGCGCAAGCTCGGCACGCTCGAAGGCCGGCCGTTGTTGGTGGACAGTGGCGACGTGCAATTGGATGCGGCTTTCCCCGATGTGGTGCGCGTATGGGCAGGCTATAAGGAAGAGCTGCTCTACCCGGTGGGGCTGTAACCGCTGCAGTAATCGGCTGAGGTGAACATGACCGATCAAGTGCCGCCACCGTCCATCCAGAACGGCGAACGAGTGGTGCTGTTTGATGGCGTGTGCAAGCTGTGCAATGGCTGGGTGAAGTTTTTAATTCGCCATGATCCGCAGCAACAGTTTCGTCTGGCGAGTGTGCAGTCCGCTGAAGGGCAGGCGCTGTTGCGCTGGTTTGCGCTGCCCACCGAGCGGTTTGGGAGCATGGTCTATGTCGAGTCTGGCGTGTTGTACCTGCGCACCGATGCATTGCTGCGCATCGTCGGCCAACTCCCCGGTTATTGGCGCTTGCTGGCCTGGTTACGGCTGATTCCGCGGGCGTTACGTAACGCCTGTTACGAGCGCATTGCCCGTAACCGGTATCGGTTATTCGGGCGCTATGACACCTGCCTGCTGCCCAGCGCTGAGCAAGCTCGACGTTTTCTGCATGACTGAGGGTCGCTGTTGCTTGATGCGGCTCTGACCCGGCCCCATCTTCTGTTATAAGCGTCTAATTCGCGGTGTGGCCACGTCCTCTGTGGGCTGGCTTAAACGCTATGCGTGTCCTTGTCTAATCGGCGTCAGCGCCCGCAGTGAGTGTCTATGCCCTCTATTCTGTCTTCCCGTCAGCGCACGGCCTTACGCATGGCTTGGCGCTTTATCGCGCCGTACCGTGGGCGCGTGCTCGGTGCCTTACTGGCGCTGATGTTCACGGCCGCGATCACCCTGTCTATGGGGCAGGGCATCAAACTGCTGGTGGATCAGGGGCTGGCAACCCAGTCGCCGGCCGCTTTGCAGCACTCCATCGGGCTGTTTTTTGTGCTGGTGTTGGCCTTGGCCATTGGCACGTTTACGCGCTTTTACCTGGTGTCGTGGATCGGTGAGCGCTTTGTCGCCGATATCCGTAAGCGCGTCTTCAATCACCTGATCGAGCTGCACCCAGGCTTTTATGAGAGCAACCGCAGCTCAGAGATTCAGTCGCGCTTAACCGCCGACACCACGCTGCTGCAATCGGTGATTGGCTCCTCACTGTCGATGGCGCTGCGTAACCTGATCATGCTGATTGGCGGCAGTGTCTTGCTGGTGGTGACCAACGCCAAACTCAGCGGCATCGTGCTGATGGCCTTGCCCCTGGTGGTGGCGCCGATTCTGATTTTTGGCCGCCGCGTGCGTGCGCTCTCGCGGCAGAGCCAGGACCGCGTCGCCGATGTCGGCAGCTATGTGGGCGAAGTGCTCGGGCAAATCAAAACCGTGCAGGCCTACAACCACCAAGCGGAAGATAAGCGGCGCTTTGGCCTGTCCGCCGAGGCCGCCTTCGACACAGCCCGTAAACGCATTGCCCAGCGTGCCTGGCTGATTACTGTGGTCATCGTGCTGGTATTGGGCGCGGTGGGGGTGATGCTCTGGGTCGGCGGCATGGACGTGATTGCCGGGCGGATTTCCGGCGGTGAGCTGGCCGCCTTCGTGTTTTACAGCCTGATTGTCGGCTCGGCCTTCGGCACCCTCAGTGAAGTGATCGGCGAGCTGCAAAGGGCCGCCGGTGCTGCCGAACGGATTGCCGAGTTGCTCCAGGCACGCAATGAAATCACCCCGCCTGCCGTTGATGGCGTGCAGCTGGCTCAGCCGGTGCAGGGCCGTATTGAGCTGCAAGGGCTGCGCTTTGCTTATCCCTCGCGCCCCGACAGCTTCGCCATTGACGGTATTGACCTGGACGTCGCACCGGGAGAAACCCTGGCCCTGGTTGGTCCGTCTGGGGCAGGCAAGTCCACGTTGTTTGATTTGCTGTTGCGGTTTTTCGATCCGCAAGAGGGGCGGATTCTGATTGATGGTCAGCCGATCAAGCAGCTGGATCCCGCCGACCTGCGCCGTAGCTTTGCCCTGGTGTCACAAAACCCAGCGCTGTTCTTCGGCAGCGTCGAGGACAATATCCGCTACGGCCGCACAGACGCGACGCTGGCTGAAGTGCAAGCCGCCGCCAAAGCCGCGCATGCCCACGGCTTTATCATGAAACTTCCGGACGGCTACCAAACCCACCTGGGTGATGCCGGATTGGGGCTTTCTGGTGGCCAGCGTCAGCGTTTGGCGATTGCCCGTGCGCTGCTGGTGGACGCGCCGATTCTGCTGCTGGATGAAGCCACCAGCGCACTGGATGCAGAAAGTGAATACCTGATCCAGCAAGCGCTGCCGCTGCTGATGCAGGGGCGCACCACGCTGGTGATCGCCCACCGTCTGGCCACGGTAAAAAGCGCCGACCGCATCGCGGTGATTGAGCACGGCAAGCTGGCGGCCATTGGCAGCCATAACGAGCTGGTAACCAGCAGCCCGCTGTATGCGCGCCTGGCGGAGCTGCAGTTCAACCATGAAGCTGAGGCTTAATACGCGCTCACTAGGCGGCACGATTTCATCCTGCCGCCTAGTTCGGTAGGCTGCAGAACTGGATTTACGCTGAGGACGCTACGATGGCCAGGATGACAAAACGCTGCAGCGCAGCGGCCACGCTAGGCATATCGCTCTTGCTGGGCGGCTGCAGCTTGCCAACCTTGGAAGGCCGGCCGGCATCCTTTGCCCTAGCGCCCGAGCAGGCGGCGCAGACGACCTTGGGCCGCGGCATCACACCGGTGTTGGAGCAGCGCGGTGATTTGAGTGGGTTTTATGCCTTGGCCGACCCGCAGGATGCGTTCGCAGCCCGTGCACTGCTCAGCCACACCGCCGAGAAAACGCTGGATGTGCAGTACTACATCTGGCGCGATGACATCACCGGAACCTTGTTACTCGAAGAACTGCACGCTGCCGCGCTGCGGGGTGTGCGTGTTCGCCTGCTGCTCGATGACAACGGCACATCGGGGCTCGACTCATGGCTGGCGGCGCTGGACAGTCATCCGCTGATTGAAGTGCGTCTGTTCAATCCCTTTTCGCTGCGCAGCCCTAAGTCTTTGGGGTTTATCACGCACTTTTCCCGTGCCAATCGGCGCATGCACAACAAATCGCTGACGGCCGACAACAGCGCCACCATTGTCGGTGGGCGCAATATCGGCGATGAGTATTTCGGCGCCAGCGATGGCGTGGTGTTCGCTGACCTCGATGTGCTGGCCATCGGCCCGGTGGTGCAGGCCACCTCGAATGATTTTGACCGCTATTGGGCGAGCGCCAGTGCTTACCCTGTCTCCGGTTTTTTGCCTGCGGCTCCGCCTGAGCGTCTGCAGCAGTTGCACGCGCGCTCCAGCCGGGTCGAGCAGAACCCCGCCGCCGCACAGTATTTGCAGGCCTTGCGCCAATTGCCGTTTATTCAGCAACTGGTGGACGGTCAGTTACCGATGGAGTGGGCGCCCGCGACTATCGTCAGCGATGACCCGGCCAAGGGCCTGGGGCAGGCTGTTGATCAAGGCTTACTGAGCAAACAGTTGGCGGTGATTCTTGGTCAACCCCAGCAGCATGTTGAGTTGGTATCGCCGTATTTCGTGCCCACAGCCGCTGGCGTTAAAGCCTTTACCGAGCTGACGGAGCAGGGCGTGAGCGTGCGTATTTTGACCAATGCGCTGGAGGCCACGGATGTCACGGCTGTGCATTCGGGGTACGCCAAGCGCCGCAAGGCATTGCTCGAAGCCGGCATCGAACTGTTCGAAATGCGCCGCGATTCGCCAACAGCAAAACCTCGGGGAAAAGCCGGCCCCTTTGGCAGCTCCGGCTCCAGCCTGCACGCCAAGACGTTTGCCGTGGACGGCAAGCAGATGTTTGTCGGTTCTTTCAACTTTGACCCGCGCTCGGTAAGCCTTAATACCGAGCTGGGCTTTGTGATTCAGAGCCCCAAGTTCGCCCAGCAGATCCAGGGCGTATTTGACGAGGGGCTGCTGCAAAGTGCCTATCAGGTGCAGTTGTCGGAGGATGGCCAGGTGTATTGGCTAGAGCAGCGGGGCGAGCAGGTTGAGCGCCTGGATAAAGAGCCTGGGACCGGCTTTTGGCAACGCGCCGGGGTCAAACTGTTGAGTTGGCTACCGATCGAGTGGCTGCTTTAGCCGTAGCTTCTGCACATTCACCACGTTATGCGGTAGCCAAACCGGCGCCCGGCTGGTCTAAAGCGCTTTGGCTTGCGGCTTGATGGTCGCCGCGGCGCCGGCTGAGGCCAAGATAATGGCGCTGATCGCCAGCCATTGGGTGAGCGTCAGGCGCTCGCTGAGAAACAACAGCCCAGAGAGCGCGGCGATAGCCGGCTCCATGCTCATCAAGATGCTGAAGGTGCGGGCTGGCAAGCGGGTCAGGGCGACCATCTCCAGGCTGTAAGGCAGGGCTGAAGACAGCACCGCCACGCCGAGGGCAACCGGCAGAAGGTCGACAGAAAACATACTGCTGCCGGCCTGCCACAGGCCAATCGGGAACACCAGCAGCGCCGCGACGATGGTGCCCAGAGCCACGGTCTGTTTGCCGTGCTCGGCCCCGGCTTTTTGCCCGAAGACGATATACAGCGCCCAGCACAGCCCCGCTGCCAAAGCCAGGGCCATGCCCACGGGGTCAAGTGCCACCTGGTTTAGGCCACTGGGCAAAAGCAGCCAGAGGCCGAAAACAGCCAGGGCGACCCAAACAAAGTCCAGCAGGCGGCGTGACGACAGCAGGGCCAACCCCAGTGGCCCAGTAAATTCCAGGGCGACGGCGATACCCAGCGGGATGGTTTTCAGCGAGAGGTAGAACAGCAGGTTCATGCCGCCCAGCGACAGCCCGTAGGCCAGCAGCGAACGGCAGGACTTCAAGGTCAGCTGCGCTTGCCAGGGGCGCATCAGTACGCAGAGAATCAGTGCGCCCAGCCCCAGTCGCAGGGCGGTGGTGCCGGTTGCGCCGATTTCCGGGAACAGGCCTTTAGCCAGGGAGGCGCCGCTCTGGATCGATGTCATGGCGACCAATAGCAACAGGATTGGCAGGATCACCAGAGAGAATTGAGTTGAGCGCGGCATGCGGGACCTTATGTCTACGGTATCAATTTAGGCTTAAACCTGTGGGCGCGAGGATCATTAGGTCGCGCGACAAAGCGGATCACGCCAACGCAGCGCACCTTTCGACGTGAACAGCACACACCATAGGCCCGCCATGCATCATTGTCAGAACGGCACGCATAAAAAATCCGCTGCCAACACAGGCAGCGGATTCTGATTTGTTACGCCAAAAGGTCAAGCCATAGTGCTTATCTAAAAGGCACTAGCCCCTCTGGTGAGGTGTTGGCCGCTGAATCCTCAGGAGAGGAAACCGCCATCGACATTTAGCGCTACGCCTGTGGTGTAGCTGGACGCATCGCTCGCCAGGTACAGCACCGCGCCGGCCATTTCGCTCGGGTCGGCTACGCGCTTGAGTGGAATACGCTGCAGGGCGAGGTTGAGAATGGCGTCGTTCTTCACCAGTGCCGAGGCGAACTTGGTGTCAGTCAGGCCCGGCAGCAGGGCGTTGCAGCGGATACCAAACTGCGCACATTCCTTGGCGAAAACCTTGGTCATGCTGATCACCGCGGCCTTGGTCACCGAGTAGATGCCCTGGAACTCGCCCGGCGAAACGCCATTGATCGAGGCCACGTTGATGATGCTGCCGCCACCGTTGGCTTTCATCAGCTTGCCGCCCTCGATGGACATAAAGTAGTAGCCGCGAATATTCACATCGACGGTCTTCTGGAATGCGCCCAGGTCGGTGTCCAGTACGTTGCAGAACTGCGGGTTGGTGGCGGCGTTGTTCACCAGAATGTCGAGACGGCCGAACTGCTCCTTGATGTGCGCGAAGACGTTGGTGATTTGCTCCATTTCACCAATGTGGCAAGCCACGGCTGTAGCCTTGCCGCCATCGGCGATGATCGCGTCAGCCACTTTCTGGCAGTCGTCGATTTTGCGGCTGGAGACAATCACATGGGCGCCTTGTTGCGCCAGCAGCTTGGCTATGGCTTCGCCGATACCACGGCTGGCACCGGAGACAAAGGCGATCTTGCCGTCGAGGTCGAACAGATGAGTTTTGGACATGCGCTTTTCCCTTCTTATTAAAAGGCCTGTTCGGCCGTTTACAGCTGCGATTTATGGATGACCTGCAGGCTCATTTGCTCCAGCAGCTTGTTCATGTGAATGAACTGCGCGAAGCGTTTGTCCTGCGTCTGGCCATGGAAGTAGCGGTAGTAAATTTGCTGCACAATGCCGGCCAGACGGAACAGGCCATAGGTGTAGTAGAAGTCGATGCTTTTGATCTCGATGCCTGAGCGTTCGGCGTAGTAGTCGGCAAACTGCTGGCGAGTCAGCATGCCCGGCGCATTGCTCGGCTGGCGGCGCATTAGTTGCACCGGGGCCGGGTCGGCGGCTTCGATCCAGTAGGCGAGGGTGTTGCCCAGGTCCATCAGCGGATCGCCAATGGTGGTCAGCTCCCAGTCCAGCACACCGATAATCTCACTCGGATTTTGCGGGTTGAGAATCACGTTATCGAAGCGGTAGTCGTTGTGCACGATGCCGGGCTTGTAGTGATCGGTGGGCATCTTGTCCTTGAGCCAGGCCTTGACCGGCTCCCACAGCGGCGCATCAGGCGTCAGGGCTTTGTCGTAGCGGTCACTCCAACCGCTGATTTGCCGCTGCACATAGCCCTCGGGCTTGCCCAGGTCGCCCAGACCGCAGGCCTGATAGTCGACGTTGTGCAGTTCAACCATCTTGTCGATAAAACTTTTGCACAGGTTGCGGGTTTGCTCTTCGCTGAAGTTCAGCTCAGCCGGCATCTCGGAACGCAGGATGATGCCGTTGACCCGTTCCATCACATAAAACTCACCGCCGATCAGCGACTCGTCCGTGCAGTGCACATAGGCTTTCGGGCAGTAGGGGAAACCGGCGTTGAGCTGATTGAGGATGCGGTACTCGCGGCCCATATCGTGGGCGGATTTGGCCTTGTGGCCAAACGGCGGGCGACGCAGCACAAGCTCCTGGTTTGGGTATTCGATCAGGTAGGTCAGGTTCGACGCCCCACCCGGGAACTGGCTGATGCGTGGTTCGCCGGTGAGGCCTGGGATATGCGCCTTGAGATACTGGTCGATGACCGCGGCGTCGAGTTCTTCGCCTTCGCGGATACGGGTGGACTGGTCAGTAAGCGCCATGTTTATCCCTTCTGCTTATGATGGGTGCCTAACATAATTAGCTAATCTAATGCGCCAGGGCATCACCCACAACCACTATGGGATGTTATAGGCCAGCGTGTTGCTGCCTAATCAAGCTGCCTGATTGATCCTCTCGCGGCGTTTGACGCAGGTCGGCTCGCTGAACGTTCGAGCCGCACAATAAAAAAGGGGATGGCTGTTATGCCATCCCCTTTTTGTTCAGGTTGCCGCCTACCCGGCAACCCGCTTTACGCGCTTAGAAGTGGTACTTCACCAGCGCCTGGAATGCGGTTTGATTGAACCCATGACCGGAGCCATCAAGCGGCTTGGCGCCATAGCGATTGCGCCACATATTGACCTCGGTACCGACGTACAGCTTACGGCCCTCGCCAAACAAGGCTTTGCCCGCATCCCATTTAACCTGAATCGAAGAGCCGACCGAGGTGCGGGTGTTGGAGGTCGAGGTTCCGGCGCGCCAGTCAATAAAACCATCAACCAGGAAGTCCTGATCACCGACAGCGAAGGGCACGGCGCCAGAGAGGGTCAGTTGGTAAGTGTGTGCGTTGTGGTTGCCACGAGCACGGTCGAAGTAGACGTTGTTGTTGGCTTTAACCCGGTACAGGTTGGCATTGAAGTAAGCAAAGCCTGGGACGTTCCAGGCCGAGCCGATGCCGTACAGGTAGTTTTCTGTACCCGCGCCGCCATTGCCTTTCTCATAGGTAAAGGCGGCGTAGACATCCTTCAACGGACCCGCAGCAAGCTTCTGACCACTCAACCAGCTGAGGCTCACGCGTGGTGAAAACTCGACGTAATAAAAGTTGTCTTTCTCGTGGTTGAAATCGCCCCGGCGCGACTGCTCGTTATCGGCCAGCACGTAGTCGGCAAAACCGAATACATCGCCCCACACCCAGCCACTGGCATGTTCGGCAGTGAAGGTGGTTTGGGTCTTCTGCTGCTCGCCGTTACGTTGACCTCTGTTGAATTTTTCGCCGTACAGGTAAGAAAGGCTGTTGTTCTGCCAAAGCAGGGCGTCAGCGGCGACCGCCTGCTGACAGCCGACAATACCGGCAGACAGCGCGATTACGCGGGCTAGATACGTTGAGTTCATGCGGTTTTCCTTATTATTGGGACGTGCATCGTTTCTCTGCACCCGGCAGCGAGCCGCCGGGTGTGTCTGGTGCGAACTAAGTCGCTCAGCCGGCGTTGTGAGCGCGGCCCGCGTGGTCGCGCAGGGCATGCGCAAGCGGTTCATGCTCATCGTTATGCGGGTTCTGCAGCACCGTGTGCAGATGCGCTTCGGGGTCGTAGAGATTGTCTTCTTGCGGAGCGTCTTCTTCGGGTAGGAACACGTTGAGCAGGATGGCGCTCAGGGCACCGATGGTGATCGGCGAGCCGAAGATGTTCTTCAGGAAGTCCGGCATCTGCGACAGCACGCCCGGTACCGCAGCCACGCCCAGGCCGAGCCCGAGGGAAATGGCCACGATCAATACGTTGCGACGATGCAGGCCCGCTTCAGCCAGAATGCGGATGCCGGCCACCGCGACCGTGCCGAACATGATCAGTGTGGCACCGCCGAGTACGGGCTTGGGCATCAGTTGCAGCACGGCGCCGAGGGCGGGGAACAAGCCCAGCAGGACGAAGATACCCGCGATGTAATAGCCCACGTGACGACTGGCAACACCGGTAAGTTGGATCACTCCATTGTTCTGGCTAAAGGTGGTCATCGGCAGGCTGTTGAAGACCGCTGCCATTGCCGAGTTGCAGCCATCAGCCAGTACGCCGGACTTGATCCGTCGTAGATACAGCGGGCCTTGTACCGGCTGCTTGGAAATGATCGAGTTGGCCGTCAGGTCGCCGGCGGTTTCCAGCGGTGTGATCAGGAAGATAACGGCGATGGGTACAAACGCCAGCCAGTCGAAGCTGAAGCCGAACTTGAAGGGCACCGGTACGCTGACCAGCGGCACATCCGCCATATTGGCGAAGTCGACGCGGCCGGTGTACCAGGCTACGACGAAACCAAGAGCCAAACCGACAATCACCGCCGAGAGGCGCACCACCTGCGATTTGAAACGGTTAAGAATGATGATTGTGCACAATACCAGCGCCGCCAGCCCCAGGTGATGCAAGGCCCCCAGGTCTGGCGCGCCGTAGCCGCCGGCGATGTCGGTCATGGCCACTTTGATCAGCGACAAGCCAATCAGGCAAATAATGGTGCCGGTCACCACCGGGGTCACGATTTTGCGCAACTTGGTCATCACCTGGCTAAAGGCGATTTCCACGAAGGCCGCGCAGAAGCACACGCCAAATAAGGTCGAGAGAATTTCCTCGGGGCTACCGCCGCGGGATTTGACGATCATCCCCGCACTGAGAATCGCACTCAAAAAGGCGAAGCTGGTGCCCTGCAAGCACAACAGGCCGGAGCCAATCGGGCCAATACGCTTGGCCTGGACGAAGGTGCCGAGGCCCGACACAAACAACGCCATGCTCACCAGGTAGGGCACGTAGGCACCTAGGCCAAGCACGCTTCCGACAATCAGGGTGGGGGTGATGACGCCAACGAAGCTCGCTAGCACGTGTTGCAGCGCAGCAAAGAGGGCGGGGCCAAAGGAGGGGCGATCATCCAGCTGGTAGATCAGGTCGTTGCTGCCAGCAGACGGCGCTGCGGCGCTAGGGGTACTAGTCGTGGTCATATTTGAGCCTGCCAGTTGTTTTTATATGGTCATGGGCTTGGCGAGGCTTCACGGCGCCTCCGCTCTGGAGGCGAAAACAGTGTCCGCACGCTCAGAGTGGTTCGACTATAGCAACCTGTGTACACATGAGAAAACAATTTATTTAATGATTGTGCACATAAAATGAATCGGCAGTCAGGTAGTCGCGTGCACAGTTAGTGCTCATGACGTGGTTGGTTTATCGGTATGGGTTGGCACTATCTGCGCATAGCAAACAGCCCGGAAAACCGGGCTGTGGTTGCCTACAAACGAGGGGGTTAGTGGTGCGGGTGAGGGTTTAGCAACGCGGCGCGTTCCGGCCCGCCGAGGATGTTGAAGAGCAGGTTGAGTAGCACGGCGCTGATGGTCGCCAAGGCGATACCGCTGTGCGTGATGGGTTCTAACCACAGCGGCATGTGCGCGAAAAACTCCGGCCGCACAATCGGCGCCAGGCCCATGCCAATACTCACCGCCACCAGCAACTGGTTGCGACGGTCGGCAATATCCGCCTCTTGCAGAATCTTGATGCCCGTAGCAGCCACCATGCCAAACATGGCAATGCCCGCACCACCCAGTACAGCAGGAGGGATCGAGGCCACCAGGTAGGCGGCTTTGGGCAGCAGGCTCAAACCAATCAGCAAGAACCCGGCGGCGGCCGTGACATAACGGCTGCGCACACCCGTCATCTGCACCAGGCCAATGTTCTGGGCAAAGGATGAGTGGGTGAAGGTGTTGAAGAAACCCGCGAAGAACGAGGCGCCGGCATCACACATCAGCCCACGACGGAGCATTTCAGGGGTGATCTCTTTACCTGTCACCTGGCCCAGGGCGATAAACATCCCGGTGGACTCGACGAAGATAATCACCACAACCAGGCACATGGAGAGAATCGGTGCCAAATGAAACTCAGGCATGCCGAAGTGCATCGGTTTGACCACGGCCAGCCAGGCGCTTTGCTCCAGGCCGCTGAGATCAACCATCCCCATGCCGCCCGCGACCATATAGCCGATGAGCATGCCGATCAGCACTGAGACATTGACCCAGAAGCCACGCAGGAAGCGGTTGATCAGCAAGATGATCATCAGCACCAGAGCAGCAATGGCCAGGTACTGCAAGGCACCAAACTCAGTGGCGACACTGCCACCGCCGGCCCAGTTGAGCGCAACCGGAAACAGCGATAAACCGATGGAGGTAATCACCGTACCGGTTACCAGCGGTGGAAAGAAATGCACGATGCGCGACATAAAGGGCGCAATCAGCATGCCGAAAAAACCCGCGGCGATGGTCGCGCCGAAGATCCCTGGTAGGCCGATACCCGGCGAGCCGGCCATCGCCACCATACTGCCAACGGCGGCAAAACTGGCGCCCATCATCACCGGCATACGAATGCCCGCCGGGCCGAAGCCCAGCGATTGCACTAGCGTGGCAACACCGGCCACCAGCAGGTCGGCGGTAATCAGAAAAGCGACTTCTTCACGGGACAGGCCAACGGCCTCACCAATGATTAAGGGTACCGCTACGGCGCCGCCATACATCAACAACACATGCTGGATGCTCACCATAATCATCTGCAGAAACGGCAGGCGTTGATCAACCGCCGACACAGCGGTCGGTTGGGGGTTCAGCTGGTTCATGCAAAAACCTCAGGCGCTTTTGTTTTTGTAAGTCGCTGTTCACTGCCCTGATTAAGTGCAGGGCACTGGAGTTGCAATGTTGCACCTGGCGCGAGGCCAGATTGGACACAAAAAAATGCCGCAACCTTTAGGCTGCGGCATCGGGGTGTTGCTTAGTTGATCTGTGCGCCCTTATCGATCCAGGCACCAATCAGGTCACGCTCTTCCTGAGTAATCTGAGTGATGTTACCCAGCGGCATAATTTGCGATGCGACACTCTGTGCGTGAATCTTGCCTACTTGCAGTTTGATCTGCTCCGGTGTGTCGAGCATAAAACCCAGTGGGGCCGCGCTGAACATCGGGCTGCTCGGGGTTGCCGAGTGGCACACCGTGCAGCGCTCCTGAATCACGCTGTAAACCTTGGCAAAGTCATCGCTGACAGCAGTGCTAGCCGAATCGACCGCAGGAGCCGCCGCGCTGGCTGTGGAAGCCTCTACTGGCGCTGCCTGGCTGCCGTCTTGAACTGGGCTAACAACTGCTGCTTTAGGGGCTGCTGGTGTTGCCGGTTTCGGGCTCGGGCCTGTGACATACGCCAGGCAGATCATGCCCAGTGCTGCAGCTGGCAGGGTCCAGATGTACTTGCTGCTGTCGTGACGGGTGTTGAAGTAGTGACGCACCAATACCGCCAGAATCGCGATGCCAGCCAGGATCAACCAGTTGTACTGGCTGCCGTAGGTGCTCGGGAAGTGGTTGCTGATCATGATGAACAGCACTGGCAGGGTGAAGTAGTTGTTGTGGCGCGAACGCAGCAGACCCTTGGCTGGCAGGGTTGGGTCAGGCGTGGTGCCGTCTTCAATGGCCTTAACCAGTGCGCGCTGTGCCGGCATGATGGTGAAGAACACGTTGCCGACCATGATGGTGCCGATAATGGCGCCAACATGGATGTAGGCGGCGCGGCCGCTGAAGATCTGGCTAAAGCCATAGGCGGCCGCGATGATCAGCACGAACAGCACGGCACCGAGCAGTGCAGGGCGCTTGCCCAAAGCCGAGTCACACAGGAAGTGGTATGCCACATAGCCGCAAATCATCGAACCGAAGCCGATGACAATGGCCATTTCCGGCGCCAGATCAACGCCAGGCTTGACCAGGTACAAGCTAGGGTTGAGGTAGTAAACCACCAGCATCAGGGCCACGCCCGACAGCCAAGTGAAATAGGCTTCCCATTTGAACCAGTGCAGGTTCTCCGGCATTTTAGGCGGTGCCAGTTTGTATTTTTCCAGGTGGTAGATACCGCCACCGTGGATCGCCCATAAGTCGCCGGACAGGCCGTCCCTCGGGTTGCTGCGGTTTAAGTTGTTTTCCAGCCAGACGAAATAAAAGGATGCGCCGATCCATGCCACGCCGGTGATCATATGGATCCAGCGAATGCTCAGGTTGAGCCACTCAGTCAAATGTGCTTCCACAATCAGTACCTCTTTCCCAGTGCCGACACGCCGGCGTCTGGGCTTCTCTTATTGGTGGGGGGCGAGGAGCAGTTGCTCGTCGTCGGTGAAGAAATGCTCATCGCAGTTGTTACCAGAACCACTGCGATCAACCACCAGGAAGTCATCCCGCTTTTCGATCGTCAGCACCGGGTGGTGCCAAACGCCGCGATGGTAATTGACGCCTTGCCGACCATTACTACGGAAGGCACGGACTAACCCTGATACAGGTGCATCGCCAGCGGGCGCGACCACGATCAGAAAGGGGTTGCCGAGCAGCGGTATAAACGCTTGGCTGCCCTGCGGATGTCGCTCCAGCATGCGCACAGTCAATGGCATCGGCACTTGTTCGGCACTGAAAATGCTGATGATCGCCTTATCGTCTGGCTGTGCGGTCTCGACCGTAGCCAGTTTGTGATAGCGGCGAGTCGAGCCATTGTTGATCATGAAAAATTCGCTGCCTTCGGTTTCGATGACATCACCAAAGGGGGCGAACGCTTCTTTGCTTAATGGCTCAATGATCAAATTGCGCATGTGGGTCTTCTTATCGGTTGCGTATAAACCATGCCTGTTGCCAGACGTGGGCTTTATGTCGGCGGGGCCGCCGGCGTGATTAACGTCACTAGACCGGCACCAGAGTCCGACGGTGCTTACTCGACTACGCGCAGGACCTCTGCGGTTTACAGCTGTTGCAGACGGAACAGCGCGATCTTGTTGATCTCAGCCAGGGCACAGGCGAACTCTTGCTCTGGGGAGTTATGAATACGCTCCTCGAATGCCGCCAAAATCTGGTGCCGATTGCTGCCTTTCACCGCCATGATGAAGGGGAAACCGAACTTGGCTTTGTAAGCATCATTCAGCGTGGTGAAGCGGACAAACTCCTCGGCGGTGCATTCATGGATGCCCGCGCCGGCCTGTTCTGATGTCGACGAGGCGGTCAATTCACCTTGTACTGCGGCTTTGCCAGCGAGGTCCGGGTGAGCATTGATCAGGGCCAGTTGGTCAGCATGGCTGGCACTGAGCAGCAGGTCGGCCATGCGCTGATGCAAGCCGTCGATTTCGTTGATGCTGTCATCCAGGCCCAGGTCATAGGCTTTTTCGGCGACCCAGGGTGAATGCTCATAGATGTCGGCAAATACGCTGACGAATTCTTCCCGGCTGAGTTGCGACGGGGTCAGGGTTTGAAAACGGTTCATTGCGAGAGCTCCTTGCTAGCCTGCTCGTTAAAGGGGTGGGTCGCATGCCAGTGCTTGGCGATGTCGACACGGCGGGCGCACCAGACTTGCTCGTGGCTCTGCACGTATTCGATAAACCGCGCCAGCGATGCCAGGCGAGCTGGGCGGCCGAGTAAGCGGCAGTGCATGCCGATGGTGAGCATCTTCGGCGCGCCGGCAACGCCTTCGGCGTAGAGCACATCGAAGGCATCTTTGAGGTATTGAAAGAAATCGTCGCCGGTATTGAACCCCTGCACCTGGGTAAAGCGCATGTCGTTGGTGTCCAGGGTGTAAGGGATCACCAAGTGCGGGTTGGCCGCGGTGCTGGCCGGGTCCCAGTAGGGCAGGTCATCGTCGTAGGTGTCGCTGTCATACAGGAAGCCACCTTCCTCACGCACTAGGCGGCGGGTATTCGGGCCGGTACGGCCGGTGTACCAGCCCAGCGGCCGCTCACCGGTCAGCTCAGTCAGGATGCGGATGGCTTCGTGCATGTGCTCACGCTCTTGCGCTTCGTCCATGTACTGGTAGTCAATCCAGCGGTAACCGTGGCTGCAAATCTCGTAGCCGGCAGCAACCATGGCCTTGATCACGTCCGGGTGACGCTGCGCGGCCATGGCCACAGCAAAGATCGTCAGCGGAATGTTGTGCTTCTGGAACAGGCTGAGCAGGCGCCATACGCCGGCGCGGCTGCCGTATTCGTACAGCGACTCCATGCTCATGTTGCGTGCGCCTTGCAGCGGCTGCGCAGAGACCATCTCGGACAGGAACGCCTCGGACTCTTTATCGCCATGCAGCACATTGCGCTCGCCGCCTTCCTCATAGTTGAGGACAAACGACAGGGCGATGCGCGCATTATTGGGCCAGTGCGGGTGGGGCGGGTTGTTGGCGTAACCGATCAGGTCGCGAGGGTAGTCAGCGCTCACTGCAGTCTTCCTTCTTGCTATGTGTGGCGGTCATTGGGCAGGCATAAATGCATGGCGCGACCGTGATGGGGTAATTGTATACAAAACACATTGCATCTTGTAAATCTAAAAATCACTTATTTTTCTAAATCTTGCCGAAAGGTAAAAACTGTCCAGTGCGCCAGCTCTTACTGCACAAAAGCAGCACCTATATAGCTTAGAGCCTGTCTGCTGACCGCGTAGGAGGTGGTTAAAAGATTGACTACGCATAATATTGTGTACAGTTTTTTATAAAACTGTCTTATTTTCGTTTTTCTGCATGCTATGCTTCAGCTCAGTCAAGGCTGCTTAGCCTGATAAATCTGCCGAATTCCATAAAGTAGAGGAGGAGTGGCGTCTGTGCTGGCTTGTCTGCGCAGGTGCCCACACGCGATGGGACGATTGACCACACACGTACTGGATGCTGCCCATGGTTGCCCTGGCAGCGAACTGAAGATCGAGCTGTATCGCGTTGCAGGCAATCAGCTTGAACTGCTCAACAGCGTTGTCACCAACCACGACGGCCGTTGTGATGCCCCCGTGTTGCAGGGTGATGACTACCGCAGCGGTGTGTATCAGCTGCATTTTCACGCCGGCGATTACTACCGTGCGCGCGGTGTTGCCTTGCCCGAGCAGGCTTTTCTCGATGTTGTTGTGCTGCGTTTTGGCATTGATGCCGGGCAGGAGCACTACCACGTCCCGCTGCTGATTTCCCCTTACAGCTACTCCACCTACCGCGGTAGCTGAACCGAATGCTTGTCACCCTCTGACTCAATTTAAGAGTCCCTAGCCCGCCCACACTGCGGGCTTTTTTTCGTCTGCAATTTGCCTCAATCGTAAACCGCCTTAGATGCAGGCAAGACGCCTCAACGTACTCGCCCGCACCGGTACTTAGCGGCTGAGGAGCGAGGCAGCGCCTGCACCACCGAATAATGCAGCACTGGTACGGTTGAACCATACCTGGCCATTACCCGAACGCAGGTAACGCGCAGCACCTTGGGCGCTCAGGGCATAGAGCAACTTGCAGGCTAGATCCAGCACCGCCCAAGTGACGATCATCACCAGCAACTGGTTAAGCAGGGAGCGCTCAGCGCTGAGAAACTGCGGTAGGAGAGCCGCGAAGAACAAAATATCCTTGGGGTTACTGGCCCCCAGCCCGAAGGCTTTCCAGAACATGCCACGATAACTTGGGTTGACCGGTTGCTCATCGGCTACAACAGGCTTAACGGTTTGGCGTGAGGCTTGCCAGCTTTGCCAAGCGAGATAGAACAGGTACAGCGCACCGAGTAGTTTCAGCACGCTAAACAGTTGCTCCGAGGCCAGCAGTAGGGCACCAAGGCCAAGTGCCGAGGCGCTCAACAGGCAGATCGACGCCAATACACCGCCGATAAACGCTGGCACCGAGCGGCGCAGGCCATAGTTCAAGCTGTTACTCACCATTAGCAGCGACAGCGGCCCTGGAATCAAAATCACCACCAGTGCAGTGCTTGCAAACAACAGCCAGGTATCCAGGCTCATGCCCCATTCTCCAGATGATAAAAGCCCCAGCATAAGCTGCCGGGGCTTAGGTGTTAGTCCGCGAGCCTTAGAGGAAGGCGAACTTGGCAATAAAGATGATGCACAGCACATACAGGCTGACTGACACTTTATCGCGCTGACCGGTTAGCAGCTTCAGTGTTGCATAGGTCAGGAAGCCCAGGGCAATACCGTTAGCAATAGAGAAGGTCAGCGGCATCATCACCACGGTAACGATCGCGGGAATGCTATCGGTGCTGTCTTTCCAGTCGATATGCGCCATCCCGCTCATCATCAGCATGGCCACATAAATCAGCGCGCCAGCGGTGGCATAGGCGGGGATCATGCCGGCCAGTGGCGCGAAGAACATCGCCGCCAGAAACAGCACACCAACCGTTACCGCCGTCAGCCCGGTACGGCCACCCGCGGCTACGCCGGCAGCACTTTCCACATAACTGGTGACGGGCGGGCAACCCACCAGAGAGCCGATCACGCTGGAGGTACTGTCGGCTTTCAACGCCTGCGAGAGGTTCTGAATCTTGCCGTCTTCATCGACCAGATTGGCGCGGTGAGCAACGCCCATCAGGGTACCGGCCGTGTCGAACATGTTCACGAAGAGGAACGACAGCACCACGCTGATCATCGAAATCTGGAACGCGCCGGCAATATCCATCGCCAGGAAGGTTGGTGCCAAGCTTGGCGGCATCGAAACCAGGCCGGTGTACTCAACCATACCCATGGCCATGCCAATCCCCGTAACCGCCAGCATGCTGAACAAGATCGCGCCGAACACATTGCGGTGACTTAAGACCGCAATCAGCAGGAAGCAGATGGCGGCCAGCAGTGCATTCGGATTGGCAAAGCTGCCCATGGTCAGCAACGTGGCCTGGCTGTCGACAACGATCCCGGCGGTTTTCAAGCCAATCAGCCCGAGGAACAAACCAACCCCAGCGCCCATGGCAAAGCGTAGGCTCATGGGGATGCTATTGAGCAGCCATTCACGAATGCGCGACAGGCTCATGATCATAAACAGGATGCCGGAAAGAAATACTGCACCGAGGGCGGTTTCCCAGCTGTAGCCCATGTCGCCGACGACAGTGAAGGTAAAAAACGCGTTCAAGCCCATGCCGGGCGCCAGGCCGACTGGCCAGTTGGCGTAGAGGCCCATGAGGAAACAGCCTAGGGCCGCGCCAACGCAGGTCGCGACAAACGCGGCCCCCTGATCAACCCCGGCGATTGCCATGATGCTGGGGTTAACGAAGATGATGTAAACCATGGTAAAGAACGTGGTGATGCCGGCAATCACCTCGGTTTTGAGGCTAGTGCGGTGTTCGGTCAGCTTGAAGAAGCGGTCAAGCAAGCCAGGTTTGCTCAGGCCTTGTAGCGGTGTTGCCGATTTTTCTTGTTTAGCGCTTTCCACAGGGGTATTCCTCATTTCTTGTTGTGTGCCACCCAAAGCCTTTACCGCGCACTGTTCGGCCCTCTGAGGTAGGTGGTGTTTTTTGTTTTTGGCGCACTTAGCTGACCATCAGGTCAAGAAATCGCGCTGAGGCCGATTATGATGTTGTATACAAAAAAAGCAAACACTGATTCTGGTAAAGGCGAAGGCGTGTACTGCTCGCTTATTCAAGCCTAAACAGCTGTTTCACTGAGGCCCATAGAGCGCATTAAGTTGTTTGTTTCGGTAGGTTTTTCAGGCTATTGAGCGATGCAATTACGCCATGGCGAAATACCATCGACGGGGCTTAGCCGCGTTTTGTTTGTGTAGCGATTTAGCAAAAAAATGACATACGGCTCTGTCTCGGAAAAATTGGCCTGGCCTCTGCACAGGGGAATGCTCCTGAAAGCAGATTTACATGCATGTTCGCAGGCTTGTTATGCTTTGGTGGATATGCATGCATTGGTTACATTGTGTACAATGCAAGGGCTTTTTATCTGTAACTTTTCACTGACTGCTGCTTGCCAAGGATGGCAACATCCAGGGGAGTTGCATGAGCAACCGCCGAACCTTGACCACGCGAGCCACAATGAACGAACAATTGCAGCCTCTTAAGAAGCAGACGCGCGAGGGTAAAACCACTCGTAGCGGGACTCAGGACGATGTCGTGTACGCCCATATCTTCGATGCCATTCTTGAGCAGCGCCTGGCGCCTGGTACCAAGCTCAGCGAAGAAGCCCTCGGTGAAATTTTCGGCGTCAGCCGCACCATTATTCGTCGCGCGTTGTCGCGCCTGGCCCACGAAGGTGTGGTGCTACTGCGCCCTAACCGTGGCGCGGTTGTGGCCAGCCCTGGCGCAGAAGAAGCGCGGCAGATCTTCTATGTGCGCCGCATGATTGAGCGCGCCATTACCGAGCTGGCCTGCAAAAACGCCAAGCCCGAGCACATCGCTGCGTTGCGTCAGATGGTCATAGATGAGCGCGAGTGCTTCGCCCGTGGTGATCGCGGTATGGGCATTCGTCTGTCGGGTGAGTTCCATCTCAAACTCGCAGAAGCCGCTGGCAATCTGACCCTGCTTGGTTTTCTGCGCAGCCTGATTTCGCAGACTTCGCTGATCATCGCCCTGTATGAAAGCAACAGCCGTGCGCATTGCTCGGATGCCGAGCACGACCAGGTGATTGATGCCATCGAGGCCGGCAATGTGGATGTGGCCGTAGACCTGATGATGCGCCACATGGACAGCGTTGACGCCAAACTCAACCTAGACGGCGATACCGCATCAGATGATTTGCACGCGGTGTTCTCACACCTGCTACCAAACACCAAGAAAAAAACTGCCAGCCGCTAAGCAACCTGGCGCAGAGAGGCCAAAGGCGATTGAAGCGGCTTAACGCGTGAAGTCGCTGCAGCTGTAGACCGCTCTGTTCAGCGCCAATAAAAACCCCCACGGCAAGGAGCAACTGCCTTGGGGCGAGAAATTGGCTGGCTTAGCCAGCCAATTCTGAAAAACAGTGTTAAGCGTTAGGCTCCCAGCCCCCGCCAAGCGCCTTGTAAATAGCGACAATCGCGCGATACAGCTCGACCTCCGCCTGTGCTTGGGCGTCTTCGGCGCTGAGGCGTTCACGTTCGGCATCCAGCAGTACCAAGAAATCCACTTCACCTTCGCGGTAGCGCACGCGGGCTTGTTCGGCTGCGGCGCGGCTTGCGTCTGATTGGCGTAGCTGGGCGAGCAGCCGCTGTTGGCGTTTGCCGTAATCACTGAATGCGTTAGCGGACTCCTCCAGAGCCAGCAGCACCTGCTGTTCATAGTTGGCCAGCGCGCCATCAGCTTCGGCTTCGGCCCCACGCAGGCGTGCACGCACGCTGCCCAAGTCAAACGCTGCCCAGCTGATGGTCGGGGCGATACCCCAGGCTCGCGCCGCCGATGAACCCAGCTGCGAACCACGCCCGGCGGTAAAGCCGAGGAAGCCGGACAAACTCACCCGTGGAAACAGATCCGCCGTGGCCACGCCAATATTGGCGGTAGCGGCGGCCAGTTGCCGTTCGGCGGCGCGGATATCTGGACGGCGACGCAGCAACTCGCCGGGGTCGCCAACCGGTAGTGCTTTGGCAATGGCAGGCAGGTCCTGAGCAGAGAGGTCCACGCTCAATTGATCAGGGCGCTGGCCGAGCAGGGTGGCGATGCGGTGCTTGGCGCGCTGCTGTTCGGCCTGCAGTTGCGGCAGGCTGGCTTCAGTGCCGGCCAGACGCGCATCGCTGCGTAGCACATCCAGCTGACTACCGACGCCGGCCTCACGCAGTTGCTCGGTAATGGCGCGGGATTCCTGCTGGTTTTTCAGGTTGTCGCGGGCAATGCGTTCGCGCAGTTGCGCGCCGCGCAGGCTGCCGTAGGCATCCACCAGCTCGGCAATCAGGCTGACCTGCAGTTGCTGATAGTCGGCTTCGGCCACGTCCAATTCGGCGTCGCTGGCTTCCAGTTGTCGCTGGATGCGGCCAAACAGATCCAGCTCCCAGAGCATGTCCAGACCCAGGTCATAACGCTCGCCGCGCACGCGCTGCTCGGTTACGCCGGGTTGCTGGGCTTTTCCGAAATCACCGCTGGCGCGGCTGGTGATGGTCGGCAACTGGTCGTTGCCGAGGTCATCACGGATAGCCTGAGCCGCACGCAGGCGGGCAAAGGCCACGCGTAGCTGGCGGTTTTCCTGCAGGGACTGCTGCACCAACTGGTTGAGGGTCGGCTCATCGAACTGCTGCCACCAACTGACTTCGAAGCGCGAACGATCGTAGTTGCTGCTTTGCGCCGCGCTCAGCTGGGCAGCCTCCGTTTGCGGTTTCTGGTAGTCAGGGCCGACGGCGCAGGCTGTCAGCGCAAAGCTCAGCAGGCTAATGGCCAGCGGCTTGGCATTGAGTGTTTTCATGCCTGCACCTCCTGCAAGCGCGCCACTTTCTTCGCTTCACGCTTCTCCACAAAAGCACGGATCAGCACATAGAACAGCGGGGTCAGCAGCAGGCCGAAGAAGGTCACCCCAAGCATGCCGCTGAATACCGCAACGCCCATGGCGTGGCGCATTTCCGCACCGGCACCGGAGGACAGCACCAGTGGCACCACACCCATAATGAAGGCGAAGCTGGTCATCAGAATCGGCCGCAGACGCAGGCGGCAGGCTTCCAATACGGCGCTGACGCGGTCCATGCCTTCTTCCTGTTTTTCCTTGGCGAACTCGACGATCAGGATGGCGTTCTTACAGGCCAACCCCACCAGTACGATCAGTCCGATCTGGGTAAAGATGTTGTTGTCGCCTCCCGCCAGGATGACCCCGGTAATGGCCGACAGCAGGGTCATCGGCACGATCAGGATCACCGCCAGCGGCAGGCTCCAGCTTTCGTACTGAGCGGCCAGTACCAGGAAGGCAAGCAGTACGCAGAGCGGGAAGACGAAGATCGCGCTGTTACCGGCGAGGATCTGTTGGTAGGTCAGGTCGGTCCACTCGAAGCTCATGCCGTTGGGCAGTTCCTCCTTGAGCAACTTGGCCATCGCCGCCTCGGCCTGGCCGGAGCTGTAGCCAGGGGCTGCAGCTCCGTTGATTTCGGCGGTGAGGAAGCCGTTGTAGTGCATCACCCGATCCGGCCCGGAACTGGCGCTGACTTTAAGGAACGCTGACAGCGGCACCATTTCGCCACGATTGTTGCGCACCTTGAGCTGGCCGATCTGCTCCGGCTCCAGGCGGAACTGCTGCTCGGCTTGCACGTTGACCTGATAGGTACGGCCAAAACGGTTGAAGTCGTTGGCGTACAGCGAGCCCAGGTAGATCTGCATGGTGTCGAAGATGTCGCTGATCGCCACGCCGTGGGTCTTGGCCTTTTCGCGGTCGATGGCGGCATCGATCTGCGGCACATTCACCTGGTAACTGGTGAATACCGACATCGGGTCCAGCTCCGGCAGCGCGCGGGCCTTGGCGATGACGTTCTGGGTTTGCACGTACAGCTCGTCGTAACCCAAGTTGCCACGGTCCTGCACCTGCAGGCGGAAGCCGCCGATGGTGCCCAGGCCTTGTACCGGAGGTGGCGGGAAGATCGCCAGGTAGGCTTCCTGAATGCCTGAGAACTGGCCGTTAAGCTCAGCAGCAATGGCCCCGGCGGACAGGCTTTCGTCTTTGCGCTGGTCGAAGTCTTTCAGCGCGACGAAGACAATGCCGCTGTTCGGGCTGTTGGTGAAGCCGTTGATCGACAGGCCAGGGAAGGCAATGGTGTTGGCCACGCCTGGATGCTTGCCGGCGATTTCCGACATATCTTTCATCACCGCTTCGGTGCGATCCAGGGTCGCGGCGTCCGGCAGCTGAGCAAAGGCCACCAGGTACTGCTTGTCCTGCGCCGGTACGAAACCGCTTGGTGTCGTGGCGAAGCCCAGGTAGGTCAGGCCCATCAGCCCGGCATAGACGAACAGGGCGATGCCGCTGCCGCGCAGCACGCGCTTCACGGTACCGACATAGCCATGGCTGGCGCGGTCGAACGCGCGGTTGAACGGCTTGAACAACCAGCCGTCGAACAGCTTATCGAGCAGTGTGGAGAAGCGGTCCTTGGGCGCATCGTGGCTTTTCAGCAACACGGCGGCCAGGGCAGGGGACAGGGTCAGCGAGTTGAAGGCCGAGATTACCGTGGAGATGGCAATGGTCAGCGCAAACTGCTGATAGAACTGTCCGCTCAGCCCGGAGATAAAGGCCGTAGGGATAAACACCGCACACAGCACCAGGGCCGTGGCCACGATGGGGCCGGTGACTTCCTTCATCGCCTGCTTGGTGGCTTCCACCGGGGTTTTGCCCAGGCCGATATTGCGTTCGACGTTTTCCACCACGACGATGGCGTCGTCCACCACGATGCCGATAGCCAGCACCAGGCCGAACAGCGATAGGGCGTTGAGCGAGAAGCCGAACATATGCATCACAGCGAAGGTACCGATCAACGACACCGGCACGGCCGCCAGCGGGATGATCGAGGCGCGCCAGGTCTGCAGGAACAGAATCACCACCAGCACCACCAGGATGATGGCTTCGAGCAGGGTATGTACCACCGCCTCGATGGAGCCACGCACGAAGATGGTCGGGTCATAGACGATTTCGTAGTCCACGCCTTGCGGGAAGCTCTGCTTCAGCTCGGCCATGCGAACGCGCACCGCATCGGAAATCTCGATGGCGTTGGAACCAGGGCGCTGGAATACCGGGATGGCGACTGCGGGTTTGTTATTCAGCAGGGAGCGTAAGGCGTATTGGCTGGAGCCCAGTTCGATTCGCGCAATGTCTTTCAAACGGGTGATTTCGCCGTTATCACCGGCGCGGATAATGATGTTTTCGAACTCTTCCTCGGTGACCAAACGGCCTTGCGTATTGATCGATAGCTGGAAGCTGTTACCCGCATCCGACGGCGGAGCACCGAGCGAGCCAGCAGCGACCTGGCGGTTTTGCTCACGGATAGCGTTGACTACGTCAGAAGCAGTCAGGTTGCGCGAGGCGACCTTGTTTGGATCCAACCACACACGCAGCGAGTAGTTGCCCAGACCGAAAAGCTGCACATCGCCAATACCGTCCAGGCGCGCCAGCTCATCCTTGATATTCAGCGCGGCGTAGTTGGACAGATACAGCATGTCGTATCGGTCGTCCGGCGAGGTCAAGTGCACAACCATGGTCAGGTCGGGTGAGGCCTTGTCGACCGTCACGCCGAGACGCTGCACTTCGGTGGGCAGGGTCGGCATGGTACGGGTAACGCGGTTCTGCACCTGCACTTGGGCCTTGTCCAGATCGGTGCCCAAGGCGAAAGTCAGAGTCAGGGTCATCTTGCCGTCGGCCGTGCCCTGCGAGGACATATACAACATGCCCTCTACGCCGGTAATGGCCTGCTCGAGTGGCGAGGCGACGGTCTCACCGATCACCTTGGGGTTAGCACCGGGGAAGGTGGCGCGTACCACTACGGTAGGTGGCACCACTTCCGGGTATTCGCTGATGGGCAGCTGGAACAGCGAAATGGCACCGCCGATCAGGATCAGCAAGGACAACACCGCGGCGAAGATCGGCCGCTGAATAAAGTATTGCGAAAAATTCATCGTCGTTTTACCTATATAACAGCGTATTAGCCGCGTGGCGCAGTGTTGGCAGGGCTACTTTCTGCAGCAACTCGGCGGCTGTTCTGGCGTTCGATGGCCTGACGTTGCTCGGTCAGCAGCGACTGGGTCTTTTCATCGGCCATGGGCACGCTTTGCGGATCAACGATGGAGCCGGGGAAGGCGCGCTGCAGACCGTTGACTACGATCTTCTCGCCCTCGGCCAGACCGCTGCGCACGATGCGCAGGCCTGCCAGCTTTGGCCCCAGTTCAATGGCGCGGTACTGCACGGCGTTGTCCTTATCGAGTACCAGGACGTACTTCTTACCGAGGTCGGTGCCGACCGCTTCATCCTTGATCAACGCGGCGGCGTACTGGCCACTGCCGACCAATTTGAGGCGCGCATAGAGGCCTGGCGTGAAACGCCCATCACGGTTATCAAATACCGCTCGGCCACGGATGGTGCCGGTCTGCGGGTTGACCTGGTTGTCGAGAAAGTCCAGCTGCCCAAGGTGTGGATGGCCTTCTTCGCTGGACAGGCCCAGGTACACCGGGCTGGCATCGCGCGTCTGGCCACCGGCCTGGCGTGCCAGCTCGACATACTTGAGGAATACGCGCTCATCAGCATCGAAATAGGCGTAGACCTTGTCGGTGCTGACCAGCGTGGTGAGGTGGCTTTGCCCGGCATTCACCAGGTTGCCTTCGGTGATTTCCGCACGGCTGACGCGACCATCAATCGGCGCTGTGACGCGGGTAAAGCTGAGGTTGAGGCGGGCGTTATCCAGTTCTGCCTGGATGCCCTCTACAGCGGCCTTGGCCTCTGCCGCAGCGCTTGCGCGGGCATCGGCGAGCTCGGCAGAGATGGCGTTGCTCTGGCGCAAACGCTCGCCGCGACGGGCTTCACTTTGGGTGCGCGCAAAACTGGCGCGGGCTTGTTGCAGTTGCGCCTCAAGGCGTTTGACTTCGGCTTGGAACGGCCGCGGGTCGATCTGGAACAGTAGGTCGCCTTTCTTCACCAGGCTGCCTTCGTTGAAGGCTACGCGGTCAACGAAACCGGATACACGTGGGCGAATATCGACTGATTCTGGCGCTTCCAGTCGGCCGGTGAACTCGTCCCACTCATTGATCGGCTGTTCGATAACGTCGGCCACGCTGACTTTGGCTGCAGGCATTTGCTGTGCACTTTCAGGTGCTTTGCCACAGGCGCTCACTACCAGCACCGCGGCAAGGGCGAGGGGGAAATGCCAGAGGTTCTTATTGGACTGTTCCATGTGTACTTCCGCCAGAGGGTGTTTTGAGGAGGCGGAGTCTGCAGCGAGGGCTCTATTGCGACGAATCGAACGATTCGAAGGTATGTATCAATCAGATTGATTATCTACAGGCTTGTATCGACAAACGCATATGTGAGCAATGCCGTGGTCTGTGCTTAGCCGACCTACTCAACGCTATCGGGGTCGCCGCAGAACATCTGGATACGCGAGCGCAGCCAACGTTCGGCCGGGTCATTGTCTTGGGCGCCGCGCCAGGCCATGTGCAGTTCAAAAGTTTGCGCCGGTATGGGCAGTTCTTCAGCGCGCACACCACCCGCCGCACTGAGGGCTGCCGCGGTGTAGTCCGGTACGGTGGCGATAATGTCGGTGCCGGCGAGCAGGGTGCCCAGGCCATTGAACTGGGGGAGGGCGATCACCACGCGGCGCTTGCGCCCGAGTTTTTCCAGTTCCACATCGATAAAACCACTGAGGTCGCCGGCAAACGACACCAGCGCGTGCGGGCGCTCACAGTAATCATCCAGGCTAAGCGCGCCCGGGGCGCTGTCGGCGCGCAGCAATTTCGGTTTGCTACGGCGCAGGACCTTGCGCTTGGCGTTGGCCGGCAACTCTTCGGTATAGGCAACGCCGACGGAAATTTCGCCGGAGGCCAGCAGAGCCGGCATCAGCAAGTAATTGGTGCGGCGAATTACCAGCACCACACCTGGCGCTTCAGCCCGTAGGCGCTTGATCAGCGGCGGCAGCAGGCCAAACTCGACGTCATCCGACAGGCCAATGCGAAACACTGCATTACTGGTGGCCGGGTGAAATTCAGCAGCGCGGCTGACGGCGGTGGAAATTGAATCCAGCGCCGGTGAGAGCAGGGCGGCAATTTCCATGGCCCGTGCAGTCGGTTCCATGCTGCGGCCAGTTCGCACGAACAACGGATCATCAAACAAGCTGCGAAGACGGGCGAGGGCGGCACTGATGGCCGGCTGACCGAGAAACAGTTTTTCCGCCGCACGGGTCACGCTGCGTTCATGCATCAGCGTTTCAAAGACGATCAGCAGGTTGAGATCGACGCGGCGAAGATCGTTACGGTTCATCCGGTGTCCATTAGTGAGTGGCTGCGGTTTTACAAGCGAGTCAGGCTAATGCTGAATGCCGCTTACAGGCAATATGCAGACGCAAATCAAGCGCGGGCATTGCATCATCATCGACAAGCATGGTGAATATCAGCCCCGAGCGGTGGAATTGCTGGCCAGGCCCGGATAAAGTCCGTGGCCATAAGCGGTCGCCTGTAATTGTTTAGCGCACACCTGCGTACCAGTTACCACGACCTGAATGGGTCAACCGAAGAGGTTTGCGATGTCCCGCATAGTGCGTTTCCATGAGTTTGGTGAGGCTGATGTCCTCAAGATCGAAGAGCGTAACGTCCCTGCACCGGCAGCGGGTGAAGTGCTTGTCGGTGTTGAAGCCGTGGGCGTCAGCTGGCACGACGTACTCTGGCGGCAGAACCTGGCACCGACGCTGGCACAGTTGCCTGCAGGCCTCGGCCATGAAGCTGCCGGTGTGGTGTTGGCGCTTGGCGAGGGGGTCAGTGATCTGGCCGTGGGTGATCGGGTTGCCAGCTTCCCAGGGCACAGCCCCAATCGCTATCCCAGCTACGCCGAGCAAGTGGTTTTACCGCGCAGCTCTCTGGTCCGTTACCCTGCCAATCTGACCGCGCAACAGGCGGCCGTGCACTATCTGCCATCGATGGTGGGCTGGTTCGGTTTTGTCGAACTCGCGCATCTGCAGCCGGGTGAAACGGTCTTGGTCACTGCCGCCAGCCGCTGCTGGGGCCCCTATATTGTGCAGATGGGCAAAGCCTTGGGGGCCCACGTTATCGCCGCCACGGCCTATGCCGAAGACAGCGCGTTTCTTAAACAGCTGGGCGCCGATCACATCATCCTTACCGAAGAGCAGGATCTGGTGAGCCGCGTCAGTAAGCTCACCGATGGGCGTGGCGTTAATGTGGTGATGGACGCCTTGGGTGGGCCACAAATGTGCCTGCTGGGTGATGCCATCGCACCGCGTGGTCGGTTGATTTTATTCGATCTGCAAGGCGGCAATGAAACACCATTCCCAGCCTGCGCGGCGTTCCAGAAGAATATTCAGTTCTTCGTCCATTGCATCGGTAACTTTACAGGCAAGGAGGAGCTGAATATTCCGCAAGATCAGGTGGCGGTGGCCAAAGCAGTGCAAGGCATTAATCAGCTGACAGCCGATGGTTTAATCAAGCCACTGATCGACAAGGTCTTCAGCTTCGACAATGTGATCGACGCCCATCGCTATATGGAAACCTGCCCGAGCCGTGGCCGAGTGCTCTTGCAGGTTTAACCATTGCCTGGTGGAAAAACGCCAGAATCTGGAGTAGGGCACGCCACTCTAAACAAGGGTTGAGCTTCAACCCCTCTTGCGTTTAAAGCTGCTCTTGCTTGGCTTGCAGCTTCAGGCCAAGCCAACTCCTTTTAAGTACCTTCAAACCGCTGAACGCTCAGCCTCTTCATGGTCAGGCGTCACTGCATGACGGCCATCCAGGCGCTCAAGCAAGGCGGCGTTGGCGCAGTTACCCATCACGTTGAGCGCGGTACGCAGCCCATCCGTAAAGCGATCAACCCCCGCGACAACCGCGACGCCTTCCAGCGGCAGGCCGGCAGCGCCCAGAACGGTCGTCATGGCCACCAGTCCGGCACCAGGCACACCGGCGGTGGAGAAACTGACCAACAGCCCCGTGGTGAACACCGTGATCAACAACGAGGTGGTGATGTCGATGTTGAACAACTGGGCAACAAATAACGCATTAAAGCCCTGTAGTACGGCTGCGCCATCGCGTTTGAGGGCGGTACCAAAGGGCAGGGCAAAGCTGGCTAAGGATTCACTCATGCCGTAGCTGCGCGCATTGCCAAGCGCCAATGGCAAGGTCGCGCCGGAGCTGGCCGTGCCAAAAGCAAAGCCCAGGCTCTGGCCAAAATGCTTGACGAAGTCCAGCGGGCGGGCGCCCGTGATGCCCAGCAGCAGCAAATACAGAACCGCCATGAGCGCCAGTGCCAGCGTCAGCCCGGCCACATACATACCGAGGCGCAGAAGCAGGTCCAGCCCCTGGCTGGCAATCACCGAGGTGATCAGCGCAAACACCCCATAGGGAGCCAGTTTGAGTACGAATTCCAGCACCTTGAGCGTGACGGTATAACCACTCTGAATCAGCCGGCGTAACGGTGCGCTGTCATCCGGTAACGCCCGCATAGCAATACCAATTAGCGCTGCGGCGAAGATAACCTGCAACAAACCGCCACTGCCCAAGGCCGTGAATGGGTTATTCGGCACCAACCCGACCAGCCACTGACTCAGACTATCGGCATGACGACCTAAAGGGGCTTGGCTGACAAGGCTTACCGCGCCAGTACCCGGGCTCAACCATTGGGCGACCAGCATGCCAAGTGCGAGCGCTATAGCGCTGGTGAGCAGGTAGCCAACCAGCAGGCGACCGGCGTGGCGGCCAACAGCAGCGCCGTGCTCGTGATTTGTCAGGCTCAGGATAAGAGCACCGAACACCATTGGTACGACCACGAACTGCAGCAAGCGCAGGAAGATGCTGCCCACCGGGGTCAATAAATGAATGTCCAGCCAGGCCACGCTGCCATCAGGCAGTGCACCGGCGCAGGTATTCAACACCAGGCCGGTAATGATGCCGAATGCGAGGGCAAACAAGATCTGGCGTGTAACGGACATGCGACCTCCAAAACAGTCAAAAGCGCGGCAAGCAAGTCGCATGAAATGGGATTAGCGAGGCGCATTCTGATTACCGAAAAGCCCTATATTGTTGGCGCTGATGGAAAATTGACCCACCGGGGATGCGGCGGAAATCTTGGACTACCTGGAGGTAGTTCATGTACTCATACGAAGACCGTATCCGAGCGGTCAAGCTCTACATCAAACTGGGCAAGCGAACCGGGGCAAC